>JAILGF010000182.1 GCA_024696945.1 Lachnospiraceae bacterium | reverse complement strand
AGAAATTATTGCACCTGCACAAAGGCGTAACGCATATTTCTTTTTATCCGAGGTATAGACAAAACCTTCAGTCAGCAAAAAAGCAAACAATACAAAAGCTATACGGCCTATTATACGCATCCACATCGAAATAAAACCATCCATCCCGATATTTTGTACATTGCGTTGCTCAAATTCATATACCAGTGTCCCACCTATGTGATCGATAACCATTGTAATAACAGCTATATTCTTTAGGGTTGCTGCCGAAAATACTTTTTTATTTGTTAGCATCTATTGACCACTCTCCTCTTTGGTATAGATCTACCTTTAACACTCTCTGGAAGCATCAGGAACTCCTCTATTACCCCGCATGATTAATGTTACTGAAAAGTGCATCCATCTTATCTGTATCGGCCACGCCTTCAAGACCTGAATCCTTGTAATCAGGTATATATTCCTCAAGATTTGCCAGATCTATCCAGCCTGAAATGCCTGTATACGGAGAAGTGAGATGTATCATGCTTACGCCGTCAGTACTGTCAATCATAACATACCCCGGGAGCATGTGCTCTCTTCTTGAAGAACCATCCTGATCCTTTGATACATTGAGTCCAACTTCCAGTTTTAGATAATAATCTCCAGGATGTTCCAAGATGCGTTTTCTAAACATTTCTTTCTCTTCTTCATCAGCTATGCTGTTTATCATCTTTTCATTATAGCAGAAAACATCAAAAATATTTCCCCTCCGTTCTATGCTTCCATCAGAATCCATATACCATGTCACATTCTGAGAAAACATACTATATCCATATTGAGGTAAGCTGATAGTACCTCCACCGGTGAATGTACCGTCTCCATGGAAATCACCCGAAACACTGACGTCAATATAAGAATTCATTTTTCCATATTCACTTATAAGCATAATGCCGCCAAAAGCCTTAGGACCGGACAGTGCACCATCCTTCCAAACATAGAACAGGTCACTGGGGTCATTTTGTATAAGTATTTCATATCTGCCATCCTTCAAATCAGTATCAGTTATTGCAAAAGCATACTGTATATGAATCTCATTGCTTCCCTCATATTCTTTTTCATTCCACAGTTTCCCATTTATAAATATCAATGCCCTTTCCTGAAGAAAAGAACCCGGATAGTTTTCGTCAGCCAACGGAGCATTAGTCTCGTGATATACACCCAGATCGACCATATCTTCTTCATTTTCAGGCTCAGGATAGTTAATCCAGCCACATGCAGCCACAAATAGCCTTTCATCCTGACCATCGCCATCAAGGTCTATCAGGTAACCCCTGTTAACATTATATATACCGGTACCACTGATTTTTTCATAATTACAATGCTGCACATATGTTTCATACATCTTAGAATCAAAAAGCATACGCCTGAAATTATACATATTAGGCTTAAACCCATCCTTGAATTTGTATGACCACATATATTTTTCAACTTGACCATTGTCTGAAAACACATGAATATATTCATCTTTTATATACAGCCTGTATCCAATCTCTTCATCACCTTCATATTCATCATTGGTTGAGACAATAAGATACCCATTTTCAGACTCGCGAGTATCTTTCAGCGAAGCAATCATATCAGGATCACATTCTATCTTGGAAAGATCCGGCCACTTCTTAACATAATCTATAAATGTTCTTCCTGATGAATATCTGAATTTCTCACCAAATTCAGTACCATCAGGTACTACATATGTATAATTGAATTCATAAGTAAATCCATATTTAAACTTATCGGAAATAGTCTCCATCAGTTCTTTAGCAGAAGTGATCTCACAATATGTATTCAGAACAGTCGTTCTTGAAACGACAACATCCTCACCGGCTTTATCTGTGGTATCTTTGCTGGTTACTATATCATAACCTTCTGAGTTATTATCTCCTGTTGATACCAAACTCACCAAACCAGACTCCTCATTCTCATCAGTAGTGCTTTCCGGTTTTATAAAGAAAATTATTCCTACTGATACAAGAAGTACAAACACAAGTAAAATCACCCAAAACAGGGGCTTCTTATAATTCAACGCTGCCTTCACCCTGTCCTTTACGGCTATCTCACCGAAAGCGATCGGACATCCATACATAAAATGCAGATTTGTGCTGCAGTATAGAAGAGTTTCCGAGTATCTTTTTACCTCATCTGTGTTCATGCCCGAGATTACCTGTTCATCGCAAGCAAACTCGATGTCTCTGCAAAGGAATGCATAAGCAAGCCACACAAGAGGGTTGAACCAATATACCGCGAGCATCAGGAATCCGATAAGCTTCCATATATAGTCTCGGCGCATAATATGAACATGCTCATGTGCTATGACATTTTCTATCTGAGTCTCATCAAGGTTGCTGGGCAAATATATCCTCGGATGTATGATTCCAAAGATAAACGCAGTGTCCAAACGGTCACAGACATATACATTTTCGAGTTTGATCTTAAATCTGGAGACAACACTTTCTGACAGGATCAAATCTTCCAGCTTCATAGATGCAGCAGTTATCTGCTTCATATGTATATAACCTACCAGGGTATAACCCATGATAGCAACTACGCCAAACAACCAGAGATATGCTATTACACCCCAGAAATACTTAGCCGGGTACCCAAAAATGTTATTGGATGTGGATACATAGTAGTCCTCAGATGTGCTGTTATCAGTACCATTTCTCTGTACATTATCATTATTACTCTGTGCCTTTACAGTTTCACTTGGTATCTGGGTAGGCAATGCTATCTTGACATCGTTATTCTGTTCTATGTACCCCTGTTTTATACTGTTCTTTATATAATCGCTCTGCTCAAAATTGTCATTCTCTGAATTATTTATACCTTTTTCAAAATCATTAGTCTGCGTAGAATCAATATAGTAATCAATCTCGCTATTGTCATCTGTTGGAAATATATATACTGTGCTTATTTTGGATTGATTCTCATTAATATAAGTTTTTCCTGTATATATCGCTCCCGTTGTTTCTGAGGCATTCAATTTAACAAAATCTCCAAACGGCATAATTGACATACTGCTCTCAAAAGAAAACGGTATCACAAGGCGCAGTCCTACTACTATCCAGAGCAGACATGTAGCTCTCCTGGATGTTCTCTTCAATATAAATCTGAACACAAAAACAAGAAGTATAAGCATACCGGCGGATATGCTTAAGTTCAATAATTTTACGAATAAGGAAGTCATAATCTCTCACCCCCCGAAGATTTTTGTCACTATAGCAATACTATCAAGACATCCCGCTTTTCTACTGTTCCGGTTTATAGTCATCTATCATCTTACGTATCTCATCTATTTCCTTTTTTGTGAGTTTCTTGCGTTTAGTGAACGCTGCTATAAATGCAGGCAATGAACCATTAAAAGACTCCTCTACGAAGCTTTCACTTTTGGCACTATAAAAGTTTTCCCTGGAAATAAGAGATGTCACTGTAGAGTTTTCCAATTTGAACACTCCACCTTCGCACAATCTCTTTAATACCGTATATGTTGTAGTCCTCTTCCAGTTGAACTTTTCCTTACATATCTCTATGAGATCCGAAGTCGAGAGCGGCTCCCTCTCCCATACTATGTCTGCAAAATACGATTCTACTGTACCCATATTGTAACCGACCATTTTTAAGCACCTCCGTTCAGTCTACTTGTTTTAGACAAATACATTCTACAACCGTTAGACAGAATTGTCAAGTACTTTTTAAAAAAAGTCGAATCTAAAATCGGCAGTCTGTAAAGGCCGCCGATAGCTTAATCATTTTTACAACCAGATAGCCATGCCTCTGATTGATCTACTTTATATTTTTCTTTCTGAATATCAATACCCCCAAGCAAGAGAAAACTACCATTATTCCAACATTATAGGCTGTTTCTCTCTTTAGCATGCTCACTTTTTCCTCAATATATTTATTCTATGTCTTGGCAACCTCTTCTGGAAGTTTTGCAACTGCTATCTGTGACGAACCAATATACTGATTAAACTCAACCAGTCCATCATATGCACTTGCTTCATATACAAATGTCATGATCACACGAGTAACTCCACCTATATATCCGCTATATTGTTTATATAAACATCATCGTCAATGATCAATATTGCAGCCATATCTGTTTCCTTTCAATTTTTTCTATGATAATTGATTATCATGGATGATTTTGGCACATTTCCATAAAGCCATAGGATGTCTTTCAATCCTACAAACTATTTCCCCATCGAAGAGTAATTCTGGGCAATACTTGCCACTACTGAAGGATTTCCAAAATTCTATTTCATTCACATCAAGAATCAAGAATCCATTCAAATATTCCATAACCGCCTTTTTGGCACTGTTTAGATCAAATTTCTCTGCTCTATTTAAAACCGGAAGAAGATCTGTTTTTATCT
>JAILGF010000162.1 GCA_024696945.1 Lachnospiraceae bacterium | reverse complement strand
CCACAATACAAATGCAATCGGATTCTATCTTCGTCAGGGTTTTGAAATGATCGGGTTTGATACTTGCTGCTATACAAACAATGATATTGGCCGCCGGGAGGTCAGGATTAACCTCGGATACTTCTTTCACAGAGAAGGGCGCAGAAGATAGTTCGTATAATCCCTCTTATCCGGAGCATGCGATAGTTAATTATATTTCAGTGTAGAAAATTAACAGGAAATAAGGCTAGTATATATGAGTTATTTCAGATATGAAGATAAACTGATTTATTATGAGGAATCTGGTGAAGGTTCACCGCTGATATTATTGCACGGGAATACTTCGTGCGGAAAGATGTTTGATTCCATAGTTCCAGTATTTGCTAAAAAATACAGGGTTATCGTACCGGATTTTCTTGGAAATGGCCGGTCTGAACGTATCGAAAAATGGCCTTCAGATCTGTGGTTTGATTGGGCAAAACAGGTTAAGGCTTTATGCAATCATCTTGGATTGAAAAAGGTAAAGCTTATAGGAAGCAGCGGCGGTGCGTTGGCAGCAATCAATGTGGCGCTTGAATATCCTGAATTGGTTGAATCTTTTATTGCTGACAGTTTTGAAGGGCTTAGAGCTGATCACGAAATCACAGAACAGATACGTAACGGACGCGCTCAGGCAAAAACTTTTGGAGGCTTTGTAGAGTACCTTAAGGCACTTCACGGTGATGACTGGGAACAGGTTTTTGATGCAGATACGGATGCTGTATTAAGGCACGCGGAACAAATCGGAGAATTCTTTCATAAGCCTATAGAAGAGCTGAAGGTTCCGATGCTGCTGACGGGAAGCCTTGAGGATGATATGTTCCAAAAGAACCATTATAAGGCTCTGTTTGATGAGATATGCGCGAAAACTTCATTAGCTAAGGCACATATCTTTGAGCATGGCGGTCATCCGGCTATGCTAAGTAATATGGATGAGTTTGTTGTTTTAGGATAATCTTCGAAGAGAAAATTGTTTGTGAGGTAGCCTATGGACAATAATGTCGATGAGAGGGATTACAAATTGTTAGAAAAAGATACTTACTCTTTCTTTGTTCTGCGAAGGATTATTGGTTCTGAGTGTAGTCTGCTGTTAACGGACCATGAGAGACTTATTATTTGCTTTACAGGTGAACCTTATCCGGTATGGATATGGACTCCGGATGATGCTTTGGATAAAGAGCATGAAAATGCTTATCAGATTGTAAAAGAGAATGGATTACTTGATGGAAAACATACATTTAATGTTAAATATGAACTTGCTGAATATTTTATAAATAGAGCTGCAAATGACAATCTGACGATTAAGATAAAGATGAATATGTTGGCATACGATTGTCAAAATCCGGTTCCACCTAAGTCAGAGGTGGATGGGGCTATACTTAAATGTACTGAAAAGGATGGGGATGATCTTGTTGATTTCCTTGATCTGTTCCATAAAGAAGTTGCAGTAGACAAGAAGAGCATCGTAGAATATCGTCAAGATGCTGAGAATTATGCCAAGACAGGAAGACTGTATTTCTGGGTCAATGATCAGGGAAGGAAAATAGCAAGCTGTCAGTATACACCTACAGGAGATATGGCTTCCCTTAATTTGGTATATACACAAAAGGCATACCGTAGGAAACATTATGCAGAAAATCTTGTTTATCAGGTTACAAAGATAGTTCAGGATTTAGGATACACACCAATGCTCTATACCAATGCAGATTATGTGGCGTCAAATGCCTGCTATGAAAAAATCGGATATGTCATGCGAGGAAAGCTCTGCACATTAGGCACTGAAAGATGACTATAGGAAAGTCAGGAAGAATAAACATGGAGATAATTGTTCGAAATGAAAACAAAAAAGATTACGGAAGAGTAGAGGAGATAACAAGAAAAGCTTTCGCATACCACGAAAGAATTGAGCGAGGTGGTATTGGGTGTCCATACGAGCATTGGATGGTTAATGAACTTCGTAAAAGAGATGGGATATTGGAATTAAGCCTTGTTGCAACTGTGAATGACGAAATCGTAGGGCATATTATATGTAGTAAAGCTGAAGTCAG
>JAILGF010000148.1 GCA_024696945.1 Lachnospiraceae bacterium | reverse complement strand
TCACTTGTTTCGCGGAGAAAATGGGATTTGAACCCATGCAGCGCTATTAACGCTCTACTCCCTTTCCAGGGGAGCCCCTTCAGCCTCTTGGGTATTTCTCCAAAGAACCTAAATCACCCCGTCACCGGGTCATATTAAATTGTAGCTTTCGGGATTATATCAAAATGACCACCTACATCTCGGTGGTCATTTTCTGCCGAAAACCAACGGAGAATGTGGGATTCGAACCCACGGTCCCTTACGGGATCACTGGTTTTCAAGACCAGCGCCTTCAACCACTCGGCCAACTCTCCAAATTACACACAAAAAGCGCGAGACGGGGATCGAACCCGCGATCTTCGCCTTGGCAAGGCGACGTACTACCACTGTACCACTCGCGCATCATCGTGCTTGTTTTTCAAGCACGAGTGATATATTACACTATAAATTTTATTTTGTCAACACTTTTTTTAAAAGTTTTTGAAATCTTTCAAAATTTCATTAATAGTTTACGGAAACACCGTCAAGAACGTAGGTTCTGTACCATCCGCCGCCAAGAGTATACGGAGGTATTATAACAACGAACTCATCTCCGTTAATATAGTAATTAACATCTGACTCCTTCAATCCATCAAGGAATGCGTCAAGATCAAAATATCCGCTGTCTGCGATATAATCAGGATCACTTTCTATAGCCTTCTTAAACTTATTTTTCAGTTCTTTAAAGGATAAGCCTGTAATCTTGCTTGGTTTGATAAGCTTACCTGTCTTGGTATCAAATGTATATCCGTCACAGAAGCTGTTGGATACTCCGCCTGCCCACCAATATCTTGAAACGACTACGCTGACATAATGCTCTCCGACAGAGTGGATTTCCTGCATGGTGTAATCATCATATATTACTCTGTCACGGCCGAGCTTGGCATCTTCCTCAGCATAGGAATAAAGACCACTGTAATCAAATGACTTGCTAAGCTTCTTTAAGGTCTTATTGATCTTCTTGATACCCTTGGAAAAACCGGTAAAAACGAGTCTCTGATAAAAGCAGTTTGCAATAACTGTGTTGCCCTCTTCGCCTTTGAATTCCTTTGTCTTATCATTTGTAGCATAGTGGAAAGTCCAGTTAATGTAATCATCATCTTCCTCTTCTGCTGCCGAAACCTGAACCGTTCCAAATACGGAAAGTGCAAGAACCAAAACCAGTGCTAAGCATAATAGCTTTTCTAAATACTTCTTCATTTCTTTTGCGTCATTCGACGCTCTCCTTTCATTTTCTTACCGATATTTTAAATCTTATGTAATAAAATGTAAAGCAGAAAATAAAAAACTATTAATTCTATTAATTATAAGTATGTGTTCTCTTAGATCTGTCAAACACTCTTTCCGCGATGCTCTCTGCCTCAGGTCTGTCAACAAGCTTTCTCACACCGAATACCTGATCTTTAGCAGGCATAATGCCTTTAATATATACCTGAGCAATATATCTTATACAGGCAGAACATTCATATATATCTTTCAGAACAAAAGCAGGTTCAATGCTTATCTCATCAGCCTCTTTAAGAACCTCGTTCAGATACACGTATACCATGTATGCCGCAGTCCTTCTCTCAAGCTGCCGGGTTTCTACCTCATTACACGAAAGAAGTTCTCCTAAATACATATTAAACTCATATGGGTTAAATTCTCCGAAAAGAAGGCAGTAAAACTCCTTAACCGTCATATTGGATACCCTTACAATGCTTTCACCCTTATCGTATAGTTGTCGCATGCAGCCAATGACTCTGTTTTAAATACTCCGTCAGTGTTTATGGATTCTTCGCCGGTCCAGAGATCGGTTACCTTATACTTTCCTGCCTTTTTAAAATCTTCAAAAGGTATATCATCAACGCTAATGCTGAAAGGTCCTGTCTGCTTTCTTTCACTGACATTTATGAAGGAAATAGCTATGCCGCCGTCTGTTAAAGGCTTAGCCAAAATATCAACCCTGTTTATATCGGTTATGTAATCCTTTGACGGATCCTCAGATCCTTTAGTTGTAAATATTCTCTTTGCCTGAATACCTAAAGCATCCTGATTCAGTTCAATCAGCCTCTCGTTTGCGATTATCTCATATATCCAGTCGCCCTTCTCTACACGGCGAAGGTCAAGTCCGAGCATCAGAGGTGAGTTCATCATGCACCACATAGTCATATGGGTCTTGCACTGAATATCAGTCAGTCCGTCCATACCTATCATGAGCATATCAGGGTCGTTCCAGCCTTTATCAAGACCTGCAAGCTCATCCATTACCACAGCCTTATTGTACTGAGAAGTGACTGAAGGTGTTCCCGGATCGAACCATCTTCCTATACCCGGATTTCCGTCCCATCCAACACGGAATGTAATATCATTCAGTATCCTCCAGGAATCTCCAACCTTGTAGCCCCAGTTCTGAGGCTGGGTCTTACCCCATTCACAGATAGAGAGTATAATGTCATTATCAGGTGCCGCTTCATTAAATCCCTTAAGCAGTTCCGCATAGGAATTTAAAGTGTTTTCCTGTCTTCTGTGGTTCATCAGACGAATCCTGTTGACACCGCGTCTGAGCCTTAAAGGAATAGCCTTTGACCAGATAAAGTCTTCTTTTCCTTCGGACATCTCTACCAGATCATCATATATCAGTTCGGAACCTTCATCAGTATCTAAAGCCACCTGCAGCCATTCACCTACTCCGGGTTCACGGCCCGTGGCATATTCCACGTAAAGTTCAACGTCCTCATATCCGTTTTCTTCCGGTAATCCGGCATTTATGTTGAATACAAGCTCTCCGCTCATATCTCCTACAGGGCTTGTCCCTGTATTGGTACCGTCAAAGGTACCGATATTTGTTGCATATCCGACACCGCCGTCTTTATTGAACTTAATACCGGTCCCCTTAAGCTTGGCATCTTTTTCTTCAAGTATAATACCTGTCTCAGGTAGCGCGGCCCTTCCGGCATCCTTCGGCACAAGCTTTATCCTGTTTATATTGGGGGCGTAAACAAATCTTGCATTCTCAGGATTGGAGAAGGTTGCATTATCAAACATGTAGTAGCAGTTATCTACCTTTATAAAATCAACTCCCCATTCCACATAGGAACGTGCGTCAACAGCTTCATGCAGGTAAGTACCTACTGCAGCTCCTGCACAGAGATTGGTTCCGATATCATTATACATACCGAATTTCAGTCCCTTTGCATGGATATAGTCCGCCAGTGCCTTAAAGCCGGAAGGAAATTTTTTAGGCTCATTTACAAGCTTTCCGTCTTCCCTCTCAGGTTTATAACAGCCGTCATCCAGTACGCAATAGCTGTAGCCGAGCTTATCAAGCCCCAGCTCCACGATCTTATCTGCCATGGCCTTTGTGAGGTCTTCCGTGTTACCGCTGCCGAACGCATTCCAGCTGTTCCAGCCCATTGCGGGAAGTCTGCCTTTTTTCTTATTATATAATACTTTTCCGTTTTTAAACGAATCAAAACGGAATTCATCGCCCTTCAACGGTGCGGGTATCATATTGTTTTCCATATCATTCCTCCAAGTCAGCCTTCAGTTACAGCATATTTTAAGCGTTTCAGCCCCTCCAGCAGAGTTGCCCTCGGACATGCAAGATTCATCCTTAGGAAATCCCTGCCGTTTCCGCCGTATATCCCACCATCGGAAAGGAAAAGTCCGCTTTTCCGTCTTAAAACATCGGAAGCAGTGATTTCAGGCAATCCCAAACTGCCCTTTTTCTCACCTTTAGTCAATACCGACTCCTTATCATACTTCCAGTTGCTTATATCGATCCACATAAGATATGTGGCATGGCTCCTTATTACGTGAAGTTCAGGTAATTCCCCTTCAATAAATTCATATGCGATCCTTTTGTTCTCCGCAAGATATGTGCGCAGTTCATCAAGCCATTCACCGCCCTTCTCAAAGGCTGTTGCAGCAGCCTCACAGGCAAAAACATTCGGCTCTGCGACTTCGTCGGTATTAAGTCCGCGCCATACTTTGAATCTAAGGAATGTATCCGGAACGCATACGGCTGCTGTCTGGATCCCTGCTATGTTAAAGGTCTTGGTAGGTGCTAAGCACGTGATGCTCACCTTTCTGCATTCTTCCGATACCGAAGCAAAGGGAATATACTCAAACCCGGGATCCGTAAGGTCACAGTGTATTTCATCTGAAATAACGGTAACATTATATTTTAATGCCAATTCCCCGATCTTTGCGAGCTCCTCACGGCTCCAAATATTTCCCGATGGATTCTGAGGATTGCAGAGAATAAACAGAGTTGTCATCGGATCCGACATTTTTTCTTCCAGATCTGCCATATCCATCGAATAACATCCGTTTTCATATTTAAGCGGACTTTCAAATACACGGCAGCCGTTATTCAGGACCGAATTAAAGAAAATATTGTAAACAGGGGTCTGTATTATCACCTTTTCATTGGGAGTGGTAAGCTTTCTGACGATCGATGAAATTGCAGGGACCACACCTGTGCAGAATATCAGCCATTCAGAATTCATTCTGAATGAATGGCGTCTGTCCCACCAGTTTATATATGCATCATACCATCTCTGATCTACTTCGGTGTATCCGAAAACCCCATGCTCCGCTCTTGCTTGCAGAGCCTTCGTTATTTCCGGTGCGGTCTTAAAATCCATATCCGCCACCCACATCGGAAGAACACTCTCCGGGACATTCCATTTCAGCGATCCGGTTCCGCGTCTGTTTACAGGTTCATCAAAATCATACTTCATATATATTTTCCTTACCCTTTGGAGCTATCACCGGTTCCATTCCGGTTTATCCGACTTATTTAAGATATTGCTGCAGACGATCTCCGTCCTTGACGGATCGATCTTATCCTTTTCTATTATAAGTTCACCTATCCTGTCGGCAACAATACGTCCTTCCTTTGGATTAAATACGCTCTCTATGCCGGAATCAATTTTCACATCCACGCTTGCATACTCAAAAGCCAGAGTTGTATTCACCAGCTTACAATCGATCATTTTCAGATTGTCAATGTAACACATGCCCTGAAGGCTTTCTATCGTACAATTGATCAAGGTTAAATCTTTAGAGTTCCAACCGAGGTATTCTCCTGAGATAAATGAATCATATACCGTCACATTCTTGCTGTTCCAGAAAGCATCCTTCGTAAGAAGTCTTGAATTCCTTATAATGACATTCTCGGTCCCGTCAAAAGAATAGTTGCCGTCCAGCATAAGTCCGTCTATTTCAATATCGCTGCTGTTCATGGCAAGGTAATCTCCCTTTGCCGTAACATTCTTAAGCTTAATATTTTTGCAGTTCCACAGTGTCTCGGCAGCATTGGACATTACAACGTTTTCCAGTGAAATGCCGCTGCTCCTTCTGAAATTCTTAGGAGCTTGGATCATGGTATCCTTTACTGTAATGTTTTCGGTATACCAAACTCCTGCTCTTGCCATATCAAACCAGGTACACCCTACCGCCTTCACATTTCTGCAATACCAAAGCGGATATTTCCATCTGAAAAGAACATTTTCCAGTTCCAGATCCCCCGACTCTTTAAGCGGTGACTCTCCGTCCTCAAATACGCTGTCCGATATCCTTACATCATGGCTCCCAAAAAGGGCTCGTTCCCCAACAAATCGTTTTTCTTTATACTCTGTCATTGTACATCCCACTTCCTAAAAATATTTTTACAAACAGTAATACCAAGATATGCCAAAAATCTATAGTTTCTTTCAAGCAAACCTTGGTATCATGATAGCATTCAACAATATTTCCTTCAATAGATTATCTTGCATTCTTAATTATGTCACCTATCTCCCTGTCTGCCCGTTCAAAGCTTTCGAATCTGATCCCGTGGATTCCGATTTTTTCGGCAGCTGCCACATTTTTCGATGTATCATCGATGAAAATGCATTCCTCTGCTTTTAGATCATACCTTGAGAGCAGCAGTTCATATATTTTAGGATCCGGTTTGGTAAGCTTTACTTTATAAGACAGTATTCCTCCGTCTGTGAGCGGTATGAAAGACACAGACTCAGGGCACTGAGTTTCCGCTTTGTAAGAAAAATTTGACAGGTAGAAAACTTTATATCCGGCCGACTTGTATTTCTTTATCCAGTCAAGAGTATAAGGATACAGCGCCACCATCCCTTCCACGTTATCAAAGGCCTTGTGCAGCTCGACCTCAATCTCGGGATCATTCTCTATAAACAGATCGATTACCTTTTCATCGGGAAGAGCCCCTTTGTCAAATTCATACCAGTCATCTGTGAGCACCGATGCCCTTCCGATGCGCTCGATCATGTCTCTGTCAAAGCCTTTTTCCTTTAAAAACTCCTCCCACCTAAAAGCCGAAAGAACATTTCCTATATCAAATATGATGTTTCTGATCATAATACTATCTTTTCCCCTCATTTATTATCAGATTCCGGAGGGAACTCAAACACCTCATAATCCGATGGCGCACTGTTTCCTTCCAGTGCTTCATTAATAGCATTAACTACCTTTTTGTACATTTTCATGGCTTCGTCATGCTCTTTTTCAATCGTTTCCCCTTCATTATTACCTGACGCCTTCTCCAGCCGTAAAGCCTTTTCTGCCAGTTCCATTGCACCTATAGTCTTGGCAGAGCTTTTTACGGAATGGATAAGCACGGAATACTCCTTCCAGTTCCTGTTCTCTTTATGTTTTCCAAGTGTATCTCTTTTGGTCGGATAATCCTTGGTAAACTCAGAAAGAATAGAAATGTAGAATGATGTGTCACCCTGGAAATATTTCATGCTGGCGTCTGTGTCAATACCTGCCTGTGCCAGACTGCTAAACAGATCGTTTTCGGAAGACTTCCCTGTGTCATCAACTTCTGTATCGGCAGACTCTGTATCGTCATCTGTAAAAATCTTGTTGTCGGGAATATATTCCTGAAGCATTTTTTCCAGTTCTTCCCCATTCACGGGTTTAGTCAGATAATCTGAAAAGCCCTGGCTGAGGTACCTTTCCCTTGCTCCGCGTATTGCATCTGCGGTAAGGCAGATAACCGGCGTATAAACATTCTTTTTGCTTTCAAGCCTGCGCATGCGGTCCAATGTTTCAACACCGTCCATTCCCGGCATTCTCTGATCAAGTAGAATAACATCGTACCGCTTATTTTTCGCAAGTTCTATAGCTTCATTACCGTTTTCGGCAGTATCTATCTTTATTCCCGTATTTTTTAACAGATTAACAACTACCGTTATGTTCATCTTGGTATCATCAACCACAAGAATATTGGCATCGGGAGCACGGAAGCTCTCACGATATCCGTGAAGCACCTCCTTCTTTTCGCCCTCAATCTTAAACTCACCCAAAGGCTCCGGATTCTCGATCTTCTGCCATACATCAAAATAGAATACGGAACCTTCTCCGTATTTACTTTTAACCTTAAGCTCGCTGTCCATAAGTGCCAGAAGTTTTGTGGTAATGGACATTCCAAGACCGGTACCCTCGATATTCCTGTTCTTTGTAGTATCAAGCCTCTCAAAGGATTCAAACAGGCGGGCCATATCTTCTTCCTTAATGCCTATTCCCGTGTCAGCCACCTCAGCATGTAAAAGCACGGAACCATCCTTTATCTGCCCTGCTTTCATGATGAGCTTTACAGAACCCTTCGGGGTATATTTTACAGCATTTGAAAGAAGATTCAGGATGATCTGCTCAAGTCTTACATCATCCCCGAATAATTCGGACGGAAGCTCCGGATCTATATCTGTTTTGAATTCCAATCCCTTAGTAATGGCTCTTTCCTTTACAGAATTTACAACATAGGAGATCATATCCACCATACTGTATCGTATAGGAACAATCTCCATCTTGCCACCCTCGATCTTCGAGAAATCAAGTATACTGTTGATAAGCTGCAGGAGGCTGTTGCCGGAATTCTTGATATTTCTTGAGTATTCCATTATGTCCGCTTCATCGGTTTCACGCATTATCATCTCGTTCATACCGAGTATGGCATTGATAGGTGTCCTGATCTCGTGTGACATATCCGCAAGGAAAGCGCTTTTTGCCTCGTTGGCATCATCGGCAGCCTTTTTCTCAAGGCGCAGTACGGTAGCTTCATATTCCTGCTGCTGCCGGCTCAGCTTATCAAGCACAAATGCCAGGAAGAACGCGAATATTCCGCCTATAATAACAGCAACTATCGCCGCTATCACGAATCCGCGGATAAGTCCGCCGGCTCCGCTCATGATCTCATCCTTACTGGTAGCTATGCCCACATACCAACCGGTATTTTCCATTCTGGAAATAACTATTCCACGTGTTACCCCGTCATAGTCTTTTAGATAAACCGTTTTCTTAGAATTCGATTTGATGACCGAGATGACCTCATCATACTGTGCATCCGAAATATCAAGTACTCCCAAGGGTTTGTCATCAAACGAATAAGCCTCGTTCGGATGCACTATCATGCCCATGTTCTGATCTATAAGAAATGCATAACTGTCCGGCTCAACCTCTGCCTTGCTGATAATATCAACGAGGATATCCACGAAAATATCCGCTGCTATAACTCCCTGCAGTTTTCCGTCGGTATAAACTGCTTTTGATATGGTGACAATGGGAAGTCCCGAATCTGAATCAAGGTAAGGCGTCGAATAGAATAATTCTCCTGTTTTGGCAGCCACAGTATACCATTCCCTGTCATGCACATAGTCCATCGAGCCGTCAACGACGAAGTCCGAGGCACAAGCCATGTGGTTATCGGGATATGTGAAGTAGATATCATAGATATATCCCTTTTTATTTATAAGTTCAAAACTCCTCTCAAGATACTTATGAAAATCATCATAACTGCTCTCATAGATCCTGCTTACCGTAATCTCTGTCGCAAGGGTATCTATCATTGTGGCATTGGTGTTGATCAATGCGGTAAGTTCCTGAGCGTATTTATCGGCGGCTATGGTGTAGTTTTTCTCGAGCTGGGATGACATACTGTTCATAGCCCTCTTATAACTGAACAGCAAAAGAAGTCCTGAGAGTGTCAGAACTACCAAAGCTATAAGTATTGTCATTTTTGCCCGAAGACTCTTCATAGTTTTATCTTTCTCATTTAGTAACAGAGCGGATTTAAAAGCACTGGAATGATTTACACGATCATATCAAAACAGCTTCTCTGCTTAACAAAAGGTCTGACCTTATTATTTGCCACATCCACATGGGCAGGATGAACCGCATATCCCTTTAAAGCTTCTTCGTCGGTCAAGGTTGAATCCAGCATCAGATCACCATTGGAGCTTGCCAAGCCTTCGGTATAAACTTTTATCTCCTCCAGTCCCGGAACCTTACCCTTAAGTCCTTCCAGGCCTTCCTTTATCCCTTTCTTTATCTCGGCCTTCTCCTGTGCGGAGTATTCATCCTTTAAAGTCCAAACGATCACATGCTTAACCATTTTTTAATTCCTTCTTTCCTTTTTATCTATTATCCTAAATTATACTAAAATTATTCTTTTATTTCCACTATTATTTAAAAAAAACAAGTGGATTCATTAACCTGTAACAAGCCCAACGATCGAGGATACATTTTCTGCAATATAGGTTGCACCGGCATCTCTTAATTCCTGTTCGTTTCCATATCCGTACAGGACTCCGATAGAATCTATCCCGACCTCGCAAGCTGCCTCAATATCATAAAAACGGTCGCCTATCATTAGGCATTTCTCCAGGATATCCGCCTCAGAAAGCCCCAGGGCTTTCATCGCCCTGCGGATCAGGATAGCTTTATTGGGATCATGCTCATCCAGAGAAGGTCCGATAATACCGTCAAAATAATCGGATATCCCATCATTTTTTGCCACAATTACAGCCATCGCCTCAGGCTTTGAAGTAGTGATCATCAAAGTACACCCCGCCGCTTTTAAGCTTTCCAGCATTTCTTTGATTCCTTCATAGAGAGGGGCCTGGTATACACCTTCTTTCACATAATATTCCCTGTATATTTTGATCGCTTCTTCACTGTCCTTATCGTTTAGTCCGTAAAAATCATGGAATGAAACATATAAGGGTGGTCCGATAAACTTTTTTAGTATCTCCTTGCTGGGAGTTTCTATTCCAAAATGATTTAATGCCCTCACTGCCGCAGCCATTATTCCAAACTCTGACTGAGTGAGTGTTCCGTCCAGGTCAAAAAAAATGTATTTATACTTCGCTTTAGACATGAAAACCTCTTTCTTTGGTATTTGATTGACGACACAGACTCTGCCTGCCGCCTTACATATAGGTGTAGTATATGCTTTAGGTATATCTTTGTCAATAAAAAAACTCTGAGCAGACCGGTTATTAGGTCTGCCCAGCAAATTATCATCTGATATTTATACTATCTCCTGTCTTGCCCAAGAATACTATATATCCGTCCTTCGGGAGAGGTATCTTTTCAGAAGCGTCTACCATATGGGTAGTATATACCTCTTCTCCATATTTGTTGTATACGTATATAGCGCTGTTTTCAGGACGTTCTGCCACCATATCGTATTCTGACATGTCATCCCCTATCCTGTACCATGATGCCTCCATAGTCTTTAATTCTACGGTCTTCATGTCAGTGGTAAGTACCGGTATGCTGTCCGCCGGGATGCAGTTAAGTCCCGTGCTGGTGGTAAGCATCAGACCGTTCTCATTCTTTACCAGCTTTATGTCTATCAGGTCCCTGTTGGCACTGGATGGGATGGATTGGAATGCTACTGCGGTCGTGCTGTCCACTATCTTTAACAGTCTCGGGAATCCGCTCATATTATAATACAGGTAGCCATCTACACCATCCATAGTATATACGGTGGCTTTCGGTGCATCATACCATCTTGATGACGCAAGATCGTTATACAGCATAAAGTCTTTTCCGGATATTGCCTGCCAGTTGCTTTTTACTTCGTCGCTTATAGGATTTGCTTCCAGCTTCTCTCCTACATATTCCTTGCGTGTGAAAGTTCCTATACCGACTTTTTTCTCCTGATAGTCTATGGCAAAATATATTTTACCGTTTTCATCCTTTACAAATTTTAATACTACAGGATTTTTGGCTACCCGCGCCTCGCTCAGGTTTCCGTTTTCGATTTTATATGCGAGCTCGACAAATGTTCCGTCTTCCGTCAGCATAAAGTCGGATTCATCTGCGTAGAAAGGAGTGACGGTGGTTACATGCATATATTTATTGTCGGGGAAGGATATGATATTAACTACGGCTCCGCCGTTTCCCAGATCACCCGAACTGTACATTCCGGCGTATTCATTATATTCTGCCGGTATCTCATCCGTCACCTTTATTTCGGGTTGCTCGGCTTCTTTTATTTCTATGCCCCTATCGGTAAGTATCACGTTGAGGATTTCCATGGCCAGTGCTCCGTTATATGAACTTGAACCACCGTTTGAAAGCACTGCTATGCTTATATTTTCCTCGGAAGCCACTCCTAAAAATGCGTGGTTCAGCATGACATCGCCGCCCTTGCCCCAGAATTTTACACCTGCTGCTTCATATTGGGACATATTTACAAAGTCCCATCCGAGACCACTGTCATCCCTGTATTCGTCCGAGCTGGAGCGGACAGCCATTTCATTTTTGGAGTTTTCCGAAAGTATGGCTTCATTTCCTGCAAAGAATCCGGAACCGAAGTTTGCTAGGTCTAAAGCTGTAGCATATACACCGCCGGCACCGAGGCACATTACGGCTTCATTTTCATAGTGAATGTTACCTGCCGAGAATCCGGGAACAAGATTTTTTTCTTTTAAAGCTGTCATGCCTGTACATGTATCGGTCCCACCTGTTTTTAAGGCCAGGTTTTCCTGTATGTAATCGGTATAAGTCATGCCGGTCACTTCTTCTACTATGAGCTCTAAGAGGTCAAATCCGTCATTGCAATATGAAGCATATGCACCCGGATCGGCCTTCAGCCTCTGTATTGAGAGGAACTCTAAAAGATTGTCGTGACGATATGTGTCTGCACCTGAAAGCAGGAAATCGCCCTTTAGTGTGGTTCCCATGATGCCGGAGGTGTGATCCATCAGCATGCGTACGGTGATATCCTTATACCGCTTATCCGCCATTCTGAAATTAGGAAGGTATTTGGTAACAGGACTATCCAGCTCTACTTTTCCGGCATCCACGAGCTGCATTACGGCTGCTGTCGCATATACTTTGCTTACGGAGCCTACGCAGTATACGGGGGAGGCATCTGTATTTGCAGCATCCCAGCCGTTCATGTAAGAGGAGTCAGAATTCGAGTCAGATGCTGCATCCGCGTTTGCTGATGCAGGGTCTGCGGTGCCGTTTTCGGCTCCGTTTGCAGGGGTGTTCTTGAATATATTATCAGCTATTCCAAGTAAGTTCAAAGCCCAAATTGATAATGCTGCTGTTAGAAATATTACCGGAATGAGCAGCCGTTTATTGAATTTTTGTTTCATTTTTGAGTCCTTTCTTTTTTACACCTCATCAGTCAGTTCCTCATCAAGTAAAAGGCTGATAAGATTCTTCGCTGCGCTCAGAATGACAGTTGTTCTTACTCAGTCATCAGTTCAGTTACGGATATCTTCTTGATCTTGCCTGCACCGATATAGGTCATAATGTATGCAAGCACTATCATTGCGATATCAACGCCAATGATAAGCAATATGTCTGTTGTAGCGATCGTAGCAAACATAACCGACCAGAATACCTTATTCACATATATCGCTACTACTGATGCTATCGCCATTGATACTATCATAACAGGCATGACCTTGAGGGCCATTTGGCGTCTTAAGTCTTTGGAAGAATAGCCAAGACTCTTCATGATGCCGAGATTCTTTCTCTGTCTCTTTACATTTGAAGCCGAGATGATGACTAATATCATGAATACGATAAAAATGACAAGTACCGCTGCACCCAGGGTGCCGGCTCTGGTAGCGTCTGCTATTGGTTCCATCTGGGATTTGATCATGCCTCTCCAGGATCTTATTTCTTTTATCACAAAGTTCCTGCTGTTTCCCGTTATAAGCTTATCGCCGATCCGCACAGCATAATCAACGGAAGTTACTCCGTATTGAGTAAGAAGCGTAGCAATTTTTTCTTCTGCCGTAGCGCTTATTTTCTCTTCCAATGTGCCGTCTATCGCACCGGCATTCACCTTATCTTTTGCGCTTCCACCGTAGTTTTCCGAAAGCTTCTTTTCATATTTTTCCGGATCCACTCCGTCTTTTAAATATACATTTACTACATTTGGACGGGCATTTATATCAATCCTTCTGTAAGCTTCAGATGTCATGTATATAGCAGATCCGCCGTTATACAATGAACTGATCGTACCGGTTATGATATAGGACTTTTTGATCCCATTATGTTCCAATATCAGGCTGTCGCCTATTGCGCGTCCTTCGTAATCCGCTCTTTTTACAGCTATCGCCACTTCGTTGTCATGCTCGGGGAATCTGCCTTCGAAAGGAGCAAACTGCTTCGCATCTTTAAAATCATCATATATTACGAGTGACCCGGCATCATCCGATCCTGATACTGTGAGCTTCTTAAAGTCATATGAAACAAGTGCTTTTTCAACTTCGGGATTTTCCTGTATTTTAGCAGCTGTCTCATAAGGATCCACTCCGTTTGCCAAAACTACAACTATGGGTTCAACATCGATACCCATCATGGACATAAGTCCTTCGGTTCCGTTCTTGAAAAACCCAAATGTCATAAGTCCAAAGAGCAGTGCTGTGCCGGTAGTGATGATACATATGGCAACCCCGATACTACCCTTCATCTCCTGCATCAGTCCCTTCATGGCCAGTCTAAAGTTTATATTTTCTTTAGCCTTTTCAAGGGGCAGGACATTTTTCTTGAAATTATGTGTCTTTATGCCCTTTCTGAAAGCTATGACAGGGGGATATTTCTTTACGGATCTTGCTTTTATCAATGCAAACAAAGTAACTATTATGACTACCGCTATAGCTACAATTATAAGCTTCAAAATCTCCGGACGGCCTTCGATATCACGTCCCATCATGGACCTTATAACACCGTTCTGCGCCGGTGTAAGGAGTATGGCTGTAAGTACTCCAAGTACCGCTCCTATTCCGCCTGAGATGACATATTCAAACAGATATGAGAGTGATATCTCTCCCGACTTGTATCCCAGTGCTTCAAGTACGCCGATCTGCTGCATCTGATCTTCGATGTCATTGCTTATTTTATGCCTTATCATGAACATCGCTGATATCATGGTGACTATCGATATAAATACGATGAGCAACAGGAATATATCGACAAATTGTGTTTCCGAATTTTTTTCACGGCTTTTGCTGAATAAATAGCTGTTGTTTTTGACATTCTCGCCTGATTTTTCTTCACATTTCTCCAGATATTCATTAAACGGGAAGTCTTTTTCATAATTAAATGCCAGGCCCCTATATTCACTCGCCATCATATTATTGAAAATCTGTATAAAGAGTTCATAATCCTCATCCGATAGGATGGCTTTATAACCATAGCCATCATTTGCAGCCAGGCCTGTTTCATAAAAACCGACCACCTCAAATGGATACTCTTTACCGGCCTTTAATATGGTAAATTTATCTCTTAATTTATATCCGGTATTTATTTCGAAGCACTGAGGAAGCCATATAGGATGGGTTATATTGCTTATTTCCTCGTCCGAGAGGCTGTCCCGCTTAGTAAAGTTTTCTATCTTTCGCTCTGTTTTTTCGGTAACAAACAGCATATTGTAAGAGATGGCATTTCCATCGTATTCTATTACATCCGCCGAAGGTACAAACAGCGTTTTGATTTCTTTTAGATTTTGGGGATTATATTCATCTTCAAGTATTCTGGAATAGACATCCCTGTAGCCTGCTTCCTCGAAAATGACCATTTCGCTAACCGAACCGGATGCCTCAAAGCTTTCATCAAATACCTTGCTGCTTTTCGAATTGTTGGCTATGAATATACATAGCATCAGTGTTGTAACCAGTGTCAGGAATGCTATAGCCATAGCTTCTTTTTTGTTCTTTTTTAAGTTGAATAGTGATAATCTCAGAATTTTCATATTACCATCCCATCTCTTCTAAGAATGCGGTAAGCTTGCTTCTGCGCTCCTTAATATCATCTGTGCCGTAAGGCTTCATTTCGAAGTCTCCGACCACTCCTCCGTCTCGTAAATACAAAACTCTGGTGCCGCGGAGAGCGGTCTTTAAGTCATGTGTTACCATCACTATGCTCTGTCCGTTTTTGTGAACATCCGTAAATATGTCCAGCACATCCTGGCCGGATGCCGAGTTCAGCTGACCGGTAGGTTCGTCTGCGAACAGAATCTTCGGATCATTTATGACTGCCCTCACTATTCCCACACGCTGTGCCTCACCGCCTGATAGCTGGTTCGGATATTTGTTCCACATTTCTTCTTTTATGCCGGATTTTGTGAGAAGCTCTTTCGCTTTTTTCACGAGCTCGGGGCTATTTTTCTGTACTATCAGCGCACCGGTGAGAACATTGTCTAAAACTGTCTGATTTTCCAATAAGTAAATACTCTGGAATACAAATCCACAGTTTCCGCGTCTGAACACTGCCAATTCATCGTTTGAGAAATCCTGGATTTCTTCATCTCCGAAGAAAACCTTCCCCATAGAGGGCTTATCCATCCCTGATAATGCATAAAGCAGGGTTGATTTTCCGGACCCCGATGCTCCCATTATGATGGTAAAATCACCCTCCCTGATCTCCAGGTCGAGATTCTTTATAACGTGCTGCTGCCTTCCGCCGTTTGAAAATGACTTGCAAAGTTTTTCTGTTCGGAGTACGAAAGATAATTCTTTCTTACTCCCTCTCTGTGCCGAGAAATCACGGCACAGAGATGCAAACGTGCCTTGCGGCACTATGCCAGGTATGCTTCTGCTGTTTTTCATTTCTGCCTCCTAAAAAAACCATATATACTACATCGTTTTGCATCATCTTGATTGTAGTATATATGGTTTCTTAAAAATCTTCTTTGTCAAACTATTATTAAATTCTTATCAAATTCTTAACAGTGAAAATTAACTTAAAGGAATAAGAAGAGTAATACTTAAGCCTTCTCCCTTACTTTCAGGCAGCAGCTCTCCGTCCATCTTCTCCATCAGCATCTTTGCAATATAAAGTCCTAAGCCGCTTCCTTCCTGTTTGCTGCCCGTCCACTGCTTTCCGCGGTAAAACTTATTTGCTATAAGACTAAGCTCCTCTTCCGGCACTCCGGGACCATAGTCCTTTATTATCATCTCAAGGAATTCATCCTCTATTCTATAAGAAACATCAATCTTAGTACCTGCATATTTATATGAATTCGATATGATATTTCCTATTACCTGGCTCATTCGCTTTGTATCGATCCGGATCAATACATCGGGGATATCGGCAGCAATAACTTTTGACTTATCATCATATTTTGCTATGATCTCTCCGAGTACCGAAGCCTTTTCATCGGTACAGCTTACCTTAAATTCTCCGAGATCCTCCAGTGTGGATGAAAACAGGTCACTTACCAAAACATCTATCTGCTCTGTCTTCTTATATATATTATCAAGTTTTTCCTCCATCCCCTCTGTCTTACCGGCTTCAAGCTTTGCTTTCAAAAGCTCGGTAGTTACTTTTATGCCGGTTATGGGAGTTTTAAGGTCATGACTGAGTGATGCCACAAGTTCTCTTTCACGCCTCTGGAGGGCGACTTCCCTCTTCCTTGAAGCATCAAGTTCCTCACGCATGATATCAAAGCTTTCGGTAAAGGTACCGAACATATTATTCTTGTCCATTACCAGGACTTCATCAAGCTTTCCCTCTGCGATGCGTCCGGCAAAGTTTTTCATATTATTAAATGGAGTTATGATATTTTTCTCTATATACTTACCGTACATGCAGGCAATAAATACAAGAAGTATTCCAAATATAATAAGTCCCAGTATCATACCGTTCCTTAAACTATGAAGCCTTCCAAGCCCGTCTTCCAAAAGGATCACATAGCCTCTGGCGGTATTTTCTATCATAATATAAGAATAGGGATATCCTTTTTTTATTGCCGATTGAACGGAATATACTTCATCATTCTTTTTTGTTTTTATTGATGAAAATAATACAGCATTCTCTGTATTTAATATTACATAGTCAGCACCATAATCTTTTTCATTAAGCTTTTCAAGATTATTCCAATATTCCCCGGCATTCATCGTAATATCATTCAGCACAGTAATGTCTCTGCCCCTCACTGAATCAGAGCTGTCTTCCCTACCAAAAAAATACCACAATCCCAATACTGCCAGAAAATATATGATAGCTATCACTATTACAATCTTATAGTAATTCTTCATATGCCTCCACCATATATCCTACGCCCCATATGGTTTTTATCAGCTCCGGCTGTTTCGGATCTGTTTCAATTTTTTCTCTTAAGTGCCTGATATGGACTGCCAGCGTTCCTTCACCGATAAATTCGTCATCCCAGACATCTTTGAGCAGTTCATCCTTCGTTACCACTCTTCCACAGTTATCTATGAGGTATTTAAGGAGTTTATACTCCATTGCTTTTAGGTTTATCTGTTCATTCCCTGCTTTAAGCTTATGAGAAGCTGTATCCAAGCTAATATTCTTCGTCAGTTTTATTACTGTATCAGAACCGATTCTGTTTTCAAGATTACCTGAACCCTTAACATTTCCCGTAATATTACTTGAAAGTAATGCGGCTTCCTTTGCCTTTTCGTACCTGGCTAAAATTGCTTTGACTTTCGCCAAAAGAATATTTAATGTGAATGGCTTCTTGATATAATCATCTCCGCCGATATTAAGGGCTATCAGTACGTCATCATCGCTTGTCCTCGCACTGATGAACAGAATCGGCATATCATAGTTTTCTCTTACCTTCCTGCATAGATCAAATCCCGATCTGTCACCAAGGTTTATGTCCAGAAGAAGTAGGGAGACTAAATGAGAGTCAAGAAAACTAACTGCCTCATCATAACTCGTCACATAGGCAGTACTTACCTCAAACATATTGAAGAATTCTGCGGTTGACTGAGCTATCACCTCATCGTCATCCACGATCAAAACATTTATTTTTTCAGTTTCCATGCTTTTCCTTTCCTCGCTTCTGTCTCCACTTTCAAACTTTCATTTCTTGCGTTTTATCTCTGCAGGGCAGTTATGTGCTGTACCGGGACCATACTGGCATCGCTGACATTCATAACACTTGGTAAAAGGCGTTCCGTTTAATATAGCATTCGGGAACTGAGGATCGGCAAGGATTCCGCGCGCCAGATCCACAGTATCCGCCATATCATTCTCAATAATATATTGTACTCGTTCCGGTGTAAGAAGCCCTCCTACACAGGAGATCGGAATGCGGACCGGCTCCTCTGTACCCGGTTTTTTACAAGCTCCGAACACTTTATGGAAGTTCACTCCCAGTGCACACAGATCACTATATGGCTCATTTTCATCCTTAAGCTTTATACTGAAGCTATCTATACCATGTGAAATCTGAAGATAATCGCAGCCTGCCTCTACATATTCCTTTGCTACATCGACAGCATGTTCCACATCAGGTTCTGCTCCGGGAGTCCTAACCGATATTATAAAGTCCTTACCGCATTTTTCTCTTATGCCCTGTATTATCTCTTTACCGAATAAAGCTTTATTTTCACCATATTCGTCGGTTCTGAGGTTTGTTTTAGGTGATATAAACTGGTTTATAAGATACCCATGACATCCATGCAGCTGTATGCCGGCATATCCTGCTTCCTTAGCCCTGACGGCAGCAGATATAAAGCTTTCCTGCATAGCATGTATCTCATCTATGCTCATTTCTTTAGACATTTTTCCATCCCTGGTCGGTATGGAGGAAGGTCCCATCGGTGTGCCAAATATCGGATTACCGGTTATGCCGGTATGATTAAGCTGTATCAGAGCTACAACATCATTCATATGACATGTTTCGTTTATTCTTTTATGTCCTTCTATCTGAGCATTCTCCCAGAGTCCAAGGTGATTTTTAGCGAACCTTCCCTCGGGTGTTACAGCAGTTGCTTCAACACAGATAAGCCCGATACCGCCTTCTTCCCTTTCAAGATAATGTACTAAATGCCTTAAAGTAAGCTGACCGTCCTCTCCTGCATAATCAAATTTGACGGTGGGTGCCATTGTCAGTCTGTTCTTTATCCTTATGCCGTTTATTATTATAGGATCGTTTACTCTTGCCATAGGTTCTCCTTCGTTTTGATCAAAGTTTTCCAAGTGCGTGTTTTGCAGCAATCATGCCGAACGTATAGCATCTTCCGAGAGACAGGCCGGTCTGGTGGAACGGATAATCGGCTCCGCCGTAGAACGGACCTCCAAGATTTCCAACACAGTAAAGTCCGGGAATGATGTTTCCGTCTCCATCTAATGCCTGACCGTTTTCATTTACCACTACCCCGGAGACTTCTGCAGATACACGGATATGCTTCCTTGCCCCCCAGAAAGGAGCTTTTTCAATCTTATGCATATACTTTGCAGGCTTTCCGAAATCAGTATCGCATCCTTTGTCACAGAGTTCATTGTAGCGGTCGATGGATGCCTTCATCTTATCATATGGAATATCGAGCTCTGCAGCCAACTGCTCCAATGTATCACATTTGTGAAGATCTATCAGATTCTTAAATACACCCTGAGGATTTTCTACTGCCCCCGGGATAAACTTCTGCATAACCTGAGGCGGGACCTTACCGCTCACAAGTTCATCGTTAGGCCAGTCCATATAGCTGTCATCATAGATTGTGCAGTACCAGCCCTTTGAGCCTTTTTCTTTGTGTTCTTCATCTAACATGCTCCCCTTATATGATGGTTGATATTTTAAGATATTTCCCATATAAACAAAGCCTGTATACTCGTTAGTGAAACGTTCTCCGTTCATATTAAGGAATAAGAACGGTTCCTCCCACATAAGTGCCGAGTCAAAGTCATGCATCATCTTGGTATGCCCGAGATTCTCCATCTTTGCTCCCGCACTCATAGCCATAACGTGACCGTCACCGGTCTTTCCGAACTGTTTTTTGTCAAATTCATCGATGTCCGGGCACCAGTGTTTCACCATAGCAGAGTTGTTTGTGTAATCGCCGGTAGCAAGGATGACTGCTTTTGAAGCGTTAAATTGGATATATTTACCCTCTGCATTCTTACCGATGACACCGGTTACCCTTCCTGCGATTTTTTTATTTCCATTTGTGTCAACATTTTCTCCATTATCCAAAACCAGTTTTACAGCCGGTGTTGAGAAAAATGTCTCCAGATTCGGATTCTTTGCCTTAACGTTTTCAAGTATATTTTTAAGAGCATTGCCCACGTTCAAGGGCTTCGGTCCTACCCACGGAGCCCAGAAGTAGCAATGATCATCGCCGTATTCATAGCTATTCTCTCTTTCCCTCCATGTTCCTGTAAAATCCCCGCTGGTACTTATAAATGCACAGAGTTTGTCCCCGTCATTAAGAAGCTTTGCACTTTCTGTATTGCTGTCAACCTTACTTCCGTCACCATATTCTGTCTCTTTGGTGAAGCCTCCGCGGTTCCAGAACCACATCATTGCTTCCTCTGAATAATCTGCGTAAGCTCTTAACTGCTTTACATCCGCACGCCAGTCACAAAGGCTGTTTGTATGGTGTATCCATTTTGCGATACCTGCCTCAGTGGAACGTGACTTGATGATAGCGGACCCACAGTTTCCCTGGGATACTACACTGCACTCCTTCTGAAGAAGTGCGACCTTTGCGCCCAGCTCTGCTGCCCAGCCTGCTGCCGGTACACCTGAAGCCCCTGCACCAACTACCACTACATCATATTCTCTCACCTCATCCGGAACTATCTCCCTTAGCTCGCAGGATGAGGCAGCTACCTCGCTCTCACTCAAATCATTCGGAATAGAACTTAAAATGGTGTCCATAATAAATCTCCTTTCAGCCTGTCAGCATTTTTATCTGATCCTCTGTATATTTTTCCCTTATCCTTTGGATTTCTTCTTCCATAACCTGATTAATAGTCGTACTGTCAAGTTCCAGATCCTGCTTTGCCGCACTTGATTCATCGGCAAACGTATTGAATTCCTCCTGTTTCTCCCAAAGGATTTTTATAATCCTTTCCTCTATGGTATTGGTACAAAGCAGCCTATGAACCAGCACATTTCTTGTCTGTCCCATCCTGTATGCTCTCGATATTGCCTGATTCTCGGTTGAGGGCTTGTATTGAGGCTCACAGATGACAACAACGCTTGCCGACTGTATGTTAAGGCCCGTACCACCTGACTGGATCTGTGCAGCCAGAACACTGCCGGGAGGTGCGGCGTCAAACTTATCTATAATCTCCTGTCTTTTGTTCGGAGGGATTGAACCGTTTATCACGCCTATACATAACGGTCCGAAAATTTTGGAAACCTTTTCAAGCGTGTCCAGAAAGAAGGAAAAAACAAGAATTTTTCTACCATCTCCGCATGCCAGATCGGCTATTTCACGTAACCTCAGGACCTTTGACGAAGTATTGAAATAATCGGCGTTTCTCCATGAAACCCTTCGCATATCCATAAAGTTCCGGCCTATGACGTCACGGATATACTGAGCCTCATCCTCCTTCGTCATTTCACACCATTCCTGCATCTGGATCAATTCCGGAAGCTCTGCAAGAACGTCGTCCCTCTTTCGTCTGTAATATACCGGCGATATCCTCTCTTTAAAGTAGTCAGCATAAGCTGAGCTGCTTACGCCTTTTGCCTTTTCGGCTATATCTGGCTGAAGATATTCTAGGAGCCTGACCATTTCCGACACATTATTTTCCAAGGGAGTACCCGTCATAAACAGTATCCTGTCAGTATGCGCACAGATTTTCATTACATTCCTGCTACGCTGTGCGGCAGCATTCTTCACATAGTGCGCTTCATCGACAACCACCAATGAAATACGGAAACTGTCTTCAATCTCCATAAGCCCCGCCAGTGATTCATAATTGGTTACCGCTACTCCACCCTCATTTTTCCATCTTTCAAGCGATGCTTCCTTTATATTTCCATGTATTTTTACGGCTTTCAGGTCGCTTTTTGCCTCAATCTCCCTGCACCAGTTTATTATTACACTTGCAGGACATATTACGAGGAAATGCGTCTCTCCCTTATTCCTCAGGTGTACCATGGCGGCGAGTGCCTGTATGGTCTTTCCGAGTCCCATCTCATCCCCAAGAAGAACCCTCTTTTGCCTTAAGACATACTTTACTCCCCATACCTGGTAACCTCTGAGCTGACAATTTAACCCGTTAAGGTCAAGTTCCGTACTCTCAACATCCGCCAAGATCTCGGTGCTGAGTCCGTACCCGTCACTGCTCGAGCTGAAATGCTCCGGAACTATTCTTTCCAGCGCATTGAAGAAGCTGACGGAATTAACGGAAAAATCCTCCCATGCCTCTTCAGCACTCACACTTCTTAAGCTTTTTACTTCATTTAAAAGAGGCGCGGCATCTATCCCCGCCATCTTGCCCAGTAATCTGTTATATGAATCAAGGGCTTCCTGTTTCTTTGATTCGCGAGTAAAAAACCACTTTATACTGTTCGAAGCCCTGCGGATCTTTTTCAGTTCTGTTTCAGCATCAGAAGGCAGCTTTCCTTCAAGCTGTCTGCATCTGTCTATAGTAGCGCCTGCCCTCAGATAGTCGAAAACACTCATTACCAGCCGGGTATGTTCAGCATTCCTGTCATCAGACGAGATCCGTATCTTAACGTTCTTTTTGATATCTTCTGCAATCCTTCCGGCTATAGTCTTCGTGCGTATAGCCATGTTCTGACCAAACCCGTATATAGCGGCAAGCTTCGAAATATCAATGCTCATTACATCGAATACGGTAGATATGCCGTTATCCTTAAGGATTCCGATCCTGATACCCGATTTATCCGCATTGATCTCATCTATCGGAATAGTTTTCAGGATTTCAAGATATTCCTTCTCAACTATCATCCGAACCGAATCAAGTATCGCACCCTGCAGCTTACCGTTAACCAGATTACCTTCCTTAACAGTCCTCTCCGCCAGATTGACCCTTGAAGCCAATGTCTTTATTTCAGAATTTGTAAACTCCCGTTTGATCACAAGCGTTTCTCCATATAAGTCAATGTAACCCTGAAAACGCCTTCAGCATTTCCTCGGTAACAAAACGAATCAAAAGATCTGTGGTTAGATTTTATAAACCTTTAAAGTATTCCCCAAAAAATCCTTCCAGATAAACTCTTCATTCTCAAGAATAATATAGCCTCTTGGGGTATCTTCCTTAGGAATGGATACCGATCCCGGATTCATATAAACATAATCCGGCATCTCCTCACATACCATAACATGAGTATGCCCGGTCATGAGAATATCCCCTTTGTTCATCGGCGGAAGATTTTCCTTGTTATATATATGCCCATGTGTAGCAAAAACCATTCTGTTTCCTACCGGTATAAGCATATAGTCGGCCATAACAGGGAAATCCAGGACCATCTGGTCAACCTCAGCTTCACAGTTCCCGCGTACCGCATATATCCTGTTCCTGTTTTCATTTAAAAGCCTTATAACTTCTTTCGGGCTATATTCTTCAGGAAGATCGTTTCTTGGTCCATGGTAAAGAATATCTCCGAGCAATATCAGCCTGTCCGCATTTTCTTTTTTTAAAGCCTCCAATAAAAGCCTGCAGTATTTTGCGGAACCGTGAATGTCCGACGCTATCATGATCTTCATAAACAACCACCTCTGACATTATTATCAACCTTCTGCAACATAACTCATTTATTTCTCAAAACCCTTAAGAAGCTTCATCTTTATTTTTCCCTTTATACCTGAATATGGATGCTCCCTCAAAGGAAGATTGAAACGGGTTTTACCTTTTAGCACAGTCTGGGGATGTGTAAATTCCCTAAAGCCCCACTCACCGTGATATGCACCCATACCTGAATGCCCGGTTCCGTTAAACGGTACTCCCTTTACCATCATATGGAGCACAACTTCATTTATACAGCCGCCGCCATATTGCTGTGTGGACATCACTCTGTCCGCCCACTTCATATCAGACGTAAATAAATACATAGCCAAAGGATGCTCACGGTCGGCAATAATATCAAGAATCTTATCGACTTCATCATCCTTAAAAGGCACTACAGGGAGTATCGGGCAGAACAGTTCATGCTGAACTATATCTTCATATGCATCTACAGGATAAATAACGGTAGGTGCGAAACAACGGGTTTCAGCATTTCCTTTACCGCCGAATATTACTCTGTCAGAATACTCCTCCGCAAGCTTTTCGCATTTTTCATATGCCTTGTGGGTTATCAGTTTCGGATAATCCGGATTATTCTCCGGTTCCTTGCCGATCATTTTTGTAAACTGCTTCTTAAGCTCCTCAAGGAATCTGTCGGCCACTTCTTCCGCTACCGCTATCTGGTTGATATTGATGCATATCTGTCCTGCGTTGCATAGTTTGAAAAATGCTATCTTTCTGGCTGTATCCTTTAGGTTTGCATCCTTTCTTACTATTGCCCAGTTACCTGTTTCACCGCCCAGCTCCAATGCCACGGAAGTAAGATTTCGTGATGCTCTTTCCATAACGTGCTTAGCTACCTGAGGTGAACCGGTATAAAAGATCTTATCAAAACGTTCTTCAAGACAGATGTCGGCTATATCATGACCACCGCTTATGACGGTTGCAAACTTTTCAGGAAAGGTTTCAGCTATAAGCTTTTGTAAGGCCTCTGTCGTAGCCGCAGACTTGGAGCTTGCTTTTATAACCGCTGTGTTTCCTCCGCATATTGAAGCTGCAAGCACCCCCAGCGTAAGCACTACCGGGAAGTTAAAGGGACTTATGATCAGAGAAACGCCGTAAGGCATCTTATAAACTTTTGTTTCCGCACTCGGAAAGCACATGAGCCCGCTGAAATGTTTTTCCGGCTTTGCCCACTTCTTAAGTCCTTTTACTATCTCATTTATCTCTACGATCACTGGCCCTATATCAACAAGGTATGCTTCCATCGGACTTTTGCGAAGATCCTCATAAAGTGCATCTTGCAATTCCTTTTGATTGGCAATTAATGCGTTTTTTAAACGAATCAACTGTCTTATACGCCAGTCAACATCAAGGGTTTTCCCTGTGCGGAAGAACTTTCTCTGAGATTCTACTATATCATGTATTGATTCTTTTGTGTATGTCATGTTTTTCCTCTTTTCTTTCAATCGCTTCAATCAATGGTCAATCTAAAATCCACGACGGATCTGGTCCAGAAGCATATGTATCTCGCTGTCACTTAAGGTTCTTGACGGTGAATAATTGATGGAATCCGCATCAATCATCTCTGTCATTTTATCATAATCATTTGTATCTATCAACTCGCAGCCCTTCTCCAGACCACACATATCCAGCAGAGCTTTAAGTGCTCCCACCAACTTATCCGCAGCTTTGGGAGCGGTGTCATTTTTATCTGCAATATGACAGTATTTTGCAAGACATGCCATTTTATTATAACACATATATTCCTGGGCCTCGATGATGGGGATCAAACTCCAGGCGATGGCCTTGCCGTGAGGAATATGATACAGTGCACCTATGGAATGTGCAAAAGCATGCACATATCCCGCAAGCTGGGTATTGATGGCATTACCGCCGTAATGTGCTGCAAGTAAGGTTGCCTGTCTCGCCTCTATATTTTTCGGATCGTTTAAAAGTTTGGGAAGGTTTTCCATTATCAAACGGACGCATTCCCTGCTCTTATGGATATCCTCTGAATCCGAGTCAACATCTGCGAGCAATCCTTCCATCCCATGGCTCAATGCATCTATTGCGCACCATTTAGTTATCTCTTGCGGTGCTCCTATCAAAAGCTCACTATCAAGAATCACACTTACTATATCCAATCCAATAACGACCGTTGAATTCTTTGTACCATCCTCATTCTTAACCACTGCGCCCACAGTACATTCCGCACCCGTACCGGCAGTTGTGGGAATATTTATCATCGGAAGACTTCCGCCCTCAGCGATAGCAAATTTATGCAGATAATGCTTTATAGGAAGGTGCGGATGCTTTGCCCCCGATGCAATTATCTTGCAACTGTCAAGCACCGATCCGCCGCCCAGAGCAACTACCACATCCGCCTTGCATTCTATGGCAATTTTTCGCCCCTCGTCAACTATATCTATAGTCGGTTCGGAAGAAATGTTATGGAATATGGTATATTTTATCCCATGTTCATCCAGGGAATGTAATATTTTCTCATGCAGCTTTAGTCCAAATATAGTCTCATCTGTAACAAGCAGCACCGATTTATATTCCTTCCTGGCACAGATTTCCCCAACCAGTGTCCTTTTTCCAAAGCCTTCAATAAGCTTCGGTTTAGGTAACGGAACCGCACCGATTACCTTACCCGGTACTTTTCTTATAGCTTTTCTCTCCACATAAGAAGGCATATGATTCCCTCCCAAACTAATAATTAGGCTCCGGAAACCCAGAGCCTCTCTATCCTTTTTTACTGTTTACACTCTTTTTATCTGGTGATTTTCTTTAACATTGCTATCACGAGATTCAGGTCATCCTCCTTCGCCTTAGAAGCAAGTTCTACCAGCTCGGCAATTTTCTTGTTGGCATATACCGGCTTGGTTTCTTCTTTGCTGAAATTATCTGCTAAAGATTTCTTTAAAACATCAAAGGCCTTTTCAACAGATTCCTTTATCTCCTGTTCAAATTTTGAAGCCCAATCTTTTGCTGCTTCAGAGGTAATATCCTTCTTTTTTCCTGAAAGCTTTGCCTTAGAACCTGACGTTCTGATAGCTGATATCAGAGAATCCACAGCATTGGCCTGCTCTTTTTCAGCAGTCTTTCCTGCAGCTTTTACTTTTCCCGTTTTATTTGTCTTATCCGGTTGATCTGCCTTCTCTGCTTTATCCGCTTTCGCATGATTTTCATCAACTTCCTGTTTTTCTTCTTCCGAAATTTTTCCGTCTATATCGAATACCAGCTGAGTTCCTTCATCCACAGATGATGAACTATTGTCTTTGCTTGCATTTTCTATGGTTATAGTTTTCTTTTTTCTTTTTGGGATAGTTTTTGTCTTTACAGGCTCATCTGCCTTTTTTTCTTCACTTTGAACACTCTTAGGCACAGAAACCGAAACGTGACTTTCATCAAAGAACTCATCTCCAAGACTAAATGCTCCCTTTAACTTTTCCTTAAGTCTTGCGTAATTTCTGCTGTCTTTATTCAGACCGGTCAGATAGTTGCGGATCACCAGTTCCGACACTCCTGCCTTTTCGGCCAATTCTTTCTCTCCCAAACGGTAGAGTGTCATAAGTTCCTCAACCACTTCATGAACTTTTCTGTTTTTCCCCATGATAATTATACCTTCCCGTTATTCTTAATATTCATACTCCCACATTAATTCTCTGACCTGCAATGCCTGCTGCCGCATCCATGCTTTTTGCATTTGCACCATACGGATTATCTTCATAGTACTTAATGGATGTGCGGGTTGTTCCTCCCGACACATAGCTTCTGCCGCACTCCGGGCACACTGACATGTGGATTGCAACTCCTGTACTCATGACCTTTCCATTATTCATGGCAGCTTTCTTATATGCATTCGACACATGCTCCCCTTCATGTGAACGAACTGCTCCTCCTGCTGCCGTAGGCGAGATATGAGCTGCTGATTTGAAAGAAACGTTTTCATCAGAGCCATCCTGATACATACGGTTTGCGCAAGTAGCACACTCAACCTGCCCTGATTTCTTCCATCCACGGATCTGTGTAGAATTTAACCCTGCATCCTTAGCTTCTTGTTCATTTCGGACCGAATACGGCGAAATAGGGGCTTGATATGCACTGTAATCATAATTACCAATTCCGTAAATCACCAAAACGCCCCCTTTCAGCATTTGCAATCAACTAACTCAACTACTGATATATTATACCATAAATTTAGCCGAAAAACAATATTAGATATCAGGTTAGTGATCTTATTATCCGAATAAGTCTGGAAGCATTTATCTCCAGCTGTTTTCTGGTAAGTGTACCGTTCTTTAGTGCCGATATCATATCATCATAATCACCCTTGCTTCCCGGCATCACTAATTCTCCTCCGGCAGCCGCAACCCCGGATGCGCATGATGCAGGATGCTTTGATCCTAAGTTTGGTACAGAAGCTATCAGCCAGTCGGTCATTACGATACCCTTAAAACCAAATTCATGTCTCAGGATGTTTTCCAATAGGTCCCTTCTTTCATTAGTATGAATTCCGTTTAAAAGGTTGTATGACGACATCACCGTCAGAGGCTGAGCCTCCTTAACGCATATCTCGTAACCTTTAAGATATATTTCCCTCAAGGCTCTTTCACTTACCATGCTGTTATTAAAGCAGCGGTTATATTCCTGATTGTTTACACAAAAATGCTTTATAGATACGCCACAACCTTTATGCTTTTGTACTCCCTTTGTTATAGCTGCTGCTGTCTTACCCGTGATCAACGTATCCTCGGAGTAGTACTCAAAGTTTCTGCCGCATCTTACATGTCTGTGGATATTCATGGCAGGTGCCAGCCACAGATGAACCCCAAACTCCTGCATTTCACTGCCAACTATATCACCGCATTTTTCAATCAGCTTCAGATTCCAGCTTTGAGCCAGTGCAGTACCAATAGGAATTGCGGTAGCGTAATGTGTCTCTATCTTCTCCCCATGTTTAGGTTTTGATGAATTGAATAACTTGCCCATTATAACTGCAGGCTTAGGCAGGAAATCCGACAGTCCTTCAAGTAAGGTATTTCCTACAGAGTGGGCTCCGGTCTCATCCACCCAGTATTTCTGGCTGATACGCACACCGGCAGGGCCATCTGCCATCGAAAGAGAAGGAATTCCCTTATCTCTCAGCTTTTCGGTAGTCTCTCCGGCAGCTCCGGCTACGAGCCTTCCTGCATTTCCTATCATGCTTCCGCCTACACCGCCTCCAAAGAAAGCACCGATATTGAGATAAACCAGTTCTTCGTCCGATAAACTCTTTACTTCTTCGGAAATCTCAGGTACAGAATCATATGTAATCTTTTCTTTTGATATATCCTTAGCATCAATAATGATCACCGGCAGGGATGAATCAACTTTATCATTTGATGCGCCGATGTCTGATTTTTCGTCACCGGCATTTTTGCATTTGTTTTCCGGCTTGAAATCTTCGAAATCCGGACCCTCGAAGGAACTCTCAACCTCTCTCACAGTCACATTTTCAGATATTCTGACTATCGCACAGGAAGTAATATGCACACTGTCAACCCCGTATTTTATGACATAGTCACCTTTTTCAAGGATGTAACTGCTGCTTTCGCTATCATAGCTTGCAAGTTCCGACATTGTGAAATTAACCGAAACCTTTGTGCTCTGTCCCGAAGCAAGCTTCTCCGTTTTTGCCCATCCGGCAAGTACTGCCGAGGGTTGGTCAAGCTTACCTGTAGGCTTAGAAACATATACCTGTACAACTTCTTTTCCGCAGTATTCACCTGTATTTTCAACGTTGAAGCTCAAGGTAATACTTTCGCCATCACTAGTGGTTTCTACGCACTTTACATTAAATTCGGTATATGAAAGACCATATCCAAAGGGGAACAGCACCTTAGTCCCAACAGTATTGTAATATCTGTATCCTACATAAATACCCTCTTTGTATCTGGTATCATCCTTATCCCCGAAATCAAAAAGCTCAGGGTACTCATTCCACGGAACCCAAGTTGTAGCAAGCTTTCCGGAAGGTGTTTTTTTGCCCAACAGAATATCAGAGAACGCATAACCGGTAAGGGCCCCAAGCTGTGAAAGCAGAAGTATATTCTCAACCTCTAAAACAGGGGTCAGATCAACAGGTCCACCGACATTCAGCACAAGCATAAACTTATCGAATTTCCTGTTTAATTCAAGTATGGTCTTTATTTCCGTTTTCGTAAGAAGGATATCTTTTTCCGCAACTCTGTCGTTTCCTTCACCACAGATTCTAGAAAGCACATATACTGCTGCATCTCCGCCTCCGGATAATGGTAAGTCATATTCAGGCTCGGGCATAACAGCACCCATTCCTTCAAAAACAGGACTTATGTGCTTTTTCTTAGCTCTCTCCTTTATTTCACGTACAAATTCCTTTCTGGATTGTTTCAATATCCCATCATAAGCATCCAGCCAGTTCTTAGTTGTTATGTTAAAGCCTGCTTTCTCCAGTGCTCTTTCTATTGAAACCGTAAAATGAGAATATACCTCTCCTGAGCCGGTGCCACCCCTTAAGGTATTTCTGGCTCCGTTTCCGTACAATGCTATATCACATGGTCCGGTAATAGGAAAATCACCGTTTTTCTTTAATAAAACCGTACATTCTGCCTGCAGTCCTCTTACTATTCCGGCATTTTTTCTTTCTCTTTCTGTCAACATCCTTTCACCCCTCCTGTTCAATCTATTAATATATCCGATATTTCTTTTCTTCCCCGTTCGCCAAAATCGTATTCTTCCTTTTCAAGATCGTATTCCACAAAAGCTTCTTTGTTTCTTAGGCATTCTGCAAGAATCTGACCTGACCGGCCAAATATGGCAGTTGGAGCTGTCTAGTATGGTTTTATGGTATTAGCTGTGATAAAGGTACAGACATTTTCTACGGCACGAGTCTGTATGTGTCCTTTGATCATGTTATATCTATCAATGTTTTCTTCATCAGTGACATCATAAAACAATACAACATTGAGGTCAGTTTTTTTCTCTGTACAGTTCTCTGAAATACTCAGGAAATCTAATCTCAAAACATATTCTGATTCCTATGCGGAAGCCTTTGTAGTCAAGTACACCCGAAGTTACCATCTCTTTTGGGGATTGCAAATTCCTGCAAGATTCAACGTGGTTCGTGTAATTAACACTACTTTCATTTCTACAGGAAAAATTATCCTTGTCCCAACCCCAAAGAGCCCTCTTATCATATGTTACAGGTTTAGACTTAGGTGCAAAGAAAATCGCACGGTTATAGATTTTATCATTTTCTTTAGCAATCGTTCCAATTATGAAAGCCACACCTGTCTCATCACTTAATGACTGTAGTTTATCACAGCATTCCTCCATCTTTGCAAAGTTTACATCGCAGGAAGATGCCATATCCCTGGGTGGATAACCGGTCAATGCACACTCCGGAAATACCGCAAGCTCTATACTTCTTTCTTTTGCTACATTTACCGCTTTTACTATAGTCTCATAATTATTATCTATATTGGATGTTTCCGCAAATTGATATGCCGCAATCTTCATGATAACTCCCTCATTACCCCAATCCTTGGTATTATTTTATCATAAAACAGCTCCAAGGTCAATTTACAGGATATCCTTGTATTATAATTTTCTGCTTGCATTTTTATCCGCTTTGGTATAAAATCGCATGGGTCTGAATTCCAAAAAAGAGGTTACTTGACATGACTTGGGTATTATTGGTTCTCGCATACGGACTTATCAAAGGTATGCGGGAAGTATTAAAGAAAAAGGCTTTGGAAAAGAACACCACACTTGAGGTGCTTTTTCTGTATACCCTTCTGTCATTCATTTTTGTTCTGCCGGAAATACGCGGAGCATTTAATGAAAACTTCTCCACACTTATCGTCGTGGCATTAAAATCACTTGCCATATTCCTTGCCTGGATATTCAGCTTTAATTCCATCCGATTTATCCCGATAAGTCTCTACGGAATTCTCGATCTGTCACGTGTTCTTTTTGCAACACTGTTCGGGGTTCTTGTCATGAAAGAAACTCTGGGCACCGGTCAGTTACTTGGTCTTTTCCTGGTAGCATTGGGACTTCTTCTTTTAAAAGCAGAACCTCATAAAAAGATAGAAAAAAAGGATGACAAGAATATCCCTGCCATCCATGTATTTTTGCTGTTTTTATCTTGTATGCTTAACTCTGTGTCCGGTATCCTTGACAAAGTCCTGATGACCTATACTCCCATATCCGACGGTCATCTCCAGTTTTGGTATATGCTGTTTCTGGTCATTTATTACAGTCTTTATGTGGTTACAACACTTATCATCAAACGAAGAAAAAACTCTTTAAATTCTGTATTTAATCTTAAATCCGCACTAAAAAATCACTGGATCTGGCTGCTTGCTGTTCTTTTTGTTATCGCAGACAGATGTCTTTTCATAGCAAATGCGGACCCTGACAGCAAAGTCACAATCATGACACTAATCAAACAGTCATGCTGTTTTGTCACCATCATTGCCGGCAAATTTATCTTCCATGAGAAAAAGATACTCCACAAATTCCTGTGTGCATGTGTCATAGTTGCCGGAATAGTGGTTTCGTTACTTCTAAGATCATAGTTTTGCAAAAAAAGCCGATACTCCGTTTACGATAAAGCTTTCCCCTTTGATTTCCGGCTCTTTGCCGAAACAATATATAAGTTCTGACATTTTATGCTCTGATCTTATCTCAGCTGCTTTATCTGAAGGATTTATTACAACCAGGATTTTTTCATCACTAAAAGTACGCACATATACCAGAGGCTCACCCGATGCACCATCTGTTATAAAATCGATCTCACCTAAGCTCTGAAGCGGCTTATAGGATTGTCTTACTGCAATAAGCTTTTTAATCTCAGAACGCAATGAATTGTCATCCGTCATCTGTGCTTTTGCTGTAGGGCGGGATACATCCGGATCTATAGGAATATACAGCTTATCCGCAGACGCAGACGAAAAGCCCGCGTTTTCACTGTCATCCCACTGCATCGGCGACCTTGCGCCTGTCCTGTTATATCCGCCTTCTTTTGAAGTAAGCCCTTCAATATACCGCATACCTATCTCGTCTCCGTAATAAATATAAGGAGCTCCGGGCATGGACAGAAGAAATGCAAAGGCAAGTTTTAATCTGTCGCCTTTTATATAATAGGCAAGTCTTTCCATATCATGATTACTGGAAGGAATACATATAAGACCTTTTTTCTCGGATTTCCTATAGTTTTCCATATACTTCTTCACAAATTCGGAAGCGTCTCCATCACCGCCAAAGTATGGCTTTTCACATCTGAACAAGTCATTATAATGAGACGGTCCGAAGTGCAACAGGAAGTCCATATGGAACCCGCCCCGAAGGCTTTTATCGGGCTCACCCCACTCTGAAACAAATGCCGCGTTAGGGAATTCTTCATCAAGTATTTTTCTTACATCCTGCCAGAGAGCTATAGTACCTTTGCTGTCCTCATCATTCTTTACCAGAGAACCTGCCATATCCACCCTGAACCCATCGCATCCTTTTGACAGCCAGAATCGTATAACATCCATCATGGCTTTTCTGGTAGCCATAGGTCCTTCAGCATCCATAGCCTGCTGCCATGGTCTGTCTGGTTTGTAAAAGCCATAGTTCAATGCCGGCTGATGAGAAAAGAAATTTACCACACAGCTTCCGTCGCGGTCAGAAATACCCCTGAGCGAGCCATAACCCTTTGGCTCCTCCCAAACACTGTCCGTCCATATATAGCGGTCCGTATATTCGTTTTTCCCAGGCTTCATACTTTCTTTAAACCACGGATGATTCCACGAAGTATGCCCCGGTACCAGATCGAGCAGCACATGCATTCCAAGCTTATGCGCTTCTTCGAACATGCGCACTAAATCATCGTTTGTTCCGTATCTGGGAGCCACTTTATAGTAATCTGCCACATCATATCCGGCATCTCCGAAAGGTGAGTCGAAACATGGATTGATCCATATGGCATTACACCCGAGTTCCTTTATATATGCCAGTTTTTCCGTTATACCGTTTATATTTCCTATACCATCCCCATCAGTATCCAAAAAGCTTTGCGGATATATTTCATAAAATACCGCATTGTCCAGCCATTCAGGTCTTTTGCTCATTTTGCGCCTCCTACTATTAAGTACTCTATATCTAAAATATAGCATAAATTATATATAAAGACAATCAGTTTATATGTATAAAGCCTCATATCTTTTATCCGTGATTTTGTTATGACTTTATTTTTTAAGTATCGCTTTATATGAAATTCAGTAACACTCTCTTTTCTTTTTCCCAAAGATGATATATAGTTATACTCACAAGGCGCCGAAAAAACAAATAAATATGACATAAAACATTAACAGAAAGGAATCGACTATGGAATCATTAAAGAATCTTGGAATCAATATAGCCACATATCGTAAGAAATCAGGGATCACCCAGGAACAGCTTGCTGAACAGCTCGATGTATCTGTATCCGCAGTATCGCAATGGGAAACGGGTAAAACCTTACCCGATATAGCTGCCATACCTGTACTCTGCCATGTACTGGATATTTCATCAGATATCCTACTTGGGATCGATCACGAAAAGGAAGATGCCGAAGTACATGGTATAATATCCGAAGCCCAAAAGCAAATGGACCGCGGACATTTCCCCAAAGCGGAAAAACTGCTTTTAGATGCACACAAGCGTTATCCCAACCGCTATGATATTATGAGATGGCTTATGCAGGTATACTTCTGCTCCTCCGAATTTTTGAACAATCCAAAAGACTTGCCCGAAAAAGCAAAACAGAGATTTCAGAATTGTATCGATTATGCTCGGAAAATACTTGACGGTTGTCTGGACGAACAGACACGTATCGCCGCTAAACAGCTTCTCTGCTTAAGTTACCATCAATTAGGCAAGGATCAGAAAGCTTACGAAATAGCAAAAGATATGCCACCTATGGCCGTATGTCAGGAATCACTTTTTGCAGGCTTAGGAAGAGACCGTAAAAAACTGGAATATACCCAGAATTTCCTTTTCCATCTGGTATACAACCTGACAAATACATTAAACTATATGAACGGTCAATTTGATGATGGTACCTATCAGTATACTTTTGATGAAGAGATAACAATAGCTCAGAAAGCTATCGATATCCTCCATGTTCTTTTTGAGGATAAAGATTTCGGATTTTTCCATTACCATCTGTATTGGACCTATAAGCATATCGCAAAATACTACGGTCGTTCCAAAAACAGGGATAAAACGCTGGAAGTATTAAATAAGGCTGCCGATCATGCTGAACAATTTCTTGATTTTGACGCAGATAAGCATCATACTTCTCTGGTATTCAGAGGCTCGGACTACGGCACATTCGCTGTTTGGCAGGAAGAAAATGCAACGGCAGAACTGCTTAGGGAACTCAATAACGAATGGTTTGATTTTCTGCGTGAAGATAAGGATTTTAAAAAGCTTACAAAACGTTTGGAGAAAACTGCCGCGAAGCGGAATTGACTACTATGTGCGTCTTTGTTATAATTTTGCAGGAAAAAAATATAAAAATATTTCATAACCACCCAATCAAATACAAATTCCTGACACTTTACAGATGAAGGGGGGTGAGAAAAGGATATGGATGCACGGATACTTGAAAAGTATATAGACAAGATTTATTCGTTCGCGATAAGCAAAACGTTTACACCTGATGAAGCTGATGATCTTTCGCAGGATATCTTATATCAAGCTGTAGCGAGTTTGCCAAAGCTGACAGATGAATGCAGATTTGAGCCGTGGCTCTGGAAACTGGCTTCCAATTGTGCGCTCTCGTTCCGTAGACAAAAAGGTAAAGAACGCGCGTTTTACCTTTATAATGTTCCTGAGGAAGATTTTGAACAGGCTCCTATTGAAGATAAAGACGAAGAAACTTATGACTTTCTCCGTGAAAAAATTGCAATGCTTTCCGCAAAATATCGTGACATCATAATCCTTTTCTACTATGATGGCCTTTCAACCAAAGAAATCTCTGAGCGTCTTTCGCTTCCGGAAGGGACTGTTACCTGGAGATTATCCGAAGCACGAAAAAAACTAAAAAAGGAGTGTCAGACTATGGAAGAAACAGCATTAAAGCCACAGAAATTGCGGCTTGATATTTACGGTTCAGGCAACTTTAACCCTGATACCAGACCTTATCCCAATACCTTTATTGAAGATGCCCTTTCTCAAAATATCCTGTTTTTCTGTTATGAAAAGCCTCAGGATGTAGAAAGCATTTCAAAATACAGCGGTGTTCCGGCATATTATATCGAGGACAGGTTAGAGTATCTTATAAAACGCAATGCGGTGATCGAACAATCAAAAGGTAAATTTCAGACCGATTTTATCATATGGAGTGATAAATACGGAGAATTCTGCGAAAATAAGGCAGAAAGCTATGTAGAACCGGTTATGGGTAAACTGCAGGATGCACTGAACAAGCTCTTTACGGAAGCTGATAAAATACCGTTTTACAGAGCAGAAAAATCAGCTGATGAACTTAACTATCTTTACGGAGTTCTTGCATTTGACTATATATGTAAGAACCTGTATAAGGAGGAATATCCGCGTATTCCTGAGAATTATGACGGGTTCAGATGGAGATATACCGGAAGTGTAGAAACCTGGAAATACAGACGTATCACGGTAGGACACCAGATATGCAGAAGCCCCGGATGCACCTCATACGGACATCATTCTTTCTGGCTTAAGGGCTTTGAGGGACGGAATATGATGTTTGACAGCAACATTCTGGCATGTGAGAGCCTGCTGGATCCCAATGTGAACTGTGATAAAGAGAAAATAGCCGATACTGTAAAATTGGGATATATAGTAAGAAAAGAAGACGGTACACTTAAAGTCACGTCTCCTGCATTTACTAAGGCACAGTCAGATGAGTTATATCGTATTATTCACGAGATTTTTAGTCCTATAGCAGATGAGTATATTGCCTGTGTACAGAATTTCATCAAGGACTACCAAAAGTTATTTCCTAAGCATCTTGAACTTGATGCTAAACGCATGTGCCACAACATGGTATGTGATTTCTTTGAGGTTGTAGCAGACATATGCGTTAAGGACGGTATTTTAAAATCACCCGCACAAGACTGGGTATGTGACGTGTTGTTACAGTATTGATAAATTTGTAGATATTAAATAAGTCCGGTTCTGCGGGATGAACAAAGCAGGACCGGACTTTTGTACTATTCTCTTGCATGCTTCTTCATTTCATCGATTGCTTTTTTGAATCTTTCATCTTCCCGGACAAAATCAAACTTTTTGTTTTCCAATGATGGTAAGCAATAAAAACAGGAATTTCCTGTACAGTTTCTGGTTGTTTCCTTACAGTCATATTTCACTCTGTTTACCAGCGGTGCTGTAAATTCGTAATCTTTATCCGAGGGGATGGGATCGGCCACAGCATATTTACAGCAGTCCTCTACACACTTTATGGTATTTTCCGCATCCGACAGTTCTGCATACAGATGAGCCAGATTTAAGCAGTATGTAGAAACCTGAGGAGCGTAGAAACCAACATTGCCATCTTTATAGAGACGTAACAAAATATCTCTTGCAAATGAATATGCTTCTATCATTTCATCGTAGGTTAAGCGCTTT
>JAILGF010000139.1 GCA_024696945.1 Lachnospiraceae bacterium | reverse complement strand
AGCATGATAAAAATATTACACAGGCTTATAAATATGACCGGAAAATATAAAGGCAGGATCCGCGCATCGTATATAACGGCATTTATCAAAGGATTGATGATGAAAGTCCCCCTGGTATTATGTTTCCTTACAATAAGCTACTTTATGAACGGAACCATGGATAAGAGCAAATGCCTGTATCTCGGTATCGCCATGGTTGCAAGCGTAATATTGGAAGCTGTTTTTGAGCATATCACAAATGTATTGCAGTCTGCAGCAGGATATATGGTATTTGCAGATATGAGACTGCGTCTCGGAGACCATCTCCGTAAGCTTCCTATGGGGTATTTTACAGAAGGAAATATCGGGAAGATAAACTCTGTACTTGCTACGGATATGGTATTTATCGAAGAAAACTGTATGGGAGTGCTTTCAGAGCTTGTAACCTTTATGATCTCACAGAGCATCATGATCGTTATGATGTTTGTTATGGACTGGCGTATAGGGCTTCTGTCATTATTTGTAGTCTTGATTTTTGTCGTGATAGGACACTTTATGTTAAAAAACACTTTACAACATTCTGTAAACAAGCAGGAATACAGTGAGGCCTTGACAGAAGAAGTATTGGATTTTGCTGAAGGCATGGGGATTATAAAGTCATATAATCTGTTGGGTGAAAAATCAAAGAAGCTTACCGATGAGTTTGAAAAAAGCTGTAAGGAAAGTATAGCCTTTGAAATTGATTATACCCCGTGGTCCCGAGCTCTCAACCTTGCATTCGGTATCGGCACTGCGCTGGTGCTGGCATTATCCGCTTATCTTTACAATTCAGGGTCTATTACCGCAGAATATATGGTAGGTATGGTTTTGTTCCTGTTCGATGCTTTTGTTTCCGTAAAGGCATATTACAGTCAGATGGCGAGACTTACAGTAACATCGGCCAGTCTTGACAGAATAGAAGAAGTGTTCGCTGCTGAGGAACTTGACGACAATGGAAAAGAAACTTTCTCTGCAGTATCCGATGATGTACCTGAAATAGAATATGATAACGTTACATTTGGATATACGGAAAAAGATGTGTTGAAGAATGTTTCATTTAAAGTTAAAAAGGATGAAATGCTTGCGCTGGTAGGACCTTCCGGAGGTGGAAAATCTACTATAGCATCTCTTCTTGCCAGATTCTGGGATGTCCAATCAGGTTCTATAAAAATATATGGAAAGAATATTAAAGATGTTTCCATCGGAACTTTGATGGATAGGATAAGCATGGTATTTCAACGGGTATATCTCTTCCAGGATACAATATATAACAATATAGCGATGGCGAGACCGAACGCCACAAAAGAAGAAGTTGAAGAAGCCGCAAAAAAGGCCAGATGTTACGACTTTATAATGCAGCTTCCCGACGGATTTAATACAGTGATAGGTGAAGGAGGAGCTTCACTTTCCGGTGGCGAGCAACAGAGAATATCCATAGCCAGATGTATATTAAAGGATGCTCCGATAGTAATACTCGACGAAGCAACAGCCAGTGTTGACGCAGATAACGAAAGAGCTATTCAGGAAGCAATCTCCGAGTTATGTAAAAACAAAACCTTAATGGTTATAGCCCACAGGCTGAAAACTATAAAGGATGCCGATAAGATACTTGTGATCTCCGACGGTCAGATAAAAGAAGAAGGAAATCATGAGGGCCTTATGGAAAAGAACGGTACCTATGCCCATATGGTAAAACTTCAAAGTGCATAAATATGAGACATTACAAACATGATCCATGTAAAGCATGTGAGAAACATTGCGATGACGGAAGCTCTGAAAAACAGAGAGTAAGTATTCTAAAAATGGCTGCACACATTTATAACACGGCATTATTATAACAAAATAGAAGATATCCCCCACCTCTTAGCGTAGCGAAGGTGGGGGGAGATCTTCGTTTCAGGCGGGGTTCAAGCCCCGACTGAAATGAGATGCGAAGCATCGTTTTGTTACCGAGGAAACGCAAAAGGCGTTTTCGAGGTGACATTGACATCAAAGACATCTTTGGAGAGATAATCTGAAGATGTCTTTTACTTTGGATATAAGTTAAACTGTTGATTTTTGGATAAAGTGTGTCAAACGGAGTAAAAAAGAAAAAATAGAGTAGACAAAACAAATATCAGATGCTATTATTAGCCTCGGCTAACTCGTAAATGATTTGAAAATTGAATTATATAGAAATATTAAAAAACTAATAGGATAATTATGGAAAAATACTTAAAAGGAAATATAAGGAACAAAAATGATTATTCGGATACATCAGGCAAAGCCTGTGTATATTCGATCAGAATCTGGGATGGGGTATTTATCTCGGCAAACTGTATATACAAAGAGGAAATCATACATAAAGGATCTTCGAAGTATGACATGATATTCGTTAACTGCTGTCTTGACGGACGATGTGAAGTTCATTTCCCGGATGACTCCTATGGGTATGTTGAAAAAGGAATGTTAAGCATAGACACGATGCTGCCAAAGGAAGGATATTTTTATCCCGGTAAAAAATACGAAGGGTTTGAATTTGTGATAATTTCTGAACTGGCTGCAAAGTGTCCGCTGAATGATTTTGGACTGGGGGAGAAAACACTTTCTTCGTATATCGTAAACGGCAAGGGATTTATGGGCAACATATCAGAAACGTTGATGTCTCTTTGTGAAAAATTATACAAATTAATTTTGGATGATAACACTGCATTAGAAGATCTTCGTTTTTATACTCTGGAGTTCCTTGCGATGATAAAGAATGGAGAAACCAGGAAGTATATCAGTAAAAGGTACGTAACCAAGGGTCAGCGTCATATAGCAAATGCAACCGAAAAGAGGATTACAAGGGATCTCTCGGAACATATAAACATATCTTCGATAGCTGAGTCACTGGGACTTGCTGACAGCACAGTGAAAAAATATTTTGAGGCTGTTTACGGAGTAACAATCTCTGAATATTTAAAGAACAGAAGGATGGCTTTGGCGGAAAAACTGTTATCAGAATCGAAGGAAAGCGTAGGTACTATAGCGGGTATGTGCGGATATATTAACCAGGCAAAATTTGGAGCGGTATTTAAGGCGTATACAGGCAGTGCACCGTTAGAATATAGAAGGCTGAAAAAATTAATATAATATAAAGGAGATGTAAACGGATGGTTTTGACAGAAGCAAAGGAAGGAATGACAGGACGTATACGTTCCGTTGGAGGTACTCCGGAATATCAGAGGAGAATAACCTCCGTTGGGCTTACCCCCGGATGTGTATTCAATGTAATACAAAACAGGACAAAGCAGCCTGTACTTATCTATGCAAGGAATACACAGATAGCTCTTGACAGAAAAGATTGTGAAAAGATTGAAACGGAGGTAGTATCATGAGTTCTGCTATAGCATTGCTCGGACAGCCCAATTCGGGAAAATCGACATTGTTCAATGCTCTTACAGGAGCACATCAGCATGTAGGTAACTGGCCCGGAAAAACTGTTGAAAAAAATGAAGGCAGCTTTGATTACGAGGGCAAAAAAATAAAGGTTATCGATCTTCCGGGTACATACAGTCTTGCAGCTAACTCTGATGAGGAGATCGTAACCCGTGATTATATCGCCGGTCAGGAGGCAGACACCGTATGCATATTAGCTGATTCGTCGCAGCTTGAAAGAAGTTTGTTTATGCTGGCTGACTACGCAGGTATAAGAGTACCTGCACTTTTACTGCTGAATATGATGGATGTTGCTAAAGTTCAGGGTAAGAACATTGATGCAAAAAAAATATCAAAAAAGCTTGGTATAAGTGTAATCCCGTTCGTAGCACAGGATAAAAAGAATTATAATGAATTTTTGTCAACAGTTTCAGCAAATCAAAAATCATATCCTGATTACTCAGCTTTGGAAGAAGAGTATAAAAAAGAATTTGGAGAGACATATGCAGATATATGCCGCATCTTACCTGACGATGGTATCGGTGTATACAGTCCGTGCTGGCTGTTTGCAAAACTTGTTGAAAAAGATCCTGTAGCTATGCATCTGGTAGAGGATAAAATAGGTTCCGGAAAATTCTCAGAACTTAATAAAATATTATCAGATATTAAGGATGGTTCATCAAGAACCGGCAGCTGT
>JAILGF010000135.1 GCA_024696945.1 Lachnospiraceae bacterium | reverse complement strand
GATCTCCCATCCCTCGCTTCCCTTTATGCAATGAGGCACGGGCAGGTTCTTGCCTTCCTCGGTCTGCATATAGTCGTCACCGTGGGTATCCCTTGTGAAAACGATGATATCACCGGCGTCACGGGCCTTTTCGATCTTCTCCGCGCAGCGATCCACAATCTTAACAGCCTCGGCAGAGCCCAGTGCTCCGTCTATGAAATCCTTCTGCATATCAACAACTACGATAAGTTTAGCCATGATCTACCTCCGACTTACGTAATTATACTATGAAATGCACTTTTTCAACAGACATTCACAGCCTTCGCTGATCTGTTTATATACGCCCGAAAAGTCTCCCGTGTACCAGGGATCGTCGATATCCTCGGGATGATCGGTAAAATCCATCATCAGATGAACCTTCCCCTCGGGATCACCGCCCAGGATTCGGTTCATATAGCCCAGATTCAGGTTCTCCATGCCGATTATGTAATCATACTTATCATAATCACCGCGGGTCATCTGTCTGGCCCTCTTGAGACTAACGCCAAGATCGTTACCGGGAACTCCTATTCCGTGACGTGCAAGTTCGGCCTTTGCGGGAGGATATACGCCGTTACCTATCTCCTCTGTGCTGGTTGCGGCGGAAGCTATCTCAAATTCCGAAGACAGTCCGCTCTTTTCGACCAGATCCTTCATAATAAATTCTGCCATTGGGGAACGGCAGATGTTGCCCCAGCAGATGAATAGTATTCTAAACATGCCTCAAACCCTTGATTTTACTGGATTTCTTGATTTTTGATTTTGATGTAATTTGATGTTTTTTGACGTATTTTGATGGGCAAAAGGTGCAAAAAAGGTGCAAATTTCGAAAAATTTGCACCCGGGCCAAATCCAGTATCCAAGCCATTCTTGCAAAAATTGCCTTCTCCAAAACTCCAAATTTTGTTCCGCAAAAGGTGCAAAAAGGTGCAAATCATGAAATTACCCTGATTGCGGTACCGGTTTTATCAATCTGAGACATCTCCTCACAGGCATCCTCAACCCCCATGTGAGTGTAGGTATTAAGCGTAACTCCGATATCTGAGTGCCCCATAATATACTGCAAAGTTTTGGGATTCATTCTTGCTGCAGCCATACGACTGCAGAAAGTATGACGTGCAATATGGGGAGTGATTTTCGGCAATGGAACCTTATAAATGGAGTTATATTTTGCGACCGCATGCCTGAAAAAGTTCTCAAAGTGCATGGCAACCATAGGATGACCATCTTTGTCGATGAATATAAATCCCGAATAGCCGTCGACCATGGGTTCCACTTTGAGTTTCTTGCGCTTAGCAATAATGCGTTTAAAACACTCGCTGACTTCCTTCGTCATGGGAACAATTCTTGCTCCTGCCTGTGTCTTAGTCTCTCTGATGTTATAACCGATGCCAATGTCTCTCTGGAGCTGATGGTCTACATTGATCTTCCTGTTTTCGATATCTACATCCTTAAGGGTAAGTCCGGCAAACTCAGATATTCTGAGGCCCGTATTAAACAGGATATAGAACGCATCATAGTGCCTTTTGAAATAGGAATCTTCCCTGACAAAAGTCATGAACTTTCTTTCATCTTCACGGGAGAGCGCCTCTCTTTTGACACTATCATTGTAAATAACACTTCCTAGATCGAATTCAAAAGGATTCTTTCTTATGAAATCATTATCTACAGCCATTTCGAAAGCGGGTCTGAGTACTCCTCTTATCACGTGTATGGAACTATAGCCTTTGCCATCCGTCTGAAGCTTTACAAGCCATCTCTGAGCATCAATTTTCCTGACTTTATCCACCGGAACCTGGCCGAACGGATCATTATTCAGAAGCTTCATAACCGTCTTGTATCCTGATAACGTGCTGGGGCGTACTCCTCTTCTCAATGAAAGGTACTTCTCTACCAGATCAACAACCTTAAACCCTCCTCCCTCAGGTGCAACAAGATCGTCCAGATCCTTGCTGATCCTCTTTTCCAGTTCCCTGAGCGGCACATCCGGCTTTTCACCGGCCGGTACCGGATCGGATGCATCAAGCCTCCAGGACCTGACACATTTTACCCTTCCAAGAGTATCCTTGTACTTAAACCTGTATCTTCCGTTGCTTTCCTGAATCTCGCCGCTGCGAAGAATTCTTCCGCGGCTGTCTCTTCTTTTTTCGCTCATATCGAAAACCTCCATTTTTCGAAAATTTCAGCTCCGATATGCACTGATAATCATAGCATATCGAGCTAAAATCTGCCATTGAAAAGCATTTGTCTGCCACGTCAGAGAACTGAAACAGAATCGATAAAATGCTCGAATTTAACGCGTTTTATCCTGGTACGGTTTCCTATGGAAATCAAATAGTCTGCACCCGGATTCAGTTTGATAAGTCTGCGAAGTCTCGTCTGCCCAATTCCGAAATATTCTGCTGCCTCTTCTATAGAAAGGGTATAAGACTCCGATATAGGTACTTTTATCTCTTCAAGCTCTTTTTCATTCATTTTCTTCTATCCTTTCTACAGTTGATCTCAAGCAGTTCCACCATGTCGTCCCGAAGCCTGTTACGAAGCTTTTGCATTCGTTTTCTGACATATTCGGGGTGCTGTCCTTCCTCATCAGCAATTTCTTTGAAATACTGTCCCTCAACCACATGCATTCTGAAGAGCTTTGCCTCATTTTCTTCAAGTGTCGCTACAATCCCCTGTAACAGCTCATAGTCCATGTGCATCAGGCTTATCGTCCTGATGTCCTCCAGGTAATCTTCTGCCCCTTCTACGCCCTTAAGCATTGCTTTAGGCAGCCTTCCCGTAATAAAAGACTCTTTAATAGTTGCAATGTCCATCGCCTCTTCCGAAGTGGTATCAGCCATGCCGGATCCCTGTACCCGAACTCCCAGCTCATCCCTGGATCTGCTCCGAAGATATTCCCTTTCAGATCTAATCCTGTACATGGTCTTGACCTCAGCATTTTTGATAATTCCGGGAAATTTGGTGAAATTAGCCATCATCAGATCAAATCTGCCGTCTGCATCAGCCTGTCTGTACAGCGTAAGAAAATCTGTTTTGTCTTTTTTCAACGTATTTAGTCTCCTCTCTCAGGTTGATGACCGGAAAAAGGAAGCAAAACGAAAAGACGCATAAAAAGACTCAGCCTTTAACTGATCATCTTTTCATGCGTCCGCGGTGGGTCTGTGCCCCCATATCATGAAGCCCTGTTTAATTGTTTATTATGCATGATTTACACGCGTGTATTCATTGATTATAAGTAGCACTTACCGCAAGAATCCGTTCTTGCTATTATCTGCCCCTCAGTAAAATTCTTGAGGGTCACTACTCTGGTACATTTATTGGTATGGCACCTGATCATGATGCCGTTCATAGCGGCTGCATCATCATTACCGCTAATCTCATAAGACATCTTAAATGATTTTCTGCATTTCCTGCAGTAAAAATCAATCTTATCCATCGTGACTATTCACCCCCAGTTCATAAGAGATATCTGCTTGAAAAGGAAAGGGAAAGTCACCTTTACAAGTTACTATGGAACAATAATTATTCGATTCGGAAAGCAAGCCGACTATATTCCTCCGAGGTACGAGCAGCTCACTAAAAACCTCTGTAATATATTGCGCAGGTGCCGGATATATCACCCTCCCCTACGCGTATAAACATCCTTCTCCATATGTTCATTTCCTCCCTCAAAGATATACAGACGTTTTCCGTTTACACTGAGGCTTAGTGCCGTCTGCGGTATGCCTCCGAACGTTTGAATTATATCGAACGTATGTTTGCATTACGAGTATAATATATTACGCTTAGGTAACTTTTTCAATTGGTAAAAATCAACAAACATAGTTTGAAAAATTCAATATACATCTTTATATAAGCTTACACCCAAGGAAACTAGGAAATAGAAACTTAAATACTTGTATCAATTATTTGAATCCCCACTCACCAATTGTATTCGATACTCAATCATGTATATCGACAACAGTGTAACCCTAAAGGCAAACAGAATTTCCCCGGCAGAATTATAAAAACCACGTCCATGTATACACTCGTTTCGAATGTTTAAAGAATTACTGTTATACATAAAGCAATATACAAACATCAAGTCATAAATCAGCTCAAAATTTCCAGTCTCTTTATATGCTTCTTCAATCATTTCTCGAAGTAGAGAACTAGGATCCTTAAACTGCATAAAACTATTAAGATCTTCCTTAAATGGTGCCACCCCGAAAATCTCTGAGACTTCTCTAATTCTTTGTTCAAGTATTGGGAACAATTGTGTCACATGAGCTAATAATAAATCATCCGTATATGGTAACATTTTGGTATTACAAGTTTGTTCTAGTTTTTCATAGATATTTTGCTCACCATGAAACATCGAAATGCAGATTCTGCTGCGAACATGAATGCTTTCATACAATGCCATTAGGTACTTATTGGAATCTAGTTGATTCAAAAATTTATATTCTTTTTCTTCTCTAATTCTGTTTATAAATTCAGTTAGAAACCCATCTACATCATGTCGCTCCAAATTTACAGAATCATTCTTGATTGGGTATATTTTTGATAATTGCATCCTAGTAAACATATAAGAAATAGCATTTTCTGATGCATTCATCATTATTTCACATACATTATCCTCATCCAAATTCATACATGCCTTGGCGAAAGCCAACGGATTCTTCAATACTTCCTGATTATATTTTTCAACTTCAGCTGTTGGGACTTCAGTTTTACTTGTGAAAGTTTGTAATCCTTCACATGCAATCGAATAATACTTTTCTTCCCACATTTTTTGAATTCCAATTATAGTAATATCTATTTCTTTCTTAGATACACTCCTTGACATATTCTTTACTCTAATAAGGAAAACCATATATTCATAAAAATATTCCGGCAAAATTCTCTTTATTGAGTCATTTTCCAAGTATATAACAAACTTCTCCCTTACTTTACAAAAGAAATCATTGTCAATAGATTTACATACCACGTCATTTCTGAAATAATCCTTTAACATGTATGGATCATTTATTGTGTTTATCTGTTTATACGCATTCTCTTGATACTCTTTAATAATTCTTTTTTGTTCTGTACTAAGTGGAAAATGTGCATCAATTAACCTTTGAAGATCATACACATCCGTTATTTGTTGCACATTGTTGACAAAATCAAGAAACTCATTTTCTTTTTTTATTTCACTTGTCATTCCCTTAGAAAACAAACGAGAAATAACTGCAAAAACCGCACTATTAAAAACCTTAAAATGCTTCTCGTCATCTAAAGAGTATTCCCATGCACCAAAATACATACACTTAGTCTTAAATGAAGGCTCTTTATCTCTACACACCAGAAAAACTGTATCCAAAATAATATCTATAAATGAATCATTAAAATAGGTTCTCAAATTATATAATTGATTATTTATATCATCTTCAGATAGTTTTCCAAATATATTTTCTATTGGATACGCTTTATCAATAGAAATCTTATGATTTATTAATCCCAAAATTAGTCTTTCTTGCCACGAAAAACACCTAATTTGAAATCCATGATATCCAAACAAATCTTGTAAAGAGCACGTTTTCTTCAAATCATCAAGAAAGACAGAGGATGCCTCATAACGTATCCTATCTATATTATCCTTTAAGTTCTTAACACAATTATCAATCCCATCGACAGAGATCTGCTTTCCATAATCTAACAAATCATCACGATATAACTCCAAAGAAGTTAAGTTTCTGAACATCCATACATTTCTGAAAGTGAATAAATCATTATCATAAAGAAATATTAAATCGTTATCTTGCTTTTCTAATTTCGTCGTCCATACAACCCAGAAAAAGATCTTCCCATATTTTGTAGACAGTTTGCTAATAACATCATCAATGCTGTTAATTCCTTGCCCAAATTCCGTAACAATAAATATATCTTCAACAACTGTGTTTTTATATTCTAATTTCTTATATCCAACCTCTATAATTTTCATCAAATAAGAGCATGGTTGTATCCATGCCCAACACTTACGATCATAATCATTCCAACTATCAACATCTTCAAAATCAAAGTCATTTTCAATTATATCTATAAACCATTGCCAATCCTTTTCTTTAGCATAGTACTGATCCATAAATTTTACAGTTGTATCATGATCCAAATAATTCTTTTTCATATGAGAGCCTCTCTCATCATCACGAAATAATCATCTATGACCAAATCCGCTTCCTTCATAAATTATTTATATATTCTCTTAAGTATTTAAAAGGGAATGGTACTATTGTCAGCTGCCCATTATGGACAAACGTTACATTCATGGTCGGAAGAAGTTTATCAAACATTAACGGTGCTCCTTGATAGCCTTCAATGCAGCGAACATTTGCAGCCCTAGGAATTTTCCATCGCATGCCTTCACCGATGGTTCCCACATAATAAAACTGCTTGTCATTTTCCATGTAAGTTTTTATATCCAAACACGAAGAAAGTAGTTCTTCTCGTCTTCCTTTACCGCGAAGTTTAGTATCACCGGATGCTAATAGAGACTTTATATCTTCGGCTTCGGGCAATGTAATAATTCCTGTATCCTTTATGATATTTATCCTTCCATGTTCATCACGGATAAGGCCTTTAACCGTCTCACCCTTTGTTTTGGCATCTTCAAGGATATTTACACAATCCGTATACTCATTCATTTCGAACAGTGTAAACTCCTGCTCTTGAATATCAAAGGATCCATCGGGATGAACCTTCATAAAGAAATACTTTGTTTCTTCCTCGTATTTTACTTCTGTTCCAAAGGAGATATCTTCCTTTAAGCCAAGTTCTTTCCAATCAAACAACGAGATTCTTCCAGTCTCTAAATCCTTTTTTATAAGTACCTCATGTATCACTGTCGAGACAGCGAACTCAGCATTTCCTGCAAAATCTTCCAATGTCACATGTTGAACAGCCACTCCATCAAACGGCTTATCATGCGGATCTTGAACGCCTTCATAGTATTCAGCGTTATGTATCACACATATATTCAAGGCATCCTTTTTAATCCGTTTCCCGACAGAAGAATTAATCTCATACTTCTGTAGAAGCAAAGAACGCAAATCATCAACGAATTGTTCTGAATAGATATCACCAATCTGGTCAACTATATGCACGCCCAGAGTACTCAACAGATCCTGAATTCTAGCAGAATCTTCTTTTGCAGCACTCTTGCTATAATCAATCCTCCCAGATTCCGGCATATAGCTACATTCAATAGAAGCCATCGCTCCGTATTTCGAACTGAAAGCTTCAATTACATTTACCAACGTGCCAACCTTACATTGATCAAATTTCTTTTTATTCTGGAAGTCTAAAAATGGAATCTCCGATTTAGTTCCATCTATCTGGCGCATGATAAAACCCGGATCTGTGTCACCAGCAAGACGTCTGCGTAACGTATTATCTTTGGAAACAACATATTTCGGATAATCTTCGAACTTTCTCTTTGTAAATGAAATCTTCTTTTTCAAACGCTCCGAGGTAAATGTTCGGACACTCAACTCAATGCAGTAGTCCCGCGTAATCCGAAATTCAAGACAAGGAATTTTCCAGACTATATCTTCTTTCTTTTCCTTGCCTCGTTTAACCCATTCAGGATGAAAACAATACAAATGTCCGGTAAGGTTATTGAACTTAAGGAAATTGGAATCATATGAGGAAAGAGCATTTAACAGGAGTTGTATCAAAATATAATCCTGGATATCCTGTATTTTCGTCTCTGCTACAGATAGTTTACTCCCATCCTCAACACCTGAAATCAATTCCTTTATTAGAGAGCGATTTCGATCGTCCTTGCACATCATCATGAGCGCCCTTCTTCCGGACTCAAAAACGATACTTTTAACATTACGATTAAGCGTGGGCGCATCAAGAATATAGGCACCTCTTTTGATATACTTATCGCTTGTCTCTATCGTAAAAAGATCGTATTCAGATGCAATTGCTTGCTTATCAAGCTTATATGAAAGCTTATTTATCTTTATACTCGTCCCCATTTATACACTCCCGAATAACATCCCAGGCCTCTTTATTCCACGAGAGAGAACCATTAGTATCTTTAACCAATGCCGGAATTGAAATAATACGTACACCGTCCATCTCGACGTCGCTAATATCCCGCCTATCCCCGGCTATAATATTAGCGATGATTGCACAACGGCACCCGCACTTCTTTCCCTTACGAGCAATCTTTTCCAGCATTTGATTTCTTTCTGTAGTTTCTCCCTCATGCCAATTTTTAAAATCTACATAAACAGAGCATCCCGGAACCTTATAATCAAATAACTCAAACGAATCAACGTCTTCGATATCTTCCAGATCAATGTTTAAAACTGATGAAAAGATATATTTTCCGACAACCTCACCAAGAGCGCCTTTATAGATATTATTCCACAGCGCAGGTGTCATAATATAATCGTTCTCTTGAAAACTACAAGCCCAACCATTCTGCATAAAGAGTTCCCTTACACCAGGAATACGGAGCAATTCCGGTAATTTGCTTTCTTGCTCTGAAACCATGCGATCATGATCTGCATCCCTATAAAAGGTGACAGAGATGTTGTTAAAGTCTGCATCCTGATAATAAAAGAGCGTATTTCCTTTTGCCGGCAGTTGGGCATAGTAATTCTTGATTATAAAATTGCGATCTGCCTCCTTCTGCGACGCTGTAGGATGTGCAAGAACAAGCTCTCTGAGTTTCTTCCAACGTTCGATTTTAGGCTCTGTCCAGTCATTGTTCAGCATGCCATTGATATCTTTATTGACTCTGACTGCCT
>JAILGF010000082.1 GCA_024696945.1 Lachnospiraceae bacterium | reverse complement strand
ATCGATCAGAGTCTCGCGGTTGAGTACGTTTACGTTGAGGTGATGTGCACCCTGTGCAAAATATCCGTCTAAGATATTGATCAGGTTCTCGTAACGCTCCTCATCCGAATGTCCCAAAGCCTGAGGTACGATGGAGAAGGTGTTGCTGATACCGTCCTTACAGGTCTTGTACTCTAATTTCGCTACAGAGTTGAGTGATGCAAGCGCGCCGTTCTTATCCCTTCCGTGCATGGGGTTGGCACCGGGTGCGAAAGGCTCGCCGGCACGTCTTCCGTCAGGAGTATTGCCTGTCTTCTTACCATACATTACGTTTGATGTAATGGTAAGAATCGAAAGTGTATGCTCTGCATTTCTATAAGTAGGGATCTGCTGAAGCTCATGTAAGAAGAGCTCTGTCTGCTCCTTAGCTATCATGTCGACTCTGTCTTCATCGTTTCCGTAGCAGGGGAATTCACCTGTGGTCTCGAAATCCTTGATCAGACCGTTTTCATCACGTATAACACGTACCTTTGCATACTTGATGGCTGAAAGTGAATCTGCCAATACCGAAAGACCTGCTACTCCGAATGCCATGTAACGGTGTACATTGGTGTCATGGAGTGCCATCTGTGTCTTCTCGTATGCGTACTTGTCATGCATGTAGTGGATCATGTTCATAGCGGTGACATATGTCTTTGCCAGCCACTTGCGGTAATAGCTCATACGCTCCATTACCTTGTCATAATCAAGGTATTCATCCTCATATACGGGCATCTCGGGGCCTACCTGGGTGTCGTATCTCTCATCTTTTCCGCCGTTTAAGCTCATGAGCAGGAGTTTGGCAAGGTTCGCACGTGCTCCGAAGAACTGCATATCTTTTCCGAGTCTCATAGCCGATACGCAGCATGCGATACCGTAATCATCGCCGTAAATAGGACGCATAATGTCGTCATTTTCGTACTGGATAGCGTGTGTATCGCAGGAAACCTTTGCTGCAAAGCGCTTGAAATTCTTAGGCAGATCTTTTGAGTAAAGGACTGTAAGGTTGGGCTCTGCGGAAGGTCCTAATGTATAAAGTGTATTTAAGATTCTGAATGAATTCTTGGTAACTAAGGGTCTGCCGTCCTCTCCCATACCGCCGATGGATTCGGTTATCCACATGGGATCGCCTGCGAAAAGCTCGTTGTACTCGGGTGTACGGAGATGTCTGGCCATACGGAGCTTCATAACAAAATCATCAAGGATCTCCTGAAGCTCGCTCTCTGTATATGTACCATTCTCCAGATCTCTGTTAAAATATATATCAAGGAATGTAGATGTACGTCCTAAGCTCATAGCTGCACCGTTCTGCTCCTTGATGGCTCCGAGGTATCCAAAATACAGCCACTGAACAGCCTCGCGTGCATTGGTGGCAGGCTTGGAAATATCTATGCCGTAAAGAAGAGCCATGTCCTTAAGTTTTCCTAAGAAGTTGATCTGCTGGTAAAGCTCCTCTAAGCGTCTGATTGATTCAGCATCCTGCAGCTGTGCAGCAAGCTCAGCCTTATCCTTCTGCTTTTCCTCGATCAGACGGTCCACACCGTACAGAGCCACACGCCTGTAATCGCCTATGATCCTGCCTCGGCCGTATGCATCGGGAAGTCCGGTTATGATGCCGACATGACGGGCTTTTCTGATCTCGTCACTATATACACGGAATACACCGTCATTATGTGTTGTACGGTATAAAAACTCCTCTTCTACCTTTTCCGAAAGCTCATAGCCGTATGCCTGGCATGCTTTTCTGGTCATGTTAAGTCCGCCGAAGGGGTTTACACCACGTCTTAAGGGGCGGTCAGTCTGGAGACCTACAATAAGCTCTTTATCTTTATCAAGGTATCCGGGCTTATAGTTAAGCAAGGAAGTTACATGCTGGGTATCGATATCAAGCACGCCGCCGAAACGCTGTTCAAGCTCGAACAGGCCATTTAGCTTATGCATAAGTTCACTTGTTCTTTCTGTTGCACCTTCAAGGAAGCTCTCATCTCCCTCATACGGTGTATAATTCTGCTGTATAAAATCCCTAACGTTGATCTCGTTCTTCCATGTTTCACCTTTGAATCCTGCCCAAGCTTCCATAGTAGTGACCTCCTGACATTTAAATCTGATTTTTCTATATAAAAGTATCCCACAGTTATTCTAGCCTTTTATATCCTACTACCACGTTAGCGTGATAAAGAGAAATATAAAAGGCAGTGCTTTCAAACGAAAACACTGCCCAGACGGTCGGCTTAAATCTTACTGAACAGGCTCACCGTAGTTAAATCTACGAATACTCATCCGTCAGAGCCCTGTTCCATTTATTAAGATAACATAACCTCCTATTTTAGTCAATATGCAAAATAAACAAATATCTAAAATATTTATCTGACTTTTATTACAAGATGATTCACCCTGCCGATTATCGTGACATTTTTGTTCCGGTATTGCAGACCGTATATCGACTCAAGCGTGTCGGAAATGTCGATCCAGTAGGAATTTACTTCAAACATATCGTCAACCGCCCTTTGCAGCACGTCGGCCGAGGAAAATTTAAGAATGATAATGTCATTTGAAGAATCGACGGCCTGAGTAACTATAGCGTTATATACTGACATCCTGTCATAAGATGAAAAATATATTCCTTTTTTTACATAATAGTTAAGAGAATTGTCGGTACAGCTCGGATACTCGAATGTCATATAGCTTTTATGACCCGAATATGCTTCGTCGTTTGAAAAAAGCCTACCGTTCATTATCTCCGAATCAGGAACGCAGAGGTAATCATAGAATATGTCCTCAGGTCCCTTCGTATAATTTACATAGCTGGGATCGCCCCAGGTGGTATCCACCCAGTAATACTTATCGTTCAGCCGGACAAAGTTCCATGCATGCTTCTCTGCCCCGACTATTTCTCCGGTGACATAACCGCAGTAAATTCCAGCTTTGTCGCAAAGATACAGGAATGCGGCGGAATAACCTCCGCAGACGGAATATTTTCCGACAAGAGCGCTGTAAGCCGTCTGATGGTCGGGAGCATCAGTGTCGTATTCTGTGGTATTAATTATGTATTCATAGAGGTATTTTACTTTGTCATATTCTTTTTCGGGAATATTTTTAAGAACGGAATCGGCCGCTTTTTCCATCAGTCCCGTTTTGCTTTTTGCATCTGCGGGAACGGAGAATTCCACACGTATAACCAAGCCTGACGATGACGACGTGGTGGTTATGGTATCCATTATCCAGAAAAATTCCGGGTGATCGTATCTGAATGCATATACCACCTTTTCACAGGTATCCATGTTCACCGGAGTAACGTTGATCTGGGATTCGTAATCCAAACAGCCGCGGTATAGCTCACGGTATATCTTCTGTTCTGTTTCGTTTAACTGCGAATAGTGATAGCATGACCCTGCCGGTTCTGTACTGTCATCCGTCACCGGCTCATAAAAGAACCATTTCCATATCAGAAATATGGCAACGATTATAAGTATTATTAAAAAGATCGTTGACCGATTTATCTTCGGTTCATCGACTACTTCATAGGACATTTGAAAGGTTTCTCCTTAAATTGATCGGATCTGTGTACTCCTGACTTAAGTATCATAACACAGTTCAATTTTTTTCACAACAGATATATGTTGATTTTCAAGCGGTATGGGTGTATAATAATTTTGTATCAACAAAATTTCGAGGCATATAAAATGGATTTTAAAAGCTTACTGGATAGTTATAAATGCAAGGCATGTATAATGTCGGTAGAGAAGTTTGCTGACGGAGGCTACGGGAATATCAGGGTTGTGACCGGCAATCGGGCTCATACCCAGGAGATAGAAATGATCACCCGTCAGCCTTATGCAGACAACGTGCCATATGAAATGTGCTTCCCTCAAAATCTGAATTTTGAGGATTTTTGTTACAGAAGCGCATGTCTAAATCAGCAGCTTCATTCATACGTAGAGATCTATGAAATGCATCTTTGGCTTGAGATGTACCTGCTGCCTCTCGAATCAGACCGGGAAAACATCGGATACTGCCTCTATTCATATAATGTAACACCCAGATCCGATGCCGGCATTATGACCGACGTCTCTCCGGAGGTTGCTTCCGCCGTGCTTTCTTCATGCATAAAGCTGCACGGAGAAAGGTCCTTTGAGGAATGTATAAACGACGTTATCAATGATATCCGGAACATATGTGATGCAAGAAGATGCTGTATCATCCTTGTCGATGAAGAAGCAAGGGAATCGCTCGTTATGGCCGACTCTCTCCGGCCTCAGTACACCGCCCAACGTACCGGCGAAAGTATGAATAAGGGCTTTTATTCCACCGTTGAGAGTTGGAAGAATACCCTTGCCGGAAGTACAAGTCTGATAATAAAAAATGAGCAGGATATGCAGTTTATAAAGGAGAAAAACCCTCTCTGGTACGAATCTCTCAAGAGAAACACCGTTGAAACCCTTGTTCTTTTCCCTCTGAAATATAATGGAAAGCTTGTCGGATATATATGGGCTTCAAATTTTGCAGTAGAAAAGACCCTTGTAATAAAAGGAGTTCTCGAGCTTGTTACCTTCTTCATCGCAGCCATGACTGCAAACTACCAGCTTGTAAAGCGTCTGGAGGCACTCAGTACCATGGACGCGCTTACCGGTACCAAGAACAGGAATGCAATGAATAACCGGGTGGATGAGTTTGACAATCCCCACTTTATTTTCCCGAAGAGCATAGGCGTCGTTTTCGCTGACCTTAACGGACTTAAACAGACCAATGACCTTAAAGGCCATGCGGCCGGAGACCGTTTGCTCAAGAAATGTGCCGCAATTCTTCATCAGATATTTGTAGATGATGACATTTACCGCGCCGGCGGTGATGAATTCCTGGTCATTTCTCAGGACTGTACTCAGAAGGAACTCGAGGATAAGATTGTCCGCCTTCGTGAGGTCTGTGATGCGGATACAGAAATTAATTTTGCCCTTGGCTGGGTTTATGACGAAGGCAAGATCGATATCCGTAAAGACATGGGAATAGCTGATGCCCGAATGTACGAGGATAAGGAAGAATATTATAAACAGTATCCCGATAAGCGTTACAGATAATGTCAATATTGATATATAATAAAAGCACAACCGAAAGGCTGTGCTTTTTTAATCCCCAAGATATAATTTTACACCCAAAAAAGTATAACGAAAAATTATGACCAATAAGGCTTCTGTTCACTGTTTGAAACACCCTTGAGCTTCTCTTTAAACTCATCAAGTATCTCTGTATAATCCTCTGCCTTATAGTCCTTGATCTTTTTATTTTCTACGAGCATCTTCAGTGTCTCCTCAAACTTGGCAACATCCTGAAGTGCCGTATCCTTGTAGTTGTTCGATATGTTCATCTTTATCTTCTCTATAAGAAGGTCAAGCTGATTCTCCTCTTTACTCTTGAAAAAAAGTCCCATATCAAATATACCTCCTAGTGTATTGCAAACCGCTTTCCGTGCGGTATAAATTCAAAATCCCCAAAATGTTCGTTCATCCAGGCAACGGCTTGTTCGTATCCGTCATCCCCAAACTCGAACTCCGCCTTAAGCTTCTTGTCCTCAGGAGTGGAATCGAAGCTGTATGGAGCCGGATAAAGATAAGCCTCAAGCTTGGTGTCCGTCTTGATGAATGCAAAGCTGACACCGTTATAACTGCCGAAATACGGCTGAAGCTTTATATAATTGATCGAAATCGGCTTTTCAAACATCTTCTGCGTTTCTCCTCATTAGACATTATATCAGATATCATTGATTAAAAAACTGTATTTTTTTGACAAAAAGTACAGTTATGATTGCAGTTTCATGTCTCCGTCCTTTATCCAGCCTATCTTTCTTAAGATCATGCAGAAAATGCATGAAAGAATAGCGGGAAGCACGAAACATATCAGGATCAGGCCTATCCAGTCCATTGCGGTAATAGCATCCTTGGTTCCTGCAGCCACATCGTTTACCCAACCGGTATAAACACCTATCTGGCCTACAAGTCCGCAGGTTCCCATACCCGATGAAACAGGAGCTCCGTTCATCTTCATCTTAAAAATGCAGGTGGCTATCGGACCGGTGATGGCCGATGCAAGTGTGGGAGGTATCCAGATACGGGGATTCTTAACGATATTGCCCATCTGAAGCATACTGGTTCCTAACCCCTGAGATACAAGACCGCCGACCTTATTCTCTCTGTAGCTCATAAATGCAAATCCGATCATCTGTGCACAGCATCCGGCTACCGCTGCTCCGCCGGCAAGTCCCGTAAGCGAAAGAGCCGCACATATGGCCGCCGAGCTGATGGGCAGTGTAAGTGCCACACCTACTATGACCGAAACTATAATACCCATCAGCAAAGGCTGAAGGTCTGTAGCCCACATTATGACTTCTCCCAAGGAGCTGGCCGCTTTACCGATGTAGGGTGCTGTAAATACCGACAGTGTAACACCCGAGCCTATGGCTACAAAAGGTGTTACAAGTATATCAACCTTGGTCTGCTTAGAAACAAGCTTTCCAAGCTCTGTTGCGATTATCGCGATAAAGAATACTGCCAGAGGTCCGCCTGCTCCGCCCAATGTATTGGCTGCATTACCGACAGCCAGCATGGAGAAAATAACAAGCGGTGATGCTTTAAGAGCATAAGCTATAGCTACCGCCATTGCGGGACCTGCCATGGCCTTGGCATATCCGCCCATTTCAACAAGGAATTCAATTTCAAGCTGCTGACCTAATGTTGCGATAATGGTTCCTATAAGCAGCGAAGCAAAAAGTCCCTGTGCCATAGCTCCCATGGCGTCGATAAAATAACGCTTGGCAGAAATTTCGATGTTCTGTTTCTTCAGAAATTTTTGAAGCTTACTGTCATTCTGATCAGCCTGCTTCTTCTCATTTGTTTCCATTTTGTTTTCCTTTCTTTTGTACTCGCACCGTTAATACTTCCCATTGAAGGTGAAGTCCGTAAAGGGCAGGGAATGCTGTCTGCAAACCCTGCCCCACAGTGTTTATACTTACAGTTATAATTTTCTGTGCTTTGCCTACAGCTGCATTTGCACTAACTATAACCTCTCTGACCTATAAATGTCAAGGAAATATTTATAAGTATCTACCTTTAATTCTCCGCAGGCCTGTTCATCGCATGCAATGATAGCATTATTGTGAAGCTGGAGCGCGCTTATCGTCCACATCTGAGATACACCGCCCTCTACTACAGCTGCAAGGGCTCTGGCTTTGTTATGTCCGTTGATAAGGATAAGAACTTCCTTTGAATCAGTAACGGTACCTACGCCTACTGAAAGAGCCTTTGAAGGAACCTGGTTCGGGTCGTTGTCAAAGAATCTTGAATTTACTATACGTGTATCCTCTGTAAGGTCACGCACACCTGTACGTGAGTTAAGTGATGTAAAAGGCTCATTGAAAGCAATGTGTCCGTCAACACCGCAGCCGCCCATGAATAAGTCGATTCCGCCGTATGAAGCAATCTTTGCCTCATATCTTGCGCACTCAGCCTCAGGATCTTCAGCCAGGCCGTTTAAGATATTGATATTCTCTCTCGGGATATCGATATGGTTGAAAAGATTGTCATGCATGAAATACCAGTAGCTCTCATGATGCTCCTTGGGAAGTCCTACGTACTCATCCATGTTGAAGGTTACAACGTTCTTGAATGTCACACGGCCTGCCTTGTTGGCTTCTACAAGGTTCTTATATACACCTATGGGTGATGAACCTGTGGGAAGTCCCAAAACAAATGGTCTGTCCTCTTTGTGGTTGTTGATGGCCTTGATAATGTACTCGGCTGCCCATTTGCTCATTTTCTCGTAGTTTTCCTGGATAATTACTTTCATTGGATTTTTACACCTCTTTCTTCATTTTTATCAACGTATTTTTTTATAATCTAAAGGCGAAAATATCGCCTCTGATGTACTGTCTCGATGTATGCAGCGGACGTCCCTTTTTGTCGTATATCACTTCATGAAGGAACATGACCGTCGCATCCTGATCGATCTTTAATAGCCTTGCCACATTCGGAGAAGCTTTCTTCAAAGATATGACGTGACTTGCCTGGGCCGGTTCGGTACCGCATTCCTCAAGAAGATTGTATAACGAACCGTTCAGGTCGCTTTCAAGCAGATAAGAATAAGCCATGGAGAAATGATTCTCCTCGAGGATTACCGGTACTCCGTCAGCGTAATGTATTCTTATCGTTTCTACCACTCTGCTGCCCGTAGATACTCCGAGTTCCTCTTCATCCATGGACCCTGCGGGGACCGTTCTCTGATCCAAGACCTTGGTGGAAGGTTTTTTCCCGTTCATCCTGCAGGTATCGTGAAAGCTGTTCACTTCATGAAGCTTTCTCCGTATAGCGGGGATTGTGACAAAGGTTCCTTTTCCCTGTTTTTTCTCAAGGATTCCCTGTTTTTCAAGTTCGGAAACTGCCTTTCTCACCGTAATACGGCTTACTCCGTAAGATGTACATATTTCCTGTTCCGCCGGAATACGGGAGCCGACCTGCAGCTCTCCGTTGCTTATGCTGTTCTTGATCTTCTGCATCAGCTGTACATAAAGGGGCTTTGAAGAATCTGTATTCAGTTTTGCGTCGGATGTTGTTTTTCTGTCCATTTTACACCTTTATGATCCTTCGCTCCGTATTAGTTGGCTTGTTATTAACGGATCTTCTGGAGATGTCCCGATACCTTCATGGATTCGATAATATTATCAACCTGCTTTTCGCATTCCTCAATGGATCCTGCCTCGGACATAACACGAAGAACGGGCTCGGTACCGGATTTTCTAAGCAGAACACGTCCGTCATCACCGAGTTCTTCGGTAGCCTTCTCAACTGCTGCCTTTACTGCTGCATCGTTCAAAGTCTCGTCCTTGTCATCTACCTCAACGTTCTTAAGAACCTGAGGGAACATCTGGCAGCCAGCAGCAAGTGAGGAAAGAGGAAGCTTTGTATCTATCATGACCGACATAACCATAATTGCAGTTATAAGACCGTCACCGGTATGAGCATATTTGCGGAAAATAACGTGTCCCGACTGCTCTCCGCCGATCATATGGTCAAATTCCTTCATGTTCTCATAGACATATCTGTCACCTACAGCGGTCTTCTCATATTCGATGCCTTCCTTGTCGAGTGCCTTGTACAGACCGAAGTTCGACATGATAGTTGTAACAACCGTATTTGAAGGAAGCATTCCGTTCTTCTTCATCCACTTAGAGCAGATATACATGATCTTGTCGCCGTTTATCTCTTCACCGTTCTCATCAACCGCAAGACATCTGTCGGCATCACCGTCGAATGCGAAACCGATATCCATCTTGTTTTCCTTAACATATGCCTTAAGGGCCTCTAAGTGAGTAGAACCGCAGTTCATGTTGATGTTAAGTCCGTCGGGAGTATCGTTTATAACGTATGTCTTTGCGCCAAGTGCGTTAAATACTGCGGGACCGATCATCCATGCAGCACCGTTTGAGCAGTCAAGGGCAATTTTATAATTCTCGAACGAACGGGTTGCAAGTCCTGTAAGATATCCGATATAACGGTTTCTTCCGGTATAGAAATCTATAGTACGTCCGATTGCGTCTTCGGTAGCACTTTCAAGTTCCGCGGGATCACCGTCTATAAAACGCTCAAGCTCATTCTGAAGGTCATCGTCCATTTTCTCACCTTCACTGTTCATAAGCTTGATACCGTTGTCAAAATAAGGGTTGTGTGATGCCGATATCATAACACCGCAGTCAAAGCCTTCGGTCCTTGTGATATAGCTGACACAGGGAGTGGTTGTAACATGAAGAAGATATGCATCTGAGCCTGTGGATGTGATTCCTGCTGCCAAAGCATTCTCATACATGTATGAAGATCTTCTGGTATCTTTTCCAATAACTATTTTTGCAGGCTCTCCGTTATGCTTGTTTCTGTAATACCAGCCTAAAAACTGGCCTGTTTTAAATGCATGCTCTGCTTTCAGGACCTTTCCTGCCTTACCTCTGAAACCGTCTGTTCCGAAATACTTTCCCATAAGAATCTCCTTTTTATTTTATAAAAGTCTTGTTTGATCTGCTGTCTGCTGACCACTTCTCTTGTAATTATATTTATTAATAAGCCTTTGTCAATATAATGTTATATAACATTATATAAAAACTCGATTTTACTAACCAAAAGTTAGTAAAAAAAGAGACGATCCCGTGCTGACGTTTAAATTGCCACTTGGAATCGTCCTCATATCTTATTATGTTATCGGATTATTTTAAAATTTTTCTTGTACCCTTGTTTTTAGCCTTCATATCATACATTCTGTCATCACTCTTGGTAAGCCATTCAGTAAGCGTGATCCCATTAGTCGCATTACAGATGCAATGTCCGTAGCTTGCACATACATTATAGGGTTTCTTCGAAGTTTTATTAAAGTCCTCGAGATATGCGTCAAAGCGTTTAAAAAATTTCTGAACCGAGTGTTCGGAATAATCCATTGCCAGTACCTCGAATTCGTCGCCGCCAACCCTGAAGCCTATTTCATCCGAAAATGATGCGGCCCTGATGGCGTCTGCCAAAGTACAGAGTGCGAAATCCCCTTCCGGATGGCCAAAGGTGTCGTTTATTATTTTTAGGCCATCCATATCCAGTCCGATTATGGCCATCGTGCGATTCTCGGTCTGGACCAGATTGTACATCCTGTGAGTTTCGACCTCAAATCCATGCCTGTTCTTTAGTCCTGTAAGGACATCCGTAATATACATGGACGAGAGCTTATCAATAAGTGCCGCGGTTCTGTGAGCCGATCTCATATGTGCAAGTGCGTTGCATATGGAAATAAGCATGGATTCATAAAATCCGCCTATTGTTCCTCCCGGATAAAAATCGATAACGGCATATCCGAAGCTTGCCTTATGGAAATGAAGCGGTATCACATAATATGCCTTTGGTTCTTCACTTATATATTCCTCAGGAATAAGGTCCTTCCTCGGAATAAGGATATTAATCTTTTTCTTTAGCTCCGTATTAACAAATGCTGTTCTGACACGAACGTTATCGGTATAACCTTTCATTGCCTCGTCTTCTACGGTAGCCCAATTATAATCGTTTAAAACAACAAAGAAATCCTTGTAATAATCGTTCAGGCTCATGAATTTTTCCAGAGCATAATTAAGTTCATCAAAATCCTTTACGACCTCCGTGTCAAGGTTCATAAAGCAACTCATAAGGAATTCATGTCTTTGTCTGGACCAGGAAGAAAAATAACTTCTTACGGCGTTGGTCAGCATTTTGGCAGAGCTTTCCGTACAGCCGCAGCTTTGCCTTGTAATTACCTTAGTTGGAACATACTCGTATTTGTCTATCTTTCTTCCTACCTTTAGATCAAGGAACATATGGCATGCTGCATGTGCCATTTCCTTTATATCCACACGTACTGATGAGATTGACGGTATAGTATAACTGACCTCACTGATATCATCAAATCCGGTAACAACAACATCCTTGGGTATTTCAAATCCACGTTCCTGTAATGAATGACATACTGCTATAGCCATGTAGTCATTTGCGCAAACTATTGCTTCCGGCAGCTTCCCGTCTCTTCTGTCAAGGATCGTATCTACTATCTGGTCTCCCCTGTTTCTCCAGAAATCCCCGTGGATAAGGTTTTCATCCTTAAGCTCCATGCCATAACCGGCCAATACTCTTTTCACGCATGCCAGACGCTTTACGGCATCGGGATGTCCTTCAATACCGGAAACATAGAAAAGATCTTTAAAATGATGATCCTCTATAAGGTGCTTTATCATGGGCTCCATGGAGTTTTCATCATCTATAAGGATCGTATGGTAATAGTCCGCTTCACGCCTGATACTTACAACAGGACAACGGCTGTATTTCTTTACCATATTTAAAACTTCATCGGCCGAATCGGGGTTTGTAAAGGTATCAAGGCACAAAAAGATACCGTCGTAGTCGGAGTACTCGGGAAGGAAAGCAGCATTAAGTTCACCTGCTTCAAATTCCTCGGTACTTCCGTATCCGCCGAACCAATTAAATATTATTGAATAATATCCGTTCCTTGCCATCTCGTCTGAAAGATGGCTGACTATCTGACTCTGATAATCAACCATACTTCCGCAGATGAAGATCGCAACCTTTTTTTTGTTTGAAAACCCCATAAATTACTTTCCTTGTTTGTTCTCAGAATAGGTTACCACGTACCGCATTTCTTTGCTATTTCTTCGTAAGTCATACCCTTTTTAAGCTTGAACTCACCGATCTGCAGAGAATATGCATAACCTGAATCAAGCAGGTATTTATTGAAATCATTCCAATCAGATACCAACCCTGCCTTTTCGACAGCCTGTGCGAACTGCTCTGATGTCATGCCCTTTGTGATGGCTATTGTTACACTCTTCTCCTTGCCCTGCTTAGGTGTAGGAGTAGGATTTTCAGCACTTGTAGGCTTCGGTGTAGGTGTTGCTGTAGGTTTTTCCGTAGGTTTCTCCGTAGGTTTCTCCGTAGGCTTATCCGTAGGTACCGGAGTAGCGGTAGGTTTAACCGTAGGAGTAGGTGTAGGTTCAGGTGTTGGAGTAGGCTCCGGTGTGGCTGTCGGCGAAGGAGTCGGTGTCGGCTCCAGAGTAGCTGTAGGAGTCGGCGTTGCCTCTTCGGTAGGAGTAGCTGTCGGAGTAGGTGTTGCCTCCTCGGTAGGCGTAGCAGTAGGTGTTGCCTCTTCTGTAGGTGTAGCCGTAGGCTTTGCCTTCTCGGTAGGAGTTGCAGCCTCAGTAGGCTTCGGTGTGGTTGCATCGGTCCCTACAAGCTTTCCGACATTACTGTCGGCCTCAGTGTTTGATGTTTCGGTATTGCTGTCTATTTTGTTTTTAAGTTCGAGGTTCGGAATGATGATCACGACAAAGATAAAGAGCGTGAAAAGAATTCCGCATCCGACACCTCTCATATAATACTTGAGTTTCATCTGATATATCTCCCAAATAAACTAATATATAACATAATTGGATTATAAAGCCATACTAAACTTACTTACAATAAAGATCAATTATCAGTTTAACCTCTCCCTGCCCCATATTCAACAGTTTAGAGATTTCCATAACCGATTTGTTCTTTTTGTAGAGCTTTATGACCTCATTTGTCTTCTCGTTCTTATCGGGAGCATTCTTAGCCTTCTCCTGCTTGACATCGCCCGAAACATAGGTTATCCTCTGTTTTGCGCGATCTTTTGATTTCATTTTCTTTAATGAAGGATCCTCGGGAGGAAAATCATCGGGTTCATCATCAAAGCTGAAATCCTCCATGCCTATATCAAGCTTACGGGGTGCTCTGTCTTCCGGATTCTCCTTTTCCACGTCGATCCGTAAATTATCTACGCGGCCTGCAGTATCTTTCAGTTCTTTTTCCTTGTCCTGAAGCATCTGGTAAAGGAATACAACTTCTTTATGGTTCGAGTCGATCTTTGCAAGAACCTGCTCGGAGTATTCATTTACCGCCATGATCTTCTCATTTGAGAGGGCCTCCATCTGATCCTGGGTACTCTCAAGGATCTTATTGGCGTTGGTGTTCATGTCCCTGATAGCTCTCTCGCTGATAACGTTCAACTGCTTCATATCCGGTACGGGAACAGTATTTTCATTTGTCGTACTCCCGCTCTTGTCAACAATAAAGAAGCTGATGATAATCAATGCCAGTGCAAAGATAAGTAATGCAATTTCTAATCCGCTAATCATAGTCTCAAATCCTTATGTCAAAGCCTGAGTGTGTTGTGTTGTTATTTCCTTCCTCTCCGTGCTCTGAATCATTTTCCTTCTTTTTCTTTTTTTTCTCGTTGCCGGAATAATTTCCGTTTCCCTTTTCCTTTGCGTCGTACCGATACTCCGGATTCTGTGCCGAAGCGGTTTGTACGATCTGCTGCTCATGCAGCCTTGCCTCATGTGCTATTTCCTGCATTCCGCTCTGCTGCTGTGCGACATTTTTTGCGTTCGCAGCGCTGTGGATCATTGAGGCCTCTTGGGATTTGGGTACCATAGTGTACATTTCAATGGGTGTAATCATAGTATCGCCCTCCCTACGCTTGCTGACCGACCGCGTGTCCTACCTTTTGGTCTTTGCATAGGCGGTCACTCTCAGGTCAGCGCCGTCCCTTATCAGACGGCAGTGTTTGGTCTCTTCCCTGATATATGTGGAGATGTTTGAAATGGTGACCTTACATCCCGGGTACATAATATCGTCAACCTGAACAAATCCTTTCGTTGAATTCTCAAGCAGCAGGTCAAGCTCCTCGAGTCTTGTGTTTATCTCCTCAAGCCGCTTTTTGAACTGCTTGTCGCTTAATGACAATTGCTGGAACTGTACGATCTTTTCCTTTGGCAGCTGTTCACGGTCCTTTATCTTCTTGGAAATATAGAAAAGTATCTTTTCCGTCTTGTCGATATTTTCCCTGATGCTTCTCTTTTCCTGAAGAAGTGCCCGTTCCTCTTCCACTAGGTTCATGTTTTCACCGACCTCTATTATGGTCTGTGTCCCCATGACCGATCCCGCGGTCTTGGCTTCAACCGATTTACCGGCCCTTATTATTCCACCGGTAATAAATCCCTTCTTGCCGCTGACAGTTATCTCAGAACCGGCAGTAACTTTACTGTGCATGATGGATTCCGTCTGTATAAAGCCTCCGGCCTTAACCTGCGCGCTCTCGATAAACTTTGCGACAATGTTTGTTCCGGCTGCCAGCACGCCCTTATTCATTCCCTGGATACCGCGTTTTAATACTATCTGGCCTCCGGCGGTTATCTCCGCTCCCTCAACAATTCCTTCCACTATGACATCGCCGTCTGCATGTACCTTATAGCCTGAATTCACATTCCCCGCTATAACAACATTTCCGGTATATTCTACGTCACCTGTAGCCACATCAACATTTCCGGGTATCTCATAGGTATCGGATACAAAAACCTGTTTATCTGCAAGTACCGCATGACCGTTAACGTTGCTTATGAGCTGGAGACCGTCCGGAGAAAGCCTTGCATTCTTGGACTGCTTTAAGAATACTACATTCACCTTTCTCGGCTGGATGGGACGTCCCAAAACATCCGTGCCCGGTTTTCCGTGTACTGCAGGAGTAAGTATTGCGAGGACCTGATCCTTTTCCACCTTGCTTAAATTATCCAGCTGATGAAAATCCACAGATCCGTCCTCAAACATCTTAGGCCGCTTGGTAAGGTCCGTGTTAAAGAAATATTCTATTTTTGCGTCCGTTCCTTCGACCGGAAGCTCAGCCCTTGCTACAACATAAGGTGTACAATACTGCCTTTCAAGCAGGAACTGTTCTATTACATCTTCCTTTATTCCCGCCTTAACACCTCTCTTGTTAAGAAGCCAGAGTATTTCGTCCTTTGTCAGTTTTTTTCCGCCTTCAACCTCCGGGTAGAATCTTGCGGTAACAATGGTAAAATTATCTGTAATTTCAATATCTACGGTTTCGTCGAAGCTCGAAACCTTAATAGCGGTGATCCGCAGCTCCTTCTTGTCACCCGGGGCCTTCATCAGGTTATAAATGGCTATTTTGTCATAGTCAACCTGATAAATGTCAAGATACTTTAATATCTCGGAAGGGTCGCAGGGCGTTCCGCCCGGAGCAGGAGGATATACTATCAGATAAGTTCCGTCTTTTCTGATCTCAAGTTGAAAAAAACCGTTTATCAAATCAGTACCTCCCCTTCATTTTTATCCCAGGAACATCTGCATGTTACCGCCAAGCCGCTGTTTGAGCTTAACCAGTGCCTTTGAATGCAGCTGTGAAACTCTTGACTCTGAAACCTCCATTACATTTGCTATTTCTTTTAGTGTCATGTCCTCATAATAATACAGGACAACAACATTCTTTTCCTTATCGGTCAAGGTCTGAAGAACCTCAAGTATGATCTTTTTCAGTTCCTCTTTCTCAACAACTCTGTCCGGCTGAAGATAGTCCTTCGTTTCGACCGGCTCAACCTTTGAGTCACCCTGTTCCATGTACTCGTCCAAGGAAATGATATTGCTTACCTTGGTCTCGTTCTGCATATCACAAAGCTCATCCAGGGTTATTCCAAGTTCTTCGGCAAGCTCCTCGTCGGTTGCAAGCTTTCCCGTTCTTTCCTCGATCTTCCTGTAAGCGGCATCCAGCTGTTTCTGTTTCTGCCTGACCGTTCTCGGGATCCAGTCCATACGTCTTATCTGATCCAGGATCTCTCCTCTTATACGAAGCGAAGCATATGTTTCAAACTTGATACCCTTACCGTAATCAAATTTGTCTATGGCATCGATAAGCCCAAAAACACCGTATCCAACGAGGTCATCATATTCAACGTTGTAACCAAGATACATACTGAGCTTACCGGCCACCACCTTTACGAGCCCGGAGTATTCAATAATAAGCTTTTCCCTGAGCTCGGGAGTTTTTTGCTTGGAATAATCACTCCAAAGCTTATCCTTGTCTACTACTGCCATTTGATAATCCCCCTGTCATGATGACATTTTTACCCTTCACCGGCGGTTTCTTCTTCCTGATTCTTTCTTGCTTCTTCCTCCTGCCGCTGCTTCTCATCCTTTGCACGTTTCTCGGCTATCCTGTCCTGCCTGGCTATTATCGAATTCACGATAAGTCCGACAATAAGGAATACCACCATGGAGATAAGTACCGAAATGAGAGTGCCCAGAAGTCCTGCCCGGTTTATAATACAGCAGATACATGCGATAAGACCTGCTGTAAGTGTTATAATAATAACTATCGGCTTGTCCTTCACTGTCTGACTCCTTGTTTATATGCTTCTTTCCGGCCTTCCGATCGCCTTTATCTTAAGTCTGAAGGTTGCCGGATCGAATTCTATTGTCCTTCCGTACGTTCCGCCGCAATCGGAGGCAATTATCGGTATTCTCTTCTTGTCCAATATACTCTTTACCGCTTCATAATTACGTTCTCCGATTTTTAAGATATCCCCACTTCCCTGAATGGTAAACATCCTGGCTCCGCCGGCCATTTTGGCCATTAGGGCGGACGGTGGAACTCCTCGCGAAGTAAGTTCCTGTATGAGCTTATTAATTCCGGTATCCGCAAATTTAGCCGGTTTTTCAATATTCCTCGATATTGAACTGTCCGGCAGCATAATATGCACCATACCGCAGACCGGTGAATGAATATCGAAAAGCACCAGCCCTATACAGGATCCAAGCCCCAGTGTGGTTATCCTGTCCGGAGCACGGCAGATATTCATGTCAGCCATGCCGACCCTGATAATATTCATAAAACCAAAAACTCTCCTAAATCTATAGTCCCAGCTTGTCAAAAATAATATTAAAGGCCTGAAGTGTGGGTACCAGTATAAAGAAGCCTTCTGCCTTCTTACTCTTGTAACTAAATACCGACTGTATAAGAAGAACCTTGTCACTTACCTTGCCGAATTCTATGGCCGGTACCGAAAGAACCGCTCCCGCCATATCATGTGAAAGTGCCGGAACACTGGGTGAACACGTAAGTCCTGTAAGCTTTGATATTGCTGCCAGATAAGACCCGGCAATAATATTTCCGAATTCCGCAAGAGCTGACTGTATCATCTCATTGCATTCGGTAATATCCTCTTCCTCATCCCTCTGAAGGAGATTGTTAACAACCACTGTAGCGGAATGGGTATCCATAACGAACATCATCATTCCGTCTATATCCTCTGATAAGGTAACGAGAATGCCGATCACCTCGTTTTCTGCTCCGCCTATTATCTCGCTGAGTTCGTTGAAATCGAGAAACTTAATGATCGGAACCTCGATATTTATCTGTCCGCCCATCATTTTGGCTATTGCGGTTGCCGCATTTCCGGTTCCTATATTTGATATTTCCTTTAAAACATCAAACTCCAGGTCGGATAATTCTTCGATTTTTCTTTGGGACATGTCAACCCCCCTCTTTTGCTTGGTTCTCTTTGTCCTGGAGTACCACAGAAAGATTCAGTATTGATATCAGCCCCTTCGGATGTTTTCCGACACCTGAGATATATGTATTCTTATCATCGGATGTAACGGCCTTATCAATATCTTCCTCAGAAAGTGTAAGGACCTCCTTCACCTCGTCAACTATAAAGCCGATGCTTGCCTGAGGCTCCGGTTTCAAAATAAGGATCCTTGACTTAGGTGTAAAGACATCGTCATCAAAACCGAATCTTCTCCTAAGACTCATAACGGGAATTATTTCGCCTCTTAAATTGATAACTCCCGGGAAATACTCCTGTGCCTTGGGAACCCTGGTGATACGCTGCATCCTGACAATATTATCTATAAAATTAATATCTATTCCGTACTGCTCATTGTTTATCATGACACCGATATACTGTCCGGTCTCATTGGTATATCCTTCTGCCATATAAAACCTCCCTGATGTTCATAACCCTTCGCTTCTTCGATGCCTTAAACTAAGGCATTAGCGTCAAGTATGAGAGCTATCTCGCCGTCACCGAGTACCGTTGCACCACTGATGATCTTAGAGTTGTTGATGTATTTTCCTATGGATTTGATAACTATTTCAAGCTGTCCTATAAGGTCATCGACCACAAGACCGGCCTTTCTGTCGCCCTTAACCACCACAACAACCGTGAGATTTTCCTTTTCGGGTGCTTTAACGGGTACTTCAAGGATATCCGCCATACGTACAAGCGGTATAACGCTTCCCCTTAGGTTTATAACTTCCTTCTTTTCGATTCTTCTTATCTCGGTTATCGGTATGTCTTCAATGGTATCAATGCTTCCCAAAGGAATTGCATATTTTTCTTCACCGATGATAACCATAAGTGACTGAATAATTGCAAGGGTAAGAGGAAGCCTTATGGTAAAGGTTGTTCCCTGACCCAGTGCGGTCTTGCATTCCACAGTACCGCTCAAGGATTCGATCTTTGATTTAACTACATCGAGACCGACACCGCGGCCTGATACGTCCGATATTTTATCGGCCGTTGAGAAGCTGGGCTTGAACAGCAGATCGATGAAATCCTTTTCTGTCATGGTCTCTGCCTGTTCGGGAGTAATTGTGCCCTTCTCAATAGCTTTGTTCTTTACCTTCTCGGTATTGATACCGCCGCCGTCGTCACTGCATTCGATGACTACGCTGTTACCCTCCTGGAATGCATTAAGGTAAATGGAACCGGTTTCGGGTTTGCCTAGTTGTTTCCTAACCTCTGCGCTCTCTAAGCCATGGTCTGCAGAATTACGAAGGATATGCATCAGAGGATCGCCGATCTCGTCAATAACGGTACGGTCAAGCTCTGTCTCCTCACCCGACATATAAAGCTCCATGGGCTTATCCAGCTTCTTGGAAAGGTCCCTGATCATTCTCGGGAAACGGTTTACAACGCTCTCGATTGGAACCATCCTGACCTTCATAACGCTCTGGTGGATGTTCGTTGTAATTCTCTCTAAGTATTCGATCTGCTCATTAAATGCCGAACGCTTTTCCTTCTTTGAAAAATCGTCGGGTGATAAAGAAGCCAGACCGTTTTTGGCAATGATAAGCTCGCTCACAAGATTCATCAGATCGTCAAGCTTCTCAATATCAACACGTACAGAGCGGTTGACAACTGCTTTTTTCTGTGTGCTTGCGGCAGGTTTCTGGGGCGCCTGTGAAGCTGTAACCGGGGCAGCGGGTGATGCGGAAACAGGCTTGCTCTCCGTTTCTTCACTCTTGCTCTCGGCACTCTCTCCCGTCGCTGCCGTTTCATTTTCAAAACTTGCCTTCTCTATGGTAGCTTCCTTTACCTCGGAAACATTTAATACTCTTTTTCTCAGTTCATCGGCTCCGGCCTTTGTAAGAACACAGACTACGAAGCTGAAATCAAATTTTTCGTCCTCGATCATCTGGGCATCCGGAACAGATTTGATGATCTCTCCGAATTCCTCTACGGCCTTAAATACAAGATATGCTCTTGCGGCCTTAAGCAAACATGACTCCTGAAGATCAACATGTACCTCATATGTGGTAAGTCCCTGGGATGCGGCTTCTTTTATTGCCAGCTTCTCATGGTCCGCATAAACAACGGAACCTGCCTTGGAGGAAGGATTCTGAACGGGCTCCTGAGCCTTGCTTTCTTCTTTCTTCTCTTCTTTTTTCTCCGGTTCGGGAGCAGCCGCTGCCCCGCCGCCGTTAAGACCTATCTCAAGCTCTTTTGCGAGCTTGTCAATAAGGGGCTGATTGTCATTAGTCCCCTCATCCTGTGTGTTTATAATATTGTCAACATATTCCTGTAATGCGTCAAGCCCTTCGAAAAGGCAGTCGGTAAGCTCCGGTCTTACCTTCATCTTACCGCTTCTTATCTCCTGGAATACGTTTTCCATGTCATGGGTAAGTTTCTGCATGCGCTTATAACCCATGGTACCTGCCATTCCTTTAAGTGAATGGGCAGCACGGAATATCTCGTTTATGGTATTTTCATTCTCAGGCTCTTTCTCTAATATAAGAAGATGCTCATTAAGTGCCTGAAGGTGTTCTTTTGACTCTTCGATAAACACTTCAAGATATTGGCTAACGTCCATGCATTCCTCCGTTTCCGTCCTATGACAGTCTTAAGCCCGTGACCCTTGTTATGGCCTCCGCTATTCTGTCAAGCGGCACAACTTCATCGGCTAATCCCGCCTTAACTACCATATCAGGCATTCCCGATGCCGCACAGGTTTCCCTGTCCTGAGCGATACAGTATACATTCTTTTTCTCGCTTAAATGTCCTATTCCCCATGTACCGTCAGCTCCCATGCCTGTAAGCACCACACATATTATCTCATCAAGGTCCAGATCCATTAAGGATTCAAACATGATGTCGGCGCAAGGCTTTAGTCCGCTTCTTGCCGGGGTATCACAAAGGGAAATTTTAAGCTGCCGTCCGTGCTGCACCACTGTCAGATGTTCTCCGCCCTTAGCTATGTACATCGAACCTTTTTTGAGTTCTTCGCCGTCCGTGGCCTCGGATACCTTTATCAGGGATTTTTCATCCAGACGGTGCGCAAGTGATGCAGTAAAACCCTTAGACATATGCTGGACCATGACTATAGGAGCATTAAGCTTATCCGAAATAAAAGGGATTATCTTCGATAATGCCATCGGTCCTCCGGTTGATGCACATATAGCCACAAGCTTTTTGGCTGAAAGAGGAACCTTTTTATGCGGAATGCGATTAAATTCCTTTTCCAAAGAATATGACATGGGACTGTAATCACCGGATACTTCCTTTTTCCTTTTTTCAATTATATCAGATTCATTCCTACTCATGAGTGCAGAGTCATTTTTTTCTGATATTTTTTTTGTCATATTTATAACCCGTTTTCCTTCTGCCGTTGTCTGCGTTCCTCACTGAAAATATATCTTACTATGCTTTCTCTTATTTCCTTCTTTATCTTCTTAAACTCGCAGCGGTATTCCATCCTGCCCTTCTGGTTCATAACCTCATTTACGCCTATTATCCTGGCCTCTGCCTCAACAAACAGCTCCTCTTCCAGATAGAATCTGACGATTATGTTGGTTCCGTTCTCATGCTTTATCATTGAGCTGAACTTCAGACCGCCCCCGCTGACGTTCACGATCGTTCCTTCCTGCACCATTCCCTCAAGCTGTTCAAGCTTTTCGGTTACCAACCTCTTTTCCCTGTCGTCCTTGTATGCCTTTTTCTCCATAAAGTAACGAAGACGCATTTCAAGCTCGCTTACCACCCTGTACTTTAAAGGTATTATCTTCTCAAGACGGAAATACTGACGACGCTGATCACGTTTTAATTCGGATATAATGTCCAGAACAAGATAATATACATTGTTCTGCTTCATCCTGTTCTTTATCTCACATTTGCACATGTAAAGCCCGTTGCTCGTCAGGAAGCTGAGTTCATATCTGCTCCCCACCTCTAATGGCACAAGATGACCGGACTCAATAGGCACTGCGATATTCATCCTGTAATCATCGATGATATCCAGCACCTGGCTTTGATAGATCTTGGCATCGGCGGTTGTGGTCCTTGCCTGATATATGCTTTTCAATTCGATTCGGTCTCCGACCTTTAATACGTTTTTTAGCATGTGGGTAATTTTTCCTTATTTTTCTTTCTTTTTCCGATAAAAGTTCTTCATGAAACGCCCGAAAAGCTGGGCGATTCCCTTCTTATCCCCGGTATCTTCCTTTGCTGCCAGTTTTTCGGCTATGGCCTTTATGGACTTGACCGAAACCGATCTCGGTTCCGCCAGGGTTATGGGCTGCTGCTGCATAATGGCCTTTCCGCAGTTCGGATCATCAGGTATGGCACCTATGAATTCCATCTTCAGGTTCAGAAATTTGTCTACCACAAGCCCCAGCTTTGTGTAGAGCGTGTCCCCTTCTTCCTTTGATTTGATGCGGTTCGCAACCATTTTTATTACTGTGTCTTCTTTTGAAAAACCGCTTCTTCTGTTAAGCGTTTTTAACAGTGCATATGCATCGGTTATCGATGTGGGCTCCGGTGTTGCTACCAGAAGCACCTCATTGCTCGCCGATACGAATTCCAGAACCGAATCGGAAATGCCGGCGCCTGTATCCACCAGTATAATATCCGCCAGTTCATCCAGCTCATAAAGCTTCTGAACAAGATATACCACCTGTTCCCTGGAAAGCCTTGACAGTTCCTGTATGCCGGAACCTCCCGATATAAAACCTATGTCCTCGGGACCGCTGATAACTATATCCTTCAGTTCCTTTCCCTTAAACATCAGGTCGGCCAGATTGTATTCCGGTCTTATGCCGAGCATTACCTCAATATTTGCCAGACCGAAGTCGGCATCAAGTATTATTACTTTCTTTCCAAGTCTTGCAAGCTGTATGGCAAGGTTTACGGTAAGGGTTGACTTTCCCACTCCCCCTTTTCCGCTTGTGACCGTTATGACCCTCGAGGTTTTGCGTTCTTTTTTCTTAAGCTCCTGCTGTTTTGTGACCAGGAGTCTCAGCTGTTCGGCCTGATCCATTATTCTCCGCCCCCTAAGAGCTGCTTGGAGATCATCTGGGCATCGAGCCTTGAGATGTCATTAGGTACCTTCTGTCCAAAGGTAGCATAGGATAACGGTGCTCCGGTCAAAAGCTTCACGTTAAATATATTGCCGAGGGTATCTGTTTCATCCAGTTTTGTAAATATAAGCCTGTATTTCGTGATCTCGGAATAAGCTTCCGTGATCCTTATAAGATCCTTGTATTTAGTGGTAATACTGAGTACCAGGAATATATCCCTCTGTTCCTCAGGGATCGAATTGATCAGTTTTTCGATGTCCTCGCGCTGCTGTTTGTCACGATGGGAACGTCCTGCGGTATCTATCATCACGATATCGTAGTTCTTCATCTCCTCGTAGGCATCCTTGAGTTCAGTATCGGAGTAAACCACCTTCAGCGGTACATCAAGTATTTCCGCATATGTCTTTAACTGATCAACCGCTGCAATCCTGTATGTATCCGCAGTCAGCAGAGCTACATTCAGTTTCTTGTCCAGCTTCAGCTTGGATGCAAGCTTAGCTATTGTAGTTGTTTTTCCTACTCCTGTAGGACCTATGAAGAATACAAATCTGGCTTTTCCGCTGGTAACTCCCATTACCTCGGTCTTACCGAGTTTCAGAACTATCTTCTGGTATATACCCGAAAGGATATTTTCAACAGAAGAATCCTTGTTCAAAGTCGGCTCTATTTCAGTAATGAGCTGGGATATGTATTTCTCATCTACTTCGTTAGCCAGAAGCTGCTCACGTATAAGGTTAAGGCATGCGTTGTTCCTGTCGTCTTTTTCTTCTGCCGGTTCAGACTTTTCCTTTTCGACCGGGGCATTATCCTTCTTTGATGAAGCGATCTGCTGTTCGAGGAGGGTTGCTATATTGGATATGCGCTGTTCAAGCTGCTTTGCTGTCTCTGTCGGAGACTCCGATGCAGCTGCATCCGATGTTTTTCCTGCATCCAACCTGTCATCAAGGAGAATATCCTTATTGTCCTTAAACATGGCCTTTATGCTCTCCCGCCTTGAAAGCTCCGTCTTTGGCGGTGTTTCATCGAGTGCCGCAGTTATCTCATATGTGGGCTTCTTAAAGAGGCGTGCAAGTCCCTTGGGCTTTATCACCTTCACGTTGGTGACAATGGCTTCCTTACCCAGCTCGTCTCTTGCGAGCAGCATAGCCTCTTTTTCAGTATTCCCTTGAAATTTTTTAATTATCAATTAACCGTCACCATCCCAACTGACTGAAGTTCTACATCCGAATCTATCTCGGAATATGATATTACCACAAGATCGGGGAAATAATCCCTTGACAATCTCTTAAAATACATTCTGACTATGGGCGAGGTTACTATTACGGGGTTCTTGCCCATATCCTCAAGAGTCTTCGCCTGTTCCTCAACCGAATCCATGAGCTTCCTCGCTTTTTCGGGATCATAGTTGATATAAGTGGTCTGTTCGGTGGTCTTAACCGATGCCATAATCTCCTGTTCAACCTTAGGATCCAAGGTAACAACCAGGTTCTTTTCACCCTTGGGGAAGTACTTTGTGGATATAGCACGCTTAAGGCTCTGCCTTACATATTCGGTAAGCACGTCCGTATCATGAGTGGTTGTGGCATAGTCTGCGAGTGTTTCGAATATCGTAACAAGATCCCTTATCGAAATACCCTCGCGAAGCAGGTTCTGAAGCACCTTCTGTATCTCGCCCACTCCCAAAAGCTTAGGTACAAGCTCCGAAACCAACGTTTCGTTTGCGTCCTTTATATTGTTTATGAGGTTCTGTACATCCTGACGTGTAAGCAGTTCGTCAAGATGCCTTCTTATTACCTCGGTTAAGTGCGTTGCTATGATCGAAGGCGGATCTACTACGGTATAGCCGTAGGATTCTGCTCTTTCCCTCTGACTCTCGGTTATCCAGAGTGCGGGCAGATGGAAGGACGGTTCAAATGTAGGAATACCTGTTATCTCCTCCTCTACATATCCCGGATTCATTGCCATGTAGTGATCGAACAGTATCTCACCCTCCGATACCGGAACACCCTTTATCTTTATAACGTACTGATTGGGATTAAGCTGTATGTTATCCCTAAGTCTTATGGTAGGTACAACACAGCCCAGTTCCAATGCTATCTGACGTCTTATAAGCACAACTCTGTCAAGAAGGTCACCGCCCTGATTCGTATCTGCCAATGGTATGATGCCGTATCCGAATTCAAGCTCGATCTGGTCAACCTGAAGCAGCTGCGTAACATTCTCCGGGCGCCGTATTTCTTCTGCCGCCGTTTCCTCGGTCGTAACCTCTTTTTCCACTTCCTTTGTCTTTACCTTCTTCTCGATGCTTCTGCCTGCTGCTATGAACATCGCACCAAACGGTATGAATATAAACCACGGAAGAGGGGTGAGGCCCAGTACTATCATGGCCGCACCGACGATATAAAGTACTCTCGGTATTGAGAAAAGCTGGGATATAAGGATATCTCCTATATCGGAATCCTTTGATACCTTGGTTACCAGCATACCTGTTGCAAGAGATATCATAAGTGAGGGCATGGAGCTTACCAGACCGTCACCAATGGTGAGCATACCGTATTTCTGAAGCGCTTCTCCTGCGGACAGTCCCTGTGAGGTAACACCCATTGCTATTCCGCCGCCAAAGTTTATAAGTGTGATGATAAGACCGGCTACGGCATCTCCCTTTACGTACTTCGTGGCACCGTCCATGGAGCCGAAGAACGTGGATTCTTCCTGTATTTTTTCTCTTCTTTTTCTTGCTTCCTCATCGGTTATGGCACCTGTATTCAGATCCGCGTCGATAGCCATCTGTTTACCGGGCATAGCGTCAAGGGTGAATCTTGCGGTAACTTCCGATACACGCTCGGAACCTTTGTTTATTACCAGGAACTGTATAAGTATCAGTATTACGAAAACGATGGCGCCGAGGATAAGATTGCCTCCACCTACGAAAGCTCCGAACTGGGTTATAACTTTTCCGGGGTCACCTTTTGCAAGGATAAGTCTTGTTGACGATACGTTCAGGGATATCCTGAAGATCGTTGTCATCAGCAAAATGGTCGGAAAGCTCGACATCTGAAGTACGTCGGGTGCAAAGAGTGCGTTGAAAAGCACTATCATCGCTATCGACATGTTAAAGGCAACCAGTATATCCAGAAGCAGTGAAGGAATGGGTACTATGAAGAACACTATAACGGCTAAGACATATACGCCGACCATGTAGTTGGATAATGTCTTAAAATTAAGCTTCATAGCGTCCTCCTTCCTCTGATTCTATAATATTTTCATAAGTTTTTAAAGATCCTTCACTTCGTTCAGGATGACAAAAATAAGCTATACTATAATTCTTCCTTCAGGGAATATACATATGCGAGGACTTCAGCGGTCATCTGATAAAGCTCCTCGGGAATTTCCTCGTCTAAGTCCACGTTATGGTAAAGCATACGTGCCAACGGCTTATTCTCTACCAAAGGAATATCATATTTCTTTGCTTCTTCTTTTATCTTCTGAGCCAGATAATCAGCGCCCTTTGCCAAAAGGATGGGGGCCTCGGCTACCGTTTTGTCATATTTAATGGCACATGCAAAGTGTGTAGGGTTGGTAATAACTACGTCTGCCTGAGGAAGCTGCTGCATCATTCTTCTCTGGGAAGCTTCCCTCATTCTCTGACGGATCTGTCCCTTTATCTTGGGATCTCCTTCTGTCTGTTTGAATTCGTCCTTTATTTCCTGCTTGGTCATTCTCATATCTTTTTGGAACTTGAATTTCTGGTAGATATAATCTATCAGTCCGATAAAGATATAGATTATGGCTACTTTAAAGCCGAAATTTATTACCTTCTCACCGATAAATATGACGGCGTCAAAGAGTTCCATGTCGTAGAAGGAATTGACCAGACCTGCCGAGTCGGAAAGCTCCGAATAGGCGAGATATCCGATAACGCCTATTTTTATTATGGCCTTAACAAGTTCCACAAGCTTATCTAAGGATATGATCCTTTTAAATCCGCTTATAGGGTTGAGCTTGCTGAATTTCGGCATCAAGGGCTTTAATGTCGGCTGCCATTTTACCTGAAATACGTTTATGACTACAGCGAATACACAAGCTATTGCAAAACATGGGATACAGGTAATTAGAGCCGTTCCCATGGCACTGTTTACAAAGCCGGATGCGTTACTTGAGCTAAAACCGCCTTTAGAGTAGGTTTCTATCGAATTGTAGTACTCAGGGAAGGCTTCCATAAACCTGCCCCCTATGAAACCTACAAATACCTTAAGGCTTCCAAAAAGGGCGATCAGTGTTATGGCTGTAGCGAGCTCCTGGCTCTTTGCTACCTGACCTTCCTTACGTGCATCATCCAGTTTTTTGGGCGTAGCTTCTTCTGTCTTCTCTCCACCTTCATCATTTGCGAAGTATTGGAGGTTGAAGACCAAGAGCGACGGATCTTTTAATAAGTCCTCTCTTGTGAAGCTCATGTCCCGGATCATTTTCTCAACATTCTCCTATTGTTTATGCTCTATCGAGCCCTGATTCTAAGCGTATCCCATTATCTTGTCCGGAAAACCTTATCCGGGTGAAAAATATGCTACGGCTGTCCTCATGAGGTCGAACATCTCATCAAATATCAGTTCTCCGACCGTGGGGATAAGCTGTATTACTACCAGCATAACCACCAGCCCGACAAAAACTTTGAGCTGCATACCTATAACAAACATGTTCATCTGCGGTGCCACCTTTGCCATTATCGCAAGAATGGCATTCACTATAAGCAATGCCGCAAATACGGGTAATGAAATACGGAATGCTATAATAAAAAAGTCAACTATGTATTTTAAACCAACATTGTATATCAGCGGATTAATAATAACTCCGCCAACCGGCACTACCTTAAAGCTGTCTATAAGGGCATCTATAAGATAATGGTGCAGGTAGGTAACCATAAGTATCAGCATTACCGCATATTCATAAAACGTACCTGTTACGGTTACCTGCGTACTGGTTACAGGATCGAATTCGTTTACCATTGAAAAGCCTATCTGCATGTCAACCAGATGACCTGCAAGGCTTATTATCTGATAGCTAACATTGGCAAGGAAGCCTAACAGGAGGCCTGCCAGCAGGTTTTCTGCCACCACGACGGCATATCCGACAACTCCTATATATTCCAAGGGGTCATACGGTGTCGTCTGGAATAAGATCAATGAAAGCAGCAGTGTAAATCCTATCTTTGAGGTACGCGGTGAATTCTTCAGGCTGAAAAACGGTGCGGTGAAAACAAATCCTGATACCCTTATAAGTATTATCACAAAAAATTCTAGCTGCTGTAATGTAAAGGATGTATCGTTCATCTTATAAATGTATTAAAATTTTCAAAGAGATACTGCATATACTCGACTATATTTGTAAGTATCCAGTTTCCGGCTATTACCAGAACCAAGAAAATACTTAGGAGCTTGGGTACAAAGGTCAGCGTCTGTTCCTGGATCGAGGTTACGGTCTGAAGGATACTGACAATAAGACCGACTACCAGCGAAACCAGAAGCATGGGAGCAGAAACCTTGATTATCAGGAAAAGAGTTTCGCTCATCAGATCAACTACCAAATCCGAACTCATTCTCGATCACTTCCTTTCTTTACCGACTGCCCGGATCACTTCGTAATCCGCGTCGTTAATAAAACGTCTTTACTACCTGTCCTATTATGAGGTCCCAGCCGTCAGCTACTACAAACAAGAGAATTTTGAACGGCATTGAGATCGTTGTCGGCGGCAGCATCATCATACCCATTGACATAAGGGTCGATGCAACAACCATATCTATGATAAGGAACGGTATATAAATCAGGAAGCCTATGATAAAGGCTATTCTAAGCTCGTTTAATATAAATGCCGGTATAAGAACGGATGTGGGTACGTCATCCCTGGTATTGACCTCTTCTATCCCCGCTATGTCAATAAAGAGCTGCAGGTCCTTCTCTCCGCCGTCAAGCTGCTCAAACATAAATTCCCTGATAGGCTCCATACCGCGTTCCAGGGCTTCTTCTGTGGTTATCTCCCCTCTGTTCAACGGAGTTATCGCCGCATCATATATCTTTGTAAGCGTCGGAGACATGATAAAGAAGGTAAGGAAAAGAGCCAGTCCTATCAGTACTTGGTTGGGAGGTGTGGTCTGGGTGCCGACCGCCGTACGCACAAAATGCAGCACTATGACTATTCTCGTAAACGAAGTAAGCATGACAAGAATAGACGGTGCCAGCGAAATTATTGTTATGATCAAAAGGATCTGCAGCGTTGCGGAAAGAGAGCTCGAATTATCCGAATCGTATCGGAACGTGAGCCCGCCCAGATCTCCTTCTATATAGTCGTTAGTGACATCGGTATCCTCATTTGACAATGCAGAATTCCCATCGGTAATCTCAGTTGCTCCAATGGGTATTTCAGCACGACAAAGAGAGGTGAGTATGCATGTCATTGTAAAGACGAGCCCGAAAACCAATGCTTTCAAAAGCCATCTCTTTTTTACAAATTCAATCATGATACCAACCTTTTATCCTTGAGTTGTATTTTGTTTTTATCGCGGATCACTCCGTCTTTTCATCGTCCTCGGGAAGCTCTTCTTTTATCTGGCTGAGGACTTCGCCGGGCTTCTTATTGTCAGTTCTGTTCTTTCTGTTCAAAACGTCCGACATGGTTTCTTTAAAGCTTTTCTCTATCGGTACGGGAGGAAAGTTCTTTATATCATCCTTGCTCAGTTCCCCGATAAGCGATATCTTGTCCTTTGACACGGCTATGCAGAAATATTTCTCGCCGATCTCTATTATCTGTAGATATTTATTCGGGGATATCCTGAAAATGTCAATGCTCCTGAAATTTGACTTTGCCGCCCCTTTTAGCTGCCTGCTTCCCACAAATCTGGTGGTAAAATAGCTTGCGGCTATGATCAGGATGCATAGAATTATCAATCCTATAAGCTTTAAAACGCTTTTTATCCCGCCGGATTCACCGTTTAGGAAATCCGTAGCGGCAAACACTAAATTATAAGGCATTTATTTTATTACCTCTGTAACCTTTATACCAAAGGCCTCCTCGATAACTACCACTTCGCCCTTTGCAACGTACTTTCCGTTGACCAGGACGTCTATGGGCTCGCCGGCCAGGCGGTTAAGTTCAATTATGGTACCGGGTGAGAACTCAAGTATCTCCTTAATGGATTTGCTGGTTCTTCCGAGTTCTGCAGTAACCTCCAACGGTACGTCTAAGAGCAGGTCGATGTTCTCTGTCTTAAGCAGAGGATTGTTAATTTCCATGAACGGCTGGAACTGCACGGGAGCAATATTCACATTCTGAACCGGCTGTGCCATATAAGCTGCCGGAGCGGGCTGTGCATACATCCCATTGGGTGCTGCCATGCTCTGGGCAAATGCTCCCTGAACCGGAGGCTGCTGCGAAAATTGTGCGGGCTGCGAAGGTGCCGCAGGCTGTGCTGCAGGCTGAGCCTGAGATGCAGCGGGTGCCGGTGCAGCCTTACTGCTTTCATCGGTCATACTCATAAACTGTTCGTAAATATTCTTCGCAAATTCTACGGAATACATCTGCATGATCTCGCTGTTTACGAGATCCCCGATCTCCATTTTAAACGCCACCTTAACAAATGTTCCGGTAAGGAAATCGGCTATATCCCTGGCATTTACTATTTCCGTAAGCTTTACAAGGCTTGCGGTAGGCGGAGATATATCGATCTTCTTGCTCAGCATTGAAGACATTGAGGTCGATGCCGATCCCATCATCTGGTTCATAGCTTCTCCGATAGCCGAAAGGTGAAGGTCCGTCATTTCTCCCGAGGTCTGTGTTCCGTCACCGCCCATCATCAAGTCGGTAATAACCCTAACGTCATGTTCCTTCAGGATAAGTATATTGTTTCCTTCCAAGCCTGAAGTATAATAAACCTGTATGCAGACACAGGGCTTCTCGTACTCTGTCATAAGACTGTCCCAGGTTGCATAGGATACCGTGGGGGTAGTGATACTTACTTTCTGGTTGATCAGCTGAGACAAAGTTGTAGCCGCTGTCCCCATACTGATATTGGATATCTCACCTATTGCATCCTTCTCTGCATCCGTAAGCCCTCCGTCCAGAATTGTAACAGGTGCCGGATCGTATGAAGGCATATTCACGCTGTTAAGAAGCGCATTTATTTCTTCCTGTGAGAGCATGCCATCCATTAACTATTCCTCCTCATTGATAACCTGAGATATTTTTACCGCATACGAATCCGATGATGTTCCCGGGAATGCGTAAAATTTCTTGATGTTTCCGACAAATACTCCAAGCTGGTCAGAAACCTTTGTATCCAGTTTGATAATATCTCCCTTTTGTATATTCACGAAATCCTGAACTGAGATCGTGCTTCGTCCAAGCTCAGCCTTTACCGGTATCCTGGCTTTGGCTATAGCCACCTCCACAAGCTCTTTGTTGGTGGTCTTGTCAACTCCTCTGATAGTGGAATACCAATACTTGGTATTAAGCTTATCTATTACCGGTTCCAGTACATCATATGGCATACATACGTTTATCATTCCCTCGACATTACCGATACGCATATTCATGGTAATGATGGCCGACATCTCAGTGGGGGATATAATCTGTGCAAACTGTGAATTCGTTTCGATCCTTTTCAGTCTGGCCTCCAGTTTTGCCACGTTCGTCCACGGTTCAGCCAAAAGGTTTATGCAGACAATATATATACGCTCTATTATTGCGAGCTCGATTTCGGAAAACTCCCTTGATTTCTCCAAAGGATTCCCGACGCCGCCCAGCATTCTGTCAACGATGGTATATCCAAGCTTTTCGGCCATTTCGATTATCACGTTGCCGGTAAGCGGTGAAAAATCCACTATTCCCAGAAGTACCGGGTTTGTAAGCGAGTTGGTAAATTCCTGATAAATCGTGGCTTCGGCATTAACCACTTCAACCTGAACGTTTTTCCTCAGATATGCGGGAAGCGATGTCGAAAGGAGTCTTGCATAGTGTTCAAAAATGATCTCCAATGTCCTTAAATGATCCTTTGAGAACTTTGACGGTCTGTTAAAATCATAGTTTTTAACCATCCGTTCTCCGTTATCCTTTATTTCGCTCGCATCGAGCTCACCGCTGCTTAAAGCCGCCAGCAGATTATCAATCTCGCTTTGGGATAATACATCACCCATAGCCAATCCTCCTACTGGATCAGATAATCAACAGTAACATCTACAATAAATGTTGAATTGAACAGTGTCTGAATGTCGGTAACTATCTGCTCCTTTACCGCCTTCTTGACCTCGGGAGTTCCGAGCTGTTCATTGTTATACTTTGAAACATTAGTCTTTATAATCGAGGTAATGTCGGATTTCATGGTTTCAACCTTGGGATTGAGCTTTGCATAATCCTCATCCGCATTGTTGATCGTAAGGCTGGCAGTAATCTTTGCGAAATGAGCTTTTCCGTCAGAACCGGCAGCCACATTCGTTGTCATATCCTCCAGCTCATATTTCTCGATATTCTCAATATCGTATGTATTGTTAATGTTCGGAGGCAGCGGGGATTCAAGCTCAAGATCGATGATCTGCATTATCCTCGTTATCAGGTTGTCAGTCCTCTGTGCATTAGGTACTACGGTAAAAACTATGTATGCACTTAAGGTCAGATTAACGACACACAGTATTATCACGAGTATCGTAAGCATGTTCTTTTTCATTTCCCGTACCTTACCGCAGGCTTTGATCAGTCATAAACCTGCCCTTTCGTAATCATTATTTATCAATACTCTTATTTGGAGCTTAACGAATTGTAAATACGTATCTCTACACGCCTGTTACGCGCTCTTCCCTCGGCCGTTGAATTTGTGTCGATGGGGTCATATTCACCGCGTCCCGTCCACGAAATGTTTCCGACGCTGACTCTGTTCTCATCGATCAGATAATGAGCTACGCTGATAGCTCTGGCAGATGAAAGAATATCATTTCCTGAATACTTTTGTGAATTCATCGGAACATTATCCGTATGTCCTATAACTTCAACCTTATGACCCGAATAAACCTTCAGTATATCGCCTACCTTGGAAAGAAGAGGCAGACAGTCTTTTTTAAGTTCTGCGCTTCCGGAATCAAACAGGACTGCACCGCTTATAGTAAGCTCTACATATTTCCCGTTAACATCCATCCCGACTTCCATAAGTCCACTGATATTGTATCGTTCGGTCATCTCGGAAATGGCATCCACCATCTCGGTGGTTTCCTTTCTGTTGGCAGCCTCTAAGGCCTGCTCAAGAGAACCCTCTCCGTTCTTTTCTTCATTATCCGTGCCCTCACCCTTTTGGTTGTCGGGTGTGTTACCTGCATTCACATCACTGTTCTGATCTGTCTGCTTAGGATTGTCTTTAATCTCTTCACCGCTGTCCGTTGACTTCTGCCCCAATGATGAATAGTATTCATCAAGGTTTGACAGCTGAGTGGTTCCCATACCTACAAGCGTACCGTCTCCGATCGATGGGCTTCCATCATTGAAGACGCTGAATGCACTGGTCATTGATGCTACGATCTCTTCCCATTTGTTGGCGTCTACGCTTGACATGGAAAACAGCAGAACGAAGAAGCAGAGCAGCAGGTTCATCAGATCGGAAAACGTTGCCATCCAAGCGGGTGAACCTTTAGGCGGATCATCCTGCTTTTTCTTAGCCATTGTACACTACTCCTTTCAACCTTCCTCTCCACCTTCGCTGGAAGAGAAGCTTGCTCTGGCTTCGGGGGCCAGGAAGGACTTGAGCTTTTCCTCTATAACTCTGGGGTTTTCACCTGCCTGTATAGAAAGAAGACCTTCTACCATGACCTCCTTCATCTGGATTTCTTTATCGTTGGTTGCTTTAAGCTTTGTTGCCGTGGGAGTACAGATCCAGTTTGCAAGGACCGATCCGTAGAATGTTGTTACAAGGGCTACCGCCATGGAAGGACCTACCGCGCTAACGTCGGAAAGGTTACCGAGCATGTTGATAAGTCCGATAAGGGTACCGATCATACCCCATGCAGGACCCATGGAACCCAGATTCTCCCAGAAGGATACATTCCCTTTGTGACGGGATTCGATACATGAAAGTTCGGTCTCCATAATTGAACGGACAAGTTCGGGATCCGTACCGTCAACTATCAGCAGAACTCCTTTCTTCATGAATTCGTCCTCGATTCCGCCTGCAGCTTCCTCAAGTGCGAGAAGTCCTTCCTTACGGGCTATATTTGAAAGGTTAATAATCGATTTAATGGTCTCCTCTTCATTCATGGAAACCTTTTTAAGGTTCAAGGTAAAGGTCTTTAAGCTCTTTACGAATTCTCCGGGGCTGTCTGACATAGCCATGGTAGCCATGAAGGCGCCGCCGAAGGTAATAAGCAGTGAAGGCACATCCACGAAGGCCTTAACTGCGGCAAAATTGACGCTCATACTGTCCGCGTCAAATACCATACCGAATATCATGAGCAGGAACGCTGCGACCAGACCTATAATCGTCGCTAAATCCAAAATACCACCACCCTAATCAGAATATTTTTTATTCCAGTTCAATGTCTTGTGACACATATTTCGAAAACAGATCTCTTTTATATGATTTTACTAGATTTTTGATTTTTTGTCTACTTTCTTTGACAATAATTTTTTTCCCTGTTGTAAGGGTTATAACCGTCTCAGGGATCTCATCTATGAGTTCGATAAGTTCGGCATTCACGGTTATCTCTTTGCCATCAAGCTTAGTTACATCTATCATAACATTTTTCTCCTAAATTGTCTATAAAAAATATTGATTTTAATTATAAAAACCGGCAACGGTTTCCCGTTGCCGGTGAAATTTCACAGCATAAGCAAACCTAAGTGTTAACGCTTAAGATTTATCAACTCCTCAAGCATGGTATCCGAAGTGGTAATAACCCTCGAATTTGCCTGGAAGCCTCGCTGTGTTGTAATGATCGAAGTGAACTCTGTGGAAAGGTCTACGTTAGACATTTCAAGGACACCGGCAGTCATCTTTCCGCCGTGTGCCGAGATATCCTCGCCCCTTCCGTCAAATTTCTCGGAGTTCATGGTATCTATAAACAAGCTGTTTCCAACTGCCTCAAGACCTGCGGGATTGGCGAAACGTGCAACCGCGATCTGGCAGAGAAGCTTCTTGTCTCCATTGTCGTAAGAGCCGTAAATACGTCCCGAGGTATCAACCGCAATGCCTGTCATGCTTCCCTTGGGCTTTCCTGCGCCCGCGCCGTTCTCGAGATTACCTCTCTGGCAAGAGAAGGATGAAGACCCGCTGCTCGCATACATCGTCATTGTTGAAAAGTCACACTTAATATCCTTGAAAGGTGATGTATTATCATCGTTGGTTTTTATGTTAAAGTATACCGACTTTTCGTTTCCGTCACCCACACCTATGAACTTACCGGTTGCCTTATCAAATTTCAGTGAAATACCGGTATCCATTTTAAGATCGACTTTACCGTCTTTCTTGAATTCATCGGGTGAATTCTTGGTTCCGAATGTACCCTGGCCTGCTGCGGGATAATTAATCTTGCCGGTATTATCCTTCACTCCGCCGAATTCAACCGACCAACCTTGTTTTTCGGTATAGCAGTTGGTATCGGTAATGGGCTTGCTGGGATCTGCGGGAGGATTTGCAAAAATCGAATTTCCGGTAGAATCCAGAACGTCTGAAATATAAACCTGATATGTATCCTCGGATTTTACTCCGCTTACCTCCTGAGGTCTAAGCTCAACGATTGCCATATAGCTCTGACCGAGACTGTCATAGAAGGAAATTGTCGATGTTTTTCCTGTTTCCGACTGAAGCTGTGTATCCTTGTAATCGATATTTCCCGAAAAATAAACATCAGTGGTGGCTTCGGGCTCAACAAAATTGGTTTCAGGAGATCTTACCCTAAGTTCTGATACGGTATCCTGAACGCATTTTGTGGGATCGTTGGGGTCTACCTGCCAGCCCATAACCTTACATCCGCTGTTGTTACAGAGAACGCCTGCGGCGTCAACCGTAAAAGCGCCTGCCTTTGTAAAATAATTCTGTACGCCGTTGTTAACGATAAAGAGCTGATCGCCCTCGATCATAAGGTCGAGTGCGTTATCGGTTCTCTGAGTTCCTCCTGATACGGTAACCGTATTTGTGATAGATGCGACCGATGCACCGAGACCTATCTGCCTTGCATTGGTACCTGCCGTATTGGACTGGGCATTGGGACCTGATGCATTTGCGGTTGTCTGGTACAGGATATCCGAGAAATTAACCTGACCGCTCTTAAAACCGATCGTATTTACGTTAGAAATATTGTGACCTATAACGTCCATCTTTGTCTGATGGACCTTTAATCCGGAAACACCGGAATATAATGAACGCATCATAATAAACTCCTATCTGCGATCATAACGATCGCCCTTAAATTGAAAACTGACATCCGATAACCTCTGTCATTCAGTTATCTGCGCTCTCCTGTCGGTCCAGCGCGTTTCTGTCATACTATAACTGCTCCGTCAATGTTTGTGAAGACTCTGTCTTCGTTTTCATCAACTGCCGTGATCACCGTATTATTCTGAACATTTACTATAAATGCCAGATCGTCAACCATGATCAACGATTCTTTTATTCCCTTAATACCGGCTTTCTTTACCCCTGACTCAAGTCTCATCCACTGTTCGTCCGAAAGATCGATATTCCTGCGTGCAAGTCTTTCGTTTGCATGCTTTGAAACCTTAAGTCCCTGTTCTTCCGTCTTTTTTCTGAATATACTTTCAAATGAGGCTGTTTCTTTCTCCGGAGCATTGTTCTGCCGGACAGTACCGATTGATCCGGTAATGATCGGAACGGAAGGGAAACCGTCTATCACGTTAATTGCCATTGGCTCTTCCTTTCCTTCCGGACATCTAAGGATTATTCCTCTTCGGTTTCCGAAGCTCCTGCCTGTGCTGTCTGCATTACCGTATAGAGTTCTTCGTACTTGAATACCTGATCTCCAACCGAAAGAGTAACCTTGCCGCCCGAAATATTAACTGAGCTGACTGTTCCTTCTGGATAAGTTACGTTTCCGTTTGTATCCTTCTGCATGAATACGCAGTATTTTCCGATAAGCGAGAATGCCTGTGACTTTTCCGATTCGGTTCCTAAGTTCTGGAGCTGTTCAAGCTGTGAGAACTGTGCGAGCTGTGCCACATATTCCGTATCATTACTGGGATTCATGGGGTCCTGATTCTGCATCTGGCAGACCAGAAGCTGAAGGAAAGCATCCTTGCCAAGATCTGTCGATCCGCGGGATGAAGCCTTATCCACAGTCGTCGACGTAGCCGTATACTCAACCTTTCCGTCAACAACCTTAGCCATGGGTCCTAACCCGGAAATAACATCTGCCATAATTCCTCCTTATCTCCTGTTAAGCTCTGTAGCTTACCGTGCTTACAGGATCGAGTATTTCTTCTTCCATTGCTTCTTCGGTACCTGTCTCAGTTTCCGTATAGAAACCGTTTCTTCTTGTACCGTGTCCTTTTTCCGCCGTTCCTTCATCGGTTCCGGCTTCCGAATTCCTGCTGTCGGCCATGTTGAAGTCCGAAATCCTTACTTCTACAGCTTCAACCTTGATACCCTTTGCCTCGATGTTCTCTTTGAATATCTGAAGCTGGCTCTCAATGGCTTCCTTTGCTTGTCGGTTTTCGGTACGTATCTCTGCAGTCATCACGCCTTCTTTTGAAGTAATGTTGATCGATACCCTGCCGAGATTCTCAGGATTAAGCCTCATCTCAAGCGATGTGCTGTCGGGATTCAGCTGAACCTTTATCCTTTCAACCACCTGATAAACTATCTCTCGGATATCGGTCTGTGTTTCAGATACGTCACTTACGTTTTCCGCTGCCATCTCGAGATTCTTCATGAAGGTCTGTGCCGCAGAGGTCTCAGCTTCACGAAAATCCTGTTTTAAAATTTCTTCAGATCTTGTGGATGCTGTCGTTCCGTTTTCGGATGAACCTGTTTCATCCTCATGAACATCCTCAACCGTTTCCCCGTTTGCTCCGGCAACCTGCACAAAGCCTGCCTCGGCTTCCTCAACCGGATTTTCCGAATTCTCTTCAAGTCCGTTAATAAATGACTTAAAAGAATCTGCTGAAACATTGTTGGCTTCAAGAGTCTTCTCGATAAAGCCCGTAAGCTCGTTAAACGCTTCCAGCATCCCGTTATCCACCAACATACTTGAGATATCGGTCTGTCCGTTTAATGCCAGGATCAGCTGTGCAACATTGTTTCTGTCGGAAAGATCACCAACATTCATCTCCAATGACTGCAACACTGCTTCCAGTTCCTGAGGCTCTATGCCCAGTATCTGAGCTGCTCCGGCAAGTATTTCGTCCGGTGTCTGCGGGTTTGAAACTTTTTTCTTTGGCCCTTTGATATCCTTTTCCGACAGGGAATCTCTTTTAGCTACGCCTTCATTCTTGTACTCGGTGCGCTTAGCCGGAGGCTTGACAAATTTTTCTACCTTGAGCCCGTCAGAACCGTTTGCATTTGCCACTTTTTCCTTCATGACCCTTTCAAATTCATCCTTTGTCGAGGCTGATTTTGTGCCCTGAAGCTGGACCGGTTGTTTAACCTGGTTTAAGCTTCCTAAAGCATTGATATTTACTGCCGTCATATTTTTCCTCCTTTCCCAAAAGATTGAGTAAACTTACTCTATATATTTTTCGGCATTTTCTCCTGTTTTCATAACCTTTTTATTCGTTTTTAAGAAAATTTTTTGAGACCTTGCTGTAATAAGCCTCATCCATATCATGCATGGTCTGTAGGAGACGCGCCACGAACAGGGAATCCATCTTGTCAAGGATAGGTGTAGCTTCCGTAGGCTTCATAGCCAGCAGCACCTTACATGTGTACTCCAGATCGGCTGTCATCTCCTCTAAAGCCTTTGCAGCCTGGGCAGGCTTCATGTTTTTAAGAAGGTCGGCCTTTTCTTTTATCATATTGTCATACTGGAGCTGCTCTAAAACCTGCCTGTATATCTCCTCGGCTGTTTCGGGATTGATCTCCTCATAATATTTCTTGTATTCTTCAATGCTAGGCGCCTGAGAATTATATACGACGTTAACATCAAATCTCTTTACTCTTTCTTCGAATGCTTCCTGATCGGCCTCAAAGGTTTTAAGTCTTGCAACTTCATTTTGAAGTTCGATGATACGTTTCCTGTTTGCTTCATCGGTCTCGTTCATCTCATCTATCTCTTTTTCAAGCCGCTTTATTACTTCCACAGCCTCATCGATATTCTTGTAGGGATAGTTGTTTTCGGCAATCAGGTCTTCATCCGTAGCTTCAGGCAGAATCATGTTGAGCACAGGCACATCCTTTATCAGGGGACGCAGCTTGGTACCTATCCCTCCCACATCCATTTTTATCAGGAGCGCAAAAATAGCCAGCCAGACAAGGATGATAAATATTATAAGTATCACCGTTCCTATCTTACTGCCTATTCCTTCGCCTTTTTCTTTTGAATTGTCAATATTCTTGTCAGCCATACAAACCTCTTTTACTCCTCAACCTTTCCGTACTGATAGCTTATCAGCTCGTCGGTCTGTTTACTTTCTTCTTCGTTATATGCTTGCATGTATTCCGCAAATTTATTTTCCTTAAGCTTTTCCATGCTCTTTCTTTCCTGCATGACGGTATTGAGCTTCGTGGTCGCAGCATCTACCTGCTTCTGAGCCCTTTTAACAGCAAAGCCCTGTGTTTTTATCTGGGTCTCCGTAACCTTTATTGCCCCTGCTGTGCTGTTTATCCGCCTTACATCCAGAGTTCCGAGATAAAGTTTTTTCAGTTCCTCCTCATATTGTTCCTTTCGGTCCTTTAATGCCTGAAGCTTATCCTCCTCTTCATTCAGGCGCATTTTGGCAGCGGCAAATTCCATTTTTGCCTGCTCCTCAAGTTTTATTTTTATCTGCAGTATGCTTTCAAGCCTGAATGAGAATCTGGTCATTATGCAAATATCTCCTTTAATGCTTCAAGTGTCTGGTCAAAGGTAAACTTTTCATCGGTTCCCTGACACAGGAAATCATTTACGGCATCTATCTTTTCGATGGCATAATCTATGTTTTTATTGGCTCCGGCCTTATATGCTCCGATGTTTATCAGGTCCTCGGATTCCGTATAGGTTGCCAATACCATTTTGAGTTTTGATGCAAGCTGCTTCTGTTCCTTGGTTACTATCGAACTCATAACACGGGAAATGCTCGACAGTATATCTATTGCCGGATAATGACCTTTGGCTGCGATCTTTCTCGAAAGAACTATATGCCCGTCAAGAATTCCGCGGGCCGTATCTGTGATGGGCTCATTGAAATCATCACCGTCAACAAGCACCGTGTAAAGACCTGTAATCGAGCCGACAGCACCTTTACCCGCACGCTCTAAGAGCTTTGGCATCTCCGAGTAAACGCTCGGGGGGTATCCACGGGATACCGGCGGTTCTCCCGCTGCAAGTCCTATCTCACGCTGAGCCATGGAAAAACGGGTAAGGGAGTCCATCATCAGAAGAACATCCTTGCCCTTGTCCCTGAAATATTCCGCTATTGCCGTAGCGGTTTTTGCCGCTTTTTTTCTTGCCAAAGCAGGTTTATCCGATGTAGCGATGACTACCACCGAACGGCGCATTCCTTCTTCACCGAGGTCACGTTCTATAAATTCACGTACCTCCCTGCCACGCTCTCCTATAAGAGCTATAACATTTATATCAGCCTTGGTATTTCTGGCAAACATTCCGAGAAGCGTACTTTTTCCGACACCGGAACCCGCAAATATACCGATACGCTGGCCCTTACCGATGGTAAGAAGTCCGTCAACCGCTTTAACCCCTAAGGTCAGTGTCTCCTTGATCATCTCTCTTTTTAAGGGATCCGGAGGTGCTGCCTCAGCAGGATATGTATCCATGGTTTTAATGGGTGTTCCGTCCATCGGTTCACCGAGTCCGTTCAGTTTTTTTCCCAACAGCTCGTCTCCGACTCTTACCGAAAACTTTACACCCAGATTTTCAACGTAACTTCCAACACCTATTCCGCCGATCTCCTCATAGGGCATAAGAAGAACATAGTCGTCCTTGAATCCGATAACCTCAGCCCTGGTCTCTACCGAATAGTCTGTGGAAGTAACCTTGCAGACATCATCAAGTACCACATCGGGTCCGAAGGATTCCATCGTCAGTCCGACTACCTTTTTTACCCTTCCGAGTTCCTTTACGTAGTTTTTTTCCAAAAAGGCCCCATATTTCTTAGCATCTATATCCATCTTCGATCTTCACCCTTTTAACCGAATGCATTTTCTCCGCTCTTTTTCTTGGCCTCAACATCTCCGGCGAGCAGACGTAGGTCTTCGATCACGCTTCTCATCTGGGTTTCGACGCTGCAGTCAAAAATCCTGGTATCCGTCTCTATAAGACAGTCACCTTCCTTAAGCATCTTATCCTCGACAACTTCTATCTGTGACCCGTCCGGAAGCCAGAGAAGTATCTCGGGTTTGGAGTTAAGCACGGTACCGTAATCATGCTGCGATACCCTTATAATGAAATTTCTGCAGGGAGTCTGTTTGGTCATTGCCTGATGTATACAGTGCATAATGACCTCATTCCTGTCGCTTGTATAAATTCCCGTAAGCTTTTCGATATATTTTATCAGTACTTCAACAAAAGCAGGTTCAAGCTCACTCACCTGCTTTTCGTACTTTTCTTCATTTTCCTGTATCTGACGGGTAAGAGCTGCTTTAAGCTCATCGCACTCTCTCTCGGCATTCTGCCTTCCCTCGTCATAACCCTGCTGCATATACGTTGACAGCAGGCTTTCATACTGGGTTTCTGCTTCTTCCTTTGCCTTGGTTACGATCTCTTCAGCCTGTTCTTCGGCCTCGTCAAGGATCCTTCCGGCTTCTACCCTCAACTCCTCCAGTTTCTTCTGGAGTTTTTCTATTTCCCTCTGGTTGGCAAGTATCCTTTTCTCCTGCTCGGATAAGGTTTCTTCTTCACTCCCCTTAAGGATTATCCTTTCACCCGTTATACCTTCGGTAAAACCGTCGTCATCGGATACGTAATCCTCAGTATCCGCTCCCGCGGTCTGCCTCTCAAGCTTTTCAACGTAAAGTCTTCTGAAATTCTCAGCTTTTTCGTTAAGGTCTATCTTTTTGGTCGGTTCATCATAACTGACGCTATAACCCTTTATCAGATTAGACAACTATATCGTCACCTCCGCCTCGTGAAATGATGATCTCGCCTGAATCCTCAAGTTTTCTGATGATATTTACTATCTTCTGCTGAGCCTCTTCAACATCCTTCATACGAACAGGCCCCATATATTCCATGTCTTCCTTGATCATTACTGCCAGACGTTTTGACAGATTGTTGAAAATTGCTTCCTGAACCTGTTCATTGGCTGCCTTCATGGCTATTGCAAGTTCACTGTTGTCAACCTCACGAAGGACTCTCTGAATGGACTTGTCATCAAGCAGCAGGATATCCTCGAATACGAACATCTTCTTCCTGATCTCGTCCGCAAGCTCGGGTTCTTCGATCTCCAAAGTTTCCAAGATATGTTTTTCTGTAGCACGGTCTACGGAATTCAAGATTTCTACGATAGAATCCACACCGCCGGCAATAGTGAAATCCTGATTTGCAAGAGCTGCAACCTTCTTTTCAAGCACTGCTTCAACCTCCTGAATAACATCGGGTGAGGTGCGGTCCATCATGGCGATACGTTTTGCAACATCTGCCTGCTTCTCGGGCGGCAGCGCGCTTATCAGCTGAGCCGACTGTGACGAAGGCAGATAGCTTAAAATAAGGGCAATGGTCTGAGGATGCTCATCCTGGATAAAGTTGAGCAGTGTAGCTGCATCTGTCTTTCGTATAAACTCAAAAGGACGTACCTGAAGTGATGCCGTCAGCCTTCCGATAACTTCCGTAGCTCTGTCGGCACCAAGTGCATTTTCCAAGAGTTCTTTTGCATATCCGATACCGCCCTCGGCGATATACTGCTGCGCGAGACACAGTTCATAAAACTCATCCAGCACGTCATCCTTTACCTGCTGTGATACGCTTTTTGTATTCGCTATTTCAAGGGTAAGTGCTTCTATCTCTTCTTCCTTTAAGTGTTTGAAGAGCTTTGAGGCCTTCTCGGGTCCAAGAGCGATCATGAGGATCGCCGCCTTCTGAAGACCGTTATATTCTGTTAAGGTGGATTTATTAGCCATTATAGGCCCCTCCTTGGTTACTGGCTTTATTTATAAATAACCCATCGCTTCGCGATGGGCCCGTGTCACAAGGTTCCGTCAGGTCCTTGAGGATAACCCACCGCTTCGCGGCGGGCCCGTGTCGTAAGGAATCTTCCCACTGCTTCGCAGCGGGCCCCTCCTTGCGACTAGTCCCATCCATCATCGTTCAGCCAGTTGCGGAGAAGGGCTGCGACGGATTCGGCGTTTTCGTCAATATATTTTTCGATCATACGGCGTGTCTCGGATTTTTCACCGAATTCGATATCCTCTAAGGACTGGTTTTCTCTGGTTGTTGCAAGAAGTCTTTCAACCGAAAGCTCGGGCTCGGTCTCTATAACCTCTGCCGGCTTCATTGCCCTGAATACTACAAACAGAAGAAGTCCGACAATAAGTGCTGCAAGAAGGATTTCAAGAATGAGCGAGAAGTTCATGCTCTCTTCTTCTGCCTTAGGTATATAAAGGGGTTCGGTATAAGCCCTTAAGGTAATGTTCTGAACCGGGATACCGCTAGCGTCGGAGAAAAGCTGCTTTAATGCGTCTATCTCATCCTGATCCGTTATTTCGGTAATATCCTGATGTTCTTCCATATATCTCTGGAAGGTGATCTCATCGAGTTCTCCTGCCTCTTCAAGGCTTTCTTCGGAAATCTGAATGGCTTTCCTTAAAGTAATGGCCATAGAAGAAGTTTCGTGTACTATAAACGGTGAATTCCTGACGGTCTGAGTAACACGCTCGCTGGGTTTATAAATGTAATGCTCCTCGTTATATGCACTTTCTCCTGAGCCCGATGTCTGAATGTAATAATCGGTCTCATCATTTGAATCCGTTCCGGGCATATCTCCGGAAACGCCTGAATTCTCGGAGCTTATTTTTATAACCTCACTGTAAAGACCTTGTTCAAGTCCTTCGCCGGCTATATATTCCGTAAACATCTCGGATGTTTTTTCCATGTTAACATCAAGATGAGGAACTATCTCAGCATTATAGTAACCGTTGATCGTAGCAAGTTCCAGCATCTTGTCGGTATACCATTTCTCAACGGTCTGCTCATAGGTAAGGGCTGCCTCGGCGGTATTTGCATCGGGATCCGTGGAATCACCGCCAAAGAGAAGTCGTCCATGCTGGTCTATTACCTTTATCTTATCGGTCGAGCTGTTTCCTACTGCATATGCTACTGAAGTCGCAATACCGAGAGGAGTGTTCTTTTTGTCAAATTTGTCATTGATGGTCAACATAATGCTGACGCCTATCTCGGACTGATCCTTTAAAATTGATCGGGAAGTATCTGCAGGATAATATATTACGCATGCTTTATCAACTCCGTCCATCTTTGAGATCCTTGCATTCAGTTCACTCTGAAGATACAGATGGAGATTTCTGGTTTTGTCCGAGGAGGTGGTTCCTACTCCGTCACTGGCAAGTAGATCCGCAAGACTGAATGAACTCTCTGCCATAAGCTCACTGTCGGCCAGTGCCAGAACCGCATCCTGCTTTTGTTTTTCATTGACCTCTACAGTAACATTATCCGCATTAAGCCTGTTTTCAATGGCATTCTCATCCAATAGAGCCATTGCTGCCTTTGCTGTTGCCGTGTTTTCAAATGTTGTCAGTTTTTCAAAATTTGTCTGGTTAAGTATGACTATAAGAATAATTAAGGCCAACACAACTACAGCCACCGTACTTACTATGATGGCTCGCTGTTTGGCCGAATATTTTTTCCATATTTCCTGTAATTTCTTTGGAATCTGCTTTAAACGATCAAGCATTTATGTGTCACCCTTCTTTGTCCCCGTTCTTTTTTCTTTACTTCTCTTTACGTTACTATCTGCGGTAATTCAAAATCACTCATAAACCCGCCGGCTTCGCCGTCGGTCGCTGCTTCGCAGCTTTTGTTTATTCGTTGATTTAGTCCAGCCTCCCCGGAAATACTCTCGAAAGCAGATCTGCAAGCAAGCTTGCAATCTGCTTTCGGAAGTATTTCCGCGGATAGTTACTTGTTATTAAAATTGCATTTGCATTATTTCTCTGTAGGCATCAAGTACAGCATTCCTCACCGCAACGGTATACTGCAGTGAGATATTAGCCTTCATCTGGGCTACCTGCAGTTCGTGTGTATTATTGGTCAGGCCCATGGCATATTTCAATTCTGCCTCGGAAGCCTCGTTTGAATACTGATTTGTCTCTTTCAGCATCGTCATTGCGGAACTTAAAAGTGCATCAAAGGACCCCGTCTTTGTATTGCCCTTAAGCTCATTCGGCGAGAACAGCTGAAAGTCATCTGTTTTTAAGGTTTTATGTGTCTTGGTCGAGGTATCAAAACCTATGGCATCAAGACCGTTAAGTCCGAGAATCTTGTAGTTGTCCATCTTTTCTCCGATATCGATTTTTATATCCGGTCAGAATAATTATTGTTTAATATAATTATCAGGTACCTACATCCAGACCCTTCAACAGCATGTTTTTGGTAGCGTTAAATGCTGTTACGTTAGCCTCGTATGAACGTGTTGCATCTATCAGGTTTGTCATTTCGGTTACCGTATCTACGTTAGGATATGTAACATATCCCTCTTCATCAGCATCCGGATGAGCGGGGTCATAAACCTTTTTGAGTGCGGTCACATGGTCTTCCGCAATAGCGGTTACCTTAACTCCCTGTCCGTTTATGACTGTTGCCCTTCTTGCCTGCTGCATAGCTAGCGCTGAGCCAAAGGCATCCTTGTTTTTCTCTTCAAATACTACAGTTTTTCTGCGGTAAACGTTTCCGTTTTCATCACGCGTTGTATCGATATTTGCCAGGTTCTGGGCTATCGTGTCCATACGCATGGTCTGAGCGGTCATTCCGCTCGCACTTATGTTCATACCGTTAAATATTGCCATTTAATACACCTTGCCTTTCCCTATCAGCCCTTAGAAAGAACTGACTTTATACGACTGAATTCCTGTGTCATCGAATTAAGCAATGCATAATATCTGATCTGGTTTTCGGCCAGATTTGCATTTTCAGTATTAATATCAACATTATTCCCGTCAAGCCTGTACAAAAGCTCCGACTGATCGGTATAGATCCTTGTTCCGAGCTTATCAAGGCGTACATTGGCCACCCTCTGATTAAGATCCTTACCTGTAAGCCCGTCCTTCATCAGCTCGCGTCTTAAGTAGCCTTCAAACTCTATATCCTTTCTCTTATATCCGGGAGTAGTTGCATTTGCAATATTGTTTGCTATTACTTCGTTTCTTGTCCAGCTGGCATCGGCCGCTTTCTTAAGGACATTTACATAATTAAACGCATTTGAACCTATCATTTTCTGTACCTTGGCGCAGGCAAAATACCCATCGAAAGCATGCCTGCACTGCTGCCGATGAAAGCCTTGATGTTACTCTTAATTATAGCACAAAAAGGATTTTGCGTGCAAAATCCCTTTTATAAGTCAATCCGTTACCTATTTAGTTTTCTCCAGTTCCTCAAATACCACATCATTGAGTACTTTAATATAGGTACCCTTCATACCTGAGGACCTTGATTCTATAACGCCTGCGCTCTCGAACTTACGCAGAGCGTTTACTATTACCGACCTTGTAATACCCACGCTGTCAGCTATTCGGCTGGCTACCAGAATTCCTTCGTTGCCACCGAGTTCCTTGAAAATATGTTTTATCGCATCCAGCTCCGAGAATGACAGTGTACCGATAGCCGAGCGTACTATAGCTACCTTTCTGCTCTCCTCCGCGTTCTCTTCATTAACGGAACGCATCATTTCCAGTCCTACGACGGTAGTTCCGTATTCACTCAATATTATGTCATCGATATTGAACTGTGCCTGTTTTCTGTACTGGAACAGTGTTCCCAGTCTCTCACCCGCAATGTCTATCGGTGTAATAAGAGCCACATAGGAATCAATATCGGGAAGTTCAAATCCCAGTGTTTCCAGATTAACGTTCTCTTTCGTTGAGAGGATGTTTAACAGACGTTCATTAAGATCACCGTCAATATGATCGCCGATCTTATTCATAATAAGCTCGTTCAGCGGTTCAACGTCATCCTTGTTGGTGACGCCGAGAACCTTTCCTTTCTTGCTTATTACAAGGATATTTGCATCTAATATATCGCTTAAGACCTGACAGATATCATTAAACACAACTTTGTGAGAATTGTTATTGTGCAAAAGTTTGTTTATTTTTCTGGTTTTATCAAGTAATTGAACGCTCATACACTACCCCCATCAGAAAGTGATAACTCTATTGCATAGATTAACATATATTTTTCAAAAAATCAATAGAATTTTCTAAAAATTTACACATTTTTCCGAAAAGGATAATAATAATTGAATAAATTATGCGTTTTCAGGTTTCTGCCATGACATATAATCACAATCGGGGTGATTTTCACAGCTATAGTAGCGCCTTCCCTTCCTGGTCTTCATGATAAGGATCGCTCCGCCGCATTTCGGGCAGACAAATTCTGTCTTCTCATTATATGACTTGGTATTCCTGCACTCGGGGAAACCGGGACATGCGAGGAATTTTCCGTGAGGTCCGTACTTAAATACCATCTTCCTTCCGCACTGGTCACATATTATATCGGTTTCCTCGTCCATTATCTTAACCTTCTCGAGGTTTTCACCTGCCTTTTCGACAGCAACCTCAAGATCGGGATAGAAGTTTCTTACTATTGTCTTCCAATCCACATCACCGGTCTCGACCGAATCCAGTGTGTCCTCCATAAGAGCGGTAAATTCGGTATTCACGATTTCAGGGAAGAAACGGTCCATGATGGAATTAACGGCCTCACCCAGATCCGTGGTATAAAGATTCTTCTTATCTTTAACAATATAATGTCTCGTAAGGATGGTCGTAATGGTCGGAGCATATGTTGAAGGACGGCCGATACGCAGCTCCTCCAAGGTTTTTACAAGCGAAGCCTCCGTAAAATGAGCGGGCGGCTGTGTAAAATGCTGTTCCTTCTTCATTTCCTTTAAGGAAAGCTCTGCCCCCTCCTTTATTCCGGAAAGGTTCCCGTCGTTTTCGTCAATCTTATCCTCTTCTGTGGAATATACAGTCATATATCCCTGGAAGAAAAGCTTGGATGAGGAACTGGTAAACGTAACTCCGTTTGCATCAAACGTTGCTTTTACGGTCTTGTATGCAGCCGATTCCATACGGCTTGCAACGAAGCGCTTCCATATAAGCTGATAAAGCCTGTAAAGGTCTCTTGAAAGAGAGGCCTTTATATCCTCCATAGGAATATCAATATATGAAGGACGTATTGCCTCGTGGGCATCCTGTATCTTCTTTCCCGTTCCCTTATTTACGTCAGCCTTAGTTACATAGTTTTTTCCGAATTTTTCCTCTATGTATTTACGTACATTCTTATCGGCCTCGTCCGATACCCTTACGGAATCGGTACGCAGATAGGTGATAAGACCGATGGTACCGTGGCCTTTTACGTCAACACCTTCATAAAGTGTCTGGGCCAGCTGCATGGTTTTCTTTGTTGAGAAATTAAGGACCTTTGATGCTTCCTGCTGAAGAGTCGACGTTGTAAACGGAAGCGGTGCCTTTCTGCGTTTCTCGCTTTCCTTAAGTTCCGTGCATCTGAAAACCTTTCCGGCTTTTTTGATGTACCTATCCGTCTCTTTCTCCGACGTTAGGGATATCTTTTTATCGCCTTCTCCGTAAAAATGTACGGGAACGGTATTTTTTCCTTTTACATTAAGTTCAGCGTCAAGGCTCCAGTATTCCTGCGGCTTAAATTCATTTATCTCCTTTTCCCTGTCGCAGATAAGCTTCAATGCAACGGACTGTACTCTTCCTGCCGAAAGCCCGCTCTTGATCTTTGCCCAGAGAAGGGGACTTATCTTGTAACCGACTATTCTGTCGAGTACACGTCTTGCCTGTTGAGCATCCACCAGCCCCATGTCTATTCTTCTGGGGCTCTTTATAGAATTCTTTATTGCATTTTTAGTAATTTCATTGAAAGTTATCCTGTTGGCCGCTTTCTCATCAAGCTTAAGCAAGGTCTGCAGATGCCAGGATATAGCTTCTCCTTCGCGGTCCGGGTCGGTTGCGAGATATATCTTGTCTGCTTTTTTAGCGGCTTTTCTAAGCTCTGCAAGTATATCTCCCTTTCCTCTGATGGTGATATATTTAGGTTCAAAATCATCTTCTATCGAAATGCCCAGCTGACTCTTCGGAAGATCGCGGACATGTCCCTGAGATGCTATAACGTCATACCCAGATCCCAAAAATTTCTTGATCGTTTTTGCCTTTGCGGGCGACTCAACTATTACTAAATTCTTTGCCATTTCATAATACCCTTCCTATATGATTAAGAGCCACGGCCTCTGCTGTCTTCTTTGCCGATCCGTGCCCCACGTGCAACAAACGAAAAATAGAGTACACCTTTTTACCTAAAAAATCAAGACAATTTTTTATTAAATAATTTCTTGCAGCTGCCTGTAAAATCCTATGTATTCATCGGCATTTGAGATATAGTCGGAATAAAGAACCTTTTCTATATAGGTAAATATGGGTCTGAAATCCTTATCTTTTTTATCCTCGGAAACGTCCGGATTATCCGAATAATATACGGATATATCTTCACAGACTTCCATCGGCAAAGGGTTTTCTACGGTCACTATCTTCTTTTTCTTAAGCTTCTTTACAAGCTCATTATACCTTGCGAAAACAAGAGGAGCGAATCTGCCTTCCTTAAGGTAACGTGAATAGCGTATCTCAAGGATCAGCCTTCGTATAAGAAGCAACAATACCCAGAAAAGCACTACTATCCCGGTAAGTATAAGAAGCGGAAGCAGAAGGATTTTGAAATTCATATCGGAATGCTCTTCAACAACCGGAGTTTCAACATCGCCCGTTATCGACAGGGTATCCTCGGAGTTTCCGCCAAGTCCGAGATCAACATTTAAGAGTCTCGAGAAGAACTTCCCGAGGCCTGTCATTTCTTCTCCGCCTACAGCCTCATAGCTCGGAGGAGTAAATTCAAACGGAACAAATCCCTGTCCTTCAAGATATACTTCTACCCATGCATGTGCATAATAGTCACTTACCTTTACGGAATATACGTTTTTATCCGGATTAAACTCGTTTTCACCGCTGAACCACTCTTCTCCGTCAATATCGAGCTTATTAGCCTCCTCCGTCATAAGTGAATATGGGATGCAGTATCCTTCAACATACCTTGCAGGTATTCCGAGGTGTCTTAAGATCATAACTGCAGCAGAGGCAAAATGCGAACAAAATCCCCTCTTCTGATCCTCAAGGAAGTACTGAACGAAATCCTCACCCGAAGGAGTCTTTCCGGGAGACAGGGTGTATGGATATTCATCAAGGAACATGTTTTTTATGGCTTCGCAGATTTTCAGTCTGTAATCGTTTAAAGCCTCTTTGTGTTCATATCTTTGACGTATGAGTTCTTCATATTCTTCAAGATATTTACCGAGCTCACCTTCTCCTGAACCGCCGTCAGGCAGCAGATTTATTACCGTTATCGAACCTAATTCCATAAGTCTTTCTTTAAGCTCTTCCGATATCGGCAGGTCGATTTTAGGTGAAGAAGTTCTGTCTTCATCAACAATACTTTGAAGCCTCTTGTATTCCTGAATACTTCCAAGTCCGAAATATCCTTTTTCTTTGCAGAAGCCATCGAGATACCTGTTAAGTCCATCGGGCACCTTAAGGCATATGTCATTAACATAGCTGTAACAGGATATGGATTTTGCCTGCACCTCTGTAGAATAACCGTTCCTGATCGTTACTGTTCCGGTTCCCGGATAATCTATATCGGTCACAACACTTCTTGTAATGTTTCCGTCAGAATCTATTTTATATTCCCTGCTTCTGGGATAATCGCCATATCCTTCATCTTCGGCTGTTCTGTATTCTACAAATTCAAGCGGATAATAATCCGTCTCCTTCGTTTCCATGACCCTTTCTTTTTCGGGATCGGCAGGCTGATAAAGCGGCTCCTCCACTCCGTAAGGAGCTCCGTTAAGCGTGATATACGGATACACGTACATTCCGAAGCTTTTGTCAACATATGATATCTGTGCCCTTGCTTTTATCGATTTATCCTCGGACGGAGAATACTCTGTTTTTAATTTGTTGGTAATTAATATATAATCCAAGTTATCGATCGAACTGCTGTCAATATATCCTTCTTCTCCAAGCTTGAGTTCCGGAAAATCAGACACATTTACCCTGTTATACCAGTTCATACCGGTATAGGTAATACCTTTAAATCCGGGAAGATATACCGTTTCCTTGCTGTACGGAACAAAGCTTACCACCAGGTCCGTCTTAAAGTCGGGGCTTACCGATGATACTCCGCCCAATACTCCTCTGTTCAATCCGTTTATGGAGTCATATCTGTTAAATAATCCGTAAATACCGTTCTGGACAACTATCTTTATAGTATCGTCCATTGCAGCCTTTGCACTGTCATCGGGAGTTTCGCCCAGATCCCTTTCAAATATCGGCAGCGAAAATATGCATAAGAAGAAACTCATAACAAGCGAAGCCGCAAGTACCATAAGAATGCCCCTGTGGGAGCCTCTGGTGGTATAATAGGTCTTCTTAAATATCTTGTCCCGTATATAATCCGGCGCATTCTTACCCGGAATGGTCACCCTGTTAAATGCTCCTTTTTGGAGCAGGCCTGTGCATATGCAGCCTGCCATGATAAGAACTACGGAGATAAGCGGAGGCTTATAGCCTATATAAAACGGGATTTCAAGGATAATAAACGAAATGGCAAACGTTTCCGCGAAATTCATATATCGTGAAACTGTGATATTATACATTACCACAAGGAATGAAATTATAAAGATAAGAGTCACGGTAATAGTCACGTATCTGTTGGTATAACTTTCTTCCGCGCTCCTTACTACAGACATGTTGAAGAATTCCGCATATACCTCACGGACCCTGTTCATGATAGCCTGGAAACCGCTGTTTGCATAAAGGTAATATCGCAAAAGCTCTACGGTGAAAATAATAAGATAAGCTATATAGCCTATATAGAATACTTTTTTATTGACGTATAAAAGCGATATGAGAACGCTTATAAGCAAGGTAAAAAATACTATAGCCGATTTATTGTAATTTAAGGAAAGAGCGTCGGAAAATCCCGTAACGGTCCCGGCACAGACCATAAAGATGATCAGGGCTTTTGAAAGGCATAAAAATAACGGGCTAGACTTTTTAGTACCATAGACATCATCTATGGCAATACCGGTCTGCTCAAGCTCCGAAATTTTCTTTTTTTCAAAGCGTGACAATCTCTTTCGCATTTCCTATACCATATTACAATATCTTTTCAAATTCTGTAATTAATTAAAAAATCCCTTCTGCCAGATCATCTATCTCGATCCCATCTTCAAGCAGCTTTACGGATTCCCCGTAAACAGAAAGCAAAAGTGCCGATTTCTGATTCGATGCATAATATGCCTCCTTTGCACTTTCAGCCCCTTCATACAACGGAAGGTAATACATATCCCTGTAGCATATGAGAAGTGATTCTTCATTATCTATTATATAATTGTCAAAAGAACAAGCTACGGAATTGTAAAGGCAAATCTCAAACCTCTCCCCTCTGTTTGCAAGTTCTCTTGATACCGCATCTAGCGTGGAAACGGTCGATGATATTTGGCTCCTCTCAAGCTCGGGAACAACCACGAGCGACATAACCGAGGTACGTTCCATTTCCTTAACCTGCAGCTCCTCCATTTTTGCGGTAAGCTTCCAGTGTATCCTTGCAAGACGGTCTCCGGGACGGTATTCCCTTATCTCCTTTATATCCGAAGAAAGGTTGCCCTTAAGATCCGGCTCGGTATATTCATCATATCCTTCCGAATATGGTATCTCGGCAACGTCAACATTTTCTTTTTTCTCGGGGAATACAGGTACCTGAACGTTAAAGCTTACCGGGAGCTTCATGCTTACCATCCCCATAAAGCCGGTGACTGTCATTCCCTTGCCTTCAAACACTACCATTCCTATAGCCGAGGTTCTTACACTTATATTCACCCTGTCTGTTTTCTTGGGCAATACATTGATATTTAACAGGTTATCCTTATCTGCCTTAAAAAACAGATTGTTCATTGAAAAGGTAAGGGAACATTTAAGGAAGGGATAATATGTCGGGTTAACGTATTCCGTATAAAAAACAATATTGTTCCCGACCTCGGTGCTTTCCACGACCGATCCGCCTTTTATGCTTATTTTCTTCACATTGATTATAAAAAGAGGAATAAGCACCGCCGGAAGAAGCACATAAGGAAAAAGCAGAAATACAAGGTAATTCTGCTTGAACACTAATACAAAAAATACTATCAAAATAAGTAAGAAAAGGTATCTGATTATTGACCAAATATGTATTTTCATTTTTTATCCGGGCATCTTTACTGATTCAAAGGTCTTTGACAAAGCCATTTCAAGGGAATATCCCGTAGCTTTCGCTTTGGTCGAAAGAACAACACGGTGGTTTGCTATGCTGTAATATACTGCCTTTACATCCTCAGGAACTACATAACCCCTTCCCGAAATAAAGGCTCCGGCTTTGGACATCTTTAAGAGAGCAATGCTGGCACGCGGACTTAATCCCAGAGCGAAAAGCTCGTTGTCCCTTGTAATCTCCGTAAGCTGTACTATATAGTTCATTATAGGTTCTGACACCTGCACGGAAGCTACCTGCTCCTGAAGCGCAAGAATGTCGTTCTTCTCAAGACAGGGCTTAAGCTGTTCCACTATCTCATGGGAATCTCCGCGCAGGATATCGATAGCGCTGTTATGATCCGGATACCCCATCGTCAGCCTTACCATAAATCTGTCAAGCTGTGACTCGGGAAGCTTCTGAGTACCCGAAGCACCTATCGGGTTCTGGGTAGCGATTACAAAAAACGGAGTGGGAAGCTTATGTGTAACACCGTCCACAGTCACGTTCTGCTCCTCCATAACCTCTAATAGAGCTGACTGTGTCTTTGGCGATGTACGGTTTATTTCATCCGCAAGGAACAGATTCGCAAATACCGCGCCTTCCCTGAAAACAAACTGCCCCGAAGCCTTGTCATACATGGTAAATCCCGAAAGATCGGAAGGAAGTACATCGGGCGTAAACTGTATTCTTTTATATGAAAGTGACATTGTCTTAGCTAATGCCGTAACAAGTGTCGTCTTTCCAACCCCGGGTATATCCTCCAGAAGGACATGTCCCTTTGCAAGTATGGCACGAAGTACCATATCTATAACTTCATCCTTGCCATGGATCGCAAGCTTTATTGAATTCTTGACATTGTTGATAATATCCGACATTTTTTCTTCTCCATAACTTTCCATTTTTTATATCTGGCTTATGATGATAAGGTCAGTTTCTAAAGCCTATATGATCCCCGCGGCTTTCTACGACCCTGTACCCCACTTTTTCAACACGTGCCGCCATACATCTTATACATTCGGCTGCTTCATCACCCGTGCATATCTTGTTGTCATACAAAAGATACTTTCCGCGGACGTTTCCCGGCGAAAGATTGGGCATAACAACATTTGCTCCGGCAAGGATCCCCTTTTCTCGTCCTTTAGGGTCAACGGTTCCAAGCGCCGTAGTCGCAGGCAGCAGGCAGTCCGGAAGCATAAGTCTTATGATCGAGAGTAGCTTAATGGTAAGCTTTGCCGTTCCCGCAGGTTTATCCGCAAACTCCGTATCATGATGTGGGATAAAAGGACCTATCCCCACCATTTCAGGCTTAAATTCCTGCAGGAAACGAAGGTCCTTTATCAGGTGTTCCGTTTTCTGATAAGGTGAGCCCACCATCATTCCGCAGCCAACCTGATATCCTATTTCATGAAGATCCCTTAAGCACTGCATACGGTGTTCAAATGATAATTCCTTCGGATGCAGCTGTTCATAGTGGCACTTGTCTGCCGTTTCGTGGCGCAGCAGATATCTGTCCGCTCCCGCATCAAAAAGCTTTTGATAGCTTTCCTTATCCCTTTCGCCTATCGACAGAGTAACCGCACAATCGGGATGCCGTTCTTTTATTCCTTTTATTATGGTCACAAGGCGGTCATCCGTAAAATACGGATCCTCCCCTCCCTGAAGTACAATTGTCCTAAATCCCAGCTCGTACCCTAAGTCGCTGCATTCCAATATCTGTTCGGCACTTAAGCGATATCTTTCGGCATTCCTGTTGCTTCTGCGGATCCCACAATAATAACAGTCATTCTTACAGTAATTCGTAAATTCTATCAGACCTCTTAAGTAAACATCCTTGCCGTATATTCTTTCGCGGACCTTTCTCGCTCTTTCGGCAAGAAGAGAATCCACCTCTTCCGAATCAGACTCCAAAAGTGCAAAGAGTTCTTCATCCGTCAGGTCCCGGGTATTTTCAAGCTTTTCCGCCAATTGAAGGAAATACTCCGACTTTTTTGTTTCTACAGATGATTCCGTATCCATGCACCTTCTTCCTATTATAAAATTACGATTCCGACTTATTCAGTCCTTAATGCAACAACAGGATCCTTCTTGGCTGCGCTTCTCGAAGGAATAACACCTGCGATCAACGTCAGGAACATGCTTATAAGCACCAGGATCGCTGCCACATGTATGGGCAGACGGGCACTCAGATTCTCAAGATCTGTCAGCCTGTGCAGGATTATGTTGATCGGGATGCAAAGGAGATATGTAACGATAACTCCAAGCATACCGGATGTAAATCCTATAATAACCGTTTCCGCATTGAACATACTTGATACGTTCCTCTTGGAAGCACCGATAGCACGCAGGATTCCGATCTCCTTGGTCCTTTCCTGTACGGATATCAGGGTGATGACGCCTATCATTATCGATGAAACTATAAGCGATACGGCAACAAACGCTATAAGCACGTAGGTTATCGCGTTGATGATGGTGGTAACGGATGACATCAGAATGCCTACTATATCAGTATAATGTATTTCCTTCAATTCGTCCACAGTTTTATTGTATGCCTCTATACTGTCGGCAATAACGTCCTTATTTGCAAATGATGTGGCAAAAAGGTTGATGGTTGAAGGACTGTCCTTATCCACCAGGCTGAGTTCACGAAGCCTTTCATCATATGTGGAAGGTGAAAACTCCATGGTCTCATCAAAAAGGATCGCACACTGTTCATCCCCAAAGGTATTGAGCATCTGGTCAAGTAAAGTGGAAAGCTGAGCGGTAGTCATCGATGCCAGCTTTTCTTTAGCCTGCTCGGAATACTGTGCCAGGAACTGCTCTTTCATTGAAGTTCTGAACATCTGATCTAGCTCTTCATCGCTCATCTTTGAAAGGTAAGATGTGATCATGGACTCGCTCATACCCGTCTGAGCTATTGCTCCCTGTATCATCTGGGCCAGCATCGTATCCTTATCAAGAGATGCAAGAGTCTGTTCTATGGTTTGGTCTATCAGTTCCTCAGAAGGTGTTGTCGCTATCTTGGTATAAAGGGCGGCCCTTCCTTCCTCGTCAAGTCCGTCAACGTATTCTTGGAATTTCTGAACCTTTTCTTCCGTAGTCATTCCTTCGGAGCCCTTAAAGGGAAGCCCCGTGATGACGTCAGTATCCGTTGAAGCAAGCTGTGCCTTTACAACATCTGAATTATTCGCACGGTCGATAATGTAATCGGTAAGGAGCGTGGTATAGCCAATATGCCCGTTTTCCTGAATTCCAATTGCATTTTGGGATACCTTGGCAACACCGGATATTTTAAGGGTCAGGCCGTTGTCATACAGGTATTTAAGTCCCGTGGCCGATTCCCTTAAGTCCACAAATGTTCCTGTACTTTCATCATAATTATAGCTGTCACAGGGAAGAACTGTTTTAAACTCGAGGTTGCAGATATCCTCGTAGCTCCACTTCTGCTCTTTTACATCTAAGGCTTCGTGCTTTATAACCGCCTCCATATTTTTGTCCATTTCCTCTTTGCTCTTTAACCCTATGGCATAGAGGGTCAGGTCGTTAAGCTCATTATGGTCATCGACAAACAGGATTACTTCATTATACTCCGTGGGCCAACTGCCGTACAGAAGGTCATACTGCTCATGAAGGATGGGGTTTATCAGGGATCCGTCATTTCCTGAAAGCATTTCCTTCCACAGGGCCGTATTGTTTTCCATGAAGGCGTTTGACTGAGCACCCAAAGCCGAACTCTGGCTTATGGACATCATCATTGACATGTCGATACCCATAAAGTCCTTAATCATATCGGTCATAAGCTGGGATGCGTCGGAAAGGATAATGTCGCCCTCAAGGTTCTTGGTATAAATCTTTAAATTTGTATTATACGTATACTGCACTCCCGAAAGGGCGTTTTTAAGCTCCGATTCCGGATTGGAGCGTTCATTTTCTATATAATTCTTAAAAGAAACAAGGTCATTTTCCCTGCTCTCCAAGGTATTTAGCGAATTAACCAGCTCATATATCATGTTTTTCTGATATATCGCATCATTTTCATGCTGAAGGGTGGATTCCGCCTTCCCCATAAACGTGGTGAGCAGGCTGCTCATATCCACGGTCGAGGCTTGGATCGTTATGGGATACGATGAAAGGGTCTGCTCCTGTACATCGTCGATAAATTCCGTCATACCGTTAGAAACCGCATAAATAAGGGCAATTCCTATGATGCCTATGGAACCCGCAAAGCTTGTAAGTATGGTACGCCCCTTCTTTGTGAAAAGGTTCCTTAACGAAAGGCCAAAAGCCGTAAACAACGACATGGAAGGCTTCTTCGTCTTATGGAATTCCACTTCCTTCTTTTTAGCCGCCTCAAGCTCCTTATTGTATTCATTTTCATCTATGGGTGCCGAATCATCCGTAATGACACCGTCAAGCATTCTTACTATTCTTGTAGAATACCTTTCTGCCAAATCCGGGTTATGGGTAACCATGATGACGAGACGGTCCTTGGCAATTTCCTTCAGGATATCCATTACCTGAACGCTGGTCTCCGTATCAAGGGCTCCTGTAGGCTCATCCGCAAGGATGATGTCAGGGTTGTTTACTATAGCCCTGGCAATAGCCACACGCTGCATCTGCCCACCCGACATTTCCGTGGGCTTCTTCTTCATCTGGTCCTTAAGGCCCACCTGCTCTAACGCGTCCTTTGCACGCTTCCTACGCTCGGCCTTTGAAACGCCCGAAAGTGTGAGGGCTAGCTCAACATTCGTAAGCACACTCTGGTGAGGTATAAGGTTATAGCTCTGGAATACAAAGCCTATGGAATGGTTTCTGTAAGCATCCCAGTCCCTTGCCTTATACTCCTTCGTGCTTTTTCCGTTTATTATCAGATCGCCGTCGGTATATTTGTCCAGACCTCCAATGATATTCAGCATAGTGGTCTTTCCGCAGCCCGAAGGACCCAGTATTGATACAAATTCACTCTCGCGGAACTGAAGGCTCACACCCTTTAATGCATGAACATTCTCTCCTCCCGCAGGATATATCTTTGTAATGTTCTTTAATTCCAGCATATATTTCTCCCGAACTTGTTATAAAATGTTTCAATTTTTATTGCAATCAAAGCCTATTAAACGATAAATAACGGGATTTGTCAATGAAATATCTTGTTATTTATAATAATTTAAGAAGTTTAATAAGAAGATTTACTAAAATCAAAAAAGGAAATTGTCTTATGAAAGACAACTTCCGAAACAAGTGCGGATAACAGGACTTGAACCTGCACGCTCGCGCACCAGAACCTAAATCTGGCGTGTCTGCCAATTCCACCATATCCGCATATTCATTTTTGGCACCCTGTTATTCTATCATCATAATCTGCAAATGTCAAACACTTCTTTTTCTCCGTCTTCCCTGTTTATTGACAAAATACCAAATTTGTTCTATGATGTAAGGTGACGGTCTGTGCTGCAGGCGTACGGATCGTCGGTAGCACGCCTGCACTTATCAAATGAAATGAATAATCTGTTTTATGGAATGGAACTTAAAAGCTCCAAGCGCAGGAGGAGAAGGAAAAACGGTCCTGTACTGCCGATCCTCCTGTTGGTGGCTATTGCCATAGGCGTCGGCGGATATTTTTTATCCAAGTTCCTATTTAAAAATGAAATCGAAGAAGAAAAAGAAGCCGAAACCGTTTATGCGCCCGAAGGCTATGAAACCTTTGAATGGGCAAGCGCAGACTTAAGCGGTGCCAGTGCTGACAATGACAGCGGTATATACGGACTGTGGACAGAACCAAAGCCCACTGAACAGGTATCCGTTGAGCCCACCGATACAGAAGAAGATATATGGATGGGTGATTTCGTGGACACCCGTGAAAGGGTAAAGGCCAAGGGAATATACTTATCCTCCTCTTACATCAATAAAAAGCTCGACGACGCTATAGCACTTATCGACAGAACCGAGCTTAACGCGATCGTCATAGACATCAAAAGTGATGCCGGCTACATAACCTATCGCATGGATTATGATGTTGCCAAGGAAATAGGCGCTTGTACATCTACCATAAGCGATATAGAAGCAACCATAAAGAAGCTGAAGGATCATGGGATCTACACTATTGCCCGTATAGTAACCCTTAAAGACCCTGTACTCGCAGACAAGAAACGAGAATGGGCATTAAAAAACAAGGATGGTTCGATTTTTAGGGATTCTGCCGGACTTGCATGGGTTAATCCGTATGAAGATCAAGTCTGGGAATACCTTACCGAAGTCTGCAGACAATGTGTCAATGTGGGATTTGATGAAGTAAATCTCGACTACATCCGTTTTTCAACAGACAAAGGTATGTCAAATGTGGATTTCGGTCCTAAAGCAGAAGAAATGACAAGGATCGAAGTCATAACTGAGGGCATCCGTAAAATCTGTGAGGACATCAAGCCAAGAGGCGCTTTTGTATCCTGCGACGTTTACGGAGCCATTATCTCAAGCTCGGTAGATGCTAAAATAGTCGGACAGAGCTACTTTAATATGTCCAAATACCTTGATTACATCTGTCCCATGGTGTATCCCTCGCATTACGGGAATGGATACTACGGACTTGATTATCCCGATACTCATCCGTATGAGCTGGTATATCATGCCCTTATGGATTCCCAGAAGGTCCTCTATATGCTGGATCCCGAAGAAAATAAAGCAGAGGTCCGTCCGTGGCTCCAGGATTTCACTGCTACATGGGTATCACACCACTTAACATACGGCAAAAAGGAAGTCAGGGATGAAATAAACGCAGTATATGACGCCGGCTACTCGCAATGGCTATTGTGGAACGCAGGTGTGATCTATACGGAAGATGCACTTGAAAAGGATTAAATATGGATCTGTTTTCATTCATGGAAGAAAAAAACAAGGATACCGGATCGCCGCTTGCCTCCCGGATGCGGCCCAAAAGTCTTGATGAGGTAGTTGGGCAGGAACACATCATAGGGAAGGACAAGCTCCTTTACCGCGCCATAAAAGCAGATAGGATAAGCTCTGTAATCTTCTATGGCCCTCCCGGAACCGGAAAAACAACGCTGGCCAAAGTAATCGCCTCTACCACAAAATCCGAGTTTTGCCAGATAAATGCTACATCAGCCGGTAAAAAGGATATGGAGGATGTTGTCGAGGCCGCAAAGAAGAGCCTCGGAGGATACGGAAAACGTACCATTCTCTTTATTGACGAGATACACCGTTTTAACAAGGGACAGCAGGACTATCTCCTTCCATTCGTGGAGGACGGTACCATAATCCTCATAGGTGCCACTACCGAAAATCCTTATTTTGAAGTAAACGGTGCTTTAATATCACGCTCCCATATTTTTGAACTAAAACCCTTAAGCAATGATAATATAAAGGAGCTTATAAAACGTGCCCTGTCCGACAAAGAAAAAGGCATGGGTTCGTTTAATGCATGTATAGATAATGATGCCCTTGAATTCTTAAGCGAAATGGCAAACGGCGATGCCAGGACCGCATTAAATGCCATAGAGCTTGGTGTCCTTACCACCGAACGTTCGGAAGACGGACTAATACATATAGATCTTGCCACAGCATCCGAATGTATCCAGAAACGGGTACTTAAATATGACAAAGCGGGCGACAATCACTACGACACGATATCCGCTTTCATCAAAAGCATGCGGGGGTCTGACCCCGATGCCGCAATATACTATCTGGCAAGAATGCTGGCTGCAGGCGAGGATATAAAATTCATATCGAGACGTATAGTGATCTGTGCTTCCGAAGATGTATCAAATGCCGACCCGATGGCTCTGGTAGTGGCAAATGCCGCCGCCGAATCCGTAGAACGCATCGGAATGCCCGAATCCCGTATAATACTGGCACAAGCGGCTGCTTACGTTGCATGTGCACCAAAGAGTAATTCTGCGATATGTGCAATAGATGAGTGTCTGGAATCAGTCCAAAAGGAACACATCAATACGATCCCGCCCCATCTTCAGGATGCGCATTATAAGAGCCACAGTAAGCTTGGCAGGGGAATCGGCTACAAATACTCCCACAATTATGAAAACCATTACTGTAAACAGCAGTATCTGCCTGACGAACTTGTCGGACGCTCGTTTTACAGGCTTTCTGATATGGGATATGAGAAAAAGCTCAAAGAATACCTGGATAAGATCAAGGCTGAGGCCGAAGATACCTGATGTTGTATATATCATCAAATGAGGCTGAAACCAAAAAGTATAATCACATTAAGGAAATAAATATATGAGTTCTTCGGATAACAAAAATAATAAAGCTTTAAAACCAAATACATCCAATTCCAAGGATACAATTAAAACATCTGATAACAGCACAAAGAAAACCGGTCTTTTCACCAGGATATTTGCAATCCTCGGACTGATAGTGATCGTAGGACTGTACGTTCTTTCTTTTGTGGCATCCGTATCAGATTGGGAAAACTCCTTCGGCATCTTCGTCGGAGCACTTGCCGCCACTATCTTTGTACCTATCGTAATCTATCTGATCCGTCTGTTTTCCAATAAGGATTCGTGAAACCTGTTCTGCCAGTGTGAAGCACGAAAATAATTCCTGTATTAAACCAGGCAGTTTCGTAGTGAAATGCCAAATGACCACATTCATAAATAATTTTCGGACTTAAAGCAAAACGTGCCCCCGGCTGATGCCGGGGGCACTAATGTTATATTATAAAACTTTAATCGTAAACGTCATCCTCGGCTCCTGCATGGTGCGCTTCTCCGAAGAGATCGCCGCCATCACCGCCGCCATCTTCATCATCCTTGTCGGCATCACCCGGTTGATGTACATCACATGTACTGCCGGGATGATAAACATAAGGAGTATCCCAGGTTGAAACCCAGCATCCGTTTGTATATCCGGGATATCCGTCATATTTATGGTAGTTCTCGTCCTTGATAAGAAGAACTGCCCAAACTTTATCGCCTTCAGGACAATTCTCTGTAGCCACCTTTCCGGATTCCCTACATATCTGCACTCTTGTATGACAGGTACACTTCTTTGTCGGAACAGTACCTTTTGCGAAATACTCGGTAGCAATGCATGAGCCGCCCGCCGCATTATCACAAAGACCATAAACAGCAAGATTACCGCACTTCGTACATATAGTTGCCTGAACGATCGAATCAGGCATCTCCCACTCTTTATATTCCAACTGTCTCGTAGAGTGGATCTCTTCCATAATATTTCGCCACAGATTCTGCTGGTATGATTTATTCCACTGATTAAACGGATGGTCGAAACCGGTCCATACCGCACAGGTATAATAAGGGGTGTAGCCTACAAACCAAAGGTCACTGTTCTTGCTGGCCGTTCCGGTCTTTCCTGCTACAGGCATCTTGTAATTTCTGAATGCAAGTCTTGTACCGGTACCCGATGTGGTAACATCATGCATTGCATCGGTAAGGAGCCATGCGGTGGAAGCCTTCATTATCTGGGTAGGTTCAGTCCTGTTATTTAATATAACATTGCCTTCATGATCAAGTATTCTGGTATAGAATATAGGCTTGTTGTAAAGACCTCCGTTAGCAATGGAAGCATATGCTGCGGTAAGCTCTAAGTTAGTAACACCGTCAGTCAGACCTCCGAGTGCTATGGCAAGGTTTACATCCGAATAAGCCTTTCCGTTTTCATCGACCTTATATTCTACAAGTGTAGAGAACCCAAGTTTCTTAAGGTATTCAAAGCCCAAAGGTGCACCTATCTGCTCCAGAGTCTTAACCGCAACGATATTCAGTGAATTTTTAATACCCGTTCTTAAAGACTGTAAGCCTCTGAAACCGGTTGAATACCAGTTAATAACCTCTTTTCCTCCATTAGGGTAGAAGAAAGGTGAATCATCCTGTACCGAAGCAAGAGTAAGACCGCCTGCATCCAATGCCGGCAGGAACGATGCCAACACCTTAAATGTCGAACCAACTGAACGCGTAGAGTTTGAAGCTCGGTTTAACGCACGGCTGACCGTTTTTTCTCCTCTTCCGCCGTAAATTGCCACAACCTTTCCTGTGGACTGCTCAATAATGGTCATCGATGACTGGGGCTGAGGATTTATCTCTTTCTTACGGCCGCTAACAACATCACCGGCTTCCTCATCGATTTTATCAGCCTCAAATATCGCAATCTTTTCCTCCAGATCATCCATATCAAGGAAAAGCTCATTGATTCCCCTTCTTATACCGTTTTCATGATAATATATACCTTTTTTATCATCATAATCGGAGAAATAATTCAGGAAATCACTCTTCTGATAATGTGTCTCTTTTCCATCGGAATGCATTACCGAGAGTTTATATTCACTAAGTTCGTAGCAGGAACCGTGTGAACTGTCAAATCCGAATGCAGGGAAATTGCTCTCATCCTGATAGTATCTGTCAAGGATTGCCTGGATCTCGGGATCCTGTGTGGTTTCAATAGTGATACCGCCGTAGAACAGAAGATGTTCAGCTTCTGCTCTCGTATATCCGAGCCTTTCCTCCATATCCTTATAGTACTGGTCCATCATTGCATCGGTAAAATAAGAATAGGTACCTATCTGAACCTTGTCATCCCTGTTGCTGGCTTCAGCTATACGGTCATAAACACCTGTATCCGCCATAGCCTCATCATATTCTTCCTGAGTGATCCAGCCGTATTCATACATGTTTCCGAGAATATTGTTACGTCTCTCAATGTTCTCATCGGGATTTGTTAAAGGATTAAGTCTTGTGGGTGAGAGCGGGATTCCGGCTATAACAGCTGCTTCAGATATCGTCAGTTCGGCAGTTGTCTTTCCGAAATAGCTGTGAGCCGCAGTTTCCACTCCGTAAGAATTGTTTCCGAGGTTTACCATGTTCATGTAATACTCAAGGATCAGATCCTTTGACATTACATGCTCTAAGTTTATTGCAAGATACTGTTCCTGTACTTTTCTTAAAACCTTATCCAAAGTATATTTTTCACGTCCTCCGTTGAATACCTGGTTCTTTATAAGCTGCTGGGTTACTGTTGAACCGCCGGCCTCAAAAGAGTCGGTAACAAGGGATTTAGCGGAACGGAAAATGGTCCTTATATCAATTCCGCTATGCTGGTAAAAACGCCGGTCCTCAGCTGCGAGGAAAGCATTACGTACATGTTCGGGAATATCCGCAATCTCAACATATATTCTGTTTGCTGAATTGCCCGCGAAATTCTGTGCCAAAGATCCGTCGGCAAATAGTGACTGCGAACTGTAGCCTTTTACTTCCAGCTGTACTATTTCAATGTCGGGAGTAGTATCAAGTATTCCGTTAAAGGCTCCGAAAGCTGCTACCACTCCTACAATGCTTAAGGCAACAACCGCAAGAATAACGACACGAAAAACGGTAACTATTACCTTGCTTCCCATTCGTCTGGATATAGATTTTAGTTCTTTTCTTTTGTCATCGATTCCTAATCTGCTATAATCCATTTTTCCCTGTTTTCTCCGATAAAGAATAATAATTTTTTTCTATAAGCTCTATTTTACATTTACCTGCGGTTGCTTCGTTCATCCTGCTGCATATCACATTGTATGAATCATCGTTGCAAAGGCAGATAACATTTACATTATCAGTATACTCGGTATCACTTATAACGGCTCCTATGTTTTCCGTCAGATTCTTTAGCCTTCCGAAACTGTTGTAATCCACGGTAACACTTATCTTATTAAGGAGTTCCATTTTTACTTTTTCAGCTGCTTCTATTCCTAAGACGGCCGCACCGGAATATGCTCTAACAAGTCCTCCCGTACCCAAAAGGATTCCGCCGAAATATCTTGTGACAACTATTGCAACATTCTTTAGCTCAGCGCCCTTTATTGCTTCCAATATCGGAGCCCCCGCTGTTTTGGAAGGTTCCCCGTCATCATTAGCCTTTTCCCTGGTCGCAAACTTCATAATTCCATCCTGTCCCGATGGCTGCCCCTCAAGGATTACGTAAGCTGAGCAATTATGCCGTGCATCCCAATATTTTTTCTTCATTTCCTGTATGAAGGATAAAGCTTCTTCCTCTCCCGATACAGGACGTACGGTAGCTATAAACCTTGATTTCTTTTCTGTCAGCTCGGCTACCGCCTCATCTTTGACTGTATAAAAAAAGCTCATATTTTTAAATTCTCTTATTGCATTCTCCGAATAAAGCATATATAATACATTTTATTATCAAAACACTTTAGCAGCCGTAAGATTAAGAGCTGCAGAACGGAGTATTATTTATGAGTTTACTTACCGATTGGCGCAAAGTAGCCTATGAAACTGAGAGAACCCCTCGTGACAACGACCTTTTCTGGGCCAATTATTTTAACATCGAGAAAGGCATTTACTCACAGATCCTTTCACAGAACGGAACTCCCGTTACCGGAACCGTTAAGGAGCTTGCTGAAAAATTCGAAACCAAGATCGGCATAATGACCGGTTTCCTCGATGGGATCAATGACAGCCTTAAAACAGCAAATCCTATAGAAGAAATGACCGAGGACACCGAAATAAGCCTTGATTACGATCCCGAAAAGCTCTACTACAACATGGTAGCAGCAAAAGCAGACTGGCTTTACGGACTTCCCGAATGGGACAGCATTCTTTCCGAAGAACGCAGAAAAGAGCTTTACAAGGAACAGAAGGCTTCAGGTACCGTCCATGTAGAAAAGAAACCCGGCCGTAACGATCCATGTCCCTGCGGTTCGGGAAAGAAATATAAATTCTGCTGCGGCAAGAAAGCCTGATATTACAGCTCGTATCCGGCAGCGATCAGAAGTTTTCTTGCACTTTCCACAGAATCAACACCCATGGGGTTCTTGATAGGAGCGAATTCCTTTTCCCTTATTACTTCAAAGGGCAGGCAGCTTCCCATCATACGCACGAAATCAAGTGAAAGAGTTTCCAGCTTAAATGCATTCGGCTTGTCCGGATATACAGTAACAAAACCGGTTTCAGAGGTGTCCGACTCAGCGAGGTAGGGCACCTTTTTCTTTACTATATGCACAGGCATTTCATTTCTTACTATGCCGTCCATCTCTTTTAATCTGAAAAGGTAGTTAAGGATAACACCGTAATCATAAGCCGGCTCTCCGTCTTCGTCTTTGGCCTGAAGGAGTTCATCTGTCATATCGTAGTATTCCACAACTGAAGGCTGTCCGTCCTCAAGGCAGATGGATCCAACCTTTTCACCGGGATCGACCTTCTTAACAACCTTTGCTCCCGTTGCACAGCCCGAATCGATTGTTGCACCGATAAATACGGGATCAGCTATTCTTTGAAGGACATTATCTATCGCAAAAACATTAATATATTCAATTCCGCTTTCCCTGCAGAACTCATCAAGTCCGGCATTCATCATGGAAGAATAGAATCCGCCGTTTCCGTTGGGAGACATAGCAAATTCATCGGGTTTGGAGAACATGATATTTCCTTCGATATCAATGCACGGTGACATGTCCTGTACAAAGAAATGAACCTGCTTGGGATCGTATCCGAAGCACTTATGCTCATAAAGGAATTCCTTTGTTTCTTTATCATTGATTATGCTGGTCATAATAAAAAGCGGAATCTGTGCCCCTGTCTCATTAACGACATCCAGCATATTTTCAAACATTCTCTGGAAAATATATACGGGCTTGGTCATACCTATATCGTACATTCCTTTAGCATGGTTGCTTCCAAGTCTGGTTCCCATTCCCCCTGCGAGAACAAGCGCAGCCACTTTTCCGGCTTTTAAAGCCTCTGTTCCTATATTTCTAAACTCTTCTTCTCTCTTTTCTATCTCCGGAAGCTTCATGGTACGTATGGGAGTAATCTCTCCTCTTTTACCGTCATGGTTCTGAAGTGCGCTCAGGAAAGAAAAATCAAGAAAGTCGCACTGTTTTAACAGTCTTTCCTTATCCTTTTCATCTCGTGAGTCGAATATATCCAGCACTTTCTGCTGATCGTACTGTTCCATTATGCTTCTGAATTGAATTTCTTCCATTATTAATCTTTTTCTCCTTTATCAACGTTAAATATTATCTAACCTCTGATCACATTTTCTTCTCTTATGGAATATTCATCCATAAGTTCACTTATGAGGTCATCAAGTGCTTTTTCTTCATCCTTAGTCAACGTACCATCCTCACCTGGACTATATGTAATAATAATCCTGTCATCCCCACCGGGAGCTTTCTCAGTAAGCGGTATCATTTCTATGCAGACGCCATCCGTTCCGATAGCATAATGCGCACCTTTTTCAATCGGTTCTTTTGAAAGAGGATTAACTATATCTGCGCGTTCAAACCTGTTTCTGAGTTCCAGCGCGGTAAGTCCCCTCATGCCGCTGTCCTCTACATAGATAATTCCGACCAAGGGGGCCTTATCACCGGTCCTGGTCACACCGTTTACAGAAAGATATAAACTGTCGTCACGAACTGAGTTCCCGACCGATTTTTTAAGTTCTCCCAAAACTAGATATATAATAGCTGTCAACCCTGCAAGCACGATTAACGTAGCAGAAATCACAGCAATGATCTTTCTTCTCTTACGTCTTTTCCATTCCTTTTTAGTCATGAAGCAACATCTCCCCATAATCATTCATCTTATAATACTTCATTTCGGAATTTTTGTCAAATAAAAAGAGCCATCCAACACGGATGGCTCGTATATTATTCGGTAAATACCTTTCTCGGAGACTTCTGTTTTGCCAGCTCAAGCATTTTTTCCGAGGGCTCAAACAGGATTTTTAACCTGTTGGTCTCATCACTGGTAATTATACAATACTTTTTTGCGTTTGCATCATGGGAAGAAAAATCTCTTACCTTAAACTGTGAATTATTGTATTTGTCCAGTTCATGCGACTTCTCAGGTGCAAGTATCTCAACACTTTCAAGATCGACTCTCAGAACATGCTTTCTGCTTTCACCGCCATTGATCCTGTCAAAATCTATCTGACCGTCACAAAAAATATACTCATATTCGGCGCTCAGCCTTGGAAATAAATAATATCCTGCAAGACATCCCAGACCGATACTTAAGAACATGACAATCGACTGGTTGATCAGTATGCCGAACAGAAACAGCATGATCGTGAGTATGATCAGTCCCGCTTTGGCTATATAAGTTGATGCGGTGGCTTTTCTTTTAACTGAATTTTCAGTATAAGAGCCGGTCATGGGTATTCTCCTTTACTTTTTTATTAGTACATACCCCCACCTTGAGGCATTGCAGGTGCAGGTGTAGGTTCTTTAATTGTAGCTACTGCTGCTTCTGTTGTAAGGAATGTTGATGCAACGCTTGTAGCATTCTGTAATGCGGAACGTGCAACCTTTGTAGGATCAAGAATGCCTGCTGCAACCATATTCACATACTTATCTTCCAATGCATTGTAGCCCATGCCGGCTCTGGACTCCTTAACCTTGTTAACTACTACTGAGCCTTCAACGCCTGCATTCTCTGCGATGATGTAAAGAGGAGCCTCAAGAGCCTTAAGAACTATCTGAGCACCTGTCTTCTCGTCGCCTTCAAGCTTAGCAACCTTCTTAGCTGCCTCTGCTGCTGCATGGATATACGTTGATCCGCCGCCTGCGATGATACCCTCTTCAACTGCTGCACGAGTAGCGTTAAGGGCATCCTCCATACGAAGCTTCTTTTCCTTCATCTCAGCCTCTGTAGCTGCACCAACGCGGATAACTGCTACGCCGCCTGAAAGCTTTGCAAGACGCTCCTGTAATTTTTCTTTATCAAAATCAGATGTGGTCTCTGCGATCTGAGCCTTGATCTGAGCGATACGAGCCTTGATCTCGCCTGCATCTCCGGCACCGTCAACGATGATGGTGTTTTCCTTCTGAACCTTAACAGACTTTGCCCTTCCAAGCTGATCCATTGTGGTATCCTTAAGTTCAAGTCCGAGTTCCTCAGTGATAACTGTGCCGCCTGTAAGGATTGCGATATCCTGAAGCATAGCCTTACGTCTGTCACCGTATCCGGGAGCCTTAACAGCTACAACGGTAAATACACCACGAAGCTTGTTAAGAACGAGTGTTGAAAGAGCCTCACCCTCAACATCCTCAGCGATGATAAGGAGCTTTCTTCCGCTCTTCATTATTTCCTCAAGAATAGGAAGGATATCCTGGATGTTGCTGATCTTCTTATCGGTGATAAGGATCATGGGATCGTCAAGAACTGCTTCCATCTTATCCATATCTGTTGCCATATAAGCTGAAACATAGCCCTTGTCAAACTGCATACCTTCTACAAGATCAAGCTCTGTCTGCATGGTCTTCGACTCTTCAATAGTGATAACGCCGTCCTTAGAAACCTTATCCATAGCGTCAGCTACCATCTGACCAACCTTCTCATCGCTTGCGGAGATAGCTGCTACCTTAGCGATCTGCTCCTTGCCGTTAACCTTTGCAGAATACTTAAGAATTGCTGCAACTGCTGCATCACAAGCCTTCTGCATACCGTTACGAAGGATGATGGGGTTAGCGCCTGCTGCCAGGTTCTTTACACCTTCATTGATCATAGCCTGTGCAAGAACTGTAGCTGTTGTGGTACCGTCACCTGCAACATCATTTGTCTTTGTAGCTACTTCCTTAACGATCTGAGCACCCATATTCTCAAATGAATCCTCAAGCTCGATCTCCTTAGCAATGGTAACACCGTCATTTGTAATAAGGGGTGAACCGTAAGACTTATCAAGGATAACGTTTCTTCCCTTAGGTCCTAATGTAACCTTAACTGTATCAGCTAATTTATTTACGCCTGCGCACAGAGAAGTTCTTGCGTCTGTGCCGTTCTTAATCTCTTTTGCCATTTTTGTGCATCTCCTTTGTTATATTATAAGTTACTATTAATACTCCATCGTTTCACGATGGAGCTGCATCGTAAGGCATCTTCCCACTGCTGCGCAGCGGGCCCCTCCTTGCGATATTTTATTCAACAACAGCAATAACATCGTTCTGCTTTACGATGATGAATTCTTCGCCGTCAAGCTTAACTTCTGTGCCTGCGTACTTGGAGTAGATAACCTTCTCTCCAACCTTAACCTGCATCTTAACTTCCTTACCGTCGATAACTCCGCCGGGACCTACTGCTATAACCTCTGCCTGCTGGGGCTTCTCCTGTGCCTTGGGAGTAAGGATGATACCTGACTTTGTAGTCTCTTCAGCTTCAAGCTGCTTTAAAACAATTTTGTCACCTAAAGGTCTTAACTTCATGACTATGCCTCCTAATATTTCATTTTCTACTTTGTTAGCACTCAAACTTTTTGAGTGCTAACCAACTAAATGATATCATACCACGATTTTTTAAAAATGCAAGCATTTTTTTATAAATTTATCAATTTTTTATAATTTTTGCCTGAAGGGACTCTCAGACCCCCTCGAGTCAATCAAAAAGGTCGCCCTAGCGACCTTTTCACCCCATCAAAGCTGTAATTCAATGCTATCAAGCTTCTTTATAGCCCTAATAAGAGCATCCTTGGAATTTTTCCAATCGGCATCCTTATTTCTATAGTCAAATTTGTCCGTATACCACTCCACATCGTCGCATACACGCTTCATATTTTCAAGGAAAAGCTTATCTATCTTAGCGGTAAAATCCTTTAATGCATTTCCGCTCATATGAGAATCGGCTGCATCGTAAAGCACCTGATAATGATCTACGCAAAATCCCTTTGAGGCATCAAACTTAGCTTTAAATGCGGAATCCTTTTCATATAGGTAGAAAATGGTGTCGATATACCTCTCAAAAATATTCTCTATACGGTTACAAATGTAACAGCTGTTCTTTACCTGGCGCATATATGCCGAAACGGCTGAGCCTTCTGTATTTTTCTTAAAGAATCCACCACCCGAGCTTCTGCCCTTTTTCTGAGCCTTTTCCGTTTCCTTTATCAGGTTCTGCATATGTGTATGGAGCATCAAGCCAAGGCCTAAACGGTTCTGGTTGCCGTACATCATCTCTACATGCTTTGCACAGAATCCGACCTCATTGGTCTCCATACGGACATCATCCTCCATATAGGAAGGTCCCATCGTAAACTCTATAGCGTTTTTCTGAAGGGAAGCATACATTGAACAGACCGGACATTCCGTGTCCTCGTTAAATGCATCATTGACCGGGATAGCATATAATTGTTCATCCATATTGAATTTATTCCTTTCCGGAAGCTGTTATCTCAGCTATAGCTTCCTTTATACCTCTCGCTTTATCCTTTATTCTCTCGGGAAGGGCCTTGTTTGTCAGTATCTTTTCAACGAATCTCATGGATTCCTTATAATTGCCCGTCTCATAGTCAAGAGCAGCCAAAAGATAAAAGAATGTGGATTCTTCCAGACCGCAGATAGGGAAGCTTTCCTTATGAAGTGCCTCCGTAAAGCCCTCCGCTGCCTTTTTAAGGAATTCATTTTCTTCATTCTTTAAAGACTCTATCAGTTTATTTCTGCCGGGTATATCCGGAGCCATGCTGTCATACTTTCCTCTTGTGAGCCAGCCAAGTACCAGACAGATATAAGCTCTTTCACTGATCTTTCCTCTTTTTACGACCGAATTTACCAGTGCAAGCTTGTTTCTCGCTATAGCTTCATCATATGAATAGATTTCTGCTTCATATTTAAGTCCGGAAAAGCTTACACTTATCTTCTCTTTTATCATTCGGGCCTGTCCGGGAGACAGGTTGGAAAAATCCTTGGTGAGTGCTGCATATCCACAGACAGGGCACGCTGTAATATTGTACTTTAGTGAGTCAACCTCAGCATATCTTGGGCGCAGGTCAATATCCTGCGATACAAGCTTCGCCTTTCCCATACGTATGGTCTTTTCTTTAAACTGATGTCCGCAGCATGCACATTCCACGCTGCGCTCATAAATCAGATCCTTCTCTTCAGGCCGGACTTCCTTAGGCTTTTCCGGCTGCTGCTCTTTCTTTTTTTCGGGCTGCTTAACCTTGTCATTGAACAGATCCACCTTGCTCAGGTTGCCAAGCCCCATCGATTCAAGTCCCGAAAGTATATCTGCCATATCTTATCTCCTATCGATTTATTCAAAATAGATATGATGATCAATAATTATATAGCTTCTTCCTTTGGATTCGCATTTCTGTTTGGATGATTCTATCGAACCGTTGAAATACATAAACGAATCGGGAATAGCCTTCTCTCCGGAGAAAGCCTTTTTTGCAGATGATATACAGTTCGCCATCTGATCGTAACGCCATGTACCCTTGTAATCCTCAAGATTATCATATATCTCCATGGCCTGATCTAAAGAACTGGGATTACCCTTTATCGGCGAAAACTGAACACCCCATTTATCATCATAGATAACTTCCTTTATGGTATTCACATGCCCCCAGTCCGTCGTACTGTTTGCCCTGTTTATAATAACATTTGCCACAGCAATCCTTGCAGCTTCACTCATGCTTCCGGCTTCACAGTATATAATACTGCTCATAAGCCTGAGCTCAGCCTCCGTATAGTTATCGTTCCAAGCGATTTCAGTATTGTTTCCCGAGTTGTTGTCTGAATCCGTGTTGTTATCCGAATCCGTATTCTTGTCGGTATCCTTATTCTTATCTTCCTCTTTGTCTTTATCTGTCTCGGTATCGTTATCCTTTTCCGTATCCGTATCTATTTCGGTATCCTTATCCGTCTCAGCATTATTATCAGTCTTAACCTTATAATACTTGTCAGAATTTTTAACCTTCTTGGCAATTCTGTCTATCGAAGAAATCGGAGCCTCCTTGGAATTTTTATCCTTTTTGGCCGCCCGGACAGGTGTTTCAAACATTCCCGCAATAAACACAAGTACTGCCACCAAAAGGGTGGCAGTAAATATGCACGCTTTAAAAAGAAGTTTTTTTACTTTTTCTTTCAATATTATATTCCTCATTAATGATGGAACAGCCTCATACCTGTGAAGCACATAACCATTCCGTATTCATTACACTTGTTGATAACCAGGTCATCCCTTACAGATCCGCCGGGCTCAGCGATATAGGTTACACCGCTTTTCTTTGCACGGTCGATATTGTCGCTGAACGGGAAGAATGCATCACTTCCGAGTGCAACGCCCTTGATGGTATCAAGGTATGCCTGCTTCTCTTCTTTTGTAAGAGGAGCGGGCTGCTTTGTGAAGTACTGCTGCCAGTTGCTGTCTGCTGCAACATCCTCGCCCTCGCCTGTAATGTACTGATCGATAACATTGTCCCTGTCAGGACGTCCGATAGAATCAAGGAAAGGAAGATTAAGAATTCTGTCCCACTGACGAAGGTTCCAGTTATCAGCTTTGTTTCCAGCAAGTCTTGTACAATGAACTCTTGATTGCTGGCCGGCACCAACACCGATAGCCTGTCCGTCCGCTGCAAAGCATACAGAATTAGACTGGGTATACTTTAATGTGATAAGGCTGATGATAAGATTTGTACGAGCCTCATCAGTTAAATCCTTATTCTCTGTAACGATATTGTTTAATAACTCATTATCAATCTTAAAGTTATTTCTGCCCTGTTCGAAGGTTACACCGAATACCTGCTTCTTCTCCTGTACCTCAGGAATATAGTTGGGATCGATCTTTATAACATTGTATCCACCCTTGCGCTTACTCTTCAAGAGCTCTAAAGCTTCATCTGTATATCCGGGAGCAATGATACCGTCGGATACCTCACGCTTGATGATCTTAGCCGTGGTAAGGTCGCAGACATCAGAGAGAGCGATGAAATCACCGAAAGACGACATTCTGTCAGTACCTCTTGCTCTTGCGTATGCACAGGCAAGGGGTGAATCATCAAGGCCTTCGATATCATCTGCAAAAACAGCCTTCTTTAACTTGTCGCTAAGCTTGTTTCCAACTGCTGCCGAGGTAGGTGATACGTGCTTGAAGGAAGTAGCACAGCACTTACCTGTAGCCTCCTTAAGCTCCTTAACCAGCTGCCATGAATTAAATGCGTCAAGGAAATTGATGTATCCGGGACGTCCGTTAAGTATCTCGATAGGAAGCTCTGCTCCATTCTCCATATAGATCTCTGCAGGCTTCTGGTTGGGGTTGCAACCATACTTTAATTCAAATCTTGTCATGACTGTCTCTCCTTAAGCATTCTTATTTATTATCCTGGTTTCCTTCTGTCCTGTAGCCAGATCAACATATGCTACATAGAGAGAAACCTTATTGTTTTCATCAAGACCGTTCCAGATAGTGTTGGTATATTCATCAATATCATTGGGAACGAAAACTCTCTCGGGCTCGCCTGTAAATGTAGGAATAGGATTTCCATCATGATTATATGTATGGATGAAATGTCCGAGTCCCGCAACCGCATTGTAATTGAAGGTGTATCTGTTGCAAGTGGAGCCCTCTGCGTCTGCACTCTTTAAGATGCTCATCTTGTAAGTAAAATCATTTGCTTTAAGGAAGCTGAGCATAGCACTGATACGAGGTGTCCAGTTAGGACCGTCGGGCTCGAACTCACGAGCTGAAAGACCAACCTCAAATGCATAACTCATATCTACAACCTGGATAGGATTAAGAGCGAATGTAGACTCCCACTTCTCCAGTACCTTATATACAGTATCGGTCTGGTCACCATTTGTAACTATCATATAGTTTTTGAATTCACGGACCGGGGAGTAGATAACAAGTGAAGGATCTTCAAGCTTTGAAGGATCAAAAGGCTTAATGATGATGCCGTCGGGTGTTTCAATAAACACACGGTTTCTCGAATTAGTGCTCCTGCCCATGATAAAGTAAGCTGTTACAGCCTTCTTGCCATCCTCACTTTTGCCGACTATGATACCTCGTCCAACATAGGAATTACCTTTTACAAGTTCGTCAAACTTCTGAATGTCGTAGATACTCATTTTTCATCCTTTCTGCGTTGTCCGGGGCATACCCGCACGCTGTGAATTTTTATAAAAACACTATGAGTTATTGTATCAGCATTTAAGGATTTTCGCAAGTGTTTTTTTATCACTCGCTTAGCTTTGCTCTTCAGTCTTTTTTTCCAAAATGCCCTTGTAATGGTTAAGTTCCAGTTGGTAGATCAAAATGTCGTTACTTCCTTTGGCAAGTGCACTGAAGCTTCGCTTTAACTCATTCCAGCATTTCTCTTGAATCTCAACGGCTTTCTCCAGATAGTGCACGGAATCTCCTTGGAAATCATCCGCCCTTCCCCTCTGGAAGTATGCGGTTGCAAGCTCTCTGCCATCTGCCGGACTTCCGGTCTGCAGATAGATAGTCGTCATAAGGGATATACACCGTTTTGCATACAATCTTATATCATCCTTCGGAGTTTTATACCAATCCGGACTTAAAAACAGATTTCCGATAAAGAAACTGTATCCCTTTACCAGCTGCCTTTTAATTCTTATGGAATCATCCTTTTGGCTTAATTCCTGAAAAATACCCGTAGCTTCTATATAACGATCCCTGGCAGCGTCTTCCTTTTTTCTTACTTCGGGAGAGATTTCCTTTCCCATGCTCTTATTCCTATAAAATTCCACCATCAAGACATCGCCGAACATCATAAGGCTTTTACCAAGCCTTTCTTGCATAACAGGAATCGAAGGATCATCTTTATCGAGATATTTCTGACAGGTTTCCAAACAAAATCGGTTATGTTCAACGGCATCTCTTGCACATTTGATTACTTCTTCTTCATTTTCAGCATAATGCCTATCATGCAGCATATGACAGATTTCATAGTATTCTGCCATCTTATCCATATAAAAATCAACGTCTTCCAATAAAAGATCCTTTAATATTACCTTACCATCTTCAAGCGGTTTCTTAGCATAACCCAGGATTTTGTCTTTCTCCTCCCTGTCCTTTTGCTGCATTTCTGCTTCTTTTTTCTTTTCTTCTTCAGCTTCCTCGGGAGTCTTCGCTTTAGGAGAAAAAATCAAAGGTCCGTTATGCAGATCGTACCAAGCTATGGTCAACCTTGCATATTTGAAAAGGCACAGCACAGTCAGTTTCGAGTCAGGCTTTACCTGACTTCTTACTGCCTTAAGCAAATTCATATCCCACTCCATGGCTTTGTCAAGGTTTCTTTTAACTCCTTCACCGTTTTCATACATAGAGAGAAGCTTATCATAAGCATTCTTCAATCCGCCTCTGGCAGCCTTTTCCAAATACTCCAATGCATATTGAATGTTCTTCTCTACTCCGACTCCCATGAGATATGCAAGGCCGAGATAATAGTTCCTTAATTTTTCAGGAATATCCGGCCTTACTTTTGAGCCAAGGCATTCCACCAGTGTCTCGGCAATTTTTTCAGGATCATCTGTGCTTTTTATTTCAGGTATGCCGATAAAATTCTTTTTTATTTCTTCTTCATCGGCAGGTACTGCTTCTATAGGTAAGATTGTCTTCCCCAAAGCCTTTGCATCGGGAAATTCATGCACCATAACATAGTTTCCGGCTTCAAGGATATTCGGGGTAACAGCCAGAACAAAAAGGTCACTTTCTTTAAGAAACGACTGTATCTCCTCATTGTAATCTTCACCCGGCACCAGGAATTCATCATACCAGATGGCTATATCCCGCAGTTCTTCATGCTCGTGGATAACCTTCATTATCCTGTTGGCATGTGCCCTGTCCTTTTTCCTGTAGCTTAAAAATATGTTTGCACGGAATACATTTTTTATTTTTTCGCGCTGTTCGTCGCTTATAAGTAGTTCATTCAGATAATTCTTCAGTTTATCCTTAAACGGTAATGCGGTACTGTCATCATTGCTTTCATCAAGGTATTGTACTTTTCCAAAGACCTTTTCAAAGCCTGAACGGTCAACACCCTTCTGTATTAGGGGGAGGAAGGGAATATTGTGTTCAAAAACATAATTTACTTCAATTTGAAATGCACTGTCCTGTATTGCCTCATTTGATATTGTAAACACTGCAAGGTTCATTCTTTCCATCAGGGCTTCAAACTTGTCTTCCTTACATGCTTCAGGATCAGTTTTCACCCATATTATTGCATTCGGACATGCCGCAAGCAAAAGTTCATATGTATGTTTGAACATCTCTGACTCATCATAGCAGCCTCCAACATATATCTGAGGCTTACCGGTTATTATCGCACCTATCGGATAATATATGAACTTCTCTGCCATATTATATATTCCTCCTATTCTGGGCGCATAAAAAAACTGCCCTTAGTGTTATTATAACACATAACAAGGCAGTTTTAAACAATTTTGTTATACCAGACCCTCAGCTGTTTTATCAAGAGCTTCTATAATTCTGTCACACCATGTATCAAATTCAGGATCCTCGACCTGGCATTCAGGATGAGAAAGGATGTAGTCAAGGCATCGCCTAACTCCCTCTTCAAAGCGGATGGACGGAGCAAATCCCGGAACAGCCTTTTTTAGTTTAGAATTATCGAAAACTACTGAATTAGATTTATCACCGATAAGCCCGCCTTCTAAGTCATATTTCCTGCCTACCTTAGCCAGGAAATACGATGATACATAATAAGGCTTGTATTCTACACCCAGAGCATCGGCAATCGTCTTAAATATCTGATTCCATGTGAGGCTCTCATCGTTCATTATCTGGAATGCCTCACCTATAGTATGAGGGTTACCCATCAAACCTATAAAGCCCTTTGCAAAGTCCTCATTAAAGGTCATAGTCCATAGCGAAGTCCCGTCGCCATGAACTATTACAGGCTTTCCTTCCATCATACGCTTAATAACCTGAAAGCTGCCCTTGCTGCCATGTACGCCCATAGGTATAGAGCGCTCATCGTATGTGTGGCTGGGTCGGATGATAGTCACAGGGAATCCCTCTTCTCTGAACTTCTTCATCAAAAATTCTTCACAGGCGATCTTGTTTCTCGAATACTCCCAATAAGGATTGGCCAGTGCAGTTCCCTCCGTTATACGATAGTCTGAAACAGGCTTACCATAAGCCGAAGCGGAGCTTATATACATAAACTGCTTAACTTTACCCTTAAACAGTCTATAGTCCCTTTCAAGCTGTGACGGAACAAATCCGATAAAGTCACAGACGGTATCAAAATTTCTGCCTTCAAGCACCTTTGCTACCGCAGCTTCATCATTGACATCCACATTTATAACATCTACCCCGTCCGGTATATCCGTCTTGCGATTGCCGCGGTTAAGCAGCGTCAGATGCCACCCGTCATTCTTTGCCAAGCTTCTGGTTATTGCCATGCTTATAGTTCCTGTTCCACCGATAAAAAGTGCTTCTCTTTGCATAATTAATATACCTCCTTTACTGATAATTCTACCATTGATTATCTTGTAGGCAATGAAATATCTTGTTTTTCAATTTCCTTATAAAACCTTCTAATATTTTTATCATCAACTAAATAACTGTGATTTTTTTGCTATTTTTTGACGCATTGGTATTGACATTCCAAAATATAGCAATTATAATGGAATAAATCAGGAATGTTTTTGACCGAGGAGGTTTATATGGAACTCATGACTCTAAAAGAAATGCTTTTCTACAAGCACCTATCGGGATTATCCTGCGATGAGATATCCAAAAGATCCGGAGTACCGCTAAGTACGGTACAGAAAGTCTTCAGTATGACTACATCAACACCAAGGAATAAAACATTATTGGCTCTGGCCAAAGCGTTCGAAGAGTTTTCAAAAGACAAAGTATTTTTAGCGGACTCCGCCTATGAAAAATCATTCTATAATAGTGTAGATAAAACTATAGACGACTACCTTGCTCTTCCCGAAGGAACGCGTGTTGAACTGATAGACGGTGTATTCTATGATATGGCAGCTCCGAACTATCTCCATACACAGATTGCCTCACAAATCTGGAAACAATTAGATGATTATATTTATTCCAATAAGGGAAAGTGTAGTGCTGCTATTGCTCCTACTGATGTCCAACTTGATCGAGATGATAAGACTATTGTTCAACCTGATCTTCTAGTAACGTGTGACAAGGACAAGATTAATCCTCAAGGAGTATTTGGTGCTCCGGATTTTGTTGTGGAAATAATATCTGATTCTAACTGGTATAATGATGTATTTAGAAAGCGTATAAAATATCAGAATGCTGGAGTCAGGGAATACTGGATAGTTTATCCTAATGCTAAGGAAGTTCAGGTGTATTTCTTTGAAAAGTCTGATAAACCTATGATGTATACCTTTAATGATTCTGTTCCTGTAAATATCTGGGATGGTAAATGCAAGGTTGATTTCAAATATATATGCGACAGACTAAGTGATTACATGAATTAAGGTATAAAAATTTCTCATAATACAATTACTTTTCTATAAAAAAATCCCGGATAAGATGAAATCCACATCCAATCCGGGTAATTTTCGTTTTTATTATTTTGACCTAATATATATGATTTTTTTTAATCATCATCTTATAAATGTTTGTGCAATCTTCCTTGTTAAGTTTTACAAATCCGTATATATTTCCATCCCTGCCGTCGCCGCAGCAAAGTGTCTCAACAAGCTGAGGTATATCCTCTTCCTTTGCGCCAAGTTCTGCAAAGTTAGACGGCATACCGATGGACTTAAGGAATGACGCAAATGCATTGATGCCTTCAAGAGCTGTTACCTCCGGATGCTCAAAATCCATACTACAGCCCCAAACTCTTACTGCAACCTGGGCGAAACGCATTACATTGTGATTCATTACATATTTGAATACTGCGGGCATGGTAACAGCAAGTCCTGCGCCATGTGCACAATCATAAAGTGCCGAAAGCTCATGTTCGATATTGTGGCTGTTCCAATCCTGCGATCTGCCTACACCACACGAGTTGTTATGTGCCATCATACCTGCCCACATAATATTGGCACGTGCTTCATAGTTATCAGGATTTTCAATAACTCTGGGACCCTCATGCTTCATGGTGAGAAGCAGTGCCTCAATAAGTCTGTCCGTTACCTCGACTTCAGTACTGTTCGTGAGGTATCTCTCATACAAATGTGCCATGATATCTGTGATACCTGCTGCTGACTGATAAGGGGGAAGCGTCTGTGTGAGCGCGGGATTCAAAATGCTAAACTTAGGTCTGATGGCATCACCGCTTGCTCCACGTTTGAACATGCCCTCTTCCTTGGTGATAACCGAATCCGGGCTTCCCTCACTTCCCGCTGCGGCTATGGTAAGTATTGTTCCAACCGGCAGAGCCTTCTCTATCCTCTTTCCACTGTAAAAATCCCAGAAATCCCCATCATAGATTGTTCCTGCTGCTATGGCCTTCGAAGAGTCTATGGTACTTCCGCCGCCTACTGCCAATATAAAATCTACATTTTCTTTCCTGCAAAGATCAATCCCTTCATATACCAGACCGCTTCTGGGATTCGGTTTTACACCTCCGAGCTCTATAAAGCTGATGCCTTCTGCTGTAAGAGAAGCCTTCACCCTGTCAAGAAGTCCCGATCGTACTACACTGCCTCCTCCGTAATGGATCAACACCTTGCTTCCTCCAAAGCGTTTTACCATACTGCCTGTCTGGTTCTCTCCGTCTTTACCAAATACGAAATAAGTTGGTGAATAAAAATGAAAATTGTCCATGAAACCCCTCCTGATTTTTAATAATATCAAAGTCATCCTTTATCCAAAACAGATCCTTTAAGTTCAAGATTCTTCGCTTCGCTCAGAATGACATCATTTTTATAATTATATGTTACCATTAATTATCTTGAACACAATGAAGTATCTTGTTATCCTTACTGCTCATATATAGGTTTACGGATTCTTTGTCTTGTTAACTCCACCAACCCCAATGGTGTCATATCGATCAGCCGGGTAGTGATATGATCCTTTGCAATCTCTTCCTTTAGTTTCGATAATAGCTGTTTACGATGTTCCTCTTTCTTCATATCGATAAAGTCCACTATTATGATTCCGGACAGGTTTCTTAGCCTTAGCTGAGCAGCTATCTCTTCTGCCGCCTCACAGTTTACCTTAAAGAAAGTTTCCTCGGTGTTCTGTTTTCCCGCTATAGCTTTTCCGGTATTAACATCTATTGAAACAAGAGCCTCCGTAGGCTGTATTACAAGATATGCTCCCGAGTCCAGCCACACCTTATCCTGTAGTGCCTTTTGCAGCTTTCCTTCTAACCCGTACAGTACAGACAGTGAAAGGTTTTTATCCTCATAAAACTCCAGCTTATCCTGCTCCTCTTTAGACCCTAAAGCAAGATACGACTTTAAGCTGTCATAAATATCCTTATCATCAGTCTTGATACTGTCTATCTCATAAGAGTAGCCATCCCTGACCTCCAGGATAAAGGACGGAGGTGCTGAATAAACCTTTGTATAGCAAACTCCATGTATCTTTTGCGTAGTCAAAGTATCATACTGCCCTTTTAATGCAGCAGCTTCCCTGATAACATCTTCTTCATCTGCAGTAAGTGCATTTGTCCTTATAATATAGCCATATCCATCACCCAAATATGGCTCAACAAGATTTTTAAGCCTATCTCTTTCTGCATTATCACTGATCTTTGAAGATACTCCTATGCCGGTTTTTCCCTTTACCAGAACAGAAAATCTACCGGTAAGATTTATGTCTGTGCTCGCCAAAGGCGCCTTACTTTCAGCTGTATCCTTTACAATCTGGACCAGTAATTCATCTCCGACCCGAATGGCAGAACTATCAGCATCATCAATCATATTTTTATTACTCTTAAAACGTCCATCGCAAAAAACAGGCTTCATGCCTGCAGAAAGAGGAAGATAGCAAACCTCTTTATCTGCTATCTCCACAAAAGCCCCATTTATATTCTTTACGATATTCCGGACTCTACCTATATAAATATCCCCAACCTTGACTTTCTTCTCTTCCGATTCAAGCCCAATGGTCACAAGCTCTTTTTCATGAAAGAGGGCCGTGACGATTTTTTTATTGTTACGAACAATAACTATTGAATTTCCCATCTATTTCTGTCCTTATTAAGCCATTGCCATTAATTCTAAATATCTCCTGCAGTATTCTTTACAAGCCCTTTCTTAAAGCAACATCAGAATACATATTTGCCCTATGGATCTGGAATGCAAGCTCCTCATACTCTATACCGCAGAACTCAAGAAAAGCTTCCAGAACAAGCTCAGGTTTTATATTCACTGCACTGCCTGCTGCCAGCCTAAAGAAAAACCTCACTCCCGGAGTATAGATATCTGCATGAACTATACCTAAGCAACTGCAAGAAGCTGATACAGTATCTTCACACATAAATTCGGGAATTTTGTCATTATCCGTAACAGAAGCTTCATATATATAAGGCTTAATATCCATATCCCTTTCACCGGATTTGGATTTCTTGCTGACAACTATACTGTCACGTTCCAAAAAAACCTGCAGCTTCTTTTGTAATTCTTCAACAGATGTTATCAAATCAGAGTCCTTCTTAGCATGTAAGGTATACCCATCCTTTAAAGACATAATGTAATCCGCACCTGCAACAAGAGACATTGCGTTCTCAGGATGTTTGGTCCCCTCCTGCCAGGGAATCTGCCTTATCGAAACTATCTCAAAGCCCTCCGTAAGCGCTCCTCCAAGAATCTCCCGCACTTTCTCGGCACTCAGGGCATTTCCTTCAAAATCAGTATCCTCAGTCTCAATATCCATATACTCGCCGTCACTTGTAACTCCAACACCCAGAGGCTGAGCAAACACCATCAGCTGGTGTGGATTGAATCCTTGAGAATACTTTATAGGCAATCCCGAACGACGTACTGCCTTCTGAAAATACCTCATAACATCCAAGTGCCCTATGAATTTCACCACGCCATATTTGGCAAATCTGATTCTAAAAATCATTAAATACCCCCTATGCTTCTATGCACACTCCGGTCGTCCATGAATTGCATCCGCATCCGCCGCAGCCTTCACGGCAGTTCTTTGTAGTCTGCCCCTTGCGTGCTTTTTCGTATTCCCTCTTCATAAAGGCTTTTGTCATTCCCGTATCAATGAAATCCCACGGCAGAAGCTCGTCAGTGCTTCTCTCCCTCGTGGTATAGAAATCCATATCGATACCGGCACGTTCTATCGCCTGCTCCCACTTCTTCATGTCAAAGTAATCAGTCCATGCATCAAAAAGGCAGCCGCCCTTGTATGCTTCATAAATAACCTTTCCTACACGTCTGTCGCCGCGTGCCAAAAGTCCCTCTAAGATGGAAGTATTGCTATCATGCCAATTATACTTAATACTTTTATAATTATGTTCCTGTTTTAAGGTATCCATCAGGAGCGTCTTTCTTCTCAAGTACTCCTCCGGGGTGATCTGTGCAGCCCACTGGAACGGAGTAAACGGTTTCGGGACAAAATAAGAAGTGCTTATCGTTACCTGCACCTTTCCGCGCCTCTCCGACTTAGGTACCGTATCATAGAATGCCATGGCGATCTTATCGGCCAGATGCGGGATTCCTTCCACATCACTGTCAAGTTCAAAAGGCTGTCCCAGCATAAAGTAAAGCTTAACCTTGTCCCAGCCGGCCTTAAAGGCTTCAGAGGCTCCGTTAAGGATAGTCTCCTCATCAAGGCCTTTGTTAATGATATCCCTCATTCTCTGGGTACCTGCCTCCGGTGCAAAGGTAATGCTGCTCTTCCTTACGTCCTGAACACGGCTCATAACGTCCAGCGAAAAAGCGTCAATTCTCAACGACGGAAGTGATATATTTATCCTTCTCTTTCCCATCTCATTGATAAGGAAATCCATAAGCTCCGCAAGCTTTGTATAATCACTCGAGCTCAAAGAGCAGAGCGTAATTTCCTCATACCCGGTTGAATTGATCATAGCCAGGGCATATTTCTTTAAGAACTCAAGACTTCTTTCTCGAAGCGGTCGGTATATCATTCCTGCCTGACAGAAACGGCAGCCCCTGATACAGCCTCTCTGTATTTCGAGAGCCACCCTGTCCTGAACCGCTCTTATATAAGGTACTACCGGCTTCTCCGGATATACGGTGTCACTCATGTCGGCAACCACCTGCCGCTTTATCTTCTCCGGAGCTCCTTCCCTCGGAATAAAGCTTTTAAGAGTTCCGTCGTCGTTGTATTCCACATCATAGAGTTCCGGAATATAGAGACCCTCTATCTGTGACGCTGCCACCAGGAAATCATGCCTTGAACGCCCGTTTTTCCTGTATTCCTTATATGTGTCAAGGAGCAGGTCATATACCGTTTCTCCTTCACCTATATAAAAAATATCGAAGAAATCCGCCAACGGTTCCGGATTATATGTGCAGGGTCCGCCGCCGATAACTATGGGGTGCTCCCAGGTCCTTTCTTTTGAAAAAATCGGTATCTGAGAAAGCTCCAATATCTGCAGGACATTCGTATAACACATTTCATACTGCAGAGTGATCCCAAGGAAATCAAAGTCCTTTATCGGCTGCTGGCTCTCTAATGCAAAAAGAGGGATATTATGTTCTCTCATAAGCTTATCCAGATCGGGCCACGGAGAATACACTCTCTCACAGAAAGTATCCTCACGCCTGTTAAACATTTCATAAAGGATCTGAATTCCGATATGGGACATTCCCACTTCATATACATCGGGGAAACACATACAGAACCGTATGTCGATCTTGTCAAGATCCTTCCATATGGCATTAACCTCATGACCTATGTAACGTGCAGATTTATCTACACTCATCAGTATTTCGTCAGATAAAGCAAGTTTTCTCATTTGTTACCTCGTAAATCTTACTTGAAATTTAATTCCCATCAATCAAGAAGACGGTTATGAGTTAACATCGGAACACAGAACCATCCCCACTTTTGGCTTCCTCTTAAATGCAAGCCGAATATTAATCTACTTTGAAAGCCGACATTGTCAGATCCAGTCTTTCAGACATATCCGAGAGATTAAGAGCTGCAGAAGAAACCTTATTAACGACACTTCCAACCTTATCCATACTGTTGGAGGTTTCCTCTGTACCTGCAGCATTCTCTTCCGCTACTGCTGAAAGATTCTGTAGTGCATCCTCCACAACATTCCTTGCTTCTTCAAGAGCCTTAACATCCTCCGATATTTTGGCTGATGTTTCAACCGTAATATTGATATTATCTTCAAGCTCATTAAAGATGTTAACCGTTCTGTCTACGTTATCATTCTGTTTAACGATGATCTCACGAACATTATCCATGGTCGTAACCGCATTGTTTGAATCATGCATAAGTGAATCGATAATGGCTTTTATAGTTCTTGCCGAATTATTGGTCTGCTCGGCAAGTGCACTTATCTCGGTAGCTACCACTGCAAATCCCTGTCCGGCCTCGCCGGCACGTGCTGCTTCGATCGATGCGTTCAAGGATAAAAGATTCGTCTGATTTGCTATATCAGAAATAAGATTAACTGCTTCTTCTATTGATTTAGCTGAGCTGTTTGTCTTGTTTGTCTGATCATATATAACACGTATGGCCTTTCCGGCCTCATCATTGATTGCCTTTAATTCGTTAAGAATTTCAAGTGCCTCTTCACTCTTATTCTTCATCAGTTCAGCATTACTGTCAAGCTTCTCTACCTCCAAAGCGGTATCATTTATGGCGGTACTGATAACTCCTACATTCTCTGAAGCAGTTTCGGTATCCCTTGCCTGTGAAGAGCTTGCAAGATTAATATCGTTTACAGAGTTCTTAACCGTTCTTATTGCAACCGTGGTATCCATTGAAACCTTCTTAAGGTTTGCGGATGCTTCTCCCAGCTCCTCAGTACATTTCTTTGCCTCGGTGACAATCTCTTTTAGTGTCGAAGCAAGCTTCATGTTGGATTTTGCAAGAGAACCCAGTTCATCTGGTCTTTTAAGAGTGTCCGCAGACATTCTGATGTCCAGTTCACCGGATGTAAGCCTGTCAGCTGCCTTATTACAGTCAACAACCACTCCGGTAATAGTGCGGGATGCCTTAACCACAAGTATAAAGGATACTATCGCAACTACAAGCATTGTGCCAAACGAAATGCATACCCATAAAAATATCTTCGACCTCGTATCGCTCTTCAGCCTGCCAACAAATACCATGCCGATATTGATACCTGAAGATTCCTGCTTAAGCGGAACAAAACACCCATAATAATCATTGTTTCCGAAGGAAGCATGTCTGTCAAAATATACTTCATTCAGACTCACCACCGGATCCACAATATCTTCATCCGCTTTAAACGAAGTCATATAGTTACCGTTTTCGTCAAGTATGGTAGATGCATATGCCGCTGAACTGTAAAACAGGATTATGTCTATTCCTGCTTCGTTCTTAATGGGATCTAATATAGAATGAGCATCTGTGATATCTTTCTCTCCCTTAAACAGATGTCCTCCGACCACCTTGTAATCTCCATCGACAAACCTTAGCATATCCGACACGGAATATGCAGCCGTCTTCAATCCCTTCTCGGTACTGTCTAAATTGAGCAGCGGAAGTTCAAAAATAAGAATGGCCGCAATAATAACCATCATCAGGAGCATAGGACCTATTGATATAAGAATAAGCCGTGATTTTAATTTCATTTATTCTACCTTGCCGCAGGCATAATACCCGTCCTTTATGCAATCAGGATCGATCGGTGACAAGCCTGCTTTCGTCACCGAAAAAGCGGGTTAGTGATAAGAATCAACCATATATTGATATCATATCATAGTTTTTGGATATTTTAAAGCAATTTTTACTTTTATTATTGAAAAAAAAACAGAAAATGATTATAATCATATAGAATATTGTCATACGTAATTTAACAGGAGGATTTAATATGCCCTGGTGTCCTAATTGTAAAACCGAATACCGTGAGGGAATAAGTGTCTGTGCTGACTGCGGAGCCACACTTGTCGCAGAGCTTACAGAAAAAGCCGTAATGTGTGACCTGTGTGCCTTGCCTATCGAATCAGCGGCAGACCAGCTGATATCATATTTAAAATATTCCGGCATAGAAGCCGAATCCAAGTATCTTTCTCCGGATGAAGGTTATATGGTCTGTGTTCCCGAGAATGACCTAAAAAAAGCAAAGGTTGAACTTATGGCTTTCCTATCCGTGGAAGCAAACGGCGCTCCCAAAAAGGAAAGCTGTAATAATCCCGAATGTCCTGCCGATGGCGATGATTGCCTCACAGGAGAATTAAAAAAATTTGATGATTCGGTTGACCTTGATGAAGCCGAAAAACAATTTGATGTAAAGCACCGTGAAAAATACGTTCCTGCAGGTGTCTATGAGTCTCAGGCCGAGAAAGCGAACGAACTCCATTCCACCGGTATAACCTTTACCATCATAGGAATCGCAATGTTTGTATTTACGTTCCTGAATCTTATCGGAGTTATTCCTTTCTTTTATAAGAATATAATGACTCTCTGTGTACTGTTTGCATTGTCTGTTGCTGCAATAGGCGTCGGGATAGGTGCTTTTGCAAGGTCAAAAAAAGCAACCGCTCAGTCAGTGGATGAAGAAAAGCTTACCGCTACAATAAATGAGTGGCTTGAAAAACATGCCTATATCATGACCGACGGCGAGCTTGACGGAAGTGACGGTACCCCGGAAGAGCTCCTGTATCTCGATAGGATCGATGCCATGAAGAAAGCTCTTTCAACCTGTTTTCCTAAGCTCGATGATGACTATGTCGACAGTCTTCTTGATGAATTCTATAATAAAAAATTCGGAGCATAAGCTTCTAAACAAAAATCTCCTGCTTTGAAACAGGAGATTTTTTATTGCTTTTTGCTTAAAACATTTAATTCTTTATTACCTTTACGGTACAAGCCAGATATCTGCCGTTAACTATAGCATAAACAGTAGTTGTTCCCAGTGCTTTTCCTGTCACCTTGCCGTTTGATATTTCTGCAATACTCTGGTTATCCGTATCCCATCTGACATCTATGACACCCTTTGCGGCTCCGTCTATCTGAAGGGCTATCTTTGTACTTTCATACTGATGCAGTGTAATCTTTGTCTTACTTATTCCTACTACATACACATTAAAGCTGCTCTTCTTTCCCGAATCGGAAAGTGCCGTTATCTTTGCCGTTCCGACGGCTTTTGCAACCACCTTGCCCTTACTGTCAACGGATGCCACCATCGGATTGTCTGATGACCACGAGAATCCTTCGGTATAATTTATGGGAGTTACCGAATACTGTATCGGGATGGTTTCTCCGGCAAACATGACCATTTCACTTTCGGAGAAATTAAAGCTCGAAATACTTACCGGTGACGTCACATGAACATAGCATACCGCATATATTTCCGAATTGTCACCCGCCCTACAGACTATCTCACAATCGCCGGGTTTTATTGCTGTAATCTTGCCCTTCTTGCTGACTATAGCCACTTTGTCATCACTGCTTGACCACACAACATTATATGTTACCTTTGAAGGAGTTGTCGTAGCTTTTAGTTTTGCGGTTCTTCCCTGGATGATATCCACATAGGTCTTATTCAGTTCAACATCTTCCGTTGCCTTTATAACCCTTACGGTACATTTTGCGTAAACGCCGCTGCCGTCCTTGGCCTTAACCTTAATGGTACACTTTCCGGCCTTAACGCCCTTGATCACGCCATTCTTAGTTACCTTACATACCTTCTTATTGCTGCTGGTCCACTTAACCTCCTTATTTGTAGCTGTTTCTCCGGAGATTGTCGCATTTAAGGTCAGCTTTTTCCCTACTCCGATCTCAACACTGCTATTGTCGAGAGTTATCGTGGTGACCTTCTCCGTTACGGTAACAAGGCAGCTTTTCTCAAAATCACCATCAAGAGACGTACACTTGATGATGGTGTAACCTCCCGCTATACCGGTAACCTTTCCGTCCTCATCTACGGTAGCCACATCTGGATTTGTGCTCGACCATTCAAGTTCTTTATCCGATGCGTTTGAAGGAGTAACGGTAGCGATAAGCTGTAATGTTTCTCCCACCATTAACGGTGCCGACTCTTTATCGAGTTCAAGTCCCGTTACCTGCTGTTCGACAAATACATTACAAAGAGTGGATTTTCCCGCATCCGTCTTTATAAGTATGATACAGCTTCCCTTGCTGACACCCGTAACCTTACCGGTAGCCGATACCGTTGCGATTGCGGTATTGTTTGATTCAAAATGGACCGTATCGGTTGAATCCGTAGGGTTCAGCTGTACATTCAGCTGATAGGTTTCATCTACGTTCAGTGTAAGAGGATTTACATCTACAACAATATCCGTAGCATTTCTAAAAACAGTTACTGTACAGGTTGCATATTTTCCCGAGCCGTCCTTAGCCTGGGCGGTTATGGTACATGTTCCGGTGTTTTTAGCTGTTAAATATCCGGTATTGTCAACCGAAACAATATTAGAATCGGAAGACTTCCAATCCAATGACTTGTCCGAAGTATTATTCGGGTTAATAGTATAAGTCAGTTTATAGCTTTGGCCTACATACATTGAATGCTTCTCCGTATCCAAAACTATGCTTTCCATATCCTGAAGAATGGTGAACTTACAAGTAGCCAGCTTTCCGTTCTCTGTTATTACGGTTACAGTAGCTTCACCGGCATTAACCACGGTGACATTACCTTCCTGATCAACGGTAACCACCTTGTTATCATCAGTGTACCATGTCAGCTTCTCGTTCGGAGGAAGTTCAGGTGTACAGATAGCTGTCAGCTTATATTTTCCTGAAGATTTAGGCAGCGAAACCGTAGCATCCGACAAGGTGATTCCCGTGATACTCGACGTAACCCTTACCATCATTGTCCCTACAACACCATTATCCGGGTTGACTGCGGTTATAACCGTCGTTCCGGCACTTACACCATTAATAGTAAGTGAAAGAGGATTCTCGGTATCTTTCGAAGCCACCTGAGGATTTTGCGTACTCCATAAAAGAGAGGCTCCGGTTACCTGTGGAGTAATATTGGCCGTAATGGTCAACTGATCTCCTACTCTCACATACTCACTTGGAGCTGTAAGTTTTATCTCGCTTACAGATGAAACGACCTTTATGGAACACTTTGCCCTTTTGGTAACACCACTTCCGACATTTATGGTTACGGTAACGGTAGCATCCCCGACCTTTTTGGCAGTAACAACTCCACTGTCATCCACTTCGACCACATTGGTATCCGAACTTTCAAAAAGTATATTCCCTTGATAAGGATTCGGTGCGGTAAGAGCCAGCTTCATCGTTGACCCCAGAGACATCGTAGCCTCGGTGGTATTTATGGCTATCCCGTCATAAACAGTGATATTTACCGTTTTTTGCTGAGTATTTACATAGTCAAATCCTGTCTTTGACGGATCGGTATCATAACCTGCAAAACGTTTTTTAAATTCATTAACATCTTTAAGAGTAATGCTTACCGTAGCTTTTCCTTCTCCGACAGCATCGACTACGCCGTTGGCCTGCCCTACGGAAGCAGCATTTTCATTATAAGAAAGCGTAAATTTAAACAGCCCCTCCGGGAGATTGGAATTTGCAAGCAGATCATATGAATCATAAAGATCCGTTGTATAATAGCTTAAAGTAACGTCTGCAGGAGGGAACTTACAAGGTATAACAAGAACATATTTCAGATATTGAAATTCCGACTTTGCAGTTACCGCATCATAAGTAGGCGTTTTGGTTACGGCTTCCGAGGTCTTCTTGGGAACTGCGGTTATGCAGTAAACACCGGCCTTCAAGTTGTTTATGTCACACTTTCCTGTCGAATCCGACGGAACGATATCATCCTTTATTGATCCGGTTATTTCGTTTGTTGTTGAAGGATAATCTCCCTGGAATACTCTCCACTCCAGAGAATCCGCATGCTTTGCATTGGTTTGAAAGGTAATGCTTGAGCCGGTCCAGTCAAAAAGCTTATCTGAGCTTATGCTTACAGTATTACCCCCGGGAACGTTGGCCTCGGGAACAACTACAACATCAAAGCTTAGCTCATCGCTCTCATTAAGCAATTCGTTAAAGGTCCTGGTCTTTACGGTAATCGTTGTAAAGCCGGCCGACTTTGCGGTTATAAAACCGGTAAGCGAATCAACCTCGGCAACCTCCGAATTTGAACTTGACCAGTCAAGTGCTGAGGTAAATGCGCCCAGCTCTTCCTGTTTCAGATCGCTGCTGACGCTTTTATACGGCTGTCCGGTTGCAGGATCAAGTCTTCCGTCGGCATAAGTATATGAAACATAATTAAGCTTTCTCAGATAATGTGAGCCATCAGGCTGATTAGCAGGTCGATCCCCGGAATCCGAAGTAAACAGCTGCAGAGTATAAATTCCCTTAGGATTATCCTCTGTGGCCGCACTGTCTCCCTGCTGGGCATGTATAAGACCGTAATAGCCATTTGAGGATGTTCCGAGGATATTGTTCATTACAGGGTCTGTTTCGTTGTCCGACCACTCAAGGGGTACATATATTTCGCAGTTTCCCACCTTATACTCGGTTCCGTCGGCAGCAATCATAAAAACAGTAAGACCCGAATATCCCGGAGAAATAATATCCAAGGTAACAGTTTTATCTGTAGTCGGACGAACCTTTATAATATTCTCGTTTGTGGGTATCCATTCAAACTTAGTTCCGGGTGCGATACCGCCTCCGTCTGTAGGTACAAGAATTATAGTCAGAGGCTCAAATCCTACCGTATATTTGGAATAGTTTATGGTACCTCCGTCCTGCACCACATCATTTCCAACTTGGAAGCCGTACTGCCCGGCAGCACGTGCTTTTACCTGCGGCTGAAACGTGCATAAAGCAGCGACCAGGCATATCTCCAGCACAGATAAAGCGAAAAGTCTTAAACTCCAAACGGACGATATCCTGTTAAAACCCTTCTTCATAAACAGCATTACCCCCTGATATATTAAAGAAAAGGATTTACGGTGCTTATGTGCACTGTAAATCCTTTTGCATACAATTCACCAAATCTTATATCGGCTATTACGATAAAAAACTTTAGTTTTTGTGTTCCTTCTTACTCTTTTTCCCCGAAGCCTTGGTTTCCTTATTATCCTTAGTCGCCTTTGTTTCTTCGGTTTCTTCAGCCTTCTTTAATGAAGAGATCGAGAAGTTGTCGTCGATTATCTTCTCTATCATTGTCTTTTTCATATAGACGTCAAAGCAAAGCATCGAAATGAACATGAACGCCTGAAGGAAATCCTTCTCCTTCGGATCCTCAACATCTTTAAAGCTCTGTTTGGACCTGTTATATTTCCTCACCACATCTCTGGTAAGCGAAAAAGACTGACCGTACTCGATATCAAAAACTTCCTTATAGATATGCTCCATATCAATGGAACCGTTTTCTCCGAAAAACATGTCTGTGAGCGGCTGTAATACCGATTGGGTGTCGTCCATAGGCATAACGTTTTTAAGATAATAGATAAACAGAAGCGTATACATATGGTCTTTAGTATACTTCTTCTTATTCGGAGACGGAAGAAGGTTATTCTTTGTATAGTTATTGATCATGGTCTTGGTCAGAAGCTTGTCATCACTGCGGCGCTTCGAACTTTCCAGATGTTCATCCATAAATTTAGTGACCTGATCCATATACAGATCGATATTAGGCACCTCTCCGGGCTGAACATATGTCGTGGATTTCATTTTCTTAAGGATCGACACCATATAGGCATTATCCTCGTTTAGCATCTGCTTAAGACTCTTGGTCATCGCTTCGGTAATGTTTTTTACTTCTGCCCCAGCCATTGTGATCTCCTCCCGCTAAGGATTATTCTTCAGCGGACTCCTCTTTATTCTCTTCTTCTGAATCAAGGTCATCAAAATCATTAAGATCATCAATGTCCTCAAAATCATCAAAATCGTCATCCTCTTCGTAATCCTTAAGATAATCGGGCTTCACGAGCTTGTAGATGAAATATGCTGCTACTGCGATAACTGCAATTGCTGCAACGATAGCAAGGATAATGACTGCCTTATTCTTTTTCTTCTCAAGGTCATCCTTTTCCTTCTTATGAAGAATCTCACCTATCTTGGACTCTGCGATCAACTCATTAAGCTTCTTCTTTTTCTTGTCTTCACAATCTTTGCACTTAAACCACATCTTCTCCACATCCTTTCAAAACATTTTTCACGTTTTTTCCCGCACATAATGCAGTATAAACATCGCAATATATAGTTTACCATACTTTCTTTCATTTTTCCAGCCTTTTTTTAAAATAATTTGACAAATTTCATGAAAAAGAGTACAATATTCATGGTGAGTGGACAGCCGGATAATACTGTCCCTCATATTTTTATACTTCTTTTTACAATGAAAGGATCCATTATATGAACTATATTCTTGATGGATTAAACGATAAACAGGCCGAAGCGGTCCAGTATGTAACAGGCCCCCTTCTTATCCTGGCCGGTGCCGGTTCAGGAAAAACCAGGGTGCTTACACACCGCGTGGCATACCTTATATCCGAATGCAATGTCAGTCCCTATAACATACTTGCAGTCACTTTCACCAATAAAGCCGCAGGCGAACTCAAGGAAAGGATAGCCGATATTGTTGGCCCCGGTTCCGAAGCTGTCTGGGCCAGCACTTTCCATTCCACCTGTGTAAAAATACTCAGACGTTTCATCGAAAAGCTTGATTTCGACAGGAATTTTGTAATATATGACCGAGACGATCAGAAAAGTCTCATGAAGGATATTATAAAGAGCATGAACCTCGACCCGAAGAGATATAAGGACAAAACCTTTTTAAATGCCATCTCTTCCGCAAAGGATGAACTTATAGATCCTGACAGATTCCTTGAAGAAGCAGGCGGAGATCCGGATTATATACTTTACGGCAAGGCCTACAAAGAATATCAGAAGCGTTTGAAATCAAACAACGCCCTGGATTTTGATGACCTTATCTTTAAAACCGTAGAGCTGTTCAGGATTTCTCCGGAAACTCTCGAATATTATAGAAGAAGATTCCGTTACATTCTGGTCGATGAATATCAGGACACCAACACCGCGCAGTTCGAGCTGATAAGGCTTTTAGCCGAATACACCAACGAATATGGTGAAATCGAGCATAATCTCTGTGTCGTCGGTGATGATGACCAGTCCATCTACAAATTCAGGGGAGCCAATATTAAAAACATCCTTGATTTTGAGGACAATTATCCCGAAGCCAAGGTCATCCGTCTTGAGCAGAATTATCGTTCCACAAAAAATATCCTGGATACCGCAAATGAGGTTATCAGGAACAACCGGTTCAGGAAATCAAAAACCCTTTGGACCGATAACGGTCAGGGGGCTCCTGTTACATTTACCACTTATCCGAGTGATAGGGACGAAGCTCAGGATATCGTAAACACCATTTATTCAGAAGTGCGTGAAGGGAATGCTGAGTACAGGGATTTTGCAATCCTCTACCGTACCAACGCACAGTCACGAAGCTTTGAGGAAAGACTTGTCCTAAGAAATATCCCTTACAGGATTATCGGAAGCATAAACTTCTATCAGCGAAAAGAAATTAAGGATATGCTGGCATACCTCAGGGTCATTGCCGCCCAATCCGACGATATTTCTGTAAAAAGGATACTTAACATTCCAAAAAGAAGCATCGGAGCCACAAGTATAGAAAAACTTTCGCTCTATGCTGCATCAAACGAGCTAAGCCTTTACGAAGCGATACTCAGGGCAACCCGCGATCCGTTCCTCTCAAAGAGCATGAATCTCGGAAGGTCCTTATCCGGCTTAACAAGCTTTGCTGCTCTCATAGAAGGTTTCAGGAATCAGGTTGACAAAGCCCCTTCGCTGGCAGATTTTTTAAAGGATCTGATAGAAACTATCGACTATTATTCCTTCCTCGAAGATGATGACAGTGATGAAAAATTCGAAGAACGTAAAGAAAACATAGACGAGCTTATAAACAAACTCGTACAGTATGAAGCCCAGTCCGAGATGGAAGGCGAACCCGGTACTCTTGCAGGATTTCTCGAGGAGGTTGCTCTCGTAGGCGACATCGACAGCTATTCCGAAGAAACGGATATGGTAGTACTTATGACCATACATTCCGCCAAAGGTCTGGAATTCAACAACGTCTTTCTGGCAGGCATGGAGGAAAATATCTTTCCAAGCGCTCTGTCCATCAACAGTGACGATCCCGAGGAGGAGATTGCCGAAGAAAGAAGGCTCTGTTATGTAGGCATTACAAGAGCCAAGAAAAATCTTTACCTCAGTGCAGCTACAACCAGAATGATGCACGGAAACATCGCTTTCAATGCAGTTTCCCGCTTCATCCGCGAAATCCCGAGGCATCTGCTTTCAAAGAAGGGCGAGACCGGACGAAGCAATACTTTAAGCGGTAATACAGCATTTAAATCTTTTATGGAAAGGAGCCGGACTAATTCCAATACATCCGGATATTTGAACATGGGTAATAATAACCAAGAAAGCAACGACGAGCACAGCCGTGCATTCCGCGAAAAAGACGCCGGCTTTAGGAAGGGGAATGTCAAACTTAATGACAACCCCTATGCCACACTTCCCGAAAAAGGGATCGCACCTGCAGCTTCTTCCGAAAACGATCTCGGATACTCCGTCGGTGACAAGGTAAAGCATATAAAATTCGGGGTCGGGAAGGTTACCAAGATAGAAAAAGGAGAAAAAGACTTCGAAGTTACCGTTGATTTCCCCGCAGGAACAAAGAAAATGCTGGCTTCATTTGCCAAACTAAAAAGAGCAGAGGACTGATTCAGTCCTTCTGCTCTTCTGTTTTTCTCTCTTTTGCGACCTTGTTAAAATAAAAATGCGCAACAAGCGTAAATAATCCGGTAACAACCGCAAGTAGATAATAAGTAATACCTCTGTTCATCAGAAGGCCCGCCGAAACCATTTCAGAACCGAATATAAGGGTCTGCAGTCTTACGAATACCAGTTCATTTACTCCTGAAGCACCTGGTATCGGCAAAACGTCAACCGCCAGTGACAATACTATCTGCAGCGCGGTTATGTCAATGATGTTGCAATGCTCTATGCGAAGCGCCTTTGCCACGCAGAAGGTTACCATAAAGTATGCAATCCTCTGTACAATCGTGATCAAAGCCATCTTAACCATTATATGCTTGTTCTTTTTCAGGAAATCCGAAGCCGCTTCATACTGCTTAATTGAATTTTCAGCCTTTTCACTCAATTCTTCGGGTTTCTTGATTATATGCAGCTTCGCTCCCAGCTTTATAGCTGTTTCAACGATCCATGAAGCAAATTTAGGTTTTAGGACACACATCAGCAGGAAAGACCCAAAACCAAGCTGAACAGCTATACCGATAATAAAGAACACTATAACGTCCTTTATTGCCCCGCCGACCAAGATCGGTCTTAATATCAGAGCAGCTACAAAAAGCAGCACAAGCACCAGCTTATATATTAGTGTCACCAACATACAGACAAGAGTTGAAACAAAACCGTTAACACCAAGCTTTGTCATATATAATATCTGAAGTGGCTGACCACCCGAAGCACCGGGTGTTATCTGACTGAAAAAGAAGCCTATGTTCGAAAGCAGAATGCACTTTACCAATCCAACCTTCTGTTTCATTCCTTTAAATAACAACCTAAACTGGACAGATTCTCCGCAAACGAATATTATCATTAAAATCCCGGCGATCCCAAGCCATCTTGTATCCGATTCCGTAATCTGCTTAAAGATCTTCCCGGGTTCGTTATCTTTAAATATTAGATATAAAGTCAATGCAGTAATGCCGAGGATCACAATAATGTTCAAGGCATACTTCAGAAACTTTTTCAACGACTGGTTCAAGAAAAACCTCCTAAAAACAATACATAAAACCAAAACCTTAGATAGTATATCCGTTTATGTCCTCAAAGTCAACCAAAAAAACGAAGTCAAATTTAGTAATATTAATAAATTTTTTTTACGTTCATAATTTTTTAACTTTACATTTTGAGAATTTCATCATATAATAGAAGGCGATGACTTGACCGCTATATTTTCGGTCAAAATTGAAAGGAGAAGAAAAATGAAGAAATTCTTAAAATTTGTTGTTGGTGCTGCAGGTTTAGCCGCAGCAGGCTTTGGTGCTTACTGTGCATACAAGAAATTCGTCGGCAAGGATAACGAAGAGGACGATTTCGATGATGACATCGATGATTTCGATTTAGACGAGGATGAGGACGAGGATTCACCCGAGTACATCAAGATCAATCCCGACGAAGCAGCAGACGAAGTTAAGGACGCTCTTGACGATGCCAAGGACGCTGTAGAGGATGCAGCCGAGGACATTAAGGACGCATTCAACTAAATCAACACGCCTTATAGTTTTTTTATCCATACCAGGCTTTGTTTGGTATGGATTTTTTTGAGAAAGGAGACCACCGGACAAGCTGTCCAGTGTCATTATCTTAATGTTAACTTTACTTTTCGACAAAAATATCCCCGGAATTTATGTTGCCGGAATTACCCTTCTGGTCTTTGCGGTGACCTTTTTTCTTACTTCAAAGTTAAAATCAAAGCTTCCCCAGGATATAGGCAGAAAATTTGCGGTAAACGCGGAAAAGGCCAAGGGTAAGCCCCGTGGTGCCGGTATCATCTTTGTCACCTGTTTCTGTATCTTATCCTTTTTATTTGCTCCGTTTGATGTGGAATATTCCGTTTATCTGATCTTTCTTCTTTTTGCCATGATGACGGGTTTCCTGGACGATGCTTCCAAAATTCCCTGGAGTGATTATAAAAAAGGAATACTCGATCTTCTGATCTCCGTGGGTGTGGCAATTACCTTCGCTGCTCATAATGATACATCTGTCGTTCTCCGCTTGGTTTCCGTTGTGATCAGGAAGCCTATAAGCTTTGAAATTCCTTATGTGGTTTACGTAATCCTTGCAACCGTCCTTATCTGGATGGCTATAAACGTTGTAAACTGTACCGACGGAGTAGATGGCTTATGTACAAGCCTTACAACGATCTGCCTGATCTCATTCATGCTGATCACAAAGGAAAATGACTTCCTATTCTATGAAGTTCTCTTCCTTGCTGCACTCATTGCTTATCTGTGGTTTAATGCCAGTCCGAGCATTATACTCATGGGAGATGCCGGTTCAAGAACAATAGGTGTATTTCTGGCCATCGCTGCCATGAAATGCGGTGATCCCTTCCTCTTCCTTCCTATCTGTATAGTATTCATCGTAGACGGAGGAATAGGGCTGGTAAAAATATTCCTCAAGCGCTTTTTAAAGATAAGCATCCTCAAGAATACCCGTACACCGCTTCATGACGAGGCGCGTAAGGTAAAGGACTGGTCGGATACCCAGACAGTTATCAGGTTCTGCATAATTCAGCTTTTAATCTGTGCTCTGGTGGTTATGCTGACAATGTAAAGGATTTCATATATGGATAGATCAAAAGTAATTGTTATTCCATGCGACTCTTATGATGAAGAAAAAGTTTATAGCGCTTTAAAAAAAGGCCTCCTTGAACTCGGAGGCCTTAAAAGTATTGTAAAACCTGAAGAAAAAATACTTGTAAAACCGAATCTGTTAAGTGCCGCAATACCTGACAAAGCCGTTACCACACATCCTTCGGTTTTAAAGGCAGTCTATAGGCTCTTATCAGAATGTGGATGCGAGAATGTAAAATCAGGAGATTCCCCCGGTCATGGCAGCTGTGAAGGAGCCATGAAACTTCTCGGCTTAAACGATGATACCATGTACGGCGCTAAGCTCACTCCCATGTCAGAAAATGTCCATGTTGATTTTTCTGACGGAATTACCTGCAAAGAATTTGATTTCTGCAAGGAAGTCGTTGAAAGTGACGCTATTATAAACGTATGCAAAATGAAAACCCACGCTCTCGAGCGCATCACAGGAGCAGTCAAAAATGTTTATGGATTTGTCTGCGGCTATAGGAAAGCTGCGGGGCACGTCAAATTCCCCAATGACACCGTTTTTGCAAGAATGCTTGCCGATATCCACAGATGTACCCATCCCAGGCTCCATATAATGGACGGCATCATTGCCATGGAAGGGAACGGACCCGGAGCCGGAACACCGACACCCATGAACGTTACCCTTATCTCCGAAGATCCGGTAGCTTTAGATACTGTGTACTGCTATCTTATCAACCTTGACCCCGAGCTTGTTCCGACCAATTCGCAGGGCTGCAGAATGGGTATCGGTACCGACAAAGAAGACGAAATTGAAATCATATTATGTGACCCCGATGAATCTAATACCGGTACAAGCGGCCATATTATAAATAAGAACGAGCTTTTTGAAAAATATGGAAATGCTGATTTCGATGTCGGCAGAGAAAAGCCCAAAAACACTTTTCTTATGAAATACTCAGGATTTATGACTAAGCTTGCCAGACGTCCGGTAATTGATAAGGAAAAATGTGTAAAATGCGGCATCTGCGTTGACCACTGCCCTGTTCCCGGAAAAGCTGTGGAATTTAAAAACGGGAAGTCTTCACCTCCCGTTTACGATTATAAAAAATGCATCCGCTGTTACTGCTGCCAGGAAATGTGTCCCCAGCATGCTATCCGACCTGTAAGAGGACCGTTCCGAAGGCACTGATCTCCCTACCGGACCGCATTATGCGGTCCGGTAATATTTTGCCTGTGCATTCCAAAGCTCGGCATACTTGCCGGATTCATCCTTTACAAGATTCTCGTGTGTTCCTTTTTGAACAATCTTCCCGTTATCAAATACCGTTATCTCATCGCAGAACCTGCATGAGGATAATCTGTGGCTGATGTAGATGGCGGTTTTATCCTCGGTTATGCTGCTGAAATTGCTGTATATTTCCTCTTCTGCTATCGGATCAAGAGCTGCAGTCGGCTCATCCAGTACTATAATGGGTGAATCCTTGTACAGAGCTCTTGCCAGAGCTATCTTCTGAGCCTCTCCTCCGGATATCTGTATCCCTTTTTCAGAAACATCCTTGTACAGATATGTCTCAAGCCCCTGAGATAAACCGGCAAACCTTTCCGAAAGTGTTGCCTTCTCTATACATTCCGTTGCCTTATCCACATCCACTTCCGTATCAGCTGTAATATTCTGGCCCAAAGGAAATGCCAGAAGCTTAAAGTCCTGGAATACAAATGAGAATACTTTAAGGTATTCCACATAATCATATTCCCTGATATCTCTTCCGTTCAGCAGTATCTGTCCTTCAGTCGGATCATACAGCCTGCACAGGAGTTTGACAAAGGTCGTTTTTCCTGCTCCGTTCTGCCCCACAAATGCCTGCTTCATTCCGATATTCAGCTTCGTATTAATATTCCTTAACACATAATTTTCACTGTTCGGGTACTTAAATGAAACATTTTTAAACTCAATTTCACACCCCGATTTAAGAATACTCTCATCTATATGGACATTTCCCGTATTTTTCCTGTTTGGAATATCCAGATACTCATAGAGCTTCTCCAGATGCTCCGTATATATCTTATTCTCCGATATAACATCTGAAAGCTCCCCAAAGCTCTCAACCATCTTAATGAGAGCCCCTACATACTGAACTATGCTGCCTACCGCAAATGCTCCAAGTCCGGCCTTAGCCACAACAAGCAGATAGCATAAACATGCACATATTCCCTTGAACAATGCCAATCTTGACTGACAGGAGCTCATTTTTCTTAAAAGTCCGTTGTCCTTCTCATTATTATCCTGCAGCTTCTGCATCTCACGGTCAGCAAACCTGTCCTGACGGTATAGCCTTACATCCTTTGCCCTCGCAGAGTCTGAATACAGCTCATGCCCATAAAACATGAATGCCCTGTTAAACCACACATTGCTGTCGGTCCATTCTTCAAATACATCCTGCTCCTTTGCCTTAAGCTTTGAAGTGATAATCCCCGAAAGAATGACTATCAGCAGAAGTCCCGCTATCCATGCGGGTGAATCTATAACGGCATTTCCGGACTTCGAGGTAAAAAACGATACTGTCAGTGCTATAGAAGCCGCTATTCCTATAAATACCTCCACAAGTCCCGAGGTATCCCATACAAGCTGTCCCAAACCGTTTCCGAACATGAAAAGATTCTCTTCCGCCTTCTGCTTCTGTTTTCTGATATCCGGGTCTTCCAGATTAACAAAATCCATCTCCATCTGCTTATCTGAAAAGACCTTCGAGAAATAATTCCACATTCCCGACTCTTTGTCATTCACCTTTTTCTCCATAACGTTTTTAATCATGGATAAGATGAAATTGATGCCTATGGTAAGTGCCACATATAATATCAGTCTGGATACATTCCTATCATTTGATATCTCATTTATGATCCTTGCCGAAAACCATATGGTTACAAACGGAAGCACAGTCTTGGCAATGCTGTGAAGTACCTTTGCCCTGATAAGTCCGGGGCAGTATTTTGCAAGTATCCTGTAGCCGCGTTTTGTATTTTCTACGCGCTTCTTAAATCTCATCACTGCTCACCTCCCCGTTTTGTGACTCATTATTAATCCTGTAATACTTTGCCTGAGTTTCATACAACTCATAATACCTGCCTTTTAAGCCAAGAAGCTCATCATGAGTGCCTTCCTCTATGATCCTTCCGGCTTCTATAAGGATGATACGATTGCAGAATCTGGTAGATGCCAGACGGTGTGAAATAAATACCGTTGACTTACCTTTCATCATCTCGTCATAGGTCTCATAGAGGCGGTTCTCCGATACTGGATCGAGGGCCGCAGTAGGCTCATCGAGTACCACTATGGGTGACTGCCTGTAAAGAGCCCTTGCCAAAAGAAGCTTCTGTATCTCTCCTCCTGAGAAGTTTACACCATCATCCCAGAACGTTTTATCATATTTGCTCCTGATTCCTTCCGGAAGGGATGCGACCTTATCCGACAGACCTGCTGATTTCAGACACTGCAATACTCTTTCCTCATCTATTTCCCCTAGGTCAGGCTGTTCCGATACTATCTCGGCTATGGTCACAGGAAGCAGTGAATGGTCCTGAAGAACTGCACCAAATATCTCATAATACTTATCGCGTTTAAATTCCCTGATATCCGTGCCGTTATAAAGCACCTGACCCTTTGTCGGTTCAGTCAGCCCCATCATGAGCTTCAGCATAGTAGTCTTTCCTGCTCCGTTAAGTCCCACCACAGCTAAGTGCTCGCCCGGTTTTATATCAAGGTTGAAATCCTTTATAATATTCTCTCCGTCCTCACTGTATCTAAAGCATACATCCTTTAACTCTATTCTTCCGGGCTTTTCCTTATCCTTAATTTCTTTCCCACCTTCCCTTTTATACTCTTCGGGATACTCTAAGTAGGACCTGAACCGATTCATAGCTATGCTCAGCCGGTTAAGATTATTGAGCTGACCGAGCATGCTTCCGAGCCAGGTTGAAAAACCTGCCACCACATTAAAGTAGAGCACAAACTCTGCGACGGTAATATTGCCTTCAATTACGAGGTACAGCAGATAAGCATATACTGCTCCCTCTCTTAAGAGAGACATACCGCTGTCAACAGCCGATACCCCGAACAGCTTCGCAGTATATCTCCTGTACCATCCCTTTAGGCCTGACATATACTTTTCATAAAGCTTGTCGAGCCATGGCGGCATGTTGTAGAGACGTATATCCTTTGCAGCCTGTACATCATTCGAGACACCGATTATATATTGCATTCCGTGCTCATAACCGTTCTTCTCATCCATATTGGTATCAACCCACTTTAATACCTTGCGATTGAGCAGGAAGCTCACTAAAGTAGTCACAATAAGAAACAGGATGATCCACATGTTAAGCGTAACCAGTATCCCGGCAAATGCAATAAACCCCAGCAGGTTGGAAAAGAACATGACAACCGCGTCATAAGTCTGCAGAAAGTATGAGAAATTACCATTACAGCTTGAGAAACTTTCACTCTGTAGTTCTCTAAAATGCTCATCCTCCTGGTTCCTGTAATCGGTAGTAAGTCCTTTCTTTGTGATTTTTCTTAAAAAATGAGTATTCATCTTGAACTTATTCCAATATATCATGCGTTCAAGATACTTCTGAAAGGTCTCGGTCAGTGCTAAAGCCAAAGCCAGACCTCCCGTGATCAGTAATAATCTCTGTAACCCCGACCCTACTGTTATCTCCTCTATTATAACCTTAGGCAGGAACGCCGTAATGACAGGTACCGCACAATTGGCAAGTATTACCAGAGTGCATAACACCAACAGCTTCGGACAGCCCTTTTCGGTTTCCTTTAAACAGTAGGACAGGTTCTGTAATATTTTATATTTTTTATCCTTATCCATTTTAATTCCTTCCAATAAAAAAATCTGCTTTGTACACTCAAAGCAGACCTGCAGCTAATCTTTAAAAATATAAACACTTATAGTGTGTTTATGTAAAATAAAAGAAAATACCTATGCGCAGATCATCTTTTAAGAGTACACCAAAATAAGCCTGTTATTCACAGGTTCCTTAGTATCCGTCTTAAAAAATTATCTTATGCGCATTACCAGCATTTTCTTACCTCATCCTTATCACATTATTAGTATGTGGTTGTAACTCCTTTAACAACTCCATACTAACATAGAAAAATCTATTTGTCAAATGAGAATTTCAATCACCGGGACAAAGTCCACTCCACCGCTTCGTTACCAATCTCGTCTCCTGCGGAGACGGACATACATCGGAGCCGTGTCAAACTTTTCCTTCGGAAACATTCGACATAGGACTGTTCTCTGATTGATTTTACCCTTCTGATTCATAAAAAGAATTCCACAGCTCATTTATTTTCGGATCGTTTATGAATTTCAGCATAGTTTCTACGCTTTCCTTAGCACTGTCACCCAGGATATCACGGGATAAAGCTTTAAAATCTTCAGGAATATCAAAAATTAATTCGCCTATTCCGTAATTCGGTGCGGAATCAAATCTTTTAGTATGATATACCGATTTCTTAATTAACTCTTCAGCCGCATCCCTTTCACCCATTTTCAGAGAAACAGCGGCAAGCAGTATATATGCATACGAATACTCTTTGTCGATAAAACTGATTGTAGTATTCCCAAATAATCCTTTTATTATATCCAAAGCCGTACAAAGCAATTTTTTTGCTGTAGGATATTTGTTTTCCGCACATAATACTGTTGTATAACCAAGAATAGAATTACAAAGCGAACCATATCCGGAAAGTATTCCCTCGATAAGATAAGGAGCAGCCTCCTTCTGTTTGTTAAGATATAATGCCAGTATCAATCCGATATTATCACTGAACATCCCGTTTGGATTGTGCTCTTTGAGTATATCAACTGCTTTTTCATATTCTCCCAAAAGCAAGTATACCATTGACATACTTCCCAGAATAGTCTCTTCACTAATACGCGGTTCGGTGTTTTGATCTATCAAAATTCTTGCCTGTTCATATAATTCCAGGGCCCTTCGGCATTCTTTCTCTTTCCCTTTTCCTACACTAAAGAAACTGTATATTACGGCACATTCAGCAACCGCCTTGAAAGAATTCGGATATTTCTTAAGCAATTTCTCAGCTTCCGTTAAAGCCTCACGATCTGTATTACGGCACATTTCTTCCATTCTTTCAATAGTCGATTGAATGTGATTATCTTTCATTTTATAGCCTAATAAAACATCCACTGAAGTGTTAAAGAAATCAGCCATTTCCACGATCAGACTTATGTCAGGTATCGAAATTCCGGATTCCCATTTATGTACCGCACCGGTCGTAACTCCTAGGACCTCCGCCAGCTGTTCCTGTGTAAACCGCCTCTCTTTCCTGAATTTTCGAATGTTTTCCGATAATTTAATATCCATTCTGTTTTCTCCTTTGTTCTCAATCAAAGTTCCTTATTGTGATACAGTATAAAGCGCATGGAAATATCCCTGCTTCTCCATCAGTTCATCAAAGCTTCCAAATTCTTCAACCTTTCCGTCCTTTAACACTAATATACTGTCATAACGTTTAAGCAGGTTTTCCTCCAAAGAGTGCGTTACCACAATCCTGGTAATTCCCTCAAGATCCAGAATATCGTTTGAAACCTGCCATGCGGTCTGCGCGTCCAGGGCTGCAGTTGCTTCATCAGCCAAAAGTATCGAAGATTTTTTTAGCAGACTTCTTGCAATAGATATCCTTTGCTTTTCTCCTCCGGAAAGACCGCTTCCGTTTTCTCCGCACAGAGTATCCTCTCCGCGTTTGGCTATCAGCTCATCCAGATGAGCATGTTTTATCGCTGAGTCAAGTTCTTCTTCAGGAAATTCCCTGAACATGGTCACGTTGTCTCGGATAGAAGCATTAAAAACAAACACATTCTGCTGTATGACCGAAACTGCATCATACAAAGACTCAGCCTTTATATCCCTGATTTCCTTACCATCCATAAGGATACTACCTTTGTAATCAGAACTTGAAGCCATTATCAGATTCAGCAATGTTGATTTTCCGCTTCCACTAGCTCCTACTATTGCATATGCACCAGCGGCTTTAAATTCTGCGGAGATATTGTGAAGTATTTCTTTTTCATTATCATACCCAAATGACACATCTTTTAATGAAATTTCATTCTTTAATGAGTTAAGATATTCAGTTCCGCTATTTTCATTATTTTGCTCTAAAGCATCAGCCAATTTCTTTACCAGACCCAATGAAGCCTTGCGTCCTGCAAGCAATCCGGGTAAGGCTGCGATCGGCTGTATCATGAAATTCATAAGATTGACAAACATCATTACAGTACCCGTAGTCAGATCGTATCCCGAAATGATAAGATAAGTTCCTACAACAAATACTCCTGTCTGTGCAAGCATACCGGCCATGGAGCCTATCAAACCTACTATGGTCTTGATGCGTTCTTTTGTAAACTTTGAACCCTCAAGTTCTTTGTTCTGAGCAGAAAACATCTTAAAGATTTCTTTTTCAGCTTTAAAGCTTTTGATAACGGAAAATCCTCCCAGACAATCCGTAAGTACTGCCGTAAAATTCTTGTTCTGTTCGGAAACTTTTTTCTCAGCAACTACCATTTTTTTGCCTGTAAGTAATGAAGCAAAAAGCGGAAGGATCGTCACTCCGACTGCAACCGCTGTAAACAATGGCGAATACCAGATCATTAAGGCGATAGACCCGAAAAACATCACTGACATTGTAAACAGTGAAAGAAGCTGGGCCAGATAATTTGTCTCAATGCTTGTCGCATCGTTTGTAAGTGAAGAAAGGTAAGTTGCTGTACTTTCATCTCTAAATGTAGAAATACCTTTCCCCATCAGCTTTTCAAAAGCCATGTTCTTATACTGTGTCATCGCTTTTCGGATAAAAGCGGGACGCGTTGTATAATCAAGCATAAATGCCATTATCATCAATACCAGGAATCCGCCAACCAATATCATGTCCATCCCAAACGACATCGATCCGGGTTCATCAGCAGCTGTATCTATCAATGCTTTTAATAGCCATGATATTATCAATCCTCCAAATCCTGAAAAGAAAGCTGAGAACGCTGCTAAACCGAAAAGCAGTTTGTTGTGCTGAAAAAACTCTCCACGTAACTGTTGATATAGTGTTTTTTCTGTTTTCATTCTTAAATTCCTCCTAAACTGATCATCATGTTTATATATTAAACTCTGTTCGGAGATAAATCCATATATTATTAGTACTATCAGAATATAGATTTTTATACCAACAGTATAATTTTACATAATATTTCCCGATATGTCAATTGTTAGATTGTGTATGTCAATGTAAAAAAGTATAAAAAAGGCAGGAACCTTTAATCGGCTCCTGCCTAAATATTTACGTTATCGATGAGACACACTTTTCAGTCAGCTACAGTGTCATTATCAGGAAACCGACCGCATATATCATATTAGGTCTAACCTAACACAAAGAAGTACACTTTCTCATCCTTGCCAAAACGCGATCGCGTTGGTTGTGATACCCATGCCATCAAAGTATCTTGGATCCTCTGAAATATTATATTCCGGAGGAACAAGACTCACATATGTATCGTACGATGCATCCTTTCCTTCAAGATCATAGGCATAAGCTAAATGCATGCTAAACCAATAAAGGTTCTTCGCCCAATACATCTGCATATAATCCAATCCTGTCTGGTCGGTATTTCTATGGATGTTCAGCTTTCTCCCGGCGATGACCTCAGCACGCATTTCTTCCAAAGACAAAGGAATGCCATTTGAATCGGTCACATATTCCTCCATATCGCTATCAATCATAGCCCATTTTGATAATTCTGGCAACCATACCAGATTGACAACATGACAATCCTGGTCCTTATAGTCTTTAGGCAGGCAAGTAACGAAATGGTTTTTGATATCAATAGAAAGGAGAAGTTCACTTAACAAAATTGCATGCCATCGGCAATTGAAGCCACCGGGTACACGCTTTGAATATTCCCAAAGTGTAATAGCGTTGCGATCTTCCAATGGTTCTCTTTGGTTGGCATGACGAATATTCTTCGACACAAACTTGCATACTTTTAACACCTTTTCCCATGTAGTCATATCAGATGCGGCAATCCCATCCAAATCCAGTCCCGCCTTATCCATGAAATAACGACGGATCATTTCAGATTGGGCAGGAATTACCCGATTTTCTGATGTTAATGGAAAGAAGTCCTCCGTATACGGTGCACAAGCTTGCAATTCCTTACGCATCTCATTCGTTTTAGCCAAATAATAGTTTTCCATATTATTTTATCCCTCCTCGTTCATAAAAACAGCAATTAAATTTCCTAACACAACTAATAATCTCATAATTCCATTAAAGAAATTACGTCATCTCAATCGAATGTTTTTGCTTCTTAATTAATTTTTTCCTACCGATAAAAAATAAAAAAAACAAATCATCCAATTAAACTAGAATAAAAAATAAATCATTATTCTTGAAATAATCAATGAAGCAATATATAGTCAAAGAGAGCTGAATAACGAATTTTATCATCATCTAGCTTGTTAATTATTCTGGGAGATATCATCTACAGAAAATATTTTCACACACTCAATTTTATATAAAACTTGCGAATTTTCCAACCACATAATAATCGAGTATGGTAACTATCTATAATACTGTGCCTGTGCTTCAAACATCTTCGCATAGATGCCGCCGGTCATCTTTATCAATGTATCATGGTTGCCATACTCTGCTATCTTTCCTTCAGAGAATACCGCTATGGTATCACAGAACCTGCACGATGAAAGTCTGTGTGAGATATAAAATGCTGTTTTGTCACCTACTAAGGTATGGAACTGCTTATATATCTCATATTCGGCTATAGGGTCAAGTGCCGCCGTAGGCTCATCTAAGATTACCACGGGCGATTCCTTATACAAGGCCCTTGCTATGGCAATCTTCTGCTGCTCACCGCCGGAGGGCTCAATACCGTTCTCATCGAAATACTTATAAAGCATGGTCTTCGAGCCTTTTTCAAGTTTTTCGAGCATCTCCTTTATATTAACCAGTTCTATAACCCGCCTTAATCTATCCTCGATGTCGGTAGTGTTCACGCCGTTATCTGCTTCCCCTATTGCCTCCCCGTCTACCAAAGTAATATTCTCCTCTATAGGAAATGCAAACAGTCGAAAATCCTGGAATACAGGTGCAAAAAGAGCCATATACTGCTTGTAGTCATATTCCTTGATATTGACTCCGTTTACAAATATCTCGCCTTCCGTCGGATCGTATAACCTGCATAGAAGTTTTATAAATGTGGTCTTTCCCGCGCCATTGAGACCCACTATGGATAAGTGTTCTCCGGCTTTAATCTTTATGCTGATATTGTCAAGTATCATCTTCTCGGTACCCGGATACTTGAAAGACACGTTTTTAAACTCTATTTCACGTATTTCCTTATCCACAGATCTTTCGCCTTTTTCCAGTGCTTCGGGATATTCCATAAACAGTACGAATTCATATGCATAATTGCAACGTTTCGCTATTTCCTGTGCATTGTATACCAATCCGCCCAGCTTGTTGTTAAGCTCATCTGCTGCCTGGATCATCTGGACGAATACACTTATGGAAAACACACCCTTAATAGCAAGGAAACCGGTATAAATGTATGATACTATCATCCTGATTATATTGGCAACATCCCCGGCAAGGTTATATTTCATGCTGGTTTTCGCCTGCCATTCCCAATGGGAATTGCTTTTTTCGGAATTTCTGTCCCAACAATCAACCATCATCTTCTTTGCATCATACAGTCTAATGTCCTTACCGTATCTAAAATCCACGATATTCCATCCAAAGTATCCGAACAGCCTGTTGACCTTAGAAAGCTTCTTATAGGCTTCCATTCCTATTTTATTGTTCTTCGCCGTAACAAAACCCATAATTACCACATAGACAAGGATCAACAGTAAAAGCAGCGGCGCATGCAGACTTATGATTACAACAAGACCGAATACGTTGAAAACATTTGCTGTAAACCCGGTCAGCTGCTCCGTTATACCATATACACCTCCCGAATACCAATCCATTCCAGTCCTGGCTTTTTCCACCTGATCAAGGGCATCCTTGTCCTCTGTAAGCTGGAAATCCAGTTCCATTGAATGCTGTCCGGCAAGCATGTTAAAATAGTCATCAAGCCTTTGCTGGTACTTCTGGAGCTTGTTGTTAAGCTTTTCCCAAATAATTAATGTGATACACTCTCCGCCTATCAGTATCGAAGCAAGTATGATCAGGGTTTTAACATCCCTTGCAGTAATCAGTTCTTCGATTATCATGGGTGAAACAATTACCGGAAGCAGGGTGTTTGCCACCATTATAAACACCTTGAATATTTCACAAGGGAAAAACCAAGGAAACTTCTTCGCAGTTATCGGAAACAATAGCTTTAAGACCGGGATGATCTTAGCCATCGACGACAATTCTTTCTTCTTTGACATCTCTATACTCCTAATTCATTCTGTAATGCTCCCTCACCTTCGCTTGAAGGCTGGTCATTATAGTATTTGGCCTGAACGTTGAACATATTGGCGTATTCTCCGTTTTTCTCAATCAACTCATCGAAACTGCCGTATTCAATCATTTCGCCATTCTTAAACATTGCTATGTTGTCACAGAATCTTGTAGAAGCAAGCCTGTGCGAAATATATACCGCAGACTTCTTTCCTATCATGGTGTCAAAACGTTCATACAGCTGCTGCTCTGCTATAGCATCAAGCGCTGATGTAGGCTCATCAAGAACCACTATGTCAGCCCCCTTATACAGTGCCCTTGCCAGTGCCATTTTCTGTTTTTCACCACCAGACAGGTCTATTCCGTCATCCTCTACGATATTTGTGATATAGGTATCTATTCCGTTTTTAAGTGTAGCCATCTTTTCAGCCAGTCCTGCTTCTTCAAGCGATCTGGTTACTTTATCCACATCCGTATCGGCTTTAGGCTTCATGGAAACATTTTCGACTATGGGGAATGCAAAGGTTTCAACATCCTGGAATACAGGTGCGAACAGCCGGTAATAATCCTCACGCTTATAATTTTTTATATCCACTCCGTTTAATGTTATGACTCCTTCCGTCGGATCATAAAGGCGGAGAAGAAGCTTTATCATAGTGGTTTTTCCTGCACCGTTAAGTCCTACCACCGCCAGCCTTTCACCGGCGTTTATCTTTAGGTTAAGGTGTCTTAACGCAAATTTTTCAGCCTTCAGATATTTGTAACCGACATCCTTGAACTCAATTACGTAACTATCCGCTTTAGGCAAAGGCAGCGTTTCTTTTTCCTCATACATGTCAAGTTCCATAAAGGACCTTAAGTCATCAACCCTGAGCGAACATTTTTTTAAGTCTCCGAAGCGCAAAAGCAGAAATACGAAGCTCTGCGAGAATGCCGTGGACATGGCGATAAACATGGTAAAATTACCAATTGAAAGTCCTTTTTCGATCACCGCATAAAAAAGAACCGCATAAACAAGTCCTTTTCCTATCATGGAAAGTATCTGGGTTAAAAATGCCTGTCCAAACCACATATCGCAGTGCAAGTCCATTCTTTCTTCTCTTTCAGCGTATATCTTTTTCTGTTTGCTTATCAGATATCTGCTAAGACCGAATAAGCGTATGTCCTTTGCATACTCAAAATCCTGAGTAACCCTTGACATATAGTCTATCTTACGCCATACCGGTGACATCTTGTCCCAGACCTTTTCCTTGTCCTTTTTTATAACCCTTCGATAAGACAGAAACTGTATTATTGCAAGGACCACAAGGCCGATGATCAGTCTGAAATCCAGAACCGTTACGGCCACAAAGGTAACAATGGCTGTAAGGAGACTCTTTCCTAAGTCCGGTAAAATATGAAATATCCCTTCAAACCCGTTCTGATTGTCCTCAGCCGCAGCCGAAGCGCGCTCATGCATATCCAGTACATCCGGCCTTTCCAGTATTTCATAGTTTAGACTAAGCACACGGGCTACTCTTTCGCTTATTACCCTCATCCTTATGGCAATGTACTTATACCATGTAAGCGAATCCGAAACGGTTTTGCTTAAAACCAGAACGGCCATTACACTTCCCGCTATTATCAGAAACATTATCAGTTCATTCTTTTTTGTTTCAGCATCGGTATTTTTTTCAATTATATCCAGCACGTACTTGCTAAAAATTCCCCAGGCATACTGCAGGATCGACGCTGCTACCATCCCTATGGCCGCCAGGATTATGGCCGATTTCCCATACTCCCAGCCTTTGCCCAGAGTATATTTTATATTGCTCCATAATCCAAATTCCTTATGGAGCGGATTATCTTTGCTCTCTTTATATTCTGACATTATTTTCTGTTCTCCTGTATAAACTTAAGTATTCCATCAACATCTTTCTTATCAAACCAGGGTTTATTCCTGTTGCCTATCTGCATGGTATATCCATGAGGCGGATTGACAATGGTTTCAGCCGCAAGCAGTAATACTATATAAATAGATATACCTGACAGATCAGTGATGTAGGCTTTCTCTTTCTCATCCTTTTTGATCACATCGATACAGCTTATAGGCTTATATATGTCATTTCCGATGTTAAATTTTTTAATTATTGATTGAACCTGTTCAACACCTATCCCCACCTTGTCCGCAATTGATGAAACGGTAATACATTCATTACAATTAAGTGTAAGGAAACAAAACAGCGTCTCAAGTCCTCCCGGTTCACCAAGTGCCTTAAATATATTACGCATCTTATCCGAAATATGGATATTTGCAGCAAATCCTTTTTCGGGTTCCCTTACTATTGAGTAAAACTGTGTATCCGGATTCAGATTATAATATCCGTAACCGGCATTGTCCGATATGACAGAAACAGTTCTTTCTCCTTCTGCAACTTCCGGGCGCTTATAATAATACTTATTACTTTTATAGGCGGAAATCTGAAACGCCCATGCTATATCCAATATTTTGTCAAAATATGCGGAACAATTAAAATTTTCTTCTTTTATTTCATCATCCAAAACATCACGAAGAACATTCTGTACTTCCTGTTCTATAGATACCTTTTCTTTCTCCTGTCCGTAAAGATACGATATGGAAACCTCAAAGTATTCCGATATCTTTGGGAGAAGGTCGCCTTCCGGGTAGCTTCCGTTCTCCCATTTTGATACCGCCTGGGGACTGACTCCCAGGTATGATGCCAGCTGTTCCTGTGTTACACCCTTTTTCTTTCTTAATGCCTGTAAATTAGTCGAAAAAACATTTATCGTCTTTGCCATAATATATACCTCCTGTCGGTTGTTTGGGAAATTGAATTCAACTTATTTTTGATTTAACAACAGTATAACACAATCCTTGGTTGTACGCCATAGTTATATTCTACTACAATTTTATTTTTAATGGAAAAATCTTCATTTTTCTACTTATAATTGTTTTTTCGAGTTTTGTCCAACAAAAACCCCATAAAAAAACCGACAGCGTTTTTCCGCTGCCGGTACCGATCCTACTGATTTACTGATTTTGATAATAGAAAATAGCCAGATTAGTCCTGTCTCTTAAGTCAAGCTTCCTCAAGATATTACTTAGGTAATTTCTTACAGTCCCTTCTGAAAGACAGAGTTCGTCAGCTATTTCCTTGTTTGACAATCCTTTCGCAACTTCCTCTATTATTTCCTTCTCCTGTGAAGTAATCCCGTAGGATTCATAATCAAATGACTTTTTCTTATTGATAATATCCGGAAGCTTTTCGGTTATAGCGTTTCCGAAAACACTCTGTCCCTTAAATACTGACTTTACCGCAGGGATAATGCTCTCAAAATCCTGCTTGATTATATACCCCTTTGCCCCTATCGATATAGCTTTGATTATATATTCATCATCATTAAAAGTCGTCAGATAAAGAATCTTGGCATCTCTGTTCTTTTCCAGGATCTTGGCTCCGGCCTCAAGTCCCGTCATGCCGTTCATTCTTATATCCATAAGTAGAACATCCGGCTTTGTCTTGTTGTAAAGCTCTATAGCTTCATCTCCGGAACTTCCGGTACCGACTACTTCTATTTCACTGTCGGAAGACAGGATAGTCTTCAGACTCATAGCTACCAAATTGTCATCATCTACTATCAATACCCGCATTTATCTCTCCTTTGGAATCCTGACAAATATCCTGAAACCGTTTTCATCCGAAAAGTTTGCCTGCCCTCCGAGCTGTACGGCACGTGTACGGATATTCTCCAATCCCATTCCGTTACTCTTTACAGTTTCAAGGCTGCTCTTCTTTTTCCCGGAACTTTTACCGTTTTTCTCCGTATCCTTTCCGATACCCTTTGAATTATCCCCATCTCCGTAATCATGGATAATAAGCTGATACATGGAAGGATGTTCGTCAAACCTTATAAGAACGTTTTGATTATTACTGTACTTTATAATATTGGATACGGCCTCCTTAACAATATTGATCACGGCATATTTAATATCTTTATCCACCGATTTCTTATCGGCATCAAACTCAACCTGTAATTTAAATTTCCCCTTCAACGGTTCAGCCATTTCTTTTATAGCCAATTCAAGATCTATGGCATCATCCCTTATATCATGAACACTTTCTCTTATGTTATTCATGGCGGTATCAAGGGTTTCCCTTAAACTTTTAAGCTCCTCTGCCACCGGTTCGTCCTTATGAACCACCATCATAGCGCCAACCTGCAGGATTGACCTGCTAAGCATATGCCCAACATTGTCATGTATTTCACGGGCAATACGGTTTCTTTCCGAAAGCTGGGCGGTATAAATGTTTTTATCCTGCTCTTCAAGAAGATTACTGTTCTGTTTCTGGAGCATTTCCTTTTTTATCTCGCCCTCATCACGTATCTTTAAATTATCACGCTCCAGAATCTCCACCTTCTTGGTCCTATAAGCAAGATATACTGCAAGTCCTGTTAAAACCGCAATAAAAAGAATCGAGTTTACTTTTAAGAAACTGCAGGCATAAGCAGAGGCCGCAAACAGAACCAGACCGGCAGCAATCTGCCGGTCTAAGAAAACTTCATATATGACTATCGGAAGCAGTATTATCATCTCCGGAACTAATGCTATAAGAAGTCCCGCTGCGTACTGCAGTCCGATATTTATTTTTCCTGCGGTTTTTCCGATCAGTCTTAAGTATGACATAAAGGCTGCAGTTATTATCATCACAAACACTGCTATAACCCGCTGTCCCTCACCAAAGACCTCAAAAAGCATTAACGCGGTAAAAACCATCAGGATGATCTTATCAACAAAGCTTCTCAATTCATCACCCTTATTTGTTTATGCAGTCTTTTTCACGTTATGTTTTCCGACCATAAGTCCTATTACTAATACCATAACACCAAACAAGAGTTGAATCAATAGGCAATTTAAAATTTCTTCAAATGAACTTCCACTCTTTATTCTGTTGATGGCTTCGGAATACCAGTATGTAGGAAGGAACTGCCCAATTGCTTTTGCCGTTCCGCCAAGGTGTTCAATCGGTACGAATATACCGCCAAGGAATGAGAAAGAAAGAGCAACAATATTCGTTATGGCAGGGGCTGCCTCGGGCTTAATTCCAAAGCTTGAAAGCGCAACTATTATCATAACAGCAGTCATACTGAAAACAAATACATCGATTGCTATAAGCGCCCATCGTGCCGTAAACATTTCCTCGGACAAAAGTGATGAGATGAAGATAAGAACACAAATAAACCCTATTGTAACCAGTGCACTCGCCAAAGCAAGCATCGACTGTCTTTTAGCTGAAGGCATGGAAGATATACCTGTCCTTCTGTTTATCAGCATGGTCCCGAACCTAAGTATTACAGGGAGAACTGCCGAGCAGAGTAAAGTAAGCAATGCATAAGGAAGAATAGTAAATACAGTAAATATCTTATCATCCTGGATTACAACCTCGGAGACCATATTCACTGCACTCATATCCGCCAGGGATTCTCTGGACAGTTCATCTGCCTCCGTGAAACTGTAGCCCCCCTTCATATAATTTGCGGTAAGATTCAGATAGCTATCCATCTCAGCCTCTACGGTATACCCCATTCTTGCATCTATTTCTTTCGTGCTTTCAATCTTTAAAGGCTCTCCGGTGCCCGAAAGGAAAGACGCACCAAAACCTTCAGGTATAACAAGATAATTTGAAGCCTTAGTATAATACATCATATCCGTTATCTGTTCATCCGAGAAGCTATCCTCATATATATAATTTATAGTCTCCAAGTATTTGATAAGTCCTCTTGATACCTCCGACTTATCATTATCTAAAACGATTATACCCTGACTGACCGAATAATAGGATGCGTTTCCACTAGAATTGAAGCCTGACATTATCGTTATTATCCCTAAAGCGATAGCCAAATACATTATCATTGAAAACTTGTATCTGCTTAATACCTTAAAAAATGTCTTAAATACTATCATAGCTGACCTTCCTTCCGAGGAGCAATCCTCCTATAGTCAAAACCAAACTAAGTACGACCATGTAAATGACGGTTTCAAAATATCTGCTTCCCGCGCCAAACATATTCAGGGCATAATATGAATCGCTTATAACTGCTGTCGGATTAATCTTGTTGATGATCGGAGCCTTTTCGGCAATGATTATCTTCATATCCCCATACATAAGTCCCGAAAGAGCACAGCCTGTAAGGGTAATGGCTACAAGTATGCTTTCCTTTTTCTCCAACGAAAAGCTTCCGAGATTTCCTACGAAGAATCCAAGTGCAACGCCGAGCAGTGCAGCCAGAGCGGAAGTCAGGTATATCATCAGAATATCGCCGCCGAACTCAACCTTTAAGACAAAAAGCAGGAATGTAAGTCCTATTTCAACTACAGCAAACGAAACCAGATACGAAGCTATAAAACCTGCTATCTGAAAGCTCATTCGTCTGACAGGGGATGCATTTGCACGCGCTCCTACCTTTGACATATTCGCCTGGGTATTGTTTCCGATCCTTAAGCTGTGCATTGAAGCAAACAACGTGGTCATTGCAAGAAGATTATAAAAATAACTGATAAAGGGATCCTTGTTGTCTCCGCCAAGACTTTTCGGAATTACATAGGAAGTGCTTTTCGAAATACCTTTTATAACCTCGCCAAGCTTTTCCGGATGTTCCTTAGCAACCTTCTCTATCATGGTTACATTCTGATTGTATCCGGTAACTATACTCTGCTGGATAGTAGACTCATTTCCGTTGCTTATTATGTCCAGAGTCAGTTTTCCGTCTTCCTTCACCCTGATGATCCCGTTTACCTTTTCTCCGTCCTTTAAAAGTGCTTCTGCCTCATCATATTCCAGATACTGAATATCGAGTAGTTTTTTCCCGTCATTTGAAATACCTTCCAGGACGTTTTTTGCATTCTCGATCACCTGTGCATCATCCGTATCAAATACAACAGCGGTTTTGATCTCCTCAAACTTGTAGGTTTCAAATATACCGCCAAATGCTATCGTAAACAATGTTCCCAGTATAATAGGAAACATCAGCGTCCAGAAGATATTCTGCTTGTTATTCAAACAAATTTTTAATTTCTTACACAGTATGTTTAAGAACATATCATGCCTCCTGATCCCTAAGTGAAGTTCCTGTTATCTCCAGGAACACGTCATTTAATGTGGGCAGCTCCGAATATATCCTGTCATAATCCAGACCGTTGTCTGCGAAATAATCTATAACATGTGAGATATTATGTCTTCCGCCCGCACATTTGATAGTCAATCTGTCTGACATATATTTAACATCATATACATGATTAAGCTTCTTTACCGCTTCAACATGCTTTTCATCCAGATTTCTTACATCCACTATCACGTTCTCGGTGTTCTTAATGCTTCGCTTAAGCTCGTCACTTGTGCCTTCCGCAACATTCTTTCCCTTATCCATTATCAGGATATGTGTACAGATCTGTTCAACTTCTTCCATGTAGTGGCTGGTATAAATAATTGTTGCGCCGTTGCGGTTAAGTTCCGTAATCCCTTCCAGGATCTTATTTCTGCTCTGCGGGTCAACCGCTACCGTCGGCTCATCTAAGATTATCAGCTCCGGCTTATGTGCTATTCCGCAAGCGATATTCAGTCTTCTCAAAAGACCACCTGAAAGCTTCTTTGGCTTAAATTTCTTGAATCCTTCAAGTCCTACAAACTCTATGGCTTCTTCAACATACTTCTTTCTAGTTTCCTTATCTTCTATATAGAGTCCGCAGAAATAATCGATATTATCATATACGCTAAGTTCATCGAATACCGCAACATCCTGCATTACCACGCCGATCTTCCTTTTAAGATCGTACCTGTCGTTTTTCATCTCCTCACCGAAGACTTTAATTTCACCGTTGTTATAATTTAATAATGAAAGAATGCAGTTAATGGTTGTTGTTTTTCCGGAACCGTTGGGTCCCAGCAAACCGAACACCTCTCCTTTTTCAATACTCATATTGAAATTATCCAGAGCTATAAGTTCCTTGTATCTCTTTACCAGGTTCTTTACTTCAACAATTGTTTCCGACATCGTAATTGTAATCCTCCTTTTATTATCCTCAGCCTCACCCGGAAGCTGATCTGAGATTTCCTTCGTATTTCATCTTACAATGACATTATACAATTCCAAATGTCACATCGGTAGTGTTAAGTGTAACAAAAAGGATGTGACAAATGTCACATCCTTAACCGGCTCATATTTCCTTTTTTGAGAAGCTGTCTACCATCTCCTGTAGCTCTATGTACCGCTCCATTTTACTTTCTATCGTTGCTTCAAGTTCTTCCTTATCTTTTTGCAGCTGCATGAGGCGTGTATAATCCGTAGATGACGAGTTTATCTCTTTTTCCAGTTCATTGCAGCGATTCTCAAGTTCCTCTATTTCCGATTCTATATTATCATACTCTTTTTGTTCGGCATATGAAAGCTTTGTCTTTTCACGTACCGTACGGTTTCTGTTTTTGGCAGTCTTATCCGATTCATCGTTATCGGAAGCCCCCTGCTTGTTCCGCCCCTTACCTGTTTTATCAGATATGCCTTTATCGGCCTCTGCTATAGCGTTTTTCTTTCGGAAAACATAATCCGAGTACCCGCCTTCACTCTGTACGATTTTTCCGTTTCCTTCAAAAGAAAATATCCTTGTAACCACTCTGTCCAGAAAATATCTGTCATGGCTTACCGTCAAAATGATCCCCGGAAAGTTATCCAAATAATCCTCTAAAATCCGTAAAGTCTGGATGTCCAGATCATTCGTAGGCTCATCAAGTATTATCACATTGGGTGCTTCCATCAGAACCCTTAACAGATAAAGCCGTCTCTTTTCTCCACCCGACAGCTTGGCTATCGGCGCATATTGCATATCAGGTGTAAATAAGAATCTCTCGCACATCATGGTTGCTGAGATCAGGCCGTCGGGAGTTCTTATGAACTCTGCGACATCCCTGATATAATCAAGTACACGTTTACTCTCATCAAGAGCTTCATTCTCCTGTCCAAAATATCCGATTTTTATGGTCTGTCCTATTTCTACAGAACCTGTATCCGGAATAACGCTTCCGATAATGCACTTTAAAAGCGTTGACTTTCCGCACCCGTTTGGTCCAATAACTCCTATCCTGTCAAGCTTACCAAAGGTATATGAAAAGTCTTTAAAAAGAATTGCCCCACCATACCCTTTTGATATACTATCAAGTATAAGTGTCTTATTTCCCATTCTGGTCGGAAGAGAACTAAGTGTTACAAAACGTTCCTCTTCCGGGAGCTGCCTGTCCCGAAGTGCCTCAAACCTCTGGATATGTGCCTTCTGTTTTGTAGCCCTGGCTCTTGCACCGCGCAGCATCCACGCAAGATCTTTTTTATATAACGCCGCTGCCTTTCTTTCCGCTGCCTGTTCGTATTCGAGACGCTGCTCCTTCATCTCCAGGAAACCGGAATAATTTGCTTCGTACCTATATGTATTTCCCTTATCGATTTCAATGATCTGGTTAGTCACTTCATCAAGAAAATATCTGTCATGGGTAATCATAAGAAGAGCACCCTTAAACCGCTTCAGGAAATCCTCCAGCCACTCTATCATCTCCAAATCAAGATGATTTGTCGGCTCATCAAGGATAAGGAGATCAGAAGGTGTCATTACGGCTGCAACCAGAGCCGCTCTCTTTTTCTGTCCTCCCGAAAGAATTTCAGGATTACACTCCGGATCGTCTATTCCGAATTTGGCGAGATTTGCCTTGATCTCACCCATTTTATCCCAGTGGTCACCGCCTGCATATATCTTGTCTGTTATATTCTCTAAAAGCGTTTTTCCGGTATCAAACACAGGGTTTTGTGGCAGATATGAAATACGCAGATTATTATTCATTACCACCTGTCCGCTGTCAGGTTCTACTACTCCTGCCACAATCGCCAAAAGTGTTGACTTACCGGTACCGTTGATACCGACCACTCCGATCTTGTCGGTATCGCTTATCCCGACAGATACTCCGCTGAGTACGGGTTTTGACATATATGTTTTTGAAACATTTTCAACATTCAGGATGTTCATTTACTGTTACACTCCAAATCGCTATATTATCCGGCTATATCCTTATTCTGTTATCAGTGCTCTGACCTCTACCTTCTTTATCTTTGCCGTAGTCAGATATGCAAAAACAAAGTAGCTGACTGCTATGGCCACAATAGGAAGGAATACGGTTATAAACCTGTATTCTATAACAAAATTCGCAATACCCATGCTTCGAAGAAGCAATGAAAGCAGCTTCTCAGAGAAAATAAGGCTAAGCGTTACACCTATTATTATACCAAAAACTGCGACCAAAAGGAATCTTACTGCAAATTGTAGTCTAAGGTTACTCGATGTAAATCCAAGAGATTTATATATTCCAATATCCGTCTGTTCCCTGATAAATGTCTTGGTACATACCATTGATACCACTACCAGTGCAAAGATCACGGATATTACGTAGATCACTGCCTTTATTGCACTTGACAACTGGACAAATACCGCATCTGCTTCTCCGGGCATATAGGTTTTTACAGTGCACTTATCATTTAAGACTTCTGTAAGCCGGTCCTTAATCTCATCGAGCTTATCTATATCCTTTAACATATATCCTGCCCAATGAACCGCAAAATCACTTTTCAGAGTCCTGGCTCCGTCCCCGGTCATTCCGAAAAATCTGCCGGTATCCTGAAGCCCTGTACAAAATCCTGTTACTATAAAGCTTCCGGTGCCGCCCTGATAGGATACCTTTACTTCATCGCCTATTTTGTACCCCATATCCTCAGCATATATCTGGCCTATGACTATCTCATTTTTATAACGCGGAGCTCTTCCTTCCGTGATCGTAAGGCTTTCCTCATCTTCGCTTACGATACACGAAAGCTGCTCTCCGTTAAGAAGCATATTGCGTGTAGATTCTCTGTACCGCTCCTGAATTTCAGTATAATCTTTTATCACGCTTTCAGCAAGTGCAAATTGTTCATTTATGATCTTCGTGTTTTCAAGCGAATAATCAAGTGGAAGCGTTACTGCGATATTTTCAGAAGTAGCCCCCATTGCTCTTTGGGCATTTTCAGACGAAACCGCATCCGTCATACCGGTCATCGTGAGTAAAAAGAACATCAATAACGATGCTATTGCTATCGATGCCGCATATCTGCGTTTACCGGATGTAAACTGTCTTAATGCGAGACCTGCGGAAAGGAAACTGCTCCTTACCGGTACATTAAGTCTGGAATCAAAATATACCTCACTGCGTCCGCTCTGGAGCGCCCTTATGGGTGAAATACTGCCGACCTTTCCTGATACCAATACTATAAAAGCCGCCGACAAGATAAGCAATCCCAGGATTATGGCGAGGCTTAAAAGGATGTTGATGCCTCCGTATATCTTGAGTCCTATTATCGGTTCAAATGCTCGGCATAAAAAGCGGCATACCGGGAAAGCCAGGACAATACCGAGCACCGATCCGATGACCTCGGCCAACATATACTGGCCTAAGAAAACCAGTTTTAACCTTCCGCTGTCATAGCCCTGTGCCTTAAGTATGCCCAGATCCACATAATTCAGTTCTATACTTGATGATATGCTGTTGGACATTACAACAAATACTATCACCGTAAGTATTATAACAAATGCAAGGAATATATTTGATATGATATCAGGCATCAAGCCCTGATAGTGCAGGCTTTCATAACGTGTGATCATACCCGCCGCAAAACTTCCGAGACGTACTTCACTGTTAAGAACCGAAGCAAATTTACTGTCACTGTAATTTGAACCATCAGCCTGTGTTATGTAAATCACTTTGTACAGATCGTTTTCCGCTTCAGGGTCTCTATCTACAGCCATTTTTCTTTCTACACTTAAGCTCTTAAAATCTTCTTCTGAAATAAATATCGCCTTACTTCCTATAAACGAGCTTCCGCAGGAAGGTTCTTCAACCAATCCGGTCACTTTATAGGAATAGGTATCATCCTTAAATCCGATTATAATGGAATCCCCGATACTTATTCCATCCTTTTCCGCCATGGCTCTCGGAAGATATGCCTCTCCGTTGCAAAGCTCCGGAACGTTATCCGCATAATCAGAAAAATCCTCATTCCAAATTCTGTCAATACTTGTATCTATCTGCATTATACGGATACTGAATGTACCTTTTTGCCCATTGGAATAAGAATACTTATCAGGTGCTAAAGAATCTCTTACCTCCACCTTTTTTACCAAAGGGTGTATAACCACTTCGTCAAGTATTTCGTCCGTAAGATATTTTGAGCAGATGTTAAGAGTTATGCTGCTGTCATATACACGATCATAAGCATTTTCTATCGAACGCGGTACATTTTCTTTTATGCTCACAATGGTGGTTATCGAAAAAGCTATGATCAGCATCAGCATGATTATGCTTTTGAAAGAGCCTTTTTTGTATCTGATATTTTTTCTTATAAGTAATATGATATCCATAAGCTGCCTCCTACCAATGCATAGAAGTAAGCCATGAATTCACCTGTGTCTCGCGGCTTATTTCGGTCTCAGGACTATAGGAAGGAAGAGTCAGTTCTCCGATGATCTTTCCATCCTCTAAGTAAAGAAGTCTCGTAGCCCTTAATGCTGCCCTAAGGTCATGCGTTACCATCAGGATACTCTGTCCTTCTTTATTGCAGATGGTAAAAAGGTCTAGTACCTCTGTGGTATTCCGGCGGTTAAGTGCTCCGGTCGGTTCGTCTGCAAACACGATATCCGGAGAATTTATCAATGCTCTCGCTATTGCACATCTCTGCTGCTCTCCGCCCGAACATTGAGAGGGAAGCTGTGTTTTGATATCTGAAATTCCCATTTTTTGAAGAAGCTTTTCAGCCGTCTCATTGACCTCTGCGGATGCACGGTCCTTATTCAGATATCCCGGTACGGCTACATTTTCAAAAAGTGTCAGATTGCTGACAAGGTTTATCTGCTGAAACACAAATCCGAATCTGGTATGGCGAAGCTTGGCCAGTTCCTTCTCACTCATTTCGGTAATATTCATGCCCGCTATTTCAACTCTTCCCGACGTAGCCTGATCCATTCCGCTTAATGCATAAAGCAGGGTTGATTTTCCGGAACCCGATGAGCCCATGATGACTGTAAAATCACCTTCATAGATATCCAGATCAACATTCTGTATGATATGGACCTGTCCACCGTTGTGTGCAAAGCTCTTACATAGATTCTTTGCTGAAATAATAGCTTTTTTCATGATTCTTAATCTCCTGTTATAATTCTAAGTACAACGAAATTATAACTCACAACTTATTAAGAAGTAATTAAGACATTTGAACAATCAGGTTCTTTTTTCATTTCATCGGCAGAGATACCGTCACCTTCAGTCCCGGGTACATGTTCTGCAGCTCCAGTGTACCCCCTGACTGTTCTGCTATATACTTAACAATATAAAGCCCGAGTCCGGACCCGTTTTCATTTCCGCTGTTTCTTCCTCGGTAAAACTTATCGGTTATAAAGGGCATATCCTCATCCGGGATTCCGCTTCCCCTGTCCATAAAGCACATCTGAACGAAATTATCCTTTTTAGTCATTGAAATATTGATATCTGTCTTTCCGTATTTACGGGAATTATTGATAAGATTTTCAATCAACTGGGTCATCCTTTTTCTATCAGCACAAATAACCGGTGAAAAATCAGGCTTTGCAAATATAACATCCTTTTTGTCAGCGGTAATATCAGACACCGTCTGTTCCACGAACGGTACAAGTTCAAGCTCTTCGGGTTTAATCTCTATCCTTCCCATGTCAGAAAGCGAATGAAGGAACAGATCGTTTGTAAGCTCGGTCACTTCATCACATTTTTTCATCAGCACCTGAAGATATCTGCTTCTGCGTTCGGGAGATACATCAAGGTTCGCCTCAAGTCCTTCGGCATATGCACGTATAGAAGCAATAGGTGTTTTTATATCATGCGAAAGCGTGGCGATGACGGTTTTATTATTCTCGATTGCCTCATGTTCGGCCATCCGCGCGCTCGTGATCTCCTTGCGCATGCTGTCAAATGCCCAGGTAAAAGCTCCAAAATAATTCGAGCGTTCATATTTAAGCGGTACATCAAAGTTGCCCTTGGCAACCTCGGATGCAAAATCCTTCATCCTGTCAAAAGGGCGAAGTATCTTGAAATAAACATATAAAAACACAAAAACAATATACAGGACAGCCATACCGCATATTATGAATACTTTCGTTTCAGAGCTTTCATAATTGATCGGTTTTCTCAGGCTGTCCTGAAAATCCGCCAGTTTTTCCTGTGCTTTTGTATATTCTCCCAGATCTATCAGCTGGAATATTTCGTTACAATCAAGTATTTCTGTTGAGCGCCTGTCAACGGTACCCTTGGACCCGGACAGTAATGTCATCAATATGGTAATACCTATGATCAAACAAGAAAACAAAATAGTGATTCTTAATAATCTAGTCTTCAATTTTTTAACTCCAAAATATAACCTGTCTTATAAACAGTTTTTAAATACTTAGGATCAGCAGGATCATCTTCAAGCTTCTCTCGAAGCCATCTCATATGTACAGTCAAAGTCGCAGGAGTCACCTCAGTAAATGTCCCCCATACTTCACTTAGCAGTTTATCCTTAGTGAGTGCGGTATCCGGATGTTCGCACATATATGCCAACAGATCAAATTCCCTTAAGGATAGATTTACAGGTTTACCGTTCTTTGTAACCGTTCGGGCACCTATATCCACCATGACCTGGCCAAAAAATACGGTCTTACTAATGTCAGCATACCCATAAGTTCTGCGTATAAGTGCATTTATCCTTGATAACAGCTCTTTCATGGAAAAGGGTTTTGATATATAATCATCACCGCCTATATCAAGCCCGGAAATCCTGTCAGTTTCACTGGTACGCGCACTGGCAAATATAACAGGAACTGAAGATATTCTCCTCAGTTCCCTGCATACATCAAAGCCTAAGGCATCCGGTAGATTAATATCCAGAAGGATCAGATGAAAACTGTTTTGTGTCAGTAACCCGAATGCAGTTTCACTGTCGGGAGCAAGTGTCACATCATACCCATGATCCGTAAGCATATCCGATATTATCATCGAAAGATCTTCATCGTCATCGATTATAAGTATTTTTCTTTTCATATATTATCTGCCTCGCCATCATTCCTGTAAAATATTAATAATATACTTCACAACGGGTATAATCTGTGCCGATATCACAGTATAGGATTGCACTTGTTTCTAAAATATCCGCTGAATATCTATCTACAGATATGATCTTTTCATCCTTATAAGATACAACATAAGCTTCTTTGTTTAGATACTTATCTCCTTCCATGTAAATACGCATATATCCATCCGGCGGCAGCTCCAATTTAGTTATCTTATTATATGAAGGCTCTCCCTGGATTTCATATGCCGAAGAACTGATCTTGTAAGTTACATCATTTAAGTCCATAAGCGGATCGATTTGAAAGGTTACCGGAATGATTCCATGACTTCCTTTCGCGATTGCCATTTTTGAACCGGATTCATTTCCGATCGTATTGCCATATCTGTCAAACATCTGTACATTCACCTGAACAGCTACGTTTTCCTGTTTTGGTGATATCCTAAAGTATAAAGTTCTTTGGTATGCACCTGTATACTCAATAATATCAGGATTAAAGGTTACCAGCTCTGAGTCCAGACGATCTGCCGAATCATATTCCAGTATGCCATACACAGGATCCTGTTTATAATAACCCTGTATCGGGGAATCCTTTATGGTAACTACCGACGGTAAATCTGCTTTCGTCTCTTCACTCTTTTTAGCTATATTACCCATGACCCCTCTCATAAATGAAAATGCCAGGATAAACATAACCACAAAAGCAGTTACTGCTATAAACAGTTTAGTTTTTCTGTTTCTGTCTTCCTCAAGTTTTTTCTTGAGTTCCTCGTCCTCACGGAATAAAAAGTTGGGATCGACTCTCAGATTATCTGAATATTCTTCTCCAATATCGCCTTTTCCGGTATCTTTAGCACTATCCGTATCCGACGGTACCGGAGCCTCAAACGGTGATTCTAATCCGCTTATCGCCGTTAATTCCACCGGTGCCAGAAGATCTACCTTTTCAAAAGGCTCATAATTGTTTTCGCTCAATGTTGTTCTCGCTTTCCATGACTATATTATAATTAAACATAGTCACATTATAGCACACGTAAAAACGGAAATAAACCGAGATTTCACAGATTTAAACCTATTAATTCATCTATGCTGTCAACAATATAATCCGGTATTTTACTCTCGTCATCTATGCTCTGGTATATTGCATAACCTTGACGCACCCATACCGTTTTCATTCCCAGTTTCTTGGCCGGAACAATATCATTATCCAGCCTGTCTCCGACCATAACAGCTTCGTTTGGTTCACATTTTGCTTTTTGAAGAGCCATCTTAAATATTCTCATATCAGGCTTTGCACACCCTGCTTCGGCCGATGCCATTACAACATCAAAATATTTCCCTATACCCCAATTGTAAATTCTTTCCTGTGTCCCTAAAGATTGGTTTGCAATAATCCCCAGTTTATATTTACCGTATAAGCCCTTGATTATATCAGGAACCGCTTCATACAGTTTTTCCAAACTGTTATCCCACTCCGGCAAAGCTACCCCATAAGCTTTGGCTGCTGTTCTGATAGGTGTCGGGCTTATCTTTGCTTCCTCATAAACCTTATTCATAAACTCCTCAGAGGTAATGTTTAAATGTTTGATTGCAAATTCACATCGGCTTTTATAAACATCACTTTCGTCAACCAAAGTCGCACCAAGGTCAAAAAATATCCATTTCATGTGAATACTTCTCCATTCTAATCATTTTTTTCTGATTCTGAAGTTTTCTTCTTCTGAAAATACCTTACCCAATACGGATTCTCATTATCAAATATTTCTTTTTGTTCGGGAGTGAGTTTGTCCGGGTAATCAGTCATAAGATTATATACAATTTCTTTGTCAAAGGAAAATTTATGTTCTCCTCCCTGCTCTTTTAACCACCAAACCTTATTATCA
>JAILGF010000061.1 GCA_024696945.1 Lachnospiraceae bacterium | reverse complement strand
ACATATATTTCGATGAAGACCGTCATCTGATTCTTTATAAACAAACCGATGAAAATCATTTATACCCGGATGACAATGAAATGGAAGCAGCACAGAAATTATGGAGTGAAGGCGAGTATTGCTTTACAATAAGAAATAAGTTTGGCTTTGGAGTCTTTTTTGACTTCTTTCCTGCCATGAAGGGTTTCCAGTGTGTTGATGGGTATTTTGATTTGTCTGACGAGGCTATACAGAGACTGAGCGAGATTCTGGAGAAAGGGGACAAATGAAAAAGAAAACTAGTATTCTATTGATTTTTGTTGTGGTTTTATCTTTGCTGGTAGGCTGTACAGATAAAGTCAATACTCCTGACAAATCTTCAAATAGCGTTGTAGCAGATAATCATGAGAATAAACCTGTACTCAATGTATCTTCCGGGCAGAAGGATACTGCATGCGAACCGGAAGTTATTGGTGCAGATGAGATGTATAAGCTCGCGGAGACTATTCAGAAACAGCTTCCGGAGGATGTCTGGGGCGGATATTATCTGGATTTTGACTGGAGCGATTATGAGCTGAATCTGACACTATATATATTCCTATTAAAAGATCGTGATAACCTTCAGGATTATGATCATGTAGTGTACAAGAAAGTAAAATACACTCAGGATGAGCTGTTTGATTATTTCACGGTTCTAAAAAAGAACAGAGAAGAAATCGGGTTTTATGAAGCATCGATTGATTATCCGGACAATGCAGTTAAATTAAGTGTAGAGGAAGACCGGACACTAAATTTCGATCTTTTAAGAAGTCTTGTGCCGGAGGATGCATACAGAATAGAGTATTTTGATAAAGGAATTACAGAAGATGTATTATCAGGAATGCAGCAGAATCTGAAAACTAAAAAGTGTGGTCTTGATACAGATGTTTACATTTCCAGTTCCGACAATAAACATCTGTCTTTTGCCTTTGAATCCGACTGGATTGATAATGGTCTGTCGCTTGAAGGTTTTAAAACATTGGTGGCAGTAAAACGGACTATAAAGGATTACCTTGACAGCTTTAACGCTGAAGTAAACATAGAAGTGGGTGATAAAGCGGGCGAAGGGAATATGATGATATGGACGAAGGATACCAAAGAGATTAAGGCAGGCAGAATAAGTGGCCTGTCTTATGGTAACCCGCTTGAAGACAGTGATAAGGAAACCATAATCACATTATCTGATGATGATTTCAAGAACTTCAATGCAGCATCGACCATATCCTTTGATGCGAATGATGTAGTAATTGAGTTTCGCATTTCTGAAGAATACATCGACTTTTATGATCTTGAAATGATGATCCTAAAGTATGCTGCAGATATGGCTGACAAGGGGATACCTTCTGATATCATAGCTTCGGTTATGAATGTCAATAATGAAACATTGTATCAGATATATTATTCACCGGTATATGGCGCTGGGTATGGTGAGCTTTCAGCATGGATTAATCCGGCTTATAAGAAAGACTTTGTGAGTGACATGGGCCCTGCGCCTGATACTTCGTATGAGCAACCTTACACTGAACAACCAAATAACGGGGAAGGGTACAGAGTAATAAAAATGGATGTCAGGGATGTAACACCTACTGGTTTGACGGTTGTATTCAGGCAGGTCGGAGATTATAAAGATTGGGGTTTAACATATGGTGATGAATATTGGTTGGAAAAGAAAGAAGGAGATAATTGGATCACTGTTCCAACCAAGATAGACGAAGTTTGTTGGAATTTGTTAGCTTATAATATTTCTCCCGAAGGGGAATCCACAAAGAAAGAAAACTGGGAGTGGTTATATGGTGAGCTTTCACCGGGGAACTACCGGATGGGAAAAAGAATTTTAGAACACAGAGAAGATGGTATAAACAACATATATACGCTTACAAAGCAATTTGAAATATCATGAAAATTTGGATATTGTGGTAAAAGGAATTAACATCCCCCAAAATTCGTTTTGGAAATGATGGATATTTAACTAATCCCGGCATCTCAGTAAATCGCCTTTTAGGTAGAGATTACCCTTAACATTTTCCTTGATGGGGTGCAGTTGATTCCTGCCCAAAAGATATGCGATGTTCTGTCTTGAGCATTCGAGTATCCCACAGGATTCGGTCGTATCAAGGATATTTTTATTTGCAAAGTTGATAAAGTCGGATTTCTTTAAGGGTAGTTGGATACCTATTTTATATAAAGTGGCAGCAGGGATGTCGATGGAGTCATTGAATGTCACATAGTATCCTCCGGAGCCGACTTTGCCGGATTCTAAGACTTTACGAAAATTTGCAAGCTTTGAAGCCCCTTCAAAATTATACAGATTTTTGAGGGGGATTTTTCTTGCAGTATCATCGTTAAAGAAGGCGAGAAGCGAATCATCGGATAAAACTATTTCGGACAGATTCTTTTCCATGCGTTTTTGTATATATTCAGGGGCGGAGTCGGCCTTTTTGAGGACGATGTTATCTTGTGAGCATATCCCTTCTGATATTTCGAGAAGCCTTAATTCGTCGTAGTTTTTTAATTTGTGATTGGCAAGTATCATGCTGATATTCTGCCTGTTGTTCGGGATGATCCTTTCTCTCGCCCAGGAAAGAGTTATGTCTCGGGGCATAGTAAATATACCCTTCTTTACATAGGCAGTGAATAGAAGAGGAGCAGTCCACTCGTCAAGGTTTTCTTTTAGCTCTATTATGAGGTTTTTATCCTTCTCAAAGGCAAGGAGATGTCCTAAAGTCATGCAAAGTTCATTGTCGTACAGCTCAAATATTTTCATAATGTACCTCCGACTTGTTGCCATCTGGCATATATCATATCCCATATTTTATCTGTGAAAACAGGTGATAGTATATGGTCAATATCTTTCATTATAATGCCTTTATCAGATGCCTTTAGTGTGTTTGGAAACAAAGACTTCTTGTTCTTTATCAGTGAGAGATTTTCGTAACATGAATATCCGCCGATAAAATTCTGACACCGTTTGTCTTCCATAATATTAAAAGCTTCTGCATCTTTATCTGTCAGGCATGAATATAAAAGAGATAGGCCGTGGTCGAACAGAGGTGATAAACGTAATGTGTGTGCTCTTGCGTTGCGGAGAACCTCAATATTTGCTCCGTGCCGGTCTCTGTTTAATATGATATAATCAACTGCAATCATCTTATCCACATAATCCTGCCATCCCTGCCTTTCACAGAAATCGTAAGGGGATTCACCGGGGTCTGAATTGGCAGTATAATAGTTGTCTAAGGAAGTCTTGCTTTCGCCGGGGGTCTTATAATCTTCTGAGACGCATAAATATGTATTGTAGTTTTTACCATTTATTTCAATATCAGCATTTATCAGTTGATAGTGTATATGATCAATTCCTAATACGGTCAGCAGTCTGTCAACTATCAGCTCGTTGACGCACTCATGCCCGACAACACCATTGATAATGTCGAAGTTTGATAGTTTATAGTATCTTTTTGCACCGTCAATAATTGATTCGGATTTTAAAAATGTTCCTGTTGTCCCACTGGAGCTGCGTATATGAGACCATCTGAGATAGGTCAGGTCCTGTTTTTCAGTAATAATCTTGGTTTCCATAATGATACTCCTTATGAATATAATATTTTACGCGCGTAAAATATAATCCGATATTATTATAATGCTGTATTTGACGCATGTCAAGTAGAAAACAGGAATTTGAAGTAGAGTAAAAAATCTAAAGAATTAGATAAAAATTGTTGACAAATTAAATCTAATGTGTTAGATTAAAAACATAATCTAACGCGTTAGATAAAATGTCGACATTTTTTATTTAGGAAAGGTAGGGACTATTGGAAAAACATATAGTCCCTAAGGTACATCATATGAACACACCTAAAATATTTGAAAGCGAATATCGTTTTTGTAAGATACTGTGGAAAAATGAGCCCATAAAAAGCGGGTTATTAGTGCAGATGTGCGCAGATGAGCTCGGATGGAAGCCGTCCACCACATACACTGTTATCAAGAGATTGACAGAACGCGGAGTAGTTATTACGGAAAAGATGATAGTCAGGGCACTCGTTAAAGAAGATGAGGCTCAGGTATCGGAGATAAATGATCTTCTGGATAACAAGTTCAACGGTTCATGCCCCGCATTCCTTGCAGCATTTTCAAAGAGCGGCAAAATGACAGAAAAAGATATCGATGAGATCCAGAAGATGATAGATGCCATCCGTGCACAAAATGAGTAAATGGAGGAGCCTATGGACAAAGTATTTTCCACTATGCTTGAAATAGGCATATATTCGGGCGTGATAGTTCTGATAGTGCTGATATTGAGACTGGTCTTCCATAAGGCCTCGAAAGCTGTCATCTGTGCATTGTGGTTTTTGGTAGGCCTTAGGCTGCTGTTATTTGTACCAATAGAGAGTAGCTTTGCTATTATGCCCAAGTTATCCATAAAAGAAATGGTCAGAGAGTCCTCTGAGAGTACTGAGATGATACAGCCGCAGGGAACAGATGGAATCGTCATATCTGATAATGGCCTTAATGAGAATGGTGGTGTAGTTCCTGCACAAAATAATTCGGATAATCAGGATAGTGCAGAAAGCATTGTTGGATTAAAGAGTGGTAATGCCTATAAGTATGAAAATTCTGAGTCATCAAAGAGTTCCAATGATGAAGAGCTTATACGGCCAACACAAGAAACACTGTCATCAAAATCAGCACAAACTAAACAGGAAAACAGATCTAATATATTCAGTATCCTTGCTTTTGTATGGGCTGGTGGTGCAGTAGCAATGCTCTCATATGCTATCATCAAAGCCATAAAAGTAAAAAGATGTCTTTCAGAAGCGGTAAAGCTTGAAGGTTATGATGATGTATATCTTACGGACTATGTCAGAAATGCATTCGTGTTTGGGCTGGTAAGACCTCGTATATACATGAATTATTCTGTGAACGGAGAGCAGAGAAAATATGTCCTGGCTCACGAAAGGGAGCATATTGCAAGAAAAGACTACTTCTTTAAAGTTTTAGCTTATGTATTGCTTTCACTGTACTGGTTTGTACCATGGGTCTGGGTAGCGTTTATCATATACAGCAGGGATATGGAGCTGGCATGTGATGAGGGAGTCATCAGAACCATGGATCCTGAGTCCAGAGCCAGATATGCAGAGACACTTTTTGGATGCAGCGTATCCGGATTTGACCGTGTATATAATGCGGTCTCATTTGGTGAGCTCGGAGTAAATGAAAGGGTAAAGAACATTATGAAATACAAAAAGAAAACAATATGGATATCAGTTGCAGCCGGTATAGTCGCAGTACTGTGCCTTGTATTCTTCCTGACACCAAAGGATGCAAATGCTGAAAGTGAGGTACTGGAAGAAGAACAGAATGAAAT
>JAILGF010000059.1 GCA_024696945.1 Lachnospiraceae bacterium | reverse complement strand
GATAATAAATTCATCGCAATAAGGAATATTTCTGGCTATCGTTTCCTGAAATAGAGAATGATCTCCCTGAATCTTAATAAATTGTTTCGGATAACTTTGACGGGAGAGGGGCCATAATCTGTCTCCTCTCCCGCCTGCTAAAATAATACATTTCATATTCTAATCTTTACTGCATTTGGGAGAGTGCCTTTTCGCGCTTCGCAAGTGTTCTGTCATGTGTAGCCATAATGCTTACAAGTTCTTCATAAGAGGTTTTCTGAGGATTCCATCCGAGAACGGTTTTAGCCTTAGTGGGATTTCCCCAAAGATTATCTACATCCGTAGGTCTGTACCACTGGGGATTAACACATACAAGCATCTTTCCTGTTGCTGTATCATATCCTTTTTCGTCCACACCATTTCCCTCCCAACGAAGTGTAATGCCATTGGCAGCAAATGCTCTTTCGGTAAAATCTCTTACAGTATGCTGAACTCCAGTTGCAATTACAAAATCATCGGGAGTTTCCTGTTGCATTATAAGCCACATACATTCTACATAATCTTTTGCATAGCCCCAGTCTCTCTTTGAATCCAAATTGCCTAATTCCAAGTGATCCTGTAATCCTTCAGCGATTCTGCCTGCTGCCAGTGTGATTTTACGGGTAACAAAAGTCTCGCCTCTTCTTTCCGATTCATGGTTAAAGAGAATACCGTTTACGCAGAACATTCCGTATGCTTCTCTGTATTCTTTCATAATCCAGAAACCATACTGTTTAGCTATAGCGTAAGGAGAATACGGATGAAAAGGAGTAGTCTCTGACTGAGGAACTTCTTCAACTTTACCGTAAAGTTCCGATGTGGAAGCCTGATAAATCTTTGTTTCCTTTTCACGGCCCAGCATTCTGATTGCTTCAAGAATTCTGAGTACGCCTATTGCATCCACATCACCTGAATATTCAGGAACATCAAACGAAACCTGAACATGCGATTGCGCTGCAAGGTTATATATTTCATCGGGTTTAACCTTATCAATTATTTTAATAAGAGAAGTTGCATCGGATAAATCTCCCTCATACAGTTTCACTGAACCAGCCTTAATAAGATGATCTATTCTCGCTGTATTCGAAATAGATATTCTTCTGGTGATTCCGTGAACTTCGTATCCTTTCTCAAGAAGAAATTCCGCAAGGAAAGATCCGTCCTGTCCTGTTATGCCCGTAATTAATGCCTTTTTCAAAGTAGTTCTCCTTTAAATGTTTATTTTATCCACTGTGCCCATTTGCTTCTGTAAATCTCGGGTGTCATACCCTCGCTCTCCGTAAACATTTTGATGAATTCATTATAATCATCGAAACCGCATTCACATGCTATCTGTTCTTCAGATTCTATTGTAAAACGAAGCATTTCCTTGGCAACATTGAATCGTCGGATTTTTAAATATTCATCAATGCCTATTCCGTAAGCTTCTTCAAAGGCTGCATTGATTGAATTCAAATCATTCTCAAATTTTGTACTTATTTCTTCGCAAACCGATTTGTTTGCATAATTGTCATTTATAAAAGTTCTGACAGTGCTTACATCAATATCTCCAACATTTTCTGACGGTTTGATTACATCGGATAAAACTTCGGTCAGCAACTCAATCAATGTCTCATTTGCATATAACTCTGACATTACACTCTTGTCATTGCAAAGAGCCATGAGATTTTCTATCATCTTCACATAACTCTCAGTCTCTGAAGGAGCAAAAACATTTGCGCCGTCATTCTCTTTTAAAAACAGCTCATAAAATTTTACCGCACTTTTCCCATAGAAATGAACCCATGACAGTTCCCATGGATTGCTTTCGCTGCTTTCATGCTCATAACTGTCCATGCAGTTAATCAAAACACAATCGTCTTCTTTTAAAGCATATTCACGCCCTTTTATTCTGACGAATCCTTCACCGCTTTTAATCACCATAAAAAGAATCGATTCAAGGCCTTCTCTGGTGCTTTTGTGCGGTCTCAAACTTTTAAGAGTTCCGACTTCCTGAACATATAAAAGATTGGCCGAGGCAAACTCTCCGGGAGTGTGAATATATCTTGTAGATACAGTTATTCCCTGATTGGAAAAAAGTTTTGTGGATATATCACTCATTTATCTTCTCCCTCCAATAATTTAAAGTTTCTTCAATGGTTTGGTCAAGCGAAATCTCGGGTTTCCAGCCTGTCACTTTATAAATCTTGGTTGTGTCGGCCTCTATAATCGGAACATCAACGGGGCGAATTTTGGCAGGATCAACTTCAACTTTTATCTCAGCGGTAGATTTCGAAAGAATCAGATTGAGTATATCCTGAATTGCAACCGCTTTTCCGCTTCCGACATTGTATGTTTCACCTTTTTCGCCTTTTTCAATCAGCAGAGCGTATGCTCTTACCACATCTCTTACATCCGAAAAATCGCGCAGAGCTTTAAGATTGCCCACTTTCATTACAGGTTCTCTCAAGCCTTTTTCAATTTCAACAACCTGTTTGCAGAAATCAGCTACAACAAACATCGGCAACTGGTTAGGACCTACATGATTAAAAGCTCTGACCAGCATCAGGTCCATATCGTATGCCTTGGCATATATGCTTCCAATCATATTCTGACATGCTTTAGTCGCTGCATAGATATTTCCAGGCCTTAAACGGTTCTCTTCATTTATGGGAGTCTCACCGGGCTGAATATGGCCGTATTCCTCACCTGAGCCAATCAAAAGAACTCTGGGTTTATAATACAGTTCCCTTATAGCATCCATTACATTGACGCTTCCTTTGATGTTAACATCTATTGTCAAAGCGGGATTTTTCCATGCCACACCCACCGAACTTTGTGCGGCCAGATGAAAGATATAGTCCGGTCTGATTTTAAAGAGAAGGTCTACTATTTCCTGCTTCTCAAGTATATTAAGGTCAAAAACCCTAGCATTTTTATTTTCAAGACTTTCGTGAGCCAGCTTTGTAGCATATACCTCAATACCTTTGTCCAAAGCCAAATGGTTAATCAGATAATTGCCCACAAAACCTGCCGCACCAATAATAAGTGCTTTTTTCATTACTTCCTCAAGTTAACAAGCAAGGTGCCGGGCACGCTAAGCG
>JAILGF010000055.1 GCA_024696945.1 Lachnospiraceae bacterium | reverse complement strand
TAAAGTGTATCCCATGTCAAGGACAAATTAAGAAGAAGGGTTTTTCGACTTTTAACCAGTAGACGGTCATATCGTTTTATTTATGTTCCTTCTTCATAACACACATCTGTAGAATGGATTCTCCCCTTTATTGGATATGTGCCTGTTGTTATGTACTGATAGTATTCATTAGGAGAGAGCTTGGCCAACTCCCACTGATATCTATCATTGTTATAATAATCCATCCAATCATCTATAACGGCAAGGACTTCGCAGTACATGGTACATTCTTTTAGTTTGTCACCTATATGATCTTTCATCCTCCCGAAGAAACTTTCCTGTGGAGCATTGTCCCAGCAATTACCTCTTCTGGACATTGACTGCCGTAATCCTTTATCTTTAACTAGTTGGATAAAACTGCAGCTCGTATAGTGACAGCCCTGATCACTATGTATGATTGTTTTCGCCGTAAGCGAAACCTGATGCTTTTCAAGCATCTGACGAACCGTCTCCAACACAAAGTCCACCTCCAATGATTCGCTTAATACATAGGATAATATCTGCTTTGTGAAGGCATCCAAGATCGTTGACAGGTAACAAAATCTTCCATCAAAGGGAATATATGTAATATCCGTCAGCAATATCTTTCTCGGGCCATGCTTCTCGAATTCCCGCTTCACCAGGTCATCCGCAACATTGTTTGTCTTTATTGCCTTGACTATCCTTCTGTACGGATTCGCCTTTCTAATGTTACATACAAGCCCGTATTTTTTCATCAATCGCCGTATTTTTTTGACGTTCATAACAATGGGGGGATTCATATGCATGAGCCTCATGTAGATTCCCTTTGCGCCCTTGTCATAACCCCTGAAATGATACGCTTCCAATATCAGTTCAAAATCCGCCCTGTCCCGTGCTTCCTTTTCACTTCTTTTATCTGCCGAACGAACCCAGTTGTAATAACCGGATCTTGACACTCCTGCGATTTCACAGAGCATCTTAACCGATAATACATTGTTTCCTTTACTAATTGTTTCATGGATGATTTCAAATTTATTCTCTGAAGTCTCCATGCTCAATCTTTCTTCCTTGAGTTGTCCGCCATAATAATTTTTTTTAGAAATTCCACTTCTTGCCTTAAATACAGAAGCTCATTCTGCATGCGTTCCATTGACTGTGGTGACGATAGTTCCTCTTCTGTTGTTGCCTTCATAGGAACTCTTTTTTGTCTGTTTTCACCCTCAGTAAAACCATTACCAGACAGTGCTTGATGCTTTATTCTTTGCACAATGTCATCGATCTGTTTTTGGCCAAAATAATCCAGGTTATATCCAAAATCCTTAAGGATTTTTCTTGGTGCGTTACCTGCTTGATAACTGATCCAAAAATCCTCCTTGAATTTACATGTGAAATACAGTTTGTTCTTTGTCACATTTAATGTGTATGGATTAGCTTTAAGTTCCTTGATTTGTTTCAGTGTGTATTCTTTCATATTTCCTCCAGTAGATATTTTTATTATACATCATCTGCTGGAAGAAATCCCCATTTTTTGTACACTATTCAGGCTTTTGTCCCCTCTTCTTGTGTCCATTTTTATGGAACCCTTCTTCTTATCGTGTCCATTCTATTGGGTATATTTTATGCTCTTTCTTCTATCTTTCCTTCTGCTATTCCTTCTGCTTTTCCCTCTTCATATGACTCTTTCTTCAAGTTTTCCATTACTTTCTTTTCATCATACTCGGTCAGTATCATACCTACCACCTCGCTCTTGTGCAAACTCAAGTACTCGGAAAGGACATCGTTATGTATTGCCCAGTCTACCGCCTCATTCACGGCCGGTTCGATATCCATCCCAGACTTTATACCTTCCTTGATCTTATCAATAAACATGGAATATTCGTTCAATGTCTCACATTTATGCAGCAGTTCTGTATTGTGCCCCTTATTAATGTTAAGCATTATCGCCGTCCACTCAAACTCTCCCTCAGCCACAGGACGTACAAAAGCATCCGAAAGCTTCAGTTCCACCCTATCCTCAGTTTCTTTGTCGCCGTTATAGAAAACATAAAACTGCGGTGTCGGAATCTTCTTCAATGTAGTAGAATATAAGTCAAATCCTCTTTGCTTTATATACTTCTCATACATCTTTGCGTGATAGAAAAGACCTCTTAGCGGCATATTCGGATTATATGTCGACTGCTGTTCATGTAGGACCATATAACTGTCAAGCAGGTAACCCACATCATTTTTCATACCCAGATAGATGACATCTTCCAAGGTATACAGCTCTAATGCTTCAACATCATCATACGCTGTCCCGTTCAATGCATTATACAAGGATAACATATTTCCTCTGTTTTCCGGTGACCCGAACAGCTTGATAAACAGCCTGTCCTTGTGATTGCGATTGATGCCTGCCTTACGGTTACGTTGTTCTTTCTTGCCTCTTTTGGCAAATGACTTCCTGTTGTTTCTTTTCATATTCCTCCTGTCCGGACAGGAACACAAAAAGTCTCCGGTTTATTCAAAATCCCCAGACTCTCCATCCCTGCCCTATGTAATTAGTATTAAGCAGGGAATAAACCAGAT
>JAILGF010000041.1 GCA_024696945.1 Lachnospiraceae bacterium | reverse complement strand
GGAGTCGGGATAGGTACTGCATTTGTTACGATCCTCCTGGCATCAATTATTGAAGAAGTAGGATGGAAGGGTTATTGTGAGGATTCCATCGGTGAGTATATGAACTGGTTCTGGGAATCTCTGATATTTGGTGTATTCTGGTCACTCTGGCATCTGCCCCTCATTTTTATAGAGGGAACTTACCAGGCAGGACTTATGGTAAATCCTCTTTATGTGATCAATTTCTTTGTTAGCGGTATCCCGCTTGGTTTCATAATTACATGGGTATACCTTGTGAGTGACCGTTCAATTCTGGCATGTATGATCTTCCATCTTTTCGTAAACTTTATGCAGGAGAAGATAGCCATGACTCCTGAAACAAAATGTGTTGAAACAATAGTAGTTGTTGTCGTTACAGTAATAATCGTTCTGTGTAAAAAGAAAATGTTCTTTGAAACAGACCATGTAGGCAGACTGCTTGAGACATAGTTTGTGTTGTTCCCAATATAAGGAGAAATGAGATGAGTAAGGGATATAAAAAGTTTCTGCTCCTGTGGATGGGTGAGCTTATATCATCCATAGGCGGCGGACTTACGAGCTTTGGCTTAGGGATATATATATTCAACGAGACCGGCAGCGCAGCAGGGATGTCTCTTGTGACATTGCTCGGGTTCCTGCCTACCCTTCTCTTAAGCGTACCTGCAGGAGTGCTTGCAGACCGTTTTGACAGAAGACTTCTCATGATGATAGGAGATGGATGCTCCGGACTTGGAATCCTTTTTATACTGATATGTATGAAGAGCGGCGATGCCACACTCGTGCAGATATGCATAGGCGTTACCGTGAGCGCGATCTTTTCCTCGCTGCTGGAGCCGTCATACCGGTCAACGATTACGGATATTCTTACCAAAGAAGAATTTTCAAAGGCAAACGGACTTGTTTCACTTGCAGGGAGTGCAAGATACCTGTTTTCACCGGCTATAGCGGGATTGTTGCTTACGGTAAGCGATATTTCTCTTTTGCTGATAATCGATATATGCACATTCTTTGTTACCATTACAGCTACGGCGATAGTAAGGAAGGGTGTGAAGACCAACCACAGTACAGATAGGCAGCCTTTTTTCAAAAGCATGAAGGAGGGCTGGCAGGCGGTGCATGGAAGGAAGGGTGTGTTCCTGCTGATAATGGTGTCATCAGCGATCACCATGTTTATGGGAATCCTTCAGATCCTTGAGAAACCGATGATCTTATCATTTGCAGATTCTGAAACACTTGGGATCGCGGAGTCGGTATGTGCCTGTGGGATGCTTGCGGCAGCACTTATTCTTGGTATTTTCGGTATAAAAAAGGGATACGCCAGCGTGCTTAGAATATCATTTTTTCTGGCCGGTATTTTTATGATAGGGATGTCTCTGATAGAAAATATAATTCCTATCTGCATATTTGGATTTTTATTTTTTGCAATGCTGCCGATTACCAATAACTGTATGGACTATATGGCAAGGACCAATATCCCTGACGAGCTGCAGGGAAGGGCTTGGGGCTTTATCGGATTTCTTTCTCAGTTGGGGTATGTTGTGGCATATTCTGTTTCAGGAGTGGCTGCGGACGGCCTTGCTTCACTTACAGGAAAAGGAGTGGGCAGAGGTGCCGCGATCATGATATTTATTTCGGGAATATTACTGGCTATCACGGCATTGACACTGCTAAGGTTACCGGAGATTAAGGAGCTGGAAAACAGTAAGGTACAGGAAAAAATGGTGGCATAAAAACAGATAATAAGGTATAATCAGATAAGGTTCAGAGGATTAATATAAAGGTGAAAAATATGGCAGATATTTTAGTAGTGGAAGACAATTTGGAAATGGGAACTCTCCTATGTGATTTCCTACAGGCAGAGGGTTACTCGACTGAGCATTGTACTGATGGTCTGGACGCAGTGGATATGTTCGTGGATTCGGGAGCAAAGCTTGTTATACTTGATATTATGCTGCCTCATTTGGATGGTTACGGTATTTGTAAAAAAATCCGCGAAACATCAAATGCTCCCATTATCATGGTGAGTGCCAAAAACATGAAGGATGACAAGCTGAAAGGGCTTTTATTAGGGGCCGATGATTATATCGAGAAGCCCTATGATATCGATATCCTTATAGCCAAGGTAAAGGGGATTTTTTCGAGAAGATACAGTTCGGATATTTTGTCGGATGGCTTCCTGAAGATTAATAAACTGAGACATACAGTAAGCATATCAAAGAATGCAAGTGTGCTCGAGAATAATGTTCAAAATGTTTCAAGTATTACCGGCATAAATAGTATGACTACAGGAGAAGCACAAGAAATAGAACTGACACAGAAAGAATTCGAGCTCCTGACACTTCTGGTAGAAAACGCAGGAAAAACAATGAATAAGGATTTTCTGTTTAACAAGATCTGGGGTATAGACAGTGACTCTGAGCAGCAGACATTAACAGTTCATATTAAGTGGCTGAGGCAGAAAATAGAAGAAGACCCGAAGAATCCGAAGCACATTATTACGGTGTGGGGGGTGGGGTACCGGTATGAATAGTTTCCGAAAGCTTCTCGCAATTGTTATCATCTGCATGACAGTAATCATTTTGGCAGCGAATCTGATCCTGATACTGAATAGAGAGGGCGACGAAGGTCGTCCTTATCGCGTTGAAGCGGAAAGGATCGCATATGACATAGAGCAGGGGAAGCAGATAGATTTATCGGGTTATAAATATATAACTGCTGTTAAAAGCAGGGATCGGGAAGCAGTCGGTTTCTTTGAGAGTAACAGCGATTATCTGGTAAAAGAAATAAATGGGGAGTTATATAGGTTTGATTATACGGTTCCTGAAAATGATGGGATGGGCAACGCTCTCGTGCTGCTTAATATCATTATGGGAGCGGTATTCCTGTTTGTAATTGCGGTATTGCTTTTTATCAGATGGAAAATATTAGTTCCCCTGGAGAAGATATCCGGTTTACCGGAAGAGCTGGCAAAGGGGAATATTACGGTTCCGTTAAAGGCAGAAAAGTCAGGATTCTTTGGAAGGTTTTTATGGGGACTCGATCTGCTTCGTGAGCGCTTGGAAAAGGGCAGGCAGCAGGACCTGGAACTCCAGAAGAGTAATAAGAGCTTGATCCTGTCGCTTTCACACGATATAAAGACTCCGTTAGGGATAATAGAGCTTAATTCAAAGGCATTGGAACGGGGTCTGTATGAGAATGACAAGCAGAAAAAGGACAGGATAGCAGGTGTTATCAATGAGAAATGCGGGGAGATAAAGAATTATGTTGACCAGATAATAAAGGCTTCAAAGGAGGACTTTCTGGAGCTGGAGGTAAACAACGCAGAATTTTATCTGGCAGAGGTTATGGACAACATAAAGGCGGTATATATAGATAAGCTCCAGCTGCTCGATATCGGATTTAAAATAGATGAATTCTCGGATTGCCTGATAAAAGGAGACCGGGACAGAGCAGTCGAGGTATTGCAGAATTTACTGGAGAATGCGGTTAAATATGGAGACGGCAAAACAATCGAGATCGGGTTTTCCCGTGAGGAAAACAGCCAGCTGATCTCGGTATCCAATTCAGGTTGCACCTTGGATGATGCTGAGCTGACCCATATATTTGACAGCTTCTGGCGTGGATCAAATACCGGTTCCAACAGCGGAAGCGGATTGGGGCTCTTTATCTGCAAACAGCTTATGAACCGGATGAACGGGGACATATTTGCTGAAATCCATGACGGAAAAATGACCGTGACGGCCGTATTCGGGCTTGCATGAGCATTGATCCTACAATAACGGAAACAAAAGTTTAAAAGCGGGGCTAAAAGGCAGCTCCGCTTTTCATTTGTAAAAATACCGGAAGCTGTAAAAAAATTTTTATAAAACTGCTTGACTTCATATTATTAATGCGATAATATCTAAATGAAAATAAGAGAAAAAGAATGATATAATTATACCTATAGACAGAATACAGAGAGGATTGATCGTATATGACCAAATTTTCATTGCTTCGTTTCATGAAAAGAATATTGGAAAAAGGATCACCGGAAAAATCGGAGGAGTCCCTGCGGCAGTTAAGGAAAATCCTTGAGGATCAGAAGGCGACTAAAGAGATGATAAGCCTGGTAGATAGTACTTTAGTGAGTATACCCGAGGCAAAGGAGGTCGCAAAAAGGGATATTTTTTCAGAGGAAGAACTTAGGATAGCATTCCGCAGGGCAGCCGACAGGAGACGCAGGGAAGAGGAGATGGCTCGTCAGGGCAGGTGCTAAAGGAGGATAAGCTATGGGAGAATATTTTGACAGTGCATACGTCGCTGCGGATGGCGTGATCCTTTTTTATGAGGATGATGATGTATCGCTCCAGATCCCTGCTAAAATGGGAGATATGGATATACATACCATAGGTGACGGAGCTTTTATGGAGTCCGACACCATACAGTATGTCAATCTGCCTTACGGTATAAAAAGCATCGGTCAAAATGCTTTTAAAGGCAGCAGATCTCTGAAATGCCTAAATATTCCGAGTACTGTCGAGCAGTTTGGTAATAATGCTTTTGCGGAATGCAACAATCTAGAGCATCTGCGGATTTATAGCTATGAAATGGACGAGCAAAAGTATCTGGAGATGAAGGCCTCATGCAGATGTGCCAATGATACGGCATATATAGCAAGTGGAATGATATATGATAAGAGATTAAGAGATGCAGTAAGTGCTGCGTTGGTAGGTTCGGCAAATGTGGTACAGGATGGGATAGCCAGGCTTTTTATCGCGTACGATCCAAATAAATATAATAAGGATACCCTGAATAGTATGAAGCAGCCGTGCTTTGGGTTTGATAAAAGATCTCCTTATATTTCAGAATATGATAGCATAAAGGACCTTCTTGCAAGGCCGGATTCTGTAGAGACAGATGCACTATCCGAGGGCAAAAACGATCAGTTTTTAAAAAGTGAGAATACACCCGAGATAAAAAAGACCGCTATTCTTACATTTGATGACAACAAAACGAAATATGAAAACGGGATATACTATCTTTTATTGGATATAGTGATAGGTTATCATTTCTGGCAGTCTCTGATCCCGGTTAATTATGAAGGGAAACTTTACTATATATACAGAAGGCATTTTCTTTCTTCGAAAACAAATCTGAATTATATCAGAAATGATGTCAAAGTAGTTACCGATACCGGTGAAAATGTTGCCTTAGAGGAGGCTCGGAAGGTATATGCAAAATATAAATTATTGTCAATCCTGTAAGACCGATGAAAAAACAAAGAAAGGGTGCCGGGAGTGTCAGGAAAAAACCCGAGAAATAAGTATACTTGGAAAACGAATAACAGTAAAGAATTACATATGCTCAGCTGATGGTATAAACTACAAGGAAAAGCCGGAAAACATACAATTGCAGTTGTTCGTAAATATGCTCACTTTCTGTCCTGCAAGCTGTAAATTCTGTGCAGCAAAAAACACTAAGCTGGATAATAGGATAGACATTGATAAATTCACATCGGTAATGAAACGTCTTAAAGCAGAAGACAGGATCAGAGGCATTAAGATAACCGGAGGTGAGCCTTTTTACAATATAGACTTATTGAACGAGGCTATCTCTGTTATCTATGATGTTTTTGGATATGATATGGAAGTTGCGATCAGTACAAACGGGATAGGATTGGAAAATCTGAAAAAGATAAAGGATTTAGAGCATATCGAGGCTATCCACATCAGCCGTCATCATTACGATGATGATGTGAATAGGGAGATATTCGGGGATATAATTTGCGGATCTTTACAGGTGAAGAATAGTGTTGCACGGATTCCGGATAAAAAAGCGATAAAAAACATAATTGATTCAGTTTCATACAAAGACATATTTGTTTTAAACTGTATCTTGCTGAAGGATTACATAAACTCGCCTGAAGAAGCACACAAGTTTATGGATTTTGCAATTGACATAGGGGCCCCTAAGGTTGGATTTATGACTTGTTCGCCGGTAAACGGATACGCAAAAGAACAAACCATTCCTTACGAGACAGTCATAAAGGAAGACGACCCTGCATTGCTCTTTACCAGAGGCTTCTTTGACTATGATTACTGCCATTGCAGCGACGGAGTTTATTCATCTGAGGATGGCAGGATAGTCGAGTTTTATGGAAAAAGCACAAAGATGGAGGATTACGCATACTGCAGAGGTCTGGTATATGATGCCGATGACCATCTGAAGGACGGTTTCGGAGGGAAAATCATAGTTGTAGCAAAAATTTGTCAGCCATAGGCTGACTGATGAGGTGTAAAGAAAGGCAGGTGAGCATAATGATAATAGAGGATGAAATCGTAAGATTTAAAATGCAGTTACTTCGTAAGATGCCGTTCTACGGAGATATCGTTATGCGACTGCCGATTGTGAGAAATGATTCCGTTCCTACTGCCCAGACCAACGGCCGGACGATAGAATACAATGCCAAGTTTTTATCCGGAATGAGGGAGGGACAGAGAAATTTTGTAATAATGCATGAGATATTTCATGTACTCCTTTTTCATTGTGACAGGAGAAATGAGAGACGTCCGCGCATCTGGAACACGGCTGCGGATATGATAGTAAATCACATGCTGCAAAGACTTACCTATGAAATGAACTCAAGAGGGATAGCTTTTGAACGGCCGCTTGATGGGATATTTGAATATATAAATGACAGCGAAACGGTTGAAAACATATATGCAAGGCTGCTTTCTGTAAACAATGATTTAAAGGAGAATTCAAAAAAGGTCAGGATTACTTTAAATAATTGGGGACCTAACCGCAACAAACTGTTTAATGCCCCGGATGATATCATTTTGATCGAAGTTACAGAGCATAATGGGGATGTTAAAAAGGGTAAAGATGATGAAGAGGCTAAGGCTTTACTTGAAGAAATAGGCTTAAGCAAACAGGCGTTACTTGATATTATCAGAGAATCAGCCTCAAAAAACCGGTCGAGTATGGGCAGTTATTTTGTTCCCAAGCAATTGTTTGGATTGGTAGAGTCAAAGAAAATAAAATGGCAGGTCCTGCTCAAGGATTTTCTGATAGAGGAGATCAACGAAGAAACCTCTTATGCCACTCCGGAAAGAAAATATATCCATATGGATCTGATCATCCCGGGGTATGGAACACAAGAGGAAAAGCTTGATGAAATATGGGCATTTGTAGATTCGTCAGGTTCCATCGGCAGCAATGAAATGTCAGAGTTTCTGACACAGCTATACAGGATATCGAAGGAGTTTCATTGTATCATTAATATATGTTACTGGGATACAGAGGTCACTGATATTTATAAGAAAATAAGCAATGAAAAAGAGATATTTAACAGTCTGCCTAAGCATTCGGGCGGTACGGATATCAACTGCGTTTACCGCTGGATAAAAGAAAACAGGCTAAAACCGGATGTAATGCTTATTCTTACCGACGGATATTTCGGAGAACTTGATAAACAATATTACAGCCGGACTCTCAGCCAAAAGACGATATTGGTTCTCTCGGGAAATATCGGGGTTACTGAAAGAATGAAACATATAGGTAAAATTGCACGCTTGTAATGTCAGAATGACATCATATATCGAAAGATGAGGTATAGACATGACAATAAAAGAATTTGGTGAATGCATAGAATTTAATATACAACACAATATAAAGCATGCCATACTTGGGTTAGGTGCTCCCGGTGTAGGCAAATCGCAGATCATCCAGCAGATAGGAAAGAAATACGGTTTTAAGGTGATAGATATTAGACTCGCCCAGATGTCGGAGGTCGAGATAGGTGGACTTATATACCCGAATGAAAGCCGCACCAAAACGGTATGGCTTACTCCCGAGGTGCTTCCGGATGAGGAACGTGACGGAAAGAATACCATTTTGCTTTTGGATGAGATCACATCCTGTACAAAGCGTGTGCAGGTAGCCGCTTATCAGCTGATCCTTGACAGGCGTATCGGCCAGTATCAGCTGCCGGAGGGAACCTTTGTTGTGGCTTTGGGAAATCGCGAGGATGATGACGGTGTTTATATAAGACTTGCAGGACCTCTCGCCGATCGTTTTGAAATACATTATATCGAGCCCAATTTTGAAGACTGGAAGCAGGATTATGCGCTGAAAAACAATGTACATCCTTATGTAATAAACTATCTTACTTTTAAGCCGTCTGCACTTCATAATCAAAAGGCCGAGGAAGGGAATATGGTATTTGCTACTCCCCGTTCCTGGGTAAGGGTGAGTGATATTCTTCATTTTGATTCTGATGTAAACAATCCAGTAATCCGTTATAAGATTATCGGAAATGTAGGTGAGGTTGAAGGCAATCAGTTTGTTGAATATTGCAAAAAGCAGTCAAAGGTAGTAACGGCGGATGATTTTATGTCGGGAAAAGCACCGGCACCAAAGTCACCGGAGGAAATGTCAATCCTGGTGGCTTCAATGGTAAATAAGGCAGCTGTTTTAAAGGGTGTAGGGAATACCGTAAAAAACGATGAGCAAAGATATCTGGTCGAAAGGATCGTAAGAGCGTTATTCAGACTTCCTCAGGCAGAATATACGATCATCGGACTTAAGGGACTGCTTGATATTAATCGGGAAGCGGTGAAATCGGTATTCCTGCAGATGGATGAAAAGAGCATCCAGAAATTTATTGAAAAGAACGGGTATGCCCTAGGACTTGAGGACAGATCTAAATCCGGGTTTTTCAGAAAGTGAGTCTTGATTTTTAGAATTTTTGATTTTCTATATCGTGAAACGAAGGGAGGGATAGAGTATGGGCGAATTAAAAAAATATTTAGAAAGCGAATTGACCGGATGGAAACCCTTTGACGTTATCTGGTTATTGTTTGCGACGGCAGTTATCCTCGGGCTTTCGATTTACTGGGAGGATACCTGGATGAGCCTGATAGCGGCAATTACCGGAACCTGGTGTGTTATTCTTACCGGTAAGGGCAAGCGTTCCTCCTTTATTTTCGGAGTGATCAATGTTGTGTTCTATGCTATAGTAGCATTTCAGGCAAAGTATTACGGAGAAGTAATGTTGAACGTCCTGTATTATTTTCCTATGAATTTTGTAGGCTGGTTCGCATGGAAAAAGCATATGAACGACAAAACGGGCGAAGTAATAAAAGAACGCCTGACGTTAAAGAAGAGTATGGCGGTTTATGCCGTTACAGCGGTTGCGATAGTTATTTATGGGTTTGTATTGGACAAGCTTGGAGGGAACCTTCCGTATATCGACAGCATGAGCACCGTAATTTCGGTAGTGGCCCAGGTGCTTTCCATAAAGAGGCTGATGGAGCAGTGGGTGTTGTGGATAGTGGTGGATGTAGTAACAGTAATCATGTGGGCGGTTCACTTTGCACAAGGCGGAGAGACGATTGCGACCCTTGCAATGTGGTCCGTGTATCTTGTAAATGCGATAATAATGTTCATCCGTTGGTACAAGGAATCCAAAGAAAAGCGAGGTGACGAACTTTATGGAGTATAATGTAGGAATGTACGGCGGATCTTTTAATCCGCTGCATATGGGGCATGTTGACTGCATTATCCGAGCAGCAAATATGTGTAAAGAACTCTATATAGTGTTAAGCATAGGACACAATCGAGGGGAGATAGATGGAAGGATACGCTACCGTTGGATATATCAGCTTACGAAACATATAGGAAATGTAAAGATCATAACACTTGAAGACGAGGCTGTATCAAAAGCAGAGTACGATGAAAAATATTGGCAGAGCGATGCCGATAAGGTAAAGGCAGCAGTCGGAAAGCATATAGACGTGGTATTCTGCGGGAGTGATTATGACGAAAACAGCTTTTGGAATAAGTGCTATCCTGAAAGTGAACTTTTCATATTCCCGAGAAAAGGGATCAGCTCCACCGAGATCCGTAAAAATCCATATGCTCATTGGGACCGGATCCCGAATATAGTTAAGCCTTATTATGTAAAGAAGGTACTTTTGATGGGTGGCGAAAGCACCGGTAAATCAACCCTTACGATCAATCTTGCGAACCGTTTTAACACCAATTGCATAGATGAAGCAGGACGGGATATATCGGAGCGTAGCGGGACGGATATGTTGATGTTGTCAGAGGATTTTACAGAAATCCTTCTGCAGCACAAGCTGAATGAGATAAAAGCCTTGGAGTATAGCAACAAAGTGTTCTTTGAGGATACGGATACACTTATCACGCAGTTTTATATGGGCTTTCTGGAAGATCCGGGTATCGCAAAAAACAAAGCTTTATCTGACGCTATAGATGCACTGAATTTCTATGACCTGATTTTATTTTTAGAGCCGGATGTTGCATTTGTCCAAGACGGTGACAGGAGTGAGGAGATCCGTGATAATAGGGAAAAATACAGCGATCAGATAAAGGAACTGATATTATCACATGGAAAGCAGTTTGTAACTATCAGTGGTTCCTATGAGGAGAGATACGAGAAGGCAGTTGCTGAGGTAAATAGATTAATAAATTATGAGTGATCTTATATTTTTTGTCATCCTGAGCGAAGCGAAGGTTCTTTAAGATATCGTAGTTTGCTATGCAAACTGCAATATAACTCAGAATAACAAAGAGATAATGCAGCATGTTATAAATATGGTAGATAAAGGAGAGTAAAAGATTTCATGCAATCAGAAAAACAGTATCTGTCACAATATAATATAAACGATTTTGAGCGTCCGTCTGTAACTACAGACATAGCGGCCTTTATGATAAGATCGGAGGAAACGGATAATTATAAGAGGGACTCGGAAAACAGACTGTCGATCCTTTTGGTAAAACGAGGAGTACATCCATATAAAGACTGTTGGGCTCTTCCGGGAGGGTTTCTTAAGCCTGATGAAACGGTGGAGGAGTGTGCACTTCGAGAGATTACAGAAGAAACAAATGTAACACCGGTAGCTTTGCTTCCGATAGGAGTTTTCAGCGAGCCGGGAAGAGACCCCAGGGGCTGGATCATTTCAAATGCTTTTTTTTCCGTAATTACAGAGGAGTCTGTAAAGCAGGTCGGAGGAGATGATGCTGCGGATGCACAGTGGTTTGACGTGTTCTTTGAACAGGAGAATAACGGGGATTATCATCTGTCGCTGTCGTTACGGGGAAGCACAGGTTCAGAAAGCGTAAAGCTGGATTCAATCCTAAAAAAAGAAAGAACAAAATTCGGAAAAAATACCTTCATGATCAAGGACAGCGGCGGTTTGGCCTTTGATCATGCCGGGATTATTGCTGCGGCTGTGTCATTGCTCCGGAATTATGCACAGGATTTCAATACCATATTTGATTTCCTTCCTGAGAAATTTACCCTTAACGAGGTTCAAAAGGTACAGGAAACAATCCTAAATACTACAATACTTCCCGCGAATTTCAGGCGAAAGATAAACGATTATGTAATTGAAACCGATGAGTATACTCAGGGGGCAGGCCATCGTCCGGCAAGACTTTATCGCCGTGGTCATTAATTAATATTATATCTGCTTCTGTAGCGGCTCGGGGACATGCCGGTTATCTTCTTAAAGCTTTTAAAGAAATAGGCATAGCTTGAATACCCAAGTTCTTCCTGTACCTCAGAAACGGTACTCCCGTTTCTGAGCATTCTTTCCGCCTCGCTTATTTTTTGCAATAAAATATATCTTCCTATGGATATATGCATGTGACTTTTAAAAAGCCGTGCAAGATAATCAGAATTCAGATAAAAATGTTCAGAGATATCGGATATTGTGATATTCTCCTTCAAATGCTCATGCAGGAAACCGATAATATCGTTTACCTTCTTTTGCGACGGCGATATCGGAAGCTCCTGCTTTTTCTTTATATTCAATGTTTTGGTCATCAGATGGATGAAAGATAATGTATCTAGGAAAGCATAAAGTGCTTCTATGGTATTCTTGTCTTCATATGTCAGCAGATTATCAAACTTTTCTTTTAACTCCATCTTTTTCTCACTGTCGGGGTATAATATTAACGGTGACGGCGCGTCTTTTAAGTATGAAAATTCTTTTGCTCCTTCACAAAAGACAGCATCCAGCCATTGGGTATTTATACTGAATATATAGCGTTCATATACTTTGCCTGCTTCATGATACAGCTGATGTGTGCAAAAAGTCGGTATTACTAGCAGAGTCCCGGCCTTAACCTCCAATACTTTATCGTTTAACAGAACATCCGGCAGATCGGTCAGTGTATAATATAACTCAACCGCATTATGTGAATGTGGTCCTACAGGCTGATCTGTTGATTCATTTTTGTATACCATGTCATAAGGCGGTGCTACAGAAAACATGGTAGTTGTTATCTCATTGTGTGACATTTGGTCCTCCAAAGTTTGCCGATTAATGAAATACTTTTCTTTTATGTAGCAAGGATAATCTCTAAGGTCGTAATAATACATATAATTAGTATTATATGTCTATATTAATATATTTGTAAATATATTACAATATGATATCTTCTCAGATTGAAAAAATTTAAATAGATTTTTAAGAAGCATAGTTTATAAAGGCGGAATAGGGATTATTACAGATAATTATGAGGTGACGGATATGAAGGTCGGTATCATTGGGTGTGGCAATATAGCACAGGTACACGCTTGGGCGCTCAGCGGGATTGATGAAGTTCGGATGACGGCTTTTTGCGATATTATTCTTAAGAAGGCGGAAGACTTAGCCGCAAGATATGCAAATGAAGGTTCATATGAAGTATTTGATGATTATCGGGCTCTTTTTAAGACAGATGTAGATGCTGTCCACATCTGTACACCGCATTATCTGCATGCGCCCATGGCTTTTGACCTGTTAAATCACGGAAAAGCGGTTTTTATGGAAAAGCCCTGTGCCATATCGGTAGAGCAGTTTAAGGCTTTAAAGGAAGCAGATAAGAGGAATCCTAATAAGCTTGGATTTTGTTTTCAAAACCGGTACAATGAATCTACTATGATGATCGATGCTTTGATATCGGAAGGAAAAATAGGCAGTGTGATCGGTGGAAGAGCGTTTGTTACATGGCGGCGTGACGAAGATTATTATAAAAGCAGTGACTGGAAAGGACGTCTTTCTACCGAAGGCGGCGGAGCTTTGATAAATCAGTCGATACATACACTTGATCTGCTCTTAAGATATCTTGGTGAGCCGGAAGAGGTTAAAGGATCGGTCCATTGTCATCATCTGCATGATATAGAAGTTGAGGATACCGTAGAAGCCTGGATGTCCTTTGCCGACGGCAAAAGAGCATGCTTTTATGCTTCAAACGGATATACGGATGATGCGCCTGTTATCATTGAAATACAGGGGGATAAGGGCAGGCTCATGCTAAATGGGACAGATATCATTGTATGGGATAGTGCGACGCAGTGTGAGGTGATCAAATGTGAAGAACCCAAAGGTTTAGGCAAAGGATATTGGGGGAGCGGTCACAAGGCCTGTATAGAGGATTTCTACAGATGCCTGATAAACCGAAAACCGTTTAGTAATAATCTGCAAAGCGTAGAAAATACATTTACGGTTGCTATGAAAATATACAAATTTTTACCTTGACATTATTATAACGATATGTTTCAATCAGAGAAAAGGTTCTCTGATTGATTTTTTTCCGGGAGTATAAGAAATGCATTAGACTAGAAGAGGTGGATTAGATGGAAATCTGGGATTTATATGACAGGAATGACAATAAGACGGGAGAAACCTGGGAAAGACTCCCGGGAAGCTTTAATAATATACCGGACGGAAAGTATCATATGGTATGTGATATCCTGGTTCAGCATATGGATGGAACGTACCTTTTGACGAAACGTCATCCGGACAAGGATGTGTATCCGGGATATTGGGAAGCAAGTGCGGGTGGATCGGCTTTGGCAGGTGAGTCTCCGATAGAGTGTGCAAAACGAGAGCTTTTTGAAGAAACCGGAATTAAGGCAGAAGATGAGGATTTTCAATTTGTAAGCCATACCTTTAGGGATAGCAGCCACAGTATGTTTTATTCTTATCTGGTTGTGACTGACTGTGCCAAGGATTCCATCGTGCTTCAGGAAGGGGAAACCACGGAGTACAAGTGGGTTGATAAGGAAGGTCTTTTGGAATATGTTGACTCGGACACCGCCATAAAATCCCATAATGACAGGTATAAGGATTTCTTTGAAAAACTAAGATAAGCAAAAAATTCGAGATAATTGGAGATATCGTAGCAAAAATGGTCAAAATCTCCAATTATAAGAAAAAAGTTGCGCATAATTGGAATTTGTGCTATTCTGTATAAAGAAATAAAAATCATTTGAAATTCAGAAAATACTGCGGAGGTAGTGTAATGAAGATTATTGGGCGCAGAGATGAAATATATGAGTTAGAAAGATGTGAAAAGTCAAACAAATCAGAACTTGTTTGTGTCTATGGACGAAGACGTGTAGGAAAGACATATCTGGTAGAACAGACTTTCTCAGATTATTTCGCATTCAGGGCGACAGGAGTTGAAACCGGAAATACACGTACTCAACTTAAAGCCTTTAATCAAAGGCTTAAGGATTGCGGAGATGAGGAACGTAAAATTCCTGAGGATTGGTTTGAGGCTTTTTCCAGATTGGAAAGGGTTTTAAAAAAGGAAACTATCAGACGATCCGCTCATGGTAAAAAGATAGTATTTTTTGATGAATTTCCATGGTTAGCTACGGCAAGATCGGATTTCCTTGTGGCGTTTGAAGAGTTTTGGAACAGATGTGGGACTGTGAGCGGTGATTATATGTTTATTATCTGTGGTAGCGCAACATCTTGGATAATCAAAAACATTATATCGAATACCGGCAGTTTATATAATAGGGTAACATCCCGTTTATTCTTAAAACCG
>JAILGF010000006.1 GCA_024696945.1 Lachnospiraceae bacterium | reverse complement strand
AGAAGGTACCGGTCTTAAGTACTTATGGCAGTACAAGGAAAAAGGAAAAGATTTCTGGACTGACTGGACTTCCAAGACCACAGCCAGCATCAGCGTGGCATACTCGGCAAGCAGGAACGGTATGAGCGTAAGATGTATCGTAACCGATGCAAACGGAAACGAGCTTCTCTCTGATGAAGCGGTGCTCACATATAAGAGTGCGTTATCCATCACCAAACAGCCTGCAAGCGCAACGGTTGATGCCGGTTCGTCAGCAAGCTTCAGCGTAACAGCAGCAGGAACAGGACTTAAGTATTTATGGCAGTACAAATATGCAGGGGATTCTGCATGGACAGACTGGACAAGCAAGAAAACTGCAAGCATAAGCGTAGCTTATGCGGCATACCGTGACGGAATGAGCTTAAGATGTGTTGTTACCGATGCAAGCGGAAAGAAAGTTACATCGAATACAGCAACCCTTAAATACAATAATCCCCTTACGATCACCAAACAGCCCGCAAGCGCAACGGTTGATACCGGTTCTTCGGCAAGCTTCAGCGTAACCGCAACAGGCAAGGGACTTAAATACTTATGGCAGTATAAATATGCAGGGGATTCTGCATGGACAGACTGGACAAGCAAGACTGCCGCAAGCATAAGTGTGGCATATGCAGCATACCGTGACGGAATGAGCTTAAGATGCGTTGTTACCGATGCGAGTGGAAAGAAGGTTACATCGAATACCGCAACCCTTAATTACAATAAGCCGCTTACCATTACAAAACAGCCCGCAAACGCAACGGTTGATACCGGTTCTGCGGCAAGCTTTAGCGTAACCGCAACAGGCAAGGGACTTAAATACTTATGGCAGTACAAATATGCAGGAGATTCCGCATGGACCGACTGGACAAGCAAGACTACCGCAAGTATCAGCGTGGCATACGCAGCATACCGCGACGGAATGAGCTTAAGGTGTGTAGTTACCGATGCAAGTGGAAAGAAGGTTACATCGAATACCGCAACTCTTAAATACAATAATCCTCTTGCAATCACCAAGCAGCCCGTAGACGTAATAGTTGACGGAGGTACTATAGCGAGCTTCAGCGTAAAGGCAACAGGCAGCGGACTTAAGTACCAGTGGGAGTATAAGCTTGCCGGTGATACGAACTGGACTACATGGTCGGCAAAGACCAAGGCTGACATCACCGTAGCATATGCAGCATACAGACAGGGCATGAACTTAAGATGCGTTGTAACCGATGCTTCAGGCGCACAGCTCACCACCGATACAGTTACACTGAGCTACACAGAATAAGAATTTATTAATATTAATAGTGAATTTTTTAACTTTTTGTAGTATAATATATGATATGGGGATATGGTTTCTTTGAACCGTATCTAAAAAACTATAATTAATGGGAGGTATTGTTAATGAAGCGAAGTTTAAAGATCCTATTCTGTCTGAGTCTTTTGGCTTTTGTATTTGGTATCGGGAATATAAGTGCGAAAGCCGAAGAAAAGTATGACGTGTGGATAGGAGGGACGCAGGTTACATCAAGCAACAAAAATAGTATTCCGGGTAAGAACGGCGGTTATGCAGCATATGATCCGGATACCAGTACTCTGACATTTTATAATTTTAAAGATGTTAAAGTACCGTCTGAGGCCTCACTGCAGATGGGCTTTGAGGAAAATCTTTATGGTTTCCTGGTATATGCGGGAGGAGACCTTACAATTAAGGGAACTGCATCTTTCAGTGATGAGCCGCATGATTATATGGTGGGAATAATCTCATACGGAATATTGACGGTTGACGGTAAATTCGATATTAAAACGATGGATCATGCATTACACGGCCATGACGGGCTTGTTATTACCGGAAAAGATACTGTGGTTAATGCGGTTACAGATTCATACGGCAGCGCTTGTATTTTCAGCAAAGGTGATGTGGAAATCGAGAACGGCAAAATTACATGCAGTGCGGACATTGATGAAGCTGCCGGAATCCGTGGAGCAGATGTATTAATTTATGGTGGCGATATCAATATTAATGTAGAAAACGGACAATGTATTAAAGTTGGTGCTTATGGAGATGTAATAATCTCGGGCGGTAAGTTATATGCCTACAGTAGTGACGGAATATACGCATATAATGTTGAAATTACAGGCGGAAGTATAGAGATTGACTGTACGACTGATGATTGTACGGCTATCTTTGCAAAAAATTCACTGAACATAGCCGATGATCTGGGTATTATCGAGCCTGTCAACGGAGATATCTATAGTTATGAAGACGGAACATACACAGTTTACGATTTTAACATGGAGAGATCGGCAAGTTATGTTAAAATAGGTGAAGCCTATGATGTATGGATCGGAGGAGTTAGGGTTACCGGAGAAAACAAGAACAGGATTAACGGTAAGAACGGCGGATATGCAAAGTATGATCCGGAGTCCTATACACTCGCGTTTTATAATTTTAAAGACGTTGTTAAAAACATATATAGCGAGTATGCCGGGTATCTGGTATATACGCAGGAAAGCCTGACCATAAAAGGAACCGCTTCTTTCGGCGAAACTCCTATAAGTGAGAACGGAATAACTTCATATGGAATATTGACGGTTTCGGGTAAGTTCGATATCAAAGTTGAAGATGAGGCATTCCACGGCCATGACGGACTTGTTATCACCGGAAAAGATACCGTGGTCAATGTAACAACCGAGCTCTTCCCGAGCACTTGTATTTATGCTAAGGGACCTACTGAAATAAAAGACGCCAAGGTAACATGTTATTCAATGATGGACGAAGCTCTCGGAATCCGTGGATCCTCAGTGGATATTTCCGGAGCGGATATCACTATCAAGTGTACCGGAAATCCTTCTGACGGAATTAAAAGCGGTACATATGGCGAAATAAACATTACGAACAACAGTAAGATTGATATTGAATGTACAGGTAACGGAATAGACACGAATGAAATTAACATTATAAACAGTGAAGTAAAGGTTAAAGGTGCTGCTCTTCCTATCGAAGGCAGAGAAAAATTCACTATCGATCCCGAACTGCTTATTCTTAATCCTTTAGGAGGAAAGGTAGTAAAGCTCTACGAAGTTTATCAGATAGTTGATGAAGAGGGCGATGCACCTAGTGATGTATGGATCGGAAAGAACCCCATTACCATTACGATGAACCCTTCGGATACAGCAGTTGAGGAAGGCCAGCTTGCATACTTTGAAGTAAGCGCAACAGGCAATAATCTCAAGTATTTATGGCAGTACAAGGAGAAAGGTCAGACTACCTGGACAGATTGGGAAGCTAAGAAGACTGCAAAGATCAGTGTAGCATATGCTAAAAACAGGAACGGAATGAGTTTGAGATGTATCATCACCGATGCTTCCGGAATAACCGCTACATCAGGCGAAGCAGTGCTTACATATACCGCAGCAGGTACATCTTCATTCTCGATCACAGATCAGCCTAAGGATGCAAGTGTGCCGGAAAACGAACTTGCTTATTTCGGCATAAAGGCAAAGGGAGAGGGACTTACATACCTGTGGCAGTATAAGAACAAGGGCGAGACTACCTGGACAGACTGGACTTCAAAGAAAACAGCAAACATCAGCGTAGCATATTCTAAGAGCAGGAACGGAATGAGCCTGAGATGTAAGGTTACCAACAATGCAGGAAAAGAGCTTATCTCGAATGTGGCAACACTTACCTATACAAGTGCTTCCGGCCCTTCGATCACCGAACAGCCCAAGAATACTTCCGTTAAGGCCGGAGAACTTGCATACTTCGGTGTAACAGCAAAGGGTGACGGACTTACATACCTGTGGCAGTATAAGAATACAGGTTCATCAACCTGGACCGACTGGACTTCAAAGAAAGCAGCCAGCATCAGCGTAGCATATCAGGCAAGCAGGAACGGAATGAGCTTAAGATGCGTGGTAACTGACAAGAACGGTAATAAAGTTACTTCCTCTGCAGCAGTTCTTACCTATACAAGTGCTTCGGGGCCTTCAATCACCGAACAGCCCAAGAATGCTTCAGTTGCGGAAAATGAACTCGCATACTTTAGTGTAAAGGCAACGGGCAGCGGACTTACATATCTGTGGCAGTATAAGAACAAGGGTGAGAGCACCTGGACAGACTGGACATCAAAGAAAGCAGCAAGCATCAGTGTAGCATATCTTGCAAGCAGGAACGGGATGAGCTTAAGATGTGTAGTAACCGACAAGAACGGAAATAAGGTTACATCAAACGCAGCAACACTTACATATACCACAGCTCTTAAGATTACCACTCAGCCCGTAAACAGTACTGTAAACAAGAATGAACTTGCATACTTTACTGTAAAGGCTGAGGGCAAGGGACTTACATATCTGTGGCAGTATAAGCTCGCAGGAGACAGCACCTGGACCGACTGGACAAGCAAGAAGGCAGCCAGCATCAGCGTAGCATACGCAGCATACAGAAACAACATGCAGTTAAGATGTGTTGTAACCGATTCAAACGGAAACACCGTAACAAGCAATGTTGTAACTTTAAAATACAATCCTTGATAAAGAAGCGTATATAATAAGCAGTTATAGTATATTGTGAATACATAGGAACACAGGAGCTGCCGGAGAGATCCGGCAGCTTTTTTGTGTGGGCGTTCTTGCATTTAAAAAATGATAGTTAAGTTTATATCTGAAAAGTACGATATATTCTATATGAGAATATTTTTCAAGGGGGTTATATGCCATGAAGAAATTAAAAGCTTTTGTCGCAGTTCTTCTTAGTGTTATTTTGGTACCGACTTGCCTGCCGGTTATCGAGAGTGTACCTGTCAACGCAGCAACTTATTCTTCAATACCTATCAGTTCAACGAACTTCCCTGACAAGAATTTCAGGAATTATATTAAAGGCGCATGTGATGATAATATGGATGGAATACTTGACAAGGGCGAAATAGAAGAAATCAATTGGCTTTATTGTGATGAAAGAGATATTAGTTCTCTGAAAGGAATCGAGTTTTTCCCTAATCTTTATGGAATTGATTGCTACTTCAATGATATAAAGAGTGTTGATCTTAGTAAAAATACAAAGCTGAAATATATTGATCTTAGTGATAATTATATTTCTTCTATAAATCTAAGCAATAATACAAAGTTAGAATTTGTAGATCTTAGTGAAAATTGTATTTCTACTATAAATCTAAACAATAATACAAACCTAGTTTATCTTAATTTAGCAGATAATCCTATCACTTCAATTGATATCAGTAATTGTCCCAACCTTAAAAATTTGTACTTGAATAGCAAGCCGCATAGGCATATTGACTACGACGGTCCCACTATGTGTTATTGGGTTCAAAATGAAAATGAACATGAGTTTTTAATCCCGGCGGGAACAAATATAATTTTAGACGGAACCGGAAATGCTACTATAGTTAAACAACCATTAGATTTCACTTGTGAACATGATGAAATGGCTGTATTTGATGTGGGTGCCACCGGTAAGGGACTTAAGTATCAGTGGCAGTACAAGAATGCAGGAAGCAGCTCATGGACTACTTGGAGCAGCAAGACAAGTTCTGTCATCTCTGTAGCTTATGATGAGAGCAGGGATGGCATGAGCGTCAGATGTATAGTAACAGACGCAAATGGGAATAAGGTTACTTCAAAAACGGCAACGCTTAAGTATGAATATCCTTTTTATATATTATATGAGCGTTATGGGACTATATCCGGACAGAGTTACGTTACAATACCGGCAAATGAAGCTGTAAATTTTGAAATCGGAGCTGCAGGCAAAGGTCTAAAATATCTATGGCAATATAAAGCTAAAGGTGATGATACTTGGACTGACTGGACATCCAAGACTACTCCGATTATCAGTGTAGCGTATGCACCATACAGGGACGGCATGAGCTTTAGATGCAAAGTTACCAACTTTGAAGGGAGAGTCTTATTTTCACGTGAAGTTGAACTCAGATATGAAACGCCATTTGCGATTACCAAGCAACCCACAAATTCAACTGTCGATCCGGGAGGTACCGCAAAATTTAGTGTAACGGCAACCGGAAAGGACCTGAAATATCTATGGCAATATAAGGAGGCAGGCAAATCAAACTGGGTGGATTGGACTAGCAAGACCACTGCTAGCATTAGCGTAGCTTATGCAGCATACAGGGACGGAATGAGCCTAAGGTGCGTGGTAACGGATGAAACAGGCGCTAAGCTTACCTCGGATGTGGTTAAATTAAATTACAACAGTGTATTCTCCATCACTGCACAGCCTGTCAGTGCCACTGTTGATGTGAACAATCTTGCATACTTTGAAGTTAAGGCAGAAGGCAAGGGACTTAAATACCTGTGGCAATATAAAGAAGCCGGTAAGTCGAGCTGGACTGACTGGACATCCAAGACTACTTCAAAGATCAGTGTAGCATACGCAGCAAGCAGGGACGGAATGAGTTTAAGGTGTATTGTAACGGATTCCTCAGGCAATAAGCTTACTTCGAATACGGTAACGCTTAATTACAACAATCCGTTGGCAATAACAGGACAGCCTGTAAGTATTGCGGTTAATGAAAACAGTCTTGCAAACTTCGAGGTTAAGGCAACAGGAAAGGGACTTAAATACCTGTGGCAGTACAAAGAAAAAGGTAAGTCAACATGGACTAACTGGACTTCTAAAACTACTGCAAAGATCAGCGTAGCCTACGCAGCATACAGGGATGGAATGAGCTTCAGATGTGTGGTAACGGATTCTTTGGGGAATAAATTAACATCCAAAGCGGCAGCGCTTACTTATAATAAGGTCTTCGCTATCACGAGCCAGCCTCTGAGCGTGACGGTTGATCAGAACTCGGCCGCGAACTTTGAAATTAAGGCAGAAGGCAAGGGATTGAAGTACCTGTGGCAGTATAAGCTCGCAGGAGATTCGTCCTGGACTGACTGGACATCAAAGACAACCGCAAGGATCAGTGTAGCATACGCAGCATACAGGAATAATATGCAGTTAAGATGTATTGTTACCGACTCAAACGGAAGGACCTTGACAAGCAATGTCGTAACATTGAAATATAATGCATCGTGATAAAGAAGCATATATCATACGCAGTTACAGCATATTGTGGATACATAGAAATACAGAAGCTGCCGGAGATCCGGCAGCTTTTTTAGTACTTAGATTGACAGGAGGAATATAGGGGAGTATAATAAAAAATACCATTATTGCAGATGGCGATATTGTGTTTACACATATTATTTAAATGAAGGGGAGGAAAAAGATATGACAAGAATTAGACCGGTATTGGTAGTGTTGTTATTCGCCGTCATTATGACGTCTGCGGTTTCTGTATTTGGGGAAAAGAAGGTTAAAGCATCAACTTTTCATTCACAGGAAGAAGCAGTAGCGTGGATAACAGATAGGGAAAATGAAGAATGGGCTGTAGATTATGATGGCGTTAATGGACCCCAGTGTGTAGATTTGATTGTTTATTATTGGGAGTGGCTAACGGGTACGAGATCAAGAGGAATTGCATATGAATATGCCTATATGGATCTTCCTGTAGGTTGGACTTATACTAATTCTCCGCAACCGGGAGATATAGCTGTTTGGGATGCGTATAAAGGGCGCTATAACTTTTGGACAGGGCATGTCGCATTAGTAAAAGCAGTAAATGGTAATACCTTTGACTATATTGAGGTTGATGGGTGGTATCACACTGCTAAGAGTTATACTCAAACTAGTATAACAAATCCGACAACATTTATTCATCCGGATTTTTCACAGGCTAAATATACTCTGAAGATTGAAGAAGCTTTGAGTACTCAGGATACTCCATTATTCGGGCTCGGAACATTTGATGTATATATCAACGGAAAACTCGATGCCAAGGGTGTAACAAGTTATAATAAATCGTTGGCTACTGGAACACAGTACAGAATTGAGAATATTACAGTTGAAGACGGAAGCTCCTATGAAGGAATAGGACAAGGTTCGAGGACCGGAACTGTTACTCAGAATACAAATGTCAAATTGATGTTTAAAGCTCTTGGTAAGGATGTAGGAGTAACGGTTCAGAAAAAAACTTGGAATGGACATACATATATTTATGTACCATTAAAGGCGACATGGTATGAGGCTGACTGGTATTCCAGAATTTTAGGAGACCATCTTGTGACAATAACCAGTAGCGAAGAAGAAAACTTTATCCGGCAGTTTACCAATAATGCAGAAATCTGGCTTGGAGCTACAGACAGAGATTCTGAAGGAACATGGAAATGGATTTCGGGTGAACAATTTAGTTATACTAACTGGGATGAAGTGATGGGACGTGATAACTATACGGGTAATGATGAAGGTTGCGAAAACTATCTGTATCAGGAAGGTTCAAATGGAACGTGGAATGATTACCATGGATATGGACGCATCTATTTCGTTTGTGAAATAGATAAAGTTGATCCTGTTAAGATTACATCCGATCCTTCAAATGTTACTACATCTCTTAATTCGTTAGGTGCCAGATTTACAGTAAGTGCCACCGGAGAAGGTTTGAAATATTTTTGGCAATATAAGAATGTAGGAGAATCTTTCTGGTTTGATTGGCAAGGCAGTAATAGTTCTATTTCTCCTTCAGCACTGTTTATTACGTCTTTGGATGAATCAATGGATGGTATGAGCGTGCGGTGTAAGGTTACGGATGAATATGGCAATGTTGCATATTCTAAGTCTGCACTTCTTACGATTAAAAAGACTATAACCATAACTACTCAGCCTGAGAACATCATGGTGAATGAAAAGGAGATCGCATACTTTGATGTTGCGGCAACCGGTACAGGACTCAAATATCTGTGGCAGTATAAAAATGCAGGAGATATTTCTTGGACTGATTGGACTAATAAGACCACAGCAGCTATCAGTGTGGCTTATGCAGCATACAGGAATGGAATGAGCTTAAGATGCAAGATCACTGATTCGGCAGGAAACAGCGTTACATCGAATGTAGCAGTTCTTACATATAAAGCTGTATCAAATCTGTCTATTACTACCCACCCTCAAAATTCGACCGTAAACGATAATGAAATAGCATATTTTAGCGTAACAGCAAAAGGTACCGGCTTGAAGTACTTATGGCAGTATAAGAATGCAGGGTCATCCACATGGACGGATTGGACTACTAAAACTACCGCAAGCATCAGTGTTGCATATGCAGCATACAGGAACGGAATGAGCCTGAGGTGCGTAGTTAGTGATTCGACAGGTGCTAAGCTTACCTCTAATGCAGCTACACTTACTTACACTTCACCGTTTGTTATTACTAAACAGCCTTCAAGTGCTACGGTAAAAGAGGGAGAACTTGCATACTTTGAGGTTAAGGCTACCGGAAAAGGCCTTAAGTATTTATGGCAGTATAAAGAGGCCGGAAAGAGTATCTGGACCGATTGGACGTCAAAGACTACCGCAAGCATCAGTGTAGCATATGCAGCATACAGGAACGGGATGAGCCTTAGGTGCATTGTAACGGATTCCAACGGAGCGAAGCTTACTTCCAATACTGCAACCCTGACATATAAGGCAGATGCGATACTGACTATTACAAAACAGCCCGTCAGCACTATGGTTGCTAAGAACAGTCTTGCATATTTCAGTATAAAGGCAACCGGAACGGGCCTCAAATATCAGTGGCAGTATAAGAATGCCGGGGATACTTCCTGGACAGTCTGGACAGCGAAGACTACAGCTGATATCAGTGTGGCATATGCGGCATACAGAGACGGAATGAGTCTGAAATGTATCGTGACAGATTCAAAGGGAAATATTGTGGCATCTAATACAGTCAAACTGAATTATGCTAAATAAATATTAATTATTAAGGATTTAGTGTCATACTATTATTTACGTTAAGGCTGTCGGCAAAAGTCGGCAGCCTTTTTTTACTTGACATTATCCATAAACATGATATAATATATAATTACTAAAAAGTATTGAGCTTGGTTTGAAATGACGGGTTTTTGATAATTAATTTTGCTGTTATTACTTTTACTTTATTCTTTTATACATGTGTTGATTCTTAGCGTTTCTCTCTTCAAATTCACTCATGCTTCTCCCAAAAACTAAAGGCATTTAAGGAGGTATAATGGAAGAACCTAACGAATTGGCTAAAAGTATAGCAGCAACTGATCCTACAGCCACAAAGCTTGATAATAATGTCAAGAATCTGTTTGCAAATAGACCGATATTGTCAAGGGTCATCAAAGAAACAGTGTCGGAATGTAGAGATATGTCTTTTGAAGAGATAGAAGCCTGCATCGAAGGTGAGATACATATAAGTGAAGTATATGTAGATCCGGGGTTTTCAAATGCAAGTGAAAGGATAAATGGGATAAATACCGAGTTGTATGTCAACGGGGAAGGTTTGGTAAAATTTGACCTGTTTACTTATATCAGGCTTCCTGGAGACAGAGAAGGTAATCTGATAAAAATATATCTTAACCTTGAATTCATGAATGAAGACAAGCCCGGATATGATATCAGCTTAAGGGCATTATTTTACTGCTGCAGAATGATATCCATGCAGGAAGGAGTGGAATTCACAGTCCACAAAGATGACCCGGTAAAATACGGGAATATAAAAAAGGTATATTCAGTATGGATATGTACCGAGTCAGCACAAAAGAGAGCTAACACTATCGAAAAATACGGAATAAATAGGTCTTTTCTGTTGGGATATAACAATGACTCACCTAGATATGACATCATGAATGCAGTCATAATCTATATCAGCAAGACTCATGATGCCGGGAATACGGATAACGGTTTAGTGATGATGCTAACAGACCTATTTAATGAGACAACATCCGCTACTGAAAAAATAAAAAAACTAAAGAATGAGCATGGAATACCTATGACGAGGGAAATACTAAAGGAGGTGCCGGAAATGTGTACATATGCAGAAGCTATGGTTTTAAAGGGAATTGAGCAAGGAATCGAGCGTGGAATAGAACAAGGATTAGAGCAAGGAATTATGCAGGGCAGACAGGATGAGATGGCAAATACCGAAAGGGAGAAAAGAAGAGCCGATGCTGCTGAGGCACGTATCAGGGAACTTGAGGTTAAATTGGCGCTTGTTGGAAAATAATAGAATTAACTTAAAGATGGTCATTGGACCATCTTTTTTAGGTGAGAAATCGGTTGAAATCCAAAAGAATTTGTGATATCACCCGAGTTTGCCACTTTATAAAAGGGAAACAGCGTCTGAACTGACGTTGTTTCCCTTAATTATTGAGTATGTGAAAAAAAGTCTGTAAATATATAAATAATAGTGGAACTATTAGGTCTCCTAAGATAAAATATAATTATCATAGGAGGCCTATTATTATGGCAAAAGAAAAGAAACCCGTACACAAAGTTCAGATGACCGATGGCAAGCGTCAGATTATCCAGCAGCTCCTTCAGGAGTATGACATTGAAACAGCTGAAGACATTCAGGATGCCCTTAAAGATCTGCTTGGTGGAACCATCAAAGAAATGATGGAAGCTGAAATGGATGATCATCTTGGCTATCAGAAGTCAGAGAGAAACGACAGTGACGACTACAGGAACGGATACAAAACCAAGCGCGTGAATTCCAGCTTTGGCAGTTTTGATATCCAGGTACCACAGGACAGGAAATCAACATTTGAGCCCCAGATTGTCAAGAAAAGGCAGAAAGATATCTCTGAGATTGACCAGAAAATAATCTCAATGTATGCAAAAGGGATGACAACACGGCAGATATCAGATACCCTTAATGACATATATGGTTTTGAAGCCTCAGAAGGCTTTATTTCTGATGTCACCGATAAGATACTGCCACAAATTGATGAATGGCAGCACAGGCCATTAGAGGATGTGTATCCGGTCATTTTTATCGATGCGATACATTATTCAGTCAGGGATAATGGTATAATCAGGAAACTGGCTGCATATATCATACTGGGCATAACCTGTTCCGGTCACAAGGAAGTATTGACGATACAGGTCGGTGAAAACGAAAGTGCAAAGTACTGGCTTTCTGTTCTAAATGAACTTAAGAACCGCGGAGTAAAGGACATAATGATTGTCTGTGCAGACGGTCTTACAGGCATAAAAGAAGCCATATCAACCGCTTTCCCGAGCACAGAATACCAGCGGTGTCTCGTACACCAGGTAAGAAATACGTTGAAGTATGTAACCGATAAAGATAGAAAGGCATTTGCCAAAGATCTTAAAACAATCTATAATGCACCTTCTGAGGAAGAAGGCCGTCAGGCATTGGACGAAGTCAAGGAAACCTGGGAAGAAAAATATCCACGTGCTATGACAAGGTGGTATGATAACTGGGATGCCATCAGCCCTATCTTCAAATTCTCTTCAGATGTCCGGTCCGTCATCTATACCACAAATGCCATAGAGAGCCTTAATGCTACATACCGCAAACTAAACCGGCAGCGAAGCGTATTTCCGAGCGACCAGGCTCTATTAAAGGCTTTATACCTATCAACATTTGAAGCAACGCGTAAATGGACAATGCCTATGCGAAACTGGGGAAGGATTTATGGTGAACTGAAAATCATGTATGATGGACGTTTGCCCGAATAAAATACAAACGTGTAATAGTGCCATAGGCTTCGGATGATCCGACAATAGATTTAACCGGAGCCTTTTGATGCTATACCAAAATCCAGTATAAAAATCCTTGACAAGGACCAATAATTTATGTATTTTAAAAAAGAGCCAAACAGTAGCAATAATGCTATTGTTTGACTCAATAATTATCTTAGGAAATCTAATTTACAGAAAAACTTTCACACACTC
>JAILGF010000220.1 GCA_024696945.1 Lachnospiraceae bacterium | reverse complement strand
GTCATTGGCTTAATGAGATCAAAAAAGGTGACTGGAGAGCCGCCGGATTTCTGTATGAATTACTTAGCAAGGGAACATTCTTTGATGCGGCAGGTGAAAAATCGAAGGTTCTGTTACTTATGGATGGTGATGAACTGGTCTCATTTTGTACTTATGCAGAAAAAGATGACATACAAGCCACAGAATTAACTCCATGGATGGGATTTGTCTATACTTTCCCAAAGCATAGAGGACATCATTATGTTGGACTTCTTATGGAAGAGATAGAAAGACTGGCGATAAAAGATGGTGTATCCGAGGTATATATTTCGACAAATGAAATCGGACTCTATGAGAAATACGGGTGTGAGTTCAAAGCAGAGATGGAGGACATGAGCGGAGAACCGTCCAGAGTATATGTAAAAAAGATTCCGACCGACGAATTGCTGATCGAACTTAAGGACACAGAATGGCCGTTTGAATATACGGATCATGACAGAAGGATAGCCAGGGGCATAGTGTTCGATGATGACGGATATTTCTATTTTGTTCGTGTCAAAAGGGATGATGACTTCGGAAGGGCGACGTTGATTGAGACTGCCGGTGGTGGGGTTGAAGCCGGTGAGGATCTTGATTCGGCAATAAAACGTGAACTTAAAGAGGAATTGGGCGTAGAGGTAGAGGTTATATGCAGGATAGGGGTTGTCAGTGATTATTACAATATGATCCACAGACATAATCTGAACAATTATTTTTTATGCAAGGTAGTATCATTCGGAGACAAGCATCTGACACAGGATGAGATAGAGGATTTCCACCTGTCTACATTAAAGCTGACCTATGAAGAAGCGATAGCTGAATATGAGAAAAGACGAAAGACAAAGATCGGAAGACTGATTGCCAACCGCGAACTGCCAATTCTTAAGCATGCGATGGCATTGATGTGAATAACTCGGATTAGCCAGAGGGACGGGGGTGGTTGCCCATTTTTTGCTAGATAACAAAATGGACCCATAACCCCGTCCCCGTGGACCATTACAGGAGGGGAAATGAATGATACTGTTAGTTGTAGATACACAAAAGGGATGTTTTAACGAAGAACTGTTTTTATTTGAAACAGTAAGGGAAAATATTAAACAGTTGATCACTGTAGCGAGAGAAAACAATGTTGAGGTCGTATATGTCCAGCATGATGACGGCCCCGGAACTGATCTGGATAAGGCAACGGATAACTATGAAATATATGAGGAGTTTGCACCGAGAAACGGTGAAAAACGTTTTGAAAAGAATGTAAACAGCGCTTTTCATCCCATGACAGGGTTAACAGAATATTTGAGGTCAAAAGGAGAAAACGATATCATAACGGTCGGAGTATCAACAGATTATTGTATGGATGCAACGATCAAAAGCGGCTTTGAGAACGGGTTCAACCTATTTGTCCCTTCGTATACTAATTCAACATATGATAATCCATATTTTGATAAGGAAACCGCCTACCGGTATTATAATGAATTTATGTGGGGAACACGTTATGCAAAGATGATCACTGTTAAACAGGCGATCCGACTTTTACAATCTAAAATATCTACAACGGATATATAGGGCGGGGATTACACTGACGTGAGCGAAGTGATGAAATATAATCATATAGAGTTGACGGAGTGGACAGTATGAATGCAATGATGAATAAGAGTGTATTCAAATATCTTATATTGGCATTTGTCATAACTTATCTGTTTTGGGGATTTGACATAGTCTTAAGTGGCCTGGGAATATACGAGCATCCGGGCTATAATGTCGGAATAGTTTTTTATATAATTGCCGCATGCTCGCCTTCGATTGCAGTATATACCCTTTGGCAAAAAGAGCCGGATAAAAGAGGCATACGCTATTTTTTAAAAACCGCTTTTAGTTTTCACAATACGGTAACTGAACTGTTACTGCTTGCTGTATTTTTGTTGATCCGATTCGGTATCCCCTTTTTGTTTGGAGATGTAAGGATAACAGGAACATGGTGGCAGGTAGTTGTATTTATTCCCGTGATGTTCCTTTTCGGAGGCTTTGAAGAAGTCGGATGGCGTGGATATCTGCAACCTATATTGGAAGAGAAATGTGGATTCATAATCGCTACTTTTATCAATTGGGCTATATGGGTGGTGTGGCATATTCCGCTTTGTTTTATTAAAGGGACATATCAGTATTCGGGAAGTTATC
>JAILGF010000209.1 GCA_024696945.1 Lachnospiraceae bacterium | reverse complement strand
TTGTATAATCGGGCTGTAAAGATATGGAGTTTCGCATACTCATATTTTACCACAAATCCCAGCCTTTTCGAAGACTGGGATTTGTGTTTTTTTGTAAAAAAGAGCTGCCACACTAACATTAGTTAGTGCGACAGCCCCTTTGCGTGCACCCCCTTGGGGTCTGACCCCTTTAACACGCCCCCCTTTTTGGCTGTTATGATTTCTCTTGAATAATTGTCTAATTTCGTGTATTATAAAATATGGCGTATTTTAACTAAATATCGTTGATCATTATAAAAGATGATGTATTATGGAGGATACGTATATGGGCATATATTTAAATCCTAATAATGAAAATTTCAAGAGCGTATTAAAGGCCGATATATATGTAGATAAAACGATGATGTTGTCGGTACTGAATAGTTTCATAGATAAAGATAACAAATATGTATGTATCTCCCGTCCGAGGCGTTTCGGGAAGACCATAGCCGGTAACATGATAGCTGCTTACTATTCAAAGGGCTGTGATTCAAAGGAACTGTTTGCAGGATTGAAAATATCAAAAGAGCAGGGATTTGGAACGAAGCTGAACAAATACAATGTCATTCAGCTGGACATGAACAGCGAGTATCAGAATGTCAGAAAAAAGGAAGACATGATCCGGAACATTTGCAGTAAGGTAGAAAGAGAAATCGAGAAAGAATTCCCGGCCATTTCTTTTGATGAAAGTGAATCCTTGGTTGAAAGGATGCTGAAGGTATACTCCGAGACAGGGGAAACATTTATCATCATCATGGATGAATACGATGTTTTGGTGAGAGAAGAAGTATCAAAGGAACTTTTTGATGAATATTTAGGCTTTTTGAACGGGCTGTTCAAGAGCAATGTTTTAAAGCCTGCAATATCACTTGCGTATCTAACAGGTATACTTCCGATAGTACGGGATAAGGTTCAGAGCAAATTGAACAATTTTGAGGAATACACCGTTTTAGATGCAAAAGAACTTACCCCATATGTTGGATTTGTAACGGATGAAGTGAAATTTTTATGTGAAAAAAACGGAATGGATTTTGAGGAGTGCAAGCAGTGGTATGATGGGTATCGTCTCGGAGGTGAAGAAATATATAATCCTGAATCTGTTGTAAAAAGCATGATGTATCACAAATTTGGGAATTATTGGGGAAAAACATCTTCTTATGCGGTGATAACAGATCAGATAAAAAGGAACTTTGCAGGAACCAAGGAAGCTGTTGTCAGTATGCTTGCAGGAGAAGCTGTTCCATTCGATTGTTTTATGTTCCTTAATACGATGGACAGCTTTAAGACAAAGGATGATATTCTGACATATCTCTGTCATGTCGGGTATCTTGCATATGACGAAGAAAAGGAAGCAAGCTTTATTCCTAACGGTGAGATAAGAAGGGAATGGGAAAGAGCGATTTCGATATCAGATGACTATGAACAGACGGATAAGATAATAAAAGAATCAAAAGAACTTCTTCAGAAAACATTGGAAGGGGATGAAAAAGCTGTAGCGTCTGCACTTGATATAAGCCACATACATGTAACATCGAATAGAAGCTATAACAACGAGGATGCACTTCAAAGTGCAATTTATCTTGCATATATATATGCAAGAAACAAATATTATATATTTAAGGAACTGACTACGGGAAAAGGTTTTGCAGATGTTGTATTTGTGCCTTTTACGGCCGGTCTTCCTGCCATGATCATCGAGCTGAAGCACAACAAAACCTCTGAAACAGCCTTAAACCAGATAAAGAATAAGCAATACTTTGCATCACTGTCTGATTACAAGGGGGAGCTTCTCTTTGTCGGGATAAACTATGATGAGAAGGAAAAAACACACGATTGTAAGATAGAGAGGTTCAGAAAATAATCCGACGGAGAACGGTCTTGGTGATTGACGAAAATTAACCGTTAAAGGATTAGCCATATGGTATTTCGCCTTGATAAAGAAAGCACGAAAGGATAGAGAAAAATGAAAAATTTTAAGCCTGCGATATTATTTATCTTGATGATGTTGGTGAGTATAGCATTTATACAGCAGACTGACGTACATGCAGATGATGTCGATAATGTAGTCACAACTGTAGGTGATGTTGATAAAAGTGGAAAAATTGACGCAAGAGATGTAACACTGCTTAGGCGCTTTTTAGTAGGTGGCTGGGGGGTTACATTAGATTTCGAAGATGCAGATATTGATCAAAGCGGCAAGGTTGATGCCAAGGATGTTACTTTGCTTAGACGTTATCTCGCAGGCGGATGGGGAGTAGTGTTACCTAAGAAGTCCACCAATTCTTCTGATGCATATAATTCAAAATTGAGAGTTGTTTATGAAGACGGTACACAAGAAGAATTTGATGTAACCAAGGGTAATATAGAATTATCCGGAAATCCTGAACGTGTGTATTTTGGTATGTATCCTCAGACATCTGTTAATCTTTCAGATGCAGAATGGGCTATTGAACCAAATCGCTTTGGAATGATCGAGAGTAATGGCTCCAGATACACAAAACGCCAGATTAATGGTGGAACAAGATGTTACAAATGGGAAGACATAGAATGGCGTGTTATAAAGGTCGAGGACGGAGAAAACGGGAAGAGGATGCTATTGGTATCGGAGAATATTCTCGATGCTATACCTTTTAATGAGACCTCTGAGACTGTTACATGGGAGGATTCTGATATCCGCAGCTGGCTGAATGGGGAGTTCTACTATAATGCATTCGGCGGCGGTGCGTGGAAGGCTGTCTCGGCCGGCAGAGTCAGCGGCAAGAGAAACGATGGAAGCATCTATGAGACAGAAGACAGGGTATTCCTACTTTCTATTGATGAGGCAAAGAGTGAGGAGTATGGGTACTATGTAAAGGATCCTGAGGAGTCAGGGAAATCAGGTGCTTCTTTCAGAAAAATGACAGATATGGCTAATGCAGATTATTGGTGGTGCAGGGATGGATATTTTTGTGATGAAATTAGTGGCAATTCTCCGTACAGATGGGATGTCGCTTTGGTGTACGGAAACCTGAGCCACTGCAATGGCATCCGCCCTGCAGTATGGGTCAGCTTGGAAGGACCTTCAGATGATGTATCTGGTGATCCGGCAAAGATGAAGGTGCTTGGAAGGCAGCAGGAAAGAACCGGAACACAGTATAATCTTAAAATTGAGTGCCATTATGTGAATGAAGCAGGAATTGATGAGAGAAAGATACAGTACATTTCAGGGACTAATAGCATTGCCGAGCAGTTAGGGTTCTTAGAATTAGATTATTGGTATGATGAGCAGGGGAAAATAAAAAAGTACTATGTCAACAGAGCGTTAGCCGGAGGAATAAGGTTTATTGAGACTGAATATGAC
>JAILGF010000197.1 GCA_024696945.1 Lachnospiraceae bacterium | reverse complement strand
GAAATAAAGTCACTTCATATTTGAAGAGGATGGATGGAATGAAAAATATATCTGATCGTAAAATTTTTCAAATTCTCCCGAATGGGTTTTTTAATCTTTTGGCGGGAGGAAGTAATCAGGAAATCTATTCGGAATGCTTATTGTTGATATATGAACAATTTGAAAGAGAGATATCCTTCAGGGTTGACAGAAAACAGATTAGAGATGTATTGGCTTCTTATTTATATGATCATAATATTTCATTAGATATGGAGGATGAAGTTCAGAAAAATTATTCGGATTTGGCCAATACAATTATTCGAAAGATGGCCAGTAAAAATATCGGCTGGTTAGAGGAAGAAACGGATGATGCCACGTTGGAGAAGGCTGTTTATATGACGGAAAACGGCTTGGCGTTGGCGGAGTTTTTATTATCTGTCCAAATGCCTGAAAAAGAGGAGTACTCTGCATATATCATACAGATATATAATACACTGATGAATCAGGATCAGTGGAAAGAACACCCATATATCAACGGATTGAAGAGTATCTCGATGCAGGCAAAAGCACTGTCAAAATCTCTTAAGAAACTTTCTACATACATACGAAAGATTATAGAGCGGATGATTGTTGAAGAAACCTTTGAAACCTTGACGGATAATCTGATAGAGTATTTTGACGGAAATTTCGTAAAAGAATATGCACGACTAACAAAACAGCAGAATGTATATCGTTACAGGGGAATCATTCATAACAAATTAGAACAGATTAAAGAAAATAAACTGCTGATAGAGCGTATGATCGAGGAGTGTAGTGGTGAAGAAGAAATCTCTCATGATGAAGCAAGAGAAAGAATGGACGAATTATTTATATCTACCAACAGATTTCTGTTCGATGATTATGAGAAAATCATGAAGGACATTAAACATAAGATAAATGTTTATCTTCAGGTTGGAATAGGACGGGCACGATTTTTAAGAAATAGGGAAATTGACGAAAAGAATTATGTAGAAAGAACAATTAAGATTATGGCACAGGAATTAAGCGATTTGTCAAACAGAGATTTATTGCCCGCGGAACTTATGCCGCTATTTGCATTTGACAGAAATGAGTTTATTGACTTGGCTTCAATACGATATCCCGGCAAGGAAAAAGCGATAGTAAAAGTGACAACACAAGATGTGGAGGAACTGACAGATGAGGATTTGGAAGCAGCAAGAAAGCAACAGGAAAAAGAGGCATTTAACCCTTATTCGAAAGAATTAATGAAACAATTTGTTGAAAAATGTCTGAATGGAAGAAGCAGAATATCAGTTGAGGAGTTACCTGTTTATAAAAAGGAAGATTTAATGGCTGTGCTCTCTGCGGTTGCCTATGCAAAAGATAATGGCTATTCGATAGAGGTTCAGAACGGTTATTTAGAGGTGAATGGTTTGTTATTACATCGATTTTTGTTGGAAAACGAAGGGGAATAATATGGGATTCGTACAAGATTATGATGAGCTGATAATGACGGAAAGAGGATTGTTTCAGAAAATTTGCAGAGTGTTTCTGAAACAGACCTTTATTGTATGCGACCGAAATGAAGAAAGCCGAAAGATGTATTTTTTTGTGAGAAAGCATCACGAAATGTTTTCTGATTATTTCCAATATATGGGATTTGACATTGCAATTGATCTGGACAATAAGGTGACGATGTTGAAGAATCAGAAAAATGATGGGCTACAATCAAATCGCATGCGGTTTCGAAAATATGAAAGTATTGTTTTATGTTGTCTGTGGACAATATATGTTGATCAGGTCAGGGAGGGAAACCTGACCAGACCAATTCTGATCACGGTATTTGATCTGCGACATGCCATGGAAAAATATGGTGTAAAAGAAGACATGGAGGGAAAAGGGATATTAAGAGATACGCTTGAACTCTTTTCGCGATATCAGCTGGTTGATATAAATGGTGAAATCGGAAATCCGGATTGTACGATCAGATTATATTCATCCTTGCAATTTGCATTGGAGCTTGAGGAATTTAAACGTTTTGTAACAGATGCAGATAAAAGAATGCGTGAGAATGGGAAGATGACGGACCTTTTTGAGGATGAGGAGTCCATGGAGGAAGATGATGAATCGTAAGACTATCAAAAAAATGGCACTGGTTAATTGGGCATGCTTTCAGAGAGAGGAAATCCGTATCAGTGGCTCTACTTTATTCACAGGAGTAAATGGAAGCGGAAAATCGACAGCTTTGGATGCATTGACTTATCTTCTGACTGCTAACACACAATTCAATTTAGCAGCGAAAGATCGTGACCGTACTGTAAAAGCATATGTCCGAGGGGATACCAAGAGCAATGGAAAAGATCAATATCTGAGAACCGGTGAAGTGATAAGCTATATAGCGGTTGAAGTGATGTCTGAAACGGATCGTAACACCTTTGTGATAGGTGTATGCATTGAGTCTCCGAATGTGACCGACAAATGTTCTTCCTATTGGTTTATCTTGAAGAATACCTCTTTGGCAGGTGTGAGGATGACCTCTATTGATGATGGAAAGCTATCAGTCTACCCAAGAAAACAGATGACGGTAAAAGGCAATACTTTAAAGATGGCGGATTTTATGAGTAGAGACAAGGCGAGAGCTCAAATCCTGCGCACGTTGGGACTAAGGTGCGATCCTGAGAAATACCGCAGCAAACTTGTAAAAATGATGGCATTTAATCCGGAAAATAATGTAGACCAGTTTATTCAAAATTGTGTGTTGGAACCCGGAAATATTAATTCATTGAAAGAACTACGTACTCAAAAAGAGCGTTTTGAAGAATTTAAGGGTATTTATGAAAATCTAAGAATATCAAAGGAAAAACTTGATCTTGTAGAACGCAGGACATTGGAATATGAGGGTCAGAACAGACTATACTTAAATCGTTTTTTGATGTTAAAATATCAGGATTTTCTGGCCGCAAAAGATGAGAAAGAAAATACAGAACGGAGCATTAAAATCTTAAGACAAAAACGTGAAAACATAGCAAATGACATAAAACAAACTGAGAAAAAAAGGGATAGGGCGCGTGACAGATATGACAATGCAAAAAACAATCCGGGGTACGCTGATGTTAAAGGAAGCATTGATTCTATCGAAAACCAGTTGAAGGATCTAAAAAAAGAAATTGAGAGTAATCAGGAATGTGTTAAAAAATTGTTTGAACTGAAGGAAAAAATCTTTCAAATGAAGGATCTGTTGAAAGAAGACTGGGAGTTTTCGGATGAAACAGAAATGGTATTTGAAAAGCTTGGGAATGTCATTTTTTCGGAAGACCGTTGTCAGGAAGCGATTATCCGACTTTCCGAAATGTTAAAAGTTTTATCTGAGAAGTATCATAATAATAGTTTTTTGGCAAAGCAGGAAAAACAGAATGTACATCAGGAATTATCTAAGGTTATCAAGGCACTTTTGGATTTGGAAAGTAAAAAAGTGCCTTATCCTGAAGGCGTGGAAAAAGTAAGGCAGACAGTTTTACAAGAACTTAACAAAACCCATAAGGATGTTCAGGTACGTTTCTTTTCGGAATTGGTACAAGAAATAAAGGATCCCTCCTGGAGAAATGCGATTGAGACATTTTTAGGCAGAAAGCGGTTTTATCTTGTGGTAGATAATGCTTATGTACAAGAAGCATTGCAGATTTTAAATTCGAAAAAACTGCATGATACGAATATCATCATAGGAGATAAATTACCGGATAATGAGATACAGAAGGGATCTGCAGCTGAGATTCTGGATATTCCGAACGTAATTGCGAGAAAATATGCGAATTACCTTTTGAATGGAATTCGTTTATGTGACAGCGTGGAAGAATTACATGATCATCCTGAAGGCGGGTTAATGCGGGATGGCATGTTGGCAAAGAGTTATTCTGCCGCAATGATGAATATGAGCAAAACCATGTGCTATATGGGAAGGGACGTCATTGAAATTCAGATTAAGGAATATCAAAAGAAAAAGAGAGAACTGGGAGAAAAAGAGAACGCATGCACATGTCAGATAGAATTGATGAATCGCAGAACTGAGGCTATAGAGAATGCGGACATACGTGTTAAGGATTATGTATTTTCTGCGCCGAAGAAATTGAAAGAGGATGAGGAAGAATATCACCGGATTGAGCAGGAAAAGAAGAAATTGGAGAAAGATCCAAGCTTTATGAGTATTTTAGAAGAGGTTAACAGGGCTAAAGCATCGTTGGATGAATTAGAGGATGCATTGGTTGAACAGCGGCGTGAAGATGCAAAACTTGAAGGTGAAATAAATAATAAACAAGAACTGGAAAGAAAATTGGCTGCCGAAATTTTTAAAAAGAAAAATATGTATCAGGAAACTCTTGATGAGCATCCCGAAGTGGAAGCAGAAATGAAAACGGATTACGAGAGACTCCGAAAGAGGTCGGATAATGCTGTGGTAATAAAAGAGAAGACAGTTGTAAATCAGAAAGGTGAAGCAGAGGGGGCAAAGAAAGCTATGGAGGATGCACAGCTGGATTATCTGAGAGCTGCGGGCATGAATCTTGAGAAACGTGGTACATCTTTTATACCTTTCTTTAACGAAGAGAAAAAATTAATATCAAACGTGAAGATTGAGGAGGCATCCAATAAGCTTGCACAGCATGCGAAAGAAATGGAAAGCACTTTTATGACGGATTTCGTTGCTGAGATGAATGAAAGCATAATAAAAGCGAAAAAAGAAGTTGATGGCATCAATGAAGAATTAAAGGGGTTGCCGTTTGGCAATGATACATATGCTTTTCGAATGGACGAGCGAGAAGACAGAAGTGAGTTCTTTCGAATTTGCAGGAAATTGGATAATTATGGGACAGTGGAAATGCTGCAGAGTATGAACGCGGATGATGAAGAATTAGCCCATGATATAAAAAGTTTCATGGAAAAAATACTTTCAGAGCAGGATGAAAGCGAATATACGGATTATCGCAGATATTTTAAGTATGATATGAAGATTCGCACAAGAAGAGGCGAAACAGAGATTGAAGCAGACTTCTCGAAGAAACAGGGATCGGCAAGCAATGGCGAAAAGCAGACTCCGTATTTTATCATTTTGGCGGCAAGCCTGATGCAATGCTATCCCAAGAATACGGAATGTATCAGGGTGGCGTTTATCGATGAAGCCTTTGCGGCATTGTCAAGGGAAAGAATTGAACAAATGGTAAAGTATCTTGAAGATAATCGTTTTCAAGTGATGTATGCGGCACCCCCTGAGAAAATCTCAAGTATAGGTGATTTGATTGATACGACGATAAGCCTTGTTTCTTCAGGAAAATATACAAAAATGATTGAAGGATTGGTAAAACGTTAGGATGGAAAAACTGACAGGATTACAAAGAAAAATTTTAAATATGCTTCTGGATCGATATGAAAACAGCAGAACATATACCGGAGAAAACAAGGTTAATCAGACGTTCCGCGTTATGGTCAAAGATATTTGGCCGGAATATCTGGATGATTTTACTGACATAATGGAAGTAGAAGAATTTAAGAAGCAGGTTGAACAACTGGAAAAGTCGAGTCTGATTTATGTTCAGCGTAAGAAAAATGATGAAATTTTTTCTTTGTCAGTCAATAAGGAATATATACCTGAGTATTATCACTTGCTGAACCGAAAAGAGAAGAAAACTCTCCTTGATGAGGAAATTGGAATGTATCAGGATTTTTCTGAAGATCAGTCAGTGTTAGGAGCGTTCTGCAGAAAACAAATAGAATTGCTCATTGCCGGAAAAAAAGCGCAATATCAGAAAGATAGGGCGGAGAAATATATAAGTCTTCTGAGGAGAATTCTGAGCAATGATCATGAATTATATGAAAGAGAATTATCGGTTTTAGTTTTGGGGGACAGTAAAGCATTTGAAAACTCGTATCGAAAAGTGGTATGTAAAATCTTAAGGACTTACGGAGATTATGAGGCTGTTTTGAATGGGGAGGATGAAGAAAGAAATATTGAAATGCTAGTTTTAGAAACACATAAAGTATATACTAATCCCGGATATGTGTATTTTAAAGGGGAAGCTTCAGTGGTGCTGGAAGGCGGAGAGGTTTTAATATTCGAAAAAGACTTACCGGTGGCTTTGTCGACGGATTTTTTGGATCGAGTGATAAAGATATGTCCGAAGGAAAACCGAGTATTGACGATAGAAAATCTGACTTCTTTTCATCGATTTGCGAAAACGGGATTTTTGTGTATATATTTAGCGGGATATCACAGTTTACGGATATCTAAATATCTGAGTAAAATAGATAGACCGGAGGAAAAAGAATGGTTACATTTTGGGGATATTGATCCGGATGGATATATGATTTTACGAAATCTTAGAAATAAAACAGGGTTAGATTTTAAGCCATATCAAATGAGTGAGGAGATACTAAGTACTTACAAAAAGTATTCAAAGAAATTGGAACGGCAGGATAGGACAAAAGCAAAAACTTTGATAGCAGAAGAGTTTTATCCGAATGTGTTAAAATATATGTTGGAGAATGACATGAAACTGGAACAGGAAGTCGTCGTTATTGAAATGGAAGAGTAGATCAAGCCGGTTTATTGGAGCAGGTGGCTGAATTCAAAAGAAAGTTTTATCCGAGAAACCGGGCAAGGTATTTCTAAGTTGAAGTTCTCCAACACCAATTATATCTTTAAGTGGGTAAAAAAGTGACTTAAAGATATAATATGTGCATAATCAAAAAAGGCTGAAAAGCCTTGAAAATATGAGGTTTTATGACTATGATAAAAGTATTATTCGTCTGCCACGGCAATATCTGCCGCTCGACAATGGCTGAGAGTGTTTTCACGTATTTGGTGAAGAAAAAGGGACTTGAGGATTTGTTTGAAATAGACTCGGCAGCAACAAGCACCGAGGAGATAGGGAACAGGCCGCATTACGGCACTGTTTCAAAGCTAAGGGCTGAGGGGATCCCGCTTGTTCCGCACAGGGCAAGGCAGATGACCAGGCGGGATTATGAAAAATTTGACTATATAATTGGTATGGATTCTGCGAATATCAGGAATATGGGCAGGCTCACAGGAGGGGATCCGGAAGGAAAATTCTATAAGATGCTTGAATTTGCAGGTTCTCCGGCGGATGTGGCCGATCCGTGGTACACCGATAATTTTGATGCGACATATCGTGATATCACAATAGGGCTTGACGGCTTTTTCAGGTTTCTTGAAGACCGCGGAGAGATATGAAAACGAAACTATCTTAATAATGTTGAGATGGTACTGTTCTGATAAAAGTTAGAAATTTTATGAGTACGGCCCCGGTTTTGGCAGGTATAGAAAAGGAGCATGTGTATGGAACCGAAAAATGAACTGCTTCATGAGGGAGAGCGTCTGGATGAGCTCAACCGGAACAATTTGATGATAATACAGGATCCGTCACGGTTCTGCTTTGGCATGGACGCAGTGCTCTTGTCGGGATTTGCAAGGGTAAAGGCTGGCGAGAGAGCTATAGACCTCGGTACCGGCAACGGGATAATCCCGATCCTTCTGTATGCGAAGACTGAGGGAGAGCATTTTACGGGTCTGGAGATACAGCCTGAGAATGTGGATATAGCATCACGCAGCGTAAAGTATAACCGGCTGGAAGAAAAGATAGATATAGTCGAAGGCGATATAGTAACGGCGTCTCAGATATTCGGCAAGTCGGTTTTTGATGTGGTGACCTCAAATCCTCCCTATATGATAGGACAGCACGGCCTGACCAATCCGGATTCGGCGAAGGCCATAGCGCGACATGAGGTAAAATGTACCTTTGAGGATGTGGCAAGGGAAACGGCTGCGCTTCTTAAGCCCGGCGGCAGGTTCTATCTGGTTCACAGACCGTTTAGATTAGCGGAGCTTATTGTTACCCTTATAAAATATAAGCTTGAGCCCAAACGCATGAAGATGGTGCATCCGTTTATAGATAAGGAGCCAAATATGGTCCTTCTGGAGTGCGTCAGGGGCGGGAATTCGAGGATGACGGTGGAGGCGCCGCTCATAGTCTATAAGGAACCGGGTGTCTATACGGATGAGATTTACAGTATTTACGGGTATTGATGTATACTTGACTATATGACAAACACAGTTAAAGATGGGAGCAGACTTGGAGAAATATAAGGACGAAGTAATAGATGTGGAACGTAAAATAAAAATACTATTCGTTTGTTATGGGAACACGTGCCGGTCACCCATGGCGCAGAGTATGTTTATAAACATGCTGAAAGAAAAAGGTCTGGAAGACCGATTTGAAATCGATTCCGCGGGTACGGATGTCAAAGAAGCCGGATACAGGCCGAGCAATGGAGCAAGGACTACCTTGGAGGCTATGAAGATACCCCTGGCGGAGCATACGTCAAGGCAGCTAAGCTATTATGACTATAAGGAGCATGATTTTCTGATAGGTATGGATTTTTATACCATCCAGAGAATGGACAGTATCTTCGTGGGCGATCCTGATGGGAAAATCTACCGGCTGTTGGATTTTTCGGACATTAAGAGAGATGTGAAGGATCCGTATTGTACGGGAGATTATAAGACGGCTTACAAGGAGATAGTTATAGGCTTGCAGGGATTTTGGAGTTTTTTGGAAGGCAGGGGGTTAATCCGCTGACTTGTTCGAAAAATCTTAAAACTTATGCTTATAAGATTCTTCGCTGACGCTCAGAATGACAAAACAAACGCTGTTTAATAGCATTTGATTGGTTCAGCAAGTCAAAAAAGAGCTACCATATAGGGTGAATTTTTAGAGAAGGGCTTTATATATTTCCTGCTTTGAAACCCCGCGGTCTTTGGCGGCGGCTTTCATGGCGTCTTTCTTGTCCATGCCCTGCCCGATATACATATTTACATGTTCTTCAATGGAGAGCTTTTGCCATTCGGTACGGCTCTCCTCTTTTAATTCCTTGAAGGACCGTCCTTCTATAACAATGACGCACTCGCCCTTGGGCTCGTTTTCGTCATAAAAACGAAGGGCATCTTCCAAAGTGGTCGTAAAAATGGTTTCATGCTTTTTCGTAAGCTCGCGGCATATGGTGGCGTGGCGGTTTCCAAGGGTCTCAAGCAGGTCTTCGAGAGTCTTTACCAGATGATGGGGCGCCTCGTAAAGGATGATCGTCCGGGTTTCGTCTTTGAGAGTAACGAGTATTTCTTTGCGCTCTTTTTTGTCGGAAGGAAGAAAAGCCTCGAAGGCAAAACGCCTGGTCGGAAGTCCGGATACCGTGAGCGCGGTAATGCATGCACAGGCTCCGGGAAGGGATGTGACCGTGACACCTGCTTCATGAGCCATTTTAACAAGCTCTTCACCGGGATCCGAAATGCCGGGTGTGCCTGCGTCAGTAATGAGGGCGATATTCTGTCCTTCGAGAAGCTTGGCAATGAGGGTGTACCCTTTGTCTATCTTATTGTACTCATGATAGCTTGTCATAGGGGTGTTTATTTCAAAATGATTAAGAAGCTTGATACTGTTGCGGGTATCTTCCGCAGCGATCAGATCAACTTCCTTTAATGTTCTAAGTACCCGCATGGTGATATCTTCAAGGTTTCCTATGGGCGTAGCGCACAGATATAATATTCCGGGCATGATGGCTCTCCTTTTTTCTCGGTGTTTGGGCAATGACTATGATACGGATTGCTTCGTTGCAAGCAACTTACGCAATCCTGCAAACACCTCGAATCTCGCGATTTTCTTGGAAAATCGCTTCTTCTCGGTGTTTGGGCGGACAAAAGTCGCAATGCCTTTTCAAGCAAGCTTGAAAGGCTTTGTACTTTTGTCCTTTGTATCATAGTATCAGAAAAAATTTCACAGGTCAAATGCTTTTATCGGAGAGTTTTTAGTGGGAAAATAATAAAAATTTCTTAAAAATAAAAAAAAGTAGTGACATTTACAAAAAAGTGTGTATAATATATACTCGAAAGAAAATGGGCTGTAAAAAAGCCCAAACATATAAAAAGAAAAGGAGTATGTATTATGGCACTTGATTTAACAAAGTATGGTATTACCGGTACCACAGAGATCGTTTACAATCCTTCATACGAGGATCTGTACAAGGAAGAAATGAAGCCGGGTCTTGAGGGATTCGACAAGGGCGTTGAGACAGAGCTTAAGGCTGTTAACGTTATGACAGGTATCTACACCGGTCGTTCACCTAAAGATAAGTACATCGTTATGGATGAGAATTCAAAGAACACCGTATGGTGGACTTCTGATGAGTACAAGAACGACAATCATCCCATGGATGAGAAGACCTGGGGTATTGTTAAGGAGCTTGCTAAGAAGCAGCTTTCAGGCAAGAGACTTTTCGTAGTTGATGCTTTCTGTGGCGCAAACAAGGACACCCGTATGGCAGTTCGTTTCATCATGGAAGTA
>JAILGF010000195.1 GCA_024696945.1 Lachnospiraceae bacterium | reverse complement strand
AAAATAAATACAGCCATGCAGAAAATATAAGGATGCTTAGGATATTTTTCGGAAGCAAAACTGATAAGGTTAAAACCTGTCAGTATTTCCAGAAACGGAGCCATATTTATGGCGGATATTATAAGCAAGCCGAATAATACCGTTTTAGGAAGGTCTCCGACACCCTTAGCTTCAGTTTTAGACTTATCTTTTTTCATTGAAACGTACCTCCTGGCCAATCATTATCCTCATCAGGTTCCTCACCTAAAGGTCTTACTATAGTCATGATCTCATTATCTTCTGTTTTCTTCTTTTTTTTCTTTTCAAAAGGCTCTCTTACAACGATTCCCACATCTTTTATAAATCCCGGAATACCCATTATCCATTCAATAAGACAGGCGATAGGTCCGTCTTCACTATCATGGTAATAATCTATCTTGATCAGTATTATTGCGGCTATTATCGCTGATATTGCCGTTATTCCGATCAGTACCATGTTCGGATCAAGACCCGGCATTTCTTTTTTTAAAAGAGCCTCGGCAATTTTCTTTATGGAGAATGTCTGGTCTATAAACAGCCCTGCCATAAAGATAAGACCGGAGATTTTTAGTGAGGTCAATACGGCGAGTATCTTTTCAAGTATTTCCTCACCATTTAGAATGACCTCTGCTATATTATAGATGATCTCGGTTACCAGCCAGGTGATAGCTACAGCCACTGCCAGAGTAGGAATCAGTCCGAACCGATCAACCGTCAGCTCACAAAAGCGTGTAGATAATGTTCCTGCCATCATACAGAGGCTGGCGCCTCCGAAAATACTTAAGTTTCTGTTGTGGTGTATTGTTTTACCATCATCGAGTATAAGTTTATCTATTATAAATCCCATTTTGATACCTCCTGTAAAGCTATTTAATTATCACAAATTTGTGTACATTTTTCAATACATCATTTGCTTTTCTGATTATATATGAAAAAACTTTTTTAACTAATACAAAATATTGTATATACACCTCTTTATCCACTATATCATGTATTTTTAGAAAAGATTTTTCCTCATATGAAAAATCTTTTCTAACCCACACAAAAAGACCCCGGCATAACCGAGGTCTCTTAATATGATCATTCTTTAACATGGGGATAGGTTATACCGTCTTTGGTTAGTGGTTTCACACAGGTTAGACTGTCTGTTCTGTATTAAACTTCCCCTAATACCCAATCCCGACTCCCTATTCCCCGCAGAGAACGAAGTTCTCTGCTATTGCACAATTACATTTACCGTAATAGTACGTCCGTTGATCTTAGTGGTAAGTTTAGCCTTGCCCATACTTCCCGCCTTTACAAGACCGTTGGCATCAACTCTTGCTATCTCGGGCTTGTCGGCGGTAAAGATGTAAGCCTGATCCGTACCGGTAAGCTTCAGTGCGTAATTCTCACCTATCTTAAGAGGAAGCACATACTTCTTACCGTTCTGCATTATTTTACCGTCTACAGGAAGCTGAGGGTTATCCACCACTACATATGCCGTAAAAGTGAAGCCCTGGTATGTAGCGGTAACAGTAGCTGTACCTGCACTCATGGCTTTGATCTTACCCTTGGATACGGTTACGGCATTGCCGGATACGTTCCATGCTGCCTTCTTATTTGACAGCTTATAGAACTTAAGGTTCTTGCTCTTTCCGGCATTGATGTGTACTACCTGAGGTTCAGCAGCATTAACGGTTACGGTAAATTCCTTGACCCTACCGTTATTATCGATACCCTTTACATGAACCACACCGATTCCTGTAGCAGTGATCTTGTTCTTCTTAATGGTAACTACATTATTACCACTTATAGAGGTTACGGTCCAAGCAGCTTTCTTGGCCTTAAATCCGTCGGTGAATTTAAGAGTAGCCGTCTGAAGAGGAACAAGTTCCATCTGACCTGTAGCTATAATGCTGGAAGAAGGATCTTTTACGGTTACCTTACAAGCATACTTCTTACCATTTACATGAGTATAGATGGTAGCTGAACCCTTACTTATAGCATAGATCGTTCCGTTGTAAGCATAAGCTACGTCAGGGCTTGTAGATGAGTAATTAACCTTATACTTGCCGGTATCATTACCAACTTCTACAGCATATTCGATCTCCTGACCTGCCTGCATCTTAATGCTCTTTAATGGAAGCTCAGGAAGGTTTACGTGTACGGTATGGGTAAGGGTTATATTCTGAGCGTTAGTAACGCTTATAGTCGTAACTCCGATACCCTTTGCGTTAAGAGTAGCAACATTAACGCCTGTAGCTACGGAAACGATATTATTGTCAGCACTTGTTACGCTGCAGTTATTAAGTCTTACCTTCTGACCCTTGATCAGATAGATATCTCTTGCAGCAACTGCGTTTTCAATGTTATCGTAACTTTCAGCGATATCATCGCCCTCCATAGGCTCTACTTCGCCGCTGGTCTTATCGATGAACCTTGCATAAACCGTGATATTTGAATATACGGGTGAAGCAGGAGCCCAATAATCCATGGCGTCCTTATCATACCAGCCTATGAAGTCATAGCCGTTCTTAGTTACTGTAGGTACATTAGCAACAACAGCACCCTTAGCTACACGGCTTGATGAAAGAAGTACGGTTCCGTTATAGAAGGAAACCTTATATGTACCCTTTACGGCTGCATCGTCCTCTTCTTCCTCGGTAGTATCCTCGGTAGGATTCTCTGTCGGATTTTCAGGTTCTGCATCAGCCTTTTCAACAGTTACATTACAGGTATCCGTAAATCCGCCATCTTCTGTAGTTGCCGTAATGATAACATTACCGGAAACTACACCCTTTACGGTACCATCTGAAGCAACGGTAGCAATCTTAGGATCGGCACTTTCCCAGATAACATCCTTATTTGTAGCCGTTGTGGGTGCAACGGCAGCTGTAAGCTTACCTGTCTTACCTGCCTTAAGGGTTAAAGTCTTAGGACTTACAGTCACTCCGCTTACAGGAACTTCATCATCAGTAACTGTGACTGTGCAGGTATCAGTGAAACATCTGTCCGCTGTAGTAACTGTTATGGTAGCAACCCCATATCCCTTACCGGTAACGGTACCCGAGTTGTCGATATATGCGATCTTAGGATCTGAACTTGAATAAGTTATGGCCTTATTCGTAGCATTTGCAGGAGCAATGGTAGCTACTAAAGTATCATATCCGTTTAAGCTTAAAGTAAGCTCTTTCTTATTAAAGCTTACGCCGGTTGTATGAACGAAGATCTCATCTTCTACGGTAACAGTACAGGTATCTGTAAAGTTACCGTCTGCAGTGGTGATAGTAATTGTGGCAGTACCGGGGGTAACACCTGTTACCTTACCGACCGCATTTACTGTAGCAACTGAAGTATTTGAGCTTTCAAAACTTACAGCCTTATTTGTAGCATCCTCGGGTGTTATAACGGCCAAAAGAGTTTTGCTCTCATCAATGAGAAGGCTCATAGTCTTCGGATTAGCTGTAACGCCTGTAACAGCTTTAGAGTTATTGGCAGCATTTACTGTTACAACGCAGGTATCAGTAAAGCTTCCGTCAACTGATGTAGCTGTGATCGTTGCACTGCCTACAGCGTATGCCGTAACATTACCTTCTTCATCAACAGTAGCTATATCCTCTCTGTTGCTTTCAAAGGTAACCGCCTTATTACTTGCATTTTCAGGGGATACTGAAGCTGTGACGCTTCCTGTACCGCCAACTGTAAGAGTTAAGGTCTTGGGAGTAACGGCGATTCCTGTAACATTAACAGCAGGGGTATTTACGGTTACATTACAGGTTGCTGTTTTAGCACCATCTTCGGTTGTTACGGTTATAACTGCACTACCTGCCGCAACGGCAGTAACTGTGCCGTCGGAAGTAACAGTTGCGACTGAAGTGTTGTTGCTTGAATAGTTTACAGCTTTGTTTGTAGCGTCGGAAGGACTTACAGTAGCTGTAAGTTTAGAAGATGCTCCGACTACAAGACCAAGGCTTGTAGGTGCTACCGATACGCCGGTAACAGCTACGGTAGGAGCTGTAACTGTAACTGTACAGGTAGCCGTCTTTGAACCGTCCTCGGTAATAGCTGTAATAGTAGCGGTTCCGCCTGATATAGCTATTACAGTACCATCTGCAGCAACTGCCGCAATAGAAGGATTTGAGCTTGTAAAGCTTACATTCTTATTATCTGCATTGGAAGGACTTACTGTAGCTGTAACCTTTGATGAACCGCCTACATTAAGAGCAAGGGTAGTCGGACTTATGGATACACTACTTACGGGTATAACTGTCTTGGTAACCGTTACGTTACAAGTAGCGATCTTTCCACCGTCTATTGTTGAAACAACAACTACCGTATTACCCTTCTTAACACCTGTTATAGTACCGTCAGATGCTACTGTAGCGATAGTTGTATCTGAACTTGTAAAGGTAACAGCCTTATTACTTGCATTTTCAGGGGATACTGTAGCGGTTATCTTCTGTGTACTTCCCTGCTCAATAGATACTGAAGTAGGAGAGACGGATACACCTGTTACAGCAACAGGATTTACGGTAACTGTACAGGTATCTGTCTTACTTCCATCGGTCGTGGTAACCGTAATGGTGGCCGTACCTGCCTTAACACCTGTTACAACGCCTCCGTTTGTAACGGTAGCGATGTTTGTCTTGTCACTTGAATAAGTAACGGCCTTATTGCTTGCATTGGAAGGTGCTACCGTTGCAGTAAGTGTAGTTGTTGCTCCCTCATATACACTTACAGTCTTAGGAGATAAGGTAACTCCGCTTACAGGAGTATTTACCGTAACATTACAGGTATCCGTATATTCTCCGTCTTTTGTGGTAACAACTATGCTTGTAGAGCCGGGAGCAACAGCTGTTATCTTACCGTTTTGATCCACAGTTGCAATGGAAGTGTTATTACTCTTATAAGACACATTCTCATTGCTTGCATTTCCGGGAGCAATAGTTTTTGTAAGATTTTGCGTCTGACCGATATTTAATGTGACTGTCTTGGGAGATAAGCTGACTCCTGTTACAAATGTATAGCTTACATCGGTTCCACCGGGGAAAGTACAACCCTTAAATGCATCACGGCCAAAATCCCTGCCCCATGATATATCATTAAACAGCTGACCGGGAAGACTTGTACAGTTTTCAAACGCATGAGCGCCTATCTTGTTTACACAGGAAGGAAGTCCTGTTTTTCTTTCACCGGAATCCTGGTAATAAAGATAAGCTAACGACGTACAATCCGTAAACATATATGAAGGGACATCCGTTTGAGCATCTCCGTCATATGAGTATGTTGAATTGTTATAGGTCTGTCCGTTATGCTGCCACTTATCTCCGAAATTGAAAGATACAAGATTACTGCATCCTTCACAGATCCCGCTTGTAATGATAAGATCGTGATGTTTAGGATATTCTGACATCGCCGGCCAAGGTATATCATTTCCGGTAGTCGGATCTTTATCTTCATAATTCGGATAGGTAGAATCCGGTAAGATCATCCTCGTTATCCCCGAATGTGCAAAAGCATCGACACCTATCTTTAAATATTTTGTTTTTGTGAAGTCAAACTCCATATTAAGAGCAGAGCATCCGTTAAAAGCATTATATCCGATAGTCATTTCCATCAGATAATTGCCGGGGACACAATAAGTAGGAGAGATCCTTGGAAATGTTGAAAGCTTTGTACAACCCTTAAAAGCCCCCTCCTCTATCTCCCTAAGAGCGATCTTTTGCTGACCATAACGAGTATAGTCGTTTGCATCCCAGTCATAATCGATATTACTGTAAGGCTTATTCGTCCCATCACAGTAAAATACTCTGGTCAGATTTTTACAATCTTCAGCAAACCTGTCGGGAATGCTTATAAGTCCCTTGGGAAGCATAACTTCCTGGAGACTGTTTTTGTACGCAAGCATCCCCCCTACAATAAGGAAAGTTCCTTCATAGCTGCCGTTTCCTTTGTAATCATCAAAATAGAGCTTTTTGATGTTATCAAAGGGTAGTGTACCTTCCCATACACCGATGCCTCTGATGACGACTTCTGTTATCTGATTTTTATACTGTCCAATCTCCTCATTATTAGAGACAAACTGCCAGCTGTTATCACACTTAATATGTCCGCTGCCAAGGTTTTCGTTGCCGTAATACTCATTTGATCCGTTATTTTGACGGTTATAACTCGGATCAGCACAGATAAGAAGTCTCTTTTCACTGCTTGTAGCTCCGTTATACACCCTGTATATAACATGGTCATCACTGTCCGTCCTTTCTGAGATAGCCGAACCCCAGCCGGTAGGCGCCATATCTACAGAAGCATTAAGAGCTTCTTCTGTCACAGACTCCTCAACGGGATCTGTCTGGTCGTCTTCTTCATCTATGACTACTTCTTCCTCGTCTTCCTGGGCATACACCATTAAAGGCGTACCCACATCGTTGACAAGGAGTCCGAGAGTCATAAGAAGAGAAACGATTCTTGTTCTGAATCTGTTTTGTGTTCTTTTTTTCATTCTTTTTCCTCCTTTGTTTTTTACAGTGGCGAGGATGGTATGGGTAGCGAAGCTACCTCATACTCAATAATGACGGTGAAACCGTCATTGGAGAGGGGTTAGTGTATAGTGAGTTCATACAGATTAGATAGTCTAACCTGTATGTAACTTTACTCTTGCCTCTTGCCTCCTGCCTCATGCCTCGAAGAGAACCGCATGTTCTCTTCGTCTATATATGAAAAATAATAAAATGAAAAAGACCCCGGAGACTTATCCCCGGGATCTCTTAAAATTTCTTGATTTATTGTATTTCTACATTGACCGTAAAGCTCTTTCCATTCACTTTTGCCGATAACTTCGCCCTTCCACGTCCGCAGACGATTATATCGCCATTTTCGGATACACGGACGATTTCGGGTTTATTAGATGTCCAGATAACAGTTTGATTAGTTCCTGTAAGCTTAAGATTATAGGAATCAGCAGGTGAAAGCTTTAAGAGATACTTCTTTCCACTCTTTATAAGCTTACTATCTGTTGTTATCTGAGGATTTTCAACCACAATATATGCGGTGAATGTAAATCCGTTATAAGCAGCTGTCACCATTGTAGTACCCGGCTTAACAGCCTTAACCTTACCCTTATTAACAGTTACAGGGCAGGTAGCCGCATTATTATCGGATACCGTCCATACGGCCTTCTTGTTGGAAAGCTTATAGAATTTGATATTCTTACTCTTTCCGACGCTCATATGGATAACCTGAGGAGTCGCTTCCTTAACGGCAATACTTATAGTCTTGGTATTGCCCTTATTATCCATTCCGCTTACAACTACCATTCCTATACCTGTGGCGGTAACCTTGTTCTTCTTGACGGTAACCACATTATTGCCGCTTATGGAAGTTATTGACCAGTTGGCCTTTTTAGCGTTAAATCCGTCGGTATACTTAAGGGTAAGCGTCTGAAGGGGTGCCATGGTTATATCGGTAGCATCCTTAATTGTACTTACGGGATCCTTTACGGTAACCTTACAGTTATACTTCTTACCGTTTATGTGAGCCGTAATAGTGGCACTGCCCTTTGAAACGGCGTAAATCTGTCCGTTATATACATGGGCTACGTCCGGATTAGTAGAAGAATAAACTATCTTGTACTGAGCCGTATCGTTTCCGAGAGTTACTGTAAAGTCCTCTATCTGACCGGCGGTCAGTTTAAGACTCTTTGCAGGAAGCTTGGGAGCATTTACATAGATATTATGTTCAACTGTAGTAGCTACGGCTTCGGCAGCAAGCCTCATTTCGAGCTTAAGGGTTGCGGATCCTTCGCCCTTAGCTGCGATCAGGACTCCACCATTCTTTGCACTTACAGAGATAACATCGCTATTGGAGCTTTCAGCACTGCAGTTTTCGATAAAGATCTTCTGACCGGGCACAAGATAAGCTTTTTTGGATTCTGCAGTCCTTAAGTCATCATAACTCTCTTTAGGGTTATCATCTACGTCCTTGATAGGCTCTATAACGCCCTCAGCGTCCTTAAACCTTGCATAGACGGATATATTTCTGTCAACAGGAGTTACATGGCTCCAGTAACTCTTGGCTTCCTTATCATACCAACCTGCAAATTCACAGTTTTCTTTGCTCACTTCAGGTACTTTCTTAACAAGTCCGCCCTTTTCAACGCTTTCAGCGTAGATAGGGGTCTCATTTTTATAGAATACCACGATATAGAATCCTGCTTTTTCTTCGGGTATGATATTCTCACTTGTTTCTTCTTCTGAAGGCTCATTTGTTTCGGAATCAGCCTTATTATCGGAAACAGTTACCTTGCAGGTATCAGTAAAGCCACCGTCCTTAGTGGTAACAGTGATTATGGCATTACCTGACACAAGGCCTTTAACCGTTCCGTCAGAAGTAACTGTAGCGATACTTGTATCTGAACTTGAGAAGGCAATGCCTTTATTGGTAGCGGTGGAAGGGCTTACCGTAGCAGTTACCTGCTTACTCTCACCCTTACCAACGAACAGCTCTTTAGGGGATATGCTTACTCCGCTTACAGGAACAACCTCATCAGTAACGGTAACTATGCAGGAATCTGAGAATCCGCCATCAACTGTAGTTACGGTTACTGTTGCAACACCGTAGCCTTTACCTGTTACGGTACCCGTATTATCAATATAAGCTATATTGATATCGGAGCTTGTATAGGTAACAGCCTTATTTGTGGCGTTGGCGGGTGTTATTGTTGCGGAAAGCGTATCATAAGCATTAAGCTTAAGAGTAATGGCTTTCTTATTAAAGCTTACCCCTGTAGTTCTTATAAATACATCATTTACTACCGTAACGGCACAGGTATCAGTGAAATTGCCGTCAGTGGTCGTAATGGTTATGGTTGCATTACCGGCCTTAAGACCTGTAACAACACCCTTATCATTAACAGTAGCAACGGATGTGTCAGAACTTACAAAGCTTACGGCTTTATTGGTAGCTGTTTCAGGAGCTACGACCGCCGAAAGAGTCTTATATTCATTTATCTTAAGACTCATGGTCTTTGGATTGGCGGTAACTCCGGTCACGGCAACAGCACTTGCGGTAACAGTGACCGCACAGGTATCCGTCTTCGCACCGTCTACTGTAGTTGCTGTTATTGTCGCTGTACCTGCGGAAACAGCTGTTACTCTTCCGTTATTGACTGTAGCTACACCTGTATCCGAACTGGACAAGATAACAGCTTTATTGCTTGCATTCTCGGGGGATACAGTGGCTGTAAGGTCTGAAGATGATCCTATAACCATGCTTAAAGTCTTGGGAGATATCGTAACGCCGGTTACGGAAACATTGGTCTCTTCAGGAGCAGTTACAGTAATAGTAGCTGTAGCTGTTTTATTTCCATTTGTAGTGGTTGCTGTAATAGTAGCTGTGCCGGCATTGACAGCAGTCACATTGCCACTGTTATCAACTGTAGCAACTGATTCATTGCTGCTTGACCAATTAACTGTTTTAACGCTTGCGTTTTCAGGACTTACGGTAGCTGTAAGTTTTCCGGAAGTTCCCTTTGTTAAAGAAAGGGTTGCAGGGCTTACACTTACACCTGTAACAGCAACTCCTGTACCGATATAAGTTCTTTCACTGTAAATACCACCTTCTTCGGAAATGATCCTTATCTTTGTGGTACCGGGAGCTACACAGGTAACAAGTCCTGTCTCGCTTACGCTCATGATATCAGGATCAAGACTTAAGAAGGAAACATTCTTATTGGTAGCATTAACGGGGGATATTATCCATCTTAATTGTTCTGTCTGACCAACGGGTATGGACAGATCGCCTTCAAGATCTCCCGAATCATCGGCGATGCTCGAAACCCAAACACTTCCGTCACCTGTTGCTGTAACATTAACGGTTATTGTCTTAACAACAGCACCGTCAATGGTTTTTGCGGTAATGGTTGCTGTTCCGGTATCTACAGCGTCAATATAGAATGTACCGTCATATTTAGTGTGACTACCATAATATACGATATGATTATAATCCCAGTATCCTGAGTTTACTGTAGCAACAGATGTATTATCAGAAGACCATACTATTGATGCATCTGTATTTTCAGGGACTAAAGAATATTTGACATATTTTGTATCGCCTTTTTTCATTGTAAGGCTACTTACTTCTAAGTCAATATCTGTTGCATATATCCATGCTGCCGGTCTGATATAACCATAACCGTCCCCGCTTTTACAAGTGATACTCTTTACAGGAAGACCTATCCACCTTTTGATTTCTTCCGGAGAAAGCCAGTCGAGATTTTCTATGGCGGACTGCTCTGCATTTATCATAACCGTATTTGTTGTGCTGTTTAATTTGTTTTTCTCAAGTAATAAATTACATCCTACAAAAAGATCATCACCTAAGGAAGTAATGGCTGTTGGCATATTTATTACAGAAAGATTCTCATTGTTTATAAATGCTTTATCAGATATAGTTGCCCCTGTCCCAATAGTTATTCTTGTAACAGGAGAGTCTGTAAGAGCTTCGCTACCTATAATACAATTATTTCCAAAAGTCAGAGATGTTGTTGGATATGATAAAGCCCCAAATTTTGCATTTCTAAAAGCATATTTTTCTATTGTACTACCTGTTGGAATATTAGTTGAGTAAAGGTATGCGTTTTTAAAAGCATCTTTCTTTACTGTTACAGGACCACAATAATAAAATTCTATTAAAGCATTACAATTTTCAAAGGCATTTTCATCAATAGTACAGGGGGACTCTGAACATATTCTCAAATAACCACTATTGTAAGTTTTTCCGTCATATATGTGTGTTTTATACGAATTCTTAAAAGCTCCATAACCAATACTTGTAGCATATATATCAAAACTACCCATATTTCCGTCAAATGATAATTCCGGACATTCGGAAAAAGCATAAGACCCTATAGTTTTTATACTTTTAGGAAAAGACCAACTATATTCGTCACCTTCGTAGTTATCCTGTTCGTAAGCGTCATGATTATCACCCTCTTCTCTTAAATCTATGAATGTTTTTAACTTTGTACATCCATTGAATGCAGAAGAATAGATATCTGTTATTCCGTCACCGGCGTAAACTGTTGTTAAATTTGTGCATCCCTCAAATGCAGAAGTTTCTATCTTTATATAAAGATTTTCTTCATCACTATTATAAGTTTGTGTTCTTCTTTCTTTTACATAAAAGTCATTATAGTCACTATAATGTATAAAATTGCCGTTATATTGGGGATAATTTGACCATTTGTGCACATATAAATCTTCATTAAACGGTAGATAAACTGTTTCCAATCCTGTGCACCCTTCAAAACCGCTTAAACTTGTAAGAGCAGTACCTCTAAGGTCTAAAACTTTTAAGCTTGTACAATTTTCAAAAGCCCCTCTTTCTATTTCTTTTAAAGAACGGGGAAAATAAAAACTTGTAAGGGCGTTACATCCCTTAAAACTATCTATATCAATATAGGTAAGGTCTTTATTTAAGTGTTTTCCCACGGAAACCTCGGGATATGGGTTGTTTGTACCGTCTGCACAAAATACTTTTTTAAGCTTGGGACAGTTATAAAAAATTTCCCTGTTAAAACCTCTTAAATATTCAGGCATAAGGAACTCTTCCAACTGAGGATTGTTTGCAAAAGTACCTTCTTTTATAGCAATACAAGCCCCTCGGCTGTAATGGTGTTTCCAGCCATAATAAAAATCACTATTTTCATCACAGGCACAGCTACCGTAGTTTTCATCAAAATAGACTTTCTTGAGCTTGGCCATATTACCAAACCATTGATCATCTAAACTAAAAGATCCATTATCTATTTCTTCTATTCCTCTGAATACTATTTCAGTAATATTATTACGATATGAAGACAAGGACTCAGCAAGATAATTATGAGTTATACATATGTCATATCCGGAAAGACGGAATTTTTGATATGTACCATAGCTATGAGAATAACTGTCGTATGCATCAGCACATACTAAAAGCTTATATCCCGATGAATTACCATACAACTTATAAAGTATATTATCCACCGGATCTTTGCTTGTTACAACGGCTTCGCCCCAACTTGTAGGAGCTGAATCAAAATAATAATAATTATCTTCATCAATACGAGATAGTCTTTCATCGTTTCCTATAAAATATTGATCAGAAGCTTGCGGTGTTTCGGATACATTTTCTTCTATATCTTCTGTATCATCAACCACAACCTCTTCTTCGGAATCTTCTGAGGCACTCTCTTCTGCCGACACCAAAAGAGGACTGCTGATCTCATTGAAAAGCAGGCCAAATGTCAGGAAATTCGCCAACACTCTTGTAAACAGTCTCTTTTTCATTTCTTTATTCCTCCCTTGTTTTTACAGTGGTAAGAGTGAGGGGTTATCTAAAAAGTATGTAACTTCCACTCTTGCCTCTTGTCTCTTGTCTCTTGCCTCGAAGAGAACTTTGTTCTCTTCGTATATATGAAAAATTTTATTTTATGCTACTTTAGTCCGAACAACCGTTTGTAAGCATGACCCAAAAGTACCCCATCAGCCTCATTATCATCTATTGGCTTAAAGTGATAAAGCTCCTTAGCTTTCTTTATATCCCACTGTTTTAAGCCATCTTTCTTTGATTTGGGTACTTTCTCGGTCTTTTCTCTTACCAGTTTTCGCCATTCCGTAGGCCTTAAGCGGATAAAATCCACATTCTTCTTCTGGGAATAACACCAGCCTCTTACAACCCCTACTATCTCCGAGAGTATCCTCTGGGTTCCGGTATTATTCGGAACAACGGTCATTTCTATGACTACGATATCAGGATTCTTATCCTTTAAGAGCTTTATAAGCCCTTCGACCATACAATCCAACTTAGCTGTAGGTTCTTTTATCTTCTCAGGAACATGGATAACTCCATGATCCTTTAACACAGCATTCTCCCAATATGCCCAGCCGGAATCACGGGAGGCGGTATCGAGAGAAAGCATCTTTACGGTCTTCATCTTTCATCTCTCTCCTCGTCTTTTAAGTCTTTCTCTGCCAGGTCATATAAAGTCTTTTCATCATTAAGACTCGGGTCTTCTATACAGAGTTTCCAGAGCTTTTCAAGCTCCAAACCTATTTCAATACCCTCTTCATAGCCCAGCTCCTTAAGATCACTACCGTCTATCTTAAGGTCTTTTATCCTTATAGCCGTCTTATCCCTGATGACCGTTAAAATATCCTTCCTGAAAGCTTCTTTTTCAGCTACGGCCTCTTCTGCATACCTGGGAGTGTGAGCCATTGCATCAGCAAGCTGAAGGATATACAGCTCATCCAAAAAGTCTTTATCATGAGCAGCGACAAAGGTTCTTACATCCTTTATATCGGCATATACCGTATCATGATACTCAACGAGCTTTACAATACGGTCAATTTCGGCATTAGAGAACTTAAGCTCACGAAGCAGGTTATAAGCCAGCTTGCCCGAATGGGCTGCGTGGTTATGAAAATGACAGCTTCCGTCTTCTTTTATCACCTTTGCTTCGGGTTTTCCCATATCATGAAGAAGTGCCGCCCATAAGACGTTAAGGCTTCCGCCCTTCTCTTTAGCGTTCATAAGAACAGATAAAGAGTGAGACCCCACATTCTCATAATGCCAGGGTGTTTCCTGCCCACAGTAAAACATTTCAGAAAGCTCAGGGGATATCTCTCTTAATATCCCTGTAAGTTCCATTGCTTTGATTCCAATATCAGCAAATCTGCCCTGCAGGGTCTTATTAAGCTCCTCATGGATACGCTCCTTAGACAGACCGGATATAAGCCCGTGCATATCGGTCATGGCATCATAAGTCCTGTGCTCTATGGTAAAACCGAACTGAGCTTTAAATCTTGCTGCCCTCATCATTCTAAGAGCATCTTCCTTAAATCTATCTTCAGCGTTACCGACAGTCCTTATAACCCCCATATGAAGATCGGTCTCTCCGCCAAACGGGTCAACCAGTTCCTCGGTAACAGGGTCTATAGCCATGGCGTTCATTGTAAAATCACGCCTTGATAAGTCATCTTCTATCGTATCGACAAAGGATACACTGTCTGGGTGACGACCATCTGAGTATTTCCCGTCACAGCGGTAAGTCGTTATCTCATAACCTTCCTTACCAAACATCGCTGTAACCGTACCATGCTCTATACCTGTATCTATTGTTCTGTCGAACAGTTCCTTTACCTGAGCAGGCGTTGCATTTGTGGCGATATCGTAATCATGCGGCAGCTTGCATAAGACCGTATCTCTTACGGCTCCGCCGACCACATATGCATCAAATCCTGCATTCTTAAGAGTTTTTGCAATTTTTATGACATTCTGAGGGAACATGTTTAATCAGTCCTTTCTGTAATGATTAGGCAAGTGCCATGCGGCAATGAACATCTTCGATGTTCATTATAGGGATAGGAGGCTTCGCCTCCATCCTCAACAAGAGCGAAGAGTGGTGACATACAGGTCAGAAGCTGGGTTTTTCAAGCTTTTTTATCATGGCAGCAAGCATCCTTCCTATATCCCCGCAAAGATTCATCAACGGCTCTATATCCTCGTCTGTTAAGTATTCAAGGAGGACACATATCTGCAGATGAGTCTCTAATTCATTTTTAGACCCTCTTGAAATGTTAAGATATCTAACATATTCTTTTGTCGATCCTCGACCGTATCCATCTGCTATATTTGAAGGTATGGAAACAGCTGCTCTTCTTATCTGATCAGAAAGAGCATAGGTTTCTTCTTTTGGCAGCTTTTTCATAAGCTGATATGTGTTTTTTACCAGTTCCATAGATTTTTTCCAAACATTCAAATCCTGATAAACCATTTGTTTAGTCCTCCTTATATTAGTTAGGCAAGAGGCAAGCGGCATTGGGCAAGAGTGGTATCATGTTTCTTAGACTGTCTATCTTGTAGGAAACTTCCCTCTTGTCTCTTGCCTCTTTACTCTTGCCTCGCAGGGACCGTAGATCCTCTGCGGTTGTCTCTTCACTTCCGCAGGAGACCGCAGGAAACCTGCGTCCCCTGCGTTAATAACACTGACGAGATTCATATTTTGACTTCATCCGTTTGTTTTTAAGGTCTTCAAAGAAAGTATCCGTAGGATCGGTGACCAGATAGGCGGGTTTCTTACCAAAGAAGACACCGAAGAACTTATGAGGAACCATCTTTTTGCCTATAAAAACAGTCATTTCCATAACGGTAGTGTATTCGGTAGTGATCATCTGACCGGCAAACATTCCCGGTTCCGAAAAGCCTCCGGCGGTAGAACCCCAGGTCTGAGGAAACATATTTACGGAAACTTCCCTCATATAGATCTTTTTCTCAAATTCAGGATGATTCTTAAGGATATTCGCCAAAAGAATGTTCTCAAAGAGGTTAAAATCAGGGTATTTGCTTAATCTCATAATATTGCTCCTTGTTTAGACTCTCACGCCACAGGGGTGGCGTGCTGAGGTGTCTTTGACACCGCTACAGGTTTTGTGACGATACATCGCCTATAAAAACGACCGAAAAATCATTATCCAGTGGACTTTTTACTTTCAGTATCTTCCGTTTTTTTCATCAGTATCTGTCCTTTTTACAAAAAAAATAACTGCAGAGACTTATCGGTCCCTACAGTTATATGAAAAATAGTTTTTTATATCATAATTTACAGAAGATCAAAGATAAATAGAAAGAGCATTCCTATCATCATCCCTAAGAAACAGAAGTTATTGATCTTATTTATTACAGGACGGAAATTATGTCCTTTTCTATTTCCTATACGGATCAACGATTCTGTTATCATCTGTCCGCCGTCAAGAGAAGGTATGGGTAAAAGATTACCTATTCCTAAGATTATGGACATATAACCGCCTATAAGCATGGATGCTTTTATCTGCATGAAAATATCTGTACTTACAGAAGAAGCAGCTATAGCGATATTTGAGAAGCCCTCTGAGATATTCCCGGATTGTATTGATAATTGTCCGCTAAACAGCAGGATAATATTGTTCATAAGCCCTGATAAAAGGTTTATGATGTATTCAGAGGTAAGAATAAACGGGTTATCTCTGTGTGATAAGGCTATCAGGATAAGAATATAACCAAAGATAAAGTTCATAAGACAGCCTGATACCAAAAACAGCATATGAGGACCCCATTTAAGCTTCTTTATATCCTCTGTCTTATGAGTTACGGAGGCTCCAAAAGGAAGAGGAGCAATAGCAAGATCAAGACCGCCGATCTTCTTCTTAAAGAGGGGTTTTCCCACGCCTAAAGTGAAGCGTTCTATAGGAAGACCGATGAGTTTAGCTGCGAGTAAATGACCTGTCTCATGTAAAATGAGTGAGGCGACGATAAGGAACAAAATGATAAAAAGACATACGAGTACCATAATAAAACACCTCCTATATAGAAAATTCTTAAAGTTATCTGCTGATATAAATATGAGAGAGTAACTTAAAAATAATCTACAAATATATGAAAAAAGGATAAAACAAGAAAAGCGGGGAATTGCTCCCCGCCAGCAGATCATATGTCTATTAAAAAATCTTCATTTTCACAAAGTTCTTCCGAGGATTCTTCCTCTCCAAAAGACTCTTCTTTTTTTTTATCAAGAACAATCTCATCCTTGTATTTTTCAAAAAATTCGGCTCGTTTTTCCTTGGGAAAGGCTTCTTTATAAGCATCAAAACAAGCATTGAATACTTTATAAGCATCATTATTTTTATCTAAATCTGTTTTGTTTCCACAAATAAGACAACAGATATCTTCATTTAACACATCTATTTGAAAAGAAATATCTTTTTGAGGGATTTCTTCTTCCAGATAAATTATTATCTTATCTCCACTGTTTTCAATAGAGGCAAAATATCCGGGGATCTGGTCAATTTTATTGCATATCTCTTCTGCAATAGGAAGCAATTCATTCTGAATGATTTTTGTTTTCTCTTCTGAAAAATCAGGGTGTTCCGGAATAAAGATATCTTTTGTAAAAAGCCTCTGCTTAGAAAGTAATGCTTCTGCTTGTTTATGAACAATATTCTCTAAAGCATCAACTCTTTTTGATGTAAACAGATCATCACCTCTAAAAGAAAACTGAAAATCTTTTAAGTCTTTTATCCGATCTTTTATATTATCTGTTATAGCAGCTTGTCCTATCTGTAAAAAATCATTTCCGATCTTAGGCCCGTGTTCCAACAGACTGTCCCCTAAATGTTCAAAATCTTCCGGCATAAAAGAAAACAGTAAAGACATATTTAAGTCAAATACCGGGGCCATCTCTTTTATCTGCATAGTTTCAGTATCAAATATCACTCCGTAATTTCCACGATGTCTGTCTTCGTTAAAAATGACCGCATCTAAAACAATCATTTCTCTATAAGCCTCTTCAGAACCGATTTTTGAGTAAAGACTCAGTTCTTCCTCAAAAGAAAGCTTCTCTTTTCCAAAAGCTTTTGCACAAGAGGCATATCCGTTCTTTTCATCTGTAAACAATTTACATTTAGAAGCGATCTTATCATGAAATTTTACAAGGTCATAATGCACGGCGTTTTTACATACGATAGATGCTATTTCAGAAGCCATATGTTCACAATAAGGTTCTTTGCCGGCATTTATAGCCCCATCACTTCCCCTTTTATAGATATAGATACCGTCGTTTTCACGGGTAAAACATTTAGGATAACTTCCGTCTGTAACTAACTCCGGCGATGTGGGGGAGAAAACATCTTCATATAAACCAACGCCTTCAAAAGCAAGCTTAGAAATTACTTCTGAAAAAGGGTTTTGATATAAAGAGATATCTTCCCACTTAGTCCTGTCATAAGATGATTTCACCCAAAAGGTATCGTTGATCGATGCAGCGTGAGTGACACGGATAAAACCGATTGGGTCATCACAGTTATACCTTCTCATAATAGCTTTTAAGTGTTTATTATGAGAAGAAGCTTTTCTTCCATTGATAAAAGCATTTATATTCTGAAAACCTATAGGCATAGGGCCTCTTATTTCTGACATAACAAAAGAAGCATCTGTTTTATCAGATGAACCTTTTTTGTCAAAAACGGCGACTATGTTGTTTTTATTCATAAGATAATACATTTGTTTTCTCCATACCTGTCTTAAATATATTATGCTATTATTACGATCATCTGTCAATTAAGGTGACGGGGCTTTTGGCCCCGCCATCTTAATTTCATTACTTGACTTCGATATTTACGGTTACTGTAGTTCCGTTTATCTTCATTGTAAGCTTTGCCTTGCCTTTAGCTACAGCCTTAAACTGATTTCTGCCTGTATCAAAAGCTACTGTAGCTTTGCTGCTCTTAAAGACTGTAGGCTGGTCTAAGCTGCTAAATCCATAGGCTATGACCTGACCTTTGCTCATTGTCAGCTTATACTTATTGGTTCCTGTCTTTGTAAGACCGGAAACTGTAAATGCTGTAGGATCTTCTACATAAACCGTAGTCTCATAGGTCTGACCGTCCTTACCTGTGCAGGTTATTACGGAAGTACCGACCTTAAGGGCTTTTATCTTATGACCACTCTTGCACTCTACGGTGTTTCCATTCTTTATAGTCCATGTATATTTCTTAACACCCTTTAAGGTAAGAGTCTTGGTCTTGCCTACGTTTATATGAAGTGTTCTCTTTATAGCAGCCTTGGTCTCGGTAACGGTTATCTTACTTGTGTACTTAAGACCGTTTATATGAGCCTCTATATTAGCCGTACCCTTGGCTACTGCTGTTACGACACCATTCTGGTCTACTGTAGCTACATCGGGTTTGGTACTTACCCAGAGAACTCTTAAGTGAGCGTTATCGTAAGTAAGTCCTATCTTCTGGGTATTACCTGCTTCAAGCTTATAAGACTTGGTTATCTCGGGCTTGGTAACAAATACTCTTATAGTCTGTGAACCTTTTGTTACAGCTACGGAGATATTATTTGTTACCTTGACAGCTTTTATAACATTCTTGCTGCTTATAGACACCTTGCTCTTATCAGAGGTCTTGTAACCGGATTCGGGAAGTGTAAAGCTCTGCCCCTTTACAAGATGCATCTCTGTGGTTTTGGATGTTACATCTATTACAGGACTCATATACTCGGAAGGAACTTCATCTTCAGGAGTATCGGGTACGGGTGTCGGTGTAGGTTCTTCGGGTTCTTCAGGCTCTATCTCCGTAACATCAGGATATATATCCATATTGCTCATTATCGCCATATCCTTACCAAAGTCCTTATTTACTCCACCCTCTGTATAATACCAGCCGTTAAAGCTAAATCCTGCAGGTGCATAAGTCGGAACCTTTGATAC
>JAILGF010000124.1 GCA_024696945.1 Lachnospiraceae bacterium | reverse complement strand
TATCCTATCGGAACCAATGTAGAAGGCAAGATGGCAGCAGCTCTTCGTCGTATGGGCTTTGAGAAGGTATTTGATACCAACTTCTCAGCAGACCTTACCATTATGGAAGAGGGTACAGAGTTTATCCAGAGAGTACAGAACGGCGGCGTTCTTCCTATGATCACCTCTTGTTCACCCGGATGGATCAAGTTCTGTGAGCACTACTATCCTGATATGATTCCTAACCTTAGTACCTGTAAGTCTCCTCAGCAGATGTTCGGTGCTACTCTTAAGACATACTACGCAGAGAAGTTCGGACTTGATCCTAAGTCCATCGTTTCTGTCAGCGTTATGCCTTGTACAGCTAAGAAGTTCGAGATCGGACGTCCCGATCAGAGTGCTGCAGGCGTTCCTGATGTTGATATCTCTATCACAACAAGAGAACTCGGCAGAATGATCCAGAAATACGGTCTTGATTTCTGCAACCTTCCTGATGAGGGATTTGACGATCCGTTAGGAGAGGGTTCAGGTGCAGCCGTTATCTTCGGTGCTACCGGCGGTGTTATGGAAGCAGCTCTTCGTACTGTTGTTTGGAAGCTTACCGGTGAGAAGAATGATTCACCTGTTGTATTCAACGAGGTTCGTGGCGTTGAGGGTATCAAGGAAGCTACTTACAAGGTAGGCGACCTTGATGTTAAGATCGCAGTTGCTTCAGGTCTTGCTAATGCAAGAAAGCTTCTTGACATGGTTAAGTCAGGTGAGAAGCAGTATCACTTCATCGAGATCATGGCTTGTCCCGGCGGTTGTGTAAACGGTGGCGGACAGCCTCTCGTTCCCGCATCTATCCGTAACTTTGAGGATATCCGTGCTCTTAGAGCTAAGGCCCTTTACAGCATTGATGAAGCTAATACAATCCGTTTCTCACATGAGAACGAGTCCATCAAGAAGGTTTATGCTGAGTTCTTCGGTGAGCCCGGCAGCCATAAGGCACATGAGATCCTTCATACCTCTTATGTTCCCAGAGTTATCAACGAATAATGTAATATGATTTTTCAGCCCCGGTGTTAATGCACCGGGGCTTTTTTCCTTTCCAATCATTTTGCAAGCGGGCAGGAACGGCCAGCTTAATCATGCAAAATAGTCGCGCAACCTAACTTTTAGTTAGGAGTTTAAAAATGTAATGGAAAATATGAGCATTATGTGATATAATGTCTTTACTGTAAAAATGAAAGATTTTTACTGAACAAAAATACTTATGGAGGTTAGAAAAGAGGTATGAAAAAACGGGGTTTGATGAAACTTTTTGCTATGGCGTTGGTTTTGGCTCTTGTGTTTGAGGCTTTTGTTTCACCTGTTAAGGGTGTAAAGGCAGCTGAACAGTTCGGAAGTACCGTTTCGGTTAAAACAAAGGCTTTAAAGAAGGCTAAGGCCAACATTGCTATTTCTCTTAACGGCGTATCGTTAACAGGTAAGGCTTTTACCGTTAAGGGCAAGGTTGACGGAGTAAAAGATACTTTTGTTTATGTTCCCGCACAGGAGCTTGTTGCTCTCGGAGGCGGACAATATACAGAAAAGGGTAAAAAGGTTACCATTTCTGTAGACGACGCTAAGATTACTTTTAAGCAGAAAAAGAATTCCTATACCATTACCGTAAAGAATGAATACGGCAAAAAGGAAAAGTTTACATTAAAGTGCGGAACCGCTTATAAGAAAGATGGTCAGATCTATGTTCCGCTTCAGCTTATTGATTATATTGCAATGTTCACAGATAACATGATGGATTACGAACTGGACACCAAGGCTAAAACACTTGATATCAGCGTATATCCCGCAGGAAATATGATAGTAGGCGGCTGGAGTGAGCCCGATACTCCCGATGTTCCCGAAGAGCTCGTAAATTTCTTTACTTATGCAAATGAAGCAAACAAGGATGATGAGCAGATAATTCCTGTAGCTGTTCTTGAGCAGCAGGTTGTTGCAGGAATGAACTACAAACTTCTCTGCAGGATTTCGAATCCTTCAAAGAATGTTTCAGAAGTTTTTGCAATTGTTGTTATCTATGTAGATCTTCAGGGCAATGTTGAAGTTACAAGTGAAGAGAAGACCAATATTGAAACAAATATCAATGGTCTTCCCGGCGGATGGAGCCAGTTTGAAAGCGCAGCTTTCCCTCCCGAGTATCTGGCAGTATTTGAAGGAGCAATCTCTCAGCTTGACGGTGTTTCTTATAAACCTGTAGCTCTTGTTTCACAGCAGGTTGTAAATGGTATCAATCTTTGCATCCTTTGCGAAGCAACAGTTGTTTATCCCGGCGCAGAGCCTTACTACGTATTTGTTTATGCTTATGTAAATCCTCTTACCCAGACCGGTGAGATCACTGATTTCAAGCGCCTTGATACCGGTTCACAGGGTTCTGAGGTTCCGGTAGATGATAATAATGGCACCGGAAATCAGGATTCAGGAGATGATAAAGGATTAAAAATACCCGGAAGCGAAAATGCAGTAGAGGGTGTAGATTATAAGCAGATGTCAGGAAACTATTATGCAGTTACATCACTTGCAGGACTTGCTAAGGTTTGTGAAATGGAAGAGCTTCCTAATGGTGAGTTCAAGACAAACATTGCAGGAATAAAGAATGACATAATTATTGATGTACCGATAGAAACACTGGGTTATGTAGAGATCAATGACGGTGCGGTTGTTGTTATTGAAAAAGGCGGTGTTCTTCAGGCTTCTATAGATATAGCTGAGGGCTGCCAGATTATCGTTAAGGACGGCGGAAAGCTTCAGACAACCATGGGTGGAGAGCTCTGTGTACAGAACAGAGGTGAGATCATTATTGAAAAAGGCGGTCTCATGCAGAGTATGTTCGGCGGCACGATCAATAACTTTAAAGAAGGAAAGATTACTATTGACGGAGATTTCTACTGCGGATGTGTAAACTTTGACAATTCCGATCATGTTTGGTTTGTAAATCAGGGTACCGTTTCAGGTAAAGGAAAGGTTTCCTTATACGGACGCGGCATGGACGGCAAGGTTGATCTTAATGTTGATTACTGCATGAGCGAAATGAAGAAGATGCTCGGCGACAACACAAAGATTACAGTAGTTTTTGATGATACTATTGATTTCTGATGCTGAACAAAACTAAATGATATGATCAAGAACGGAGCAGTGACCCTGCTCCGTTTTTTAGCACTTTTTTACAACATCTTGGCAATTATTTTCATTTACATTTTGTCATATGATGTTGTATAATGAAATTGTTTGGAGCCGTTTATTGTTTTATCAAAGTGTCACGGGGATGGAGGTTTACAGGTAATGGATATTTCTTCAATCGCAAAAAAGGGAAGTGCCAAGAGCTTTATGATATATCATGAGGACCCGCACAGTCTGCATATAGGTACTGTGGCAGATCACAGTTATTTTATTCCTTTTGCTCCGGATGAGGATCCGTTCCTTCCGAGGGAAAAATCTTCACGATTCCTTCTTTTAAACGGCGAATGGGAATTTAATTACTATAACAGCATCATAGATCTTGAAGATGATTTTACGGACGTTGAGTTTAAACATACAATTCCCGTGCCTTCAAATTGGCAGCTTCACGGCTTCGATAAGGCACAGTATACGAATGTTTTATATCCCATACCCTTCGATCCGCCTTTTGTTCCGGATGATATTCCCGTGGGTGTTTACAGGCGTACCTTTGAATACAAACCTGACGGCATGAACAGATTTCTATGCTTTGAGGGTGTGGATTCCTGCCTTTATCTTTATGTAAACGGGAAGTTTGTCGGTTTTTCGGAGGTGGCTCACCATACAAGCGAGTTTGATATTACGGGTTACCTTGCTGCCGGAACGAATACCGTATGCGTTGCGGTTCTTAAGTGGTGTGACGGAACCTATCTGGAGGACCAGGATAAAATAAGGCTTTCCGGTATTTCCCGGGATGTTTATATCCTTTCACGTCCGGCTGCCCATCTTTTTGATTATGCCATAAAAACGAGCTTAAACAGTGACTGTTCAACCTGTACTTTTGAGATAAAAGCATATGGCTGGGACTGTGATGCGAGCCTGGAGAGCGCAGAGGGTGAGAAAATCTTTACCGTTCATCTGACAAACGGTGTTCCTTTTTCATGTATGATAGGAAATCCCATACTCTGGTCAGCCGAAACTCCGTATCTTTACAAGCTGAAGCTTTCTTCGGGTGACGAGATAATCGGCGAGGAAGTCGGTTTAAGGGACGTTTCTATAGAAGAGGGAATTTTTAAGATCAACCACCGTCATGCTAAGTTCCGTGGAGTGAACCGCCATGACAGCTATCCAGATACGGGGTATTATGCTGACGTTGAGCATATGGAGATGGACCTTAAACAGATGAAGAGGCATAATATCAATGCCATAAGGACGTCACATTATCCGAACGCGCCTTTATTCTATAAGCTTTGCGATCGTTACGGCTTTTACGTTATTGACGAGGGAGATTTTGAAACCCACGGATGTGCGGATGTATATAATTCATTTAAGTGGGAAAAGGGCTACGGCGGTATTGCGCTTATTGCAAGGGATCCGGTGTTTAAGGATGCAATTTTTGACCGTGAGCGCCTTTTGGTCACCCGTGACAAGAACCGCCCCTGCGTAATTATGTGGTCCCTGGGAAACGAGAGCGGCCTTGGCACCAATGTTTATGAAGCAGCAAAGATGGTCAAGCTGCTCGATCCTACAAGACCTGTGCATTATGAGAGTATCCACAAGATAGATGATATAGAGGATGATGTTTTTGACGTGGTTTCACGTATGTATACTGCTCCTCAGGATATGTGGGGCTTTATAGTAAATGACAGCCGCCCGTTCATGCTCTGTGAGTACTGTCATGCAATGGGCAACGGCCCGGGAGATCTTGAGGATTACAGGAATATTTTCTACTCCAGCGACCGTTTTATGGGCGGATTTGTATGGGAGTGGTGCGATCATTCCGTTCCTATAGGAACCACAAAGGACGGAAAGATAAAATACGGCTATGGCGGTGATTTCGGAGAACGTCATAATGACGGCAATTTCTGTATGGACGGTCTGTGTTACCCCGACAGGACTCCACATACCGGCCTGAAGGAGCTTAAGCAGGTTTACAGGCCGATAAGGATGGCGAAGACGGATGCGCCTGATGCTTTTAGGCTTACAAGCTATCTTGCATTTTCAAATGCGGGAGACCTTCTTAACGGTCACTATGAGGTGACGGATACCAAGGGCGTTGTCGGAACGGGAGATTTTGATTTCTCGGTGGACCCCTTGGGAGAGACTGTTATTACGCTTGAAGGGCTTCCTACAGGAAATTATATCCGCTTTATATTTACGTTAAAGAATGATACCTTATGGGATAAGAAGGATTTTGAGGTCTGCTTTGACCAACTGGAGTTAAAGCCTGTGGAGCAGTGCGGACTTATCAGGGAGCTTGAGGGTGCTTCGGAAACAACAGAGCAGAAGAATATTGAGGTTATAGAGGATTCACCGTTAAAGCTTGTCCTCAATGCCGGAGACACCTGCTATACCTTCAACAAGCGCATAGGATTTATCGATTCGATAAGATTTGATGAAGAGGAGCTTTTATCTGCTCCCATGAAGTACAATTTCTTCCGTGCACCTGTGGATAACGACACCATGAGATCCGAGTGGTTCAGGTCCCATATGAGCGATTACGATACAAAGGTTCACTCGATAGAGATACTGTATCCTTTTACAACCGTTCCCGGCAAGGACGGAAAAGTGGAGAATATCGGTCCGGCCCTTAAGGTTGGTGTTGAGCAGGCATTCGGCTGGAATATGTATGCTCCGTTTGCTACCATAAAGACCATATATACCTTTGCACCCGACGGAACGCTTTCGGTTTCATCCAAGGTAAGGACTTCCAATAAGGTAACGATGCTTCCGAGGTTCGGTTTCAGACTGTTTGTTCCGAAGAGCTTTGACAGTGTCGAATATTTCGGATACGGACCTGTGGAAAGCTATATCGATAAGCACCAGGCGTCCTACATCGGAAGGTTTACCTCTGAAATAAAGGATATGTTTGAGGATTATATTCGTCCACAGGAGAATTCTTCACATTATGGCTGCAGATATGTAAAGCTTATGGGTGAGGAGTATGATGTGGTGTTCAGCAATTCTTCACTTGTTTCCTTTAACGCTTCAGAGTACACCGAGGAAAAGCTTGCCGAGGCAAGGCATAATTTTGCCCTCGAGAAGGATAAGAACAATGTCCTCTGTATCGACTGGAAAATGGCCGGAGTCGGTTCCAATTCCTGTGGACCGGCACTTTCAGAAAAATATAGGATCCCCATCCCTGAGTTTACTGCGGATTTCCGTATGAAGCCGATCGGTAAATAAATGCTTTTTCAAAGAAATTTTACATTGTACCTGCCGTAGTTACAGCAGGTCTTTTTTTATCTGGAGAAAAGAGTATTTAAAGGAAAGCGGTTTAAAAATATTGTTGCAAGGCAGTAGGTTTGGTAGTATAATAGAAAATTGGAGAGGTAGTGGTGTAAAGGAAAGTCGGAGGGTTGATCGGTATGGGAAAGTTGGTTACGTTTGCTCTTGTTCCGGCGGATGGAATCAGATTTGCGGAATTTCTTGAGAGGTTCAGAAAAGACGATATTTATACGGAAACGATAGGTCTTCCGGACGGAACGGATATAAAGATGGACAGATGCTTTGCTTATCCGTATGCTGAATACGGTGAGGTAACTGAGGCTTGTCTTGCGGCAAAGGACAATAATCTTGAACTGATGCTGTTCTTTAAGAACTATCGGGTGGTTTATTCACTGGTGGCTCAGAATCAGTGGAATTCCGTTGAGGTTTCTTCGTTTGCCGGTACCAATGTGAAATACAATTACGATTTCTTTAACCGTATGAAGACGGAGCATCTTGATCAGATAAAGGAGTATTTCAACGGGAAGCTCGTTGTCGGCAGGGATAACCTGTACGCAATGTTCGGAAGCGATGCGGCAGACTTAGATTTCCTTGTAAAATGCATTTATAATATTGTTTTGAAATAGAATATTGGGGGTTTTGATGGTCACAACTAATCTGATGGCTGAGACTGATTCAAGAAAGATAGTCGAAAAAAGGGGAAGGTTTACGGTGGTCGAATATCTCCGCGATATTTCGGTATCACCCAAAATGGCTCAGGAGGCTTATTTCGCTTCCGAGATGAATGTAAGAAAACGTCAGCTTATTGCGGATATAGATCCAAAAACAGGTGTATTTGCCCAGGCCGGCGAGATGCAGATGATGATAGGGGGTATCGAAGCGGCGACCAATGTTAAGGGAGCCGGGGATTTCTTCAAAAAGCTGGTAAAAAGCAGTGTGACGAGCGAGACCATAATAAAGCCGAGATATACCGGAAAGGGAACGCTCGTGTTGGAGCCCACGTTCTATCATATCCTGCTTGTGGACCTTGATGAGTGGGAGGGCGATGTGGTAATAGAGGACGGCATGTTCCTCGCCTGTGAGGATACCGTCGAGCTGGAGGTTACGGCAAGAAAGAATGTTTCATCGCTTATCTTAGGCGGCGAGGGAATATGGAACACAATGCTTGCCGGAAGCGGTCTGGTTGCGCTGGAAAGCCCGGTGCCGGCAGATGAGCTTATAGTCGCCGACCTTGAGGATGACGTGATCAAGCTTGACGGAAGCATGGCGATCGCGTGGTCTTCGTCCTTGAAATTCACCGTTGAGAAGACTACAAGCACATTGGTAGGTTCTCTTGCTTCAGGTGAAGGCTTTGTAAATGTGTATTCGGGAACCGGAAGGGTTCTGATAGCACCTGTAAGGGAAAATATAGGTATTAATGCTCCGAAGGAGTAAGCAGTATAAATTCAGTATTTGTATTGGAGGGTGAAAGTTATGGAATCATTGGCAATCATTATCGGACATTCTATCAATGGTATCATTATTGCGTTTGCGATAATCACCATAGCGGGGTTTGCTTATGTGGTAATGAATATCACAAAGCTCAAAACCTCGATAGATGAGAAGCATAAGAAGAACCGTTCTACCGAATTTACTCCCGGAGGAATACAGAAGACTCCCGATGCTTATACTTGGGAGGAAACTCTGGAGTACAAAGAGGAGTATAATAAGATACAGCTGACCTATTCAACATTTGAGCAGTTTGTCCCCATATTCCCGCTGCTGGGAATCCTGGGAACCGTAGCCGGACTTATCCAGCAGCTGGATCACATCGACCAGATGAGGGACGCGCTTGCGGTTTCAATGTCCACAACTTTCCTGGGACTTATTGCTGCAATAGCACTGAAGATAATTGATGCGATACTTGTCAGCAAGAACGTTAATTCTATGGAGATCTATTTTGAGACCTTTGAACAGAATTATCAGATGGCAAGGGATAAGCACATGCTGGACACCAAGGATGAAAACTGACAGGAGCAGATGGAGAAGCATATGAAAAAAGATAAGAAGTCGAGATCGCTCAGCAGGATACTGATCGACCTGACGCCGCTCCTTGATGTTATATTCATAGTCCTTATAGTGGTGCTGGCAGGGCAGGATAATTACAGCACCGAGGCTGACAGGAAGTATGCCGAGGCCGAGAAGTATGTGATCGACGTCAATGCGGAGATGGAAGAGATAGATGCTGAAAACAGCGTTCTAAAGGAACAGATGAGTTCCTATTCTGCACTTAACGAATATTTTAACGTTGTTACGGTTTATGCAGCTTACAGCCCTGAAAACAGAAAATTCAGGACTATTTATATCAAGGTTAATACGGATGAAACCCAGAAGATAAACTTAAATCCGAGCAATTCACAGGACGCATGGAACGAATGTCGGAAGTTTATCGAGGATATAATAAAGAAGGATGAAAGCCTTCCGATGATATTGTCCATTAATACTTCCGGGGATGATAAGATGCTCTACAGGGATGAATCGGCCATAAACGATATGTTTGCAGATCTTATGAGGAAATATCAGAATCTTACCATAAGGAATATGAATTCTGATTGAGCTTATAAAAATGTATGAGTTTGCGGGATGCATAAATAGAAAGGAGGAGTGGTCATGAGTAAACCTACTGCTATAATATTGCTTGTATTGCTGGCACTTCTTCTTTTCGGTATTTTTAAAATCCTGCTTCCTTCGATAAAAATCTATATTGCCAGGATGCCAAAGGGTATTTTTGTACTCCTGTTCCTTGTAATTGTGGGAGTGATTATTTACCTTGTACATTACCTGATAACCGGAGCTACCGGTGGAAATCCGGGCAATGAACAGACAAGCGAGATAGCGGGGATAGAGCAGGAGGACGCTCCTAAGACCTTGAAGGAGAACTGCATAGTGCTTTCCGGCTCCGAGGTTTATGTGGAAAACGAGAAGGCTGACAGTGCAACCCTGGAGAAATATATTGATTACAGGGTTGAAAACAATATCCCCATTACTATAGTTGACGATTACTCTACGGCGGCTTTATTCCGTGAGATTAAAGCCATTTGCGACAAAAAGGGTGTAAGGTACAGTATAGAAAATGAAAAATGGCTCGAATAAAAAAATCCTGATCATAGCCGGGCTGGTCATGGTTCTGTTCCTGACTGCTTTCTGGTCCTGGAATATGCCCAAGCTCATTAATGCTGACAGACCGTTTATAGATCTGTCGGGTTCCATAGGGGAGTCAATAGGAAATGCAAATGAAGCCTATGAAAAATCAGTATTGACTCCCGCACCTACGGACGCGCCCCTTCCTACAACGACTCCTGTTCCTACCGATATTCCGGACATTACCGATCCGGACACTCCGGAGCTTCGGATAGTCGTGGGAAGCAGTGATTATTCCGGAAGCGGTGAGACCGTTTATGTGGACGGTGTAGAAATAAACAGTCCTGATATGCTTTTAAGTAAATCCGCAAGCGGTGAGGTTGAGGTCATTCTGACGGACGATTATGCCGAAGCGGGAACAATGGCAAAGATAAAAGGTGTTTTGGAAGAATACGGCATTAACTATCGTTTTGAGAGTGTTGAATAAGAAGAGAGGTTTGGAATGCATTTGAATACAATAGGAAGGAAGCTTACAGCGATACTTCTGGTTATCCTGACATTCGTTTCAAGTACCTCTGTGGGGGCTGCCCAGCAGACGGCAAGACTCAGAAGCTGTCTTGAAACAGAGCATATGTATCAGGTGCTCACACCCGATGTTCTGGGGAAAACAAGTCTGAAGAGCAGGGATGACCAGTTTATAGCGTTTACCGGACTTATAAAATATTCTTCGGTTGAAAAGAATCATAAAAAGATAACTGTTTACGGTGACAGCATAGGAGTCGAGGTGGATACTTCCTCGTCGGCTGTTATAGGCAACGTGGGACAGCTGAAGCTCGGGGATTATGTTACCGTTTACGGACAGGTGGACGGATCTGAGGTGGATGCGGAGCATCTGGTGGTTAATCCCGAAAAGGCTCCTGAGATTCTGTCTTATGTTTTTTATCCTGATAAGGCGTATAATGAAAAGGCAGTAACGGATCTTGCGCGTGACGGACACGTTACGTTCTATCTTCCCGAAAGCTGGGATAATGAGTTTGTTTCAGGAAGATTAAAAAACAATGATGTAAACGGGTATCAGTTTTTTTTGAACGCGATCTATCCTCAGAATTTGAATTATCCTGAGAACTTTTACATTTTTTATTTTAACTACGAAACATATCTCGACAAGGTAAAGAAGAATCCCGATTCTGCGGATATCGAGGATATCGAGGAGCTTGTTATAGACAATATCCTTCAGGTTCTTTCAGATAATTTTAAGATAGATATTACGACTCTTAAGCTTTCCGATGGGAAGAAATTCGATTATTGCAGTACAGTATATAAGCCTGCGGATGGGAATGATTACCGTTTAGAATTCCTGTTTAAGCATGATTCTACGGGCTTTGTCTGTATGCTATATCTTTACTACCCGAATGATTATGCCGTAAACCATCTGAAGGATGTGGCATATGTAGTCGAGACGCTTAGGAACTGATATAACCCGGGAACTAATAATGGAGAAATAAACTAAACTTGGAAAATGGAAAAGAAAAATAAAAAGGCAATCGTCATACTATCGGTGATAATTGCCCTGACGCTTGCTGTTATCTGGCTGCATTCCTGCTTAGGACAGGAAGAATCGGCCGAGGAAAGCGGGTTCGTATATGATATTTTATGCCCTTTCTTTGAAATTTTTATGGGAAAGGGAAACGTTACGGAGCATTTTATAAGAAAGCTTGCCCATTTTACAGAATTTTTTGTACTGGGTCTGGAGCTGATGCTTTTGATGAAGATGGTCTTGGGAAAGGTCAGATTAAAGCTGCTGATAAACGCTTGGACGCTCGGAACGTTCTGCGCTCTTGTTGATGAGACGATACAGCTTTTTTCGGGAAGAGGTCCCATGGTCCAGGATGTGTGGCTGGATTCGGCAGGATGTATTACCGGAGTAAGTATAATGTCTATCATTATTATAGTGAGAGATAAATATAGGAAAAAAAGAAAAAATAAAAAATCGCACGTCCGATTTTGAATAGATACTACCGTCGTTACCTTCACAGTTAACTCGGCCCAGGCACCCTCACGGCACATGAGAGACACTGCTTAGTGCTGCTGTATTCCTACCCTGACACGGTTCACAGGCTGCCATTGCGCGAGACCCAAACGT
>JAILGF010000207.1 GCA_024696945.1 Lachnospiraceae bacterium | reverse complement strand
AAATGGGAGCAAATTACAAAAACTGGATACCTAAGGGAATGATTGCAGGATTGGCAGCCGGCACCGCTGTACTGGCAGCGGGAACGGCGGCTACTCTTATCCTGGGAAGCAAATATGATATGAATACCACTGCTAAGGCTGTCATAGCAGGTATAGCAGGAGTGGGAGCGTTAGGATGTCTGAAGGCTACACAGTGGAGTATTTCGGCTTATAAAGCATTTTCTTACAACGGTAAACGAAAGTTGTCGAAGCAGATAATAGACGGTACTGCGGAATATGTGAAGCTGCCCGAAGGAGGTATAGGTCTTGATGTAGGATGTGGCAGCGGAGCGCTGACCATAGCCTGTGCTAAAAGAAATCCTCAAGGTAAAATGATAGGTATAGACCGTTGGGGCAGGGAATATAAATCCTTTAGCAAGAAGCTTTGTGAAGATAATGCTGCAGAAGAAGGTGTTGATAATGTTGAGTTCCGTCAGGGTGATGCGTGTAAGCTGGATTTCCCGGATGAATATTTTGATGCAGTGACCAGCAACTATGTATATCATAATATTACAGGCAAGAATAAACAGGAACTGCTTAAAGAGACTCTTAGGACATTGAAGAAAGGCGGAACTTTTGCAATACATGACATAATGTCAAAGGGACGCTATGGTGACATGCAGAAATTTATCAACGAGCTCTATGAGGAAGGTTATGAAAAAGTTAGACTGATAGATACGACCGATGGAATGTTCATGTCTAAATGGGAGTCGAGAAAAATGATGCTCGCCGGATCTTCGCTTCTTGTGGGAGTAAAATAAGCAAAGATAGAGTTATTTGCTCAAACATATTGATAGGAGAAAATCATGGGATTATATAACAACTTTATAAACCAGACCAGGAAACCTGAGGGATTTCTTGGTAAAGTGATGGTAACCGAGATGAACAGCGGTCATGCAAAGCTGGCAGACTGGGGAATATCACATCTGACTTCGATATCACCAAAGGAAATTGTAGAAGTAGGATGCGGAGGCGGAAGAAATGCGGATGCCCTGCTCAAAAGATTTATAGATGCAAACGTAACAGCGATAGATTATTCGGAGATATCTGTAGCAAAGGCTAAATCTTACAATGAAGATAATATCAAAGCAGGAAGATGTACAGTAAAACAGGGAGATGTTTCTAATCTTAACCTTCCTGAAGAAAAGTTTGATCTGGCAACAGCTTTTGAAACCATTTATTTCTGGCCCGGACTTGAAAAATGTTTTGCTCAGGTAGCAAAGGTTCTTAAACCCGGAGCTGTGTTCATGATTGTTAATGAATCCGATGGTACGGATGCAACCAGCCTTAAATTTGAAAAGAAGATAGCAGGTATGAAATGCTATACCATAGCTGAAATTACAGCAGCCCTCCGTAATGCCGGGTTTTCAAAAGTAAAATCCGATCATTATGAAGGAAAACCCTGGATAACAGTACTGGCCAAGAAATAACACTCTACAGAACTAAAAAAGTCTATACATCTATCACGGCAACACAGCAGCTTACCGTGCCCTTTGCGGTATGATAAGTTGCTGAAATGCCCATATCTTTTAGAAACTTTTTATAGGAGTCTTCGTCAAATTCTTTTTTGAAATCAGCTCCTATTGCATTGAATATTTTGATCAGAAGCGATGACATTTTTGATGTTTTGGCTACATATGTCGGAAGTATGATTTTTCCACCGGGTTTTACTACTCTTTTTAACTCTGATATTGCTTTTTCAGGGCAGTCAAGCAGATGTATGACATTAGCTGCCACTACTTTGTCGAAAGTGTTGTCTTTATATTTCAAGTCGGTAATATCAGCATATCTGAATACAACGTTATGCTGATTTTTTAGTTTCTTTTTGGCTTGACGGAGCATATTTCTGGAAAAATCCGTAGCTATAAGCTTCCTGCAGCATGGAGCGATCACCTTGGTCATTATCCCGGTACCGCAGGCACATTCCAAAACGATATCGTTTTTCTTAATCTGCTGTGCACAAAGATAAGCAGCTTTATCGTTTACCTTTTTATTTAC
>JAILGF010000186.1 GCA_024696945.1 Lachnospiraceae bacterium | reverse complement strand
AGCCAAATATTCCGTAGGGCAGGAACTGTCCTAACTTATACGCCTGTGGACACTGTGTAAGACGCTGAGTTATGTATATCGTAGCCAACGCAGTAGTGGTTGAAGCAGGAAGCTCGGTTACTTGTAGCCGAGTAGTTCACTTCTCCGAAATATGTCATCTTGGATAAGAAATCCGCTAAACAGCTTCCCGCTCCATTTCTGAAATCCTGTAAACCCAACAAAATATCTATATCCATAGATTCTTATACCTCAAAATCCGGAAAAACACCGTTTTTTACAAAAGTAATCAATTTTTTAACTTCAGTTGTAGCTCTTTCACGTCCCAGATCCGTGTTCATCCAGTTATCCCTGCCCGTGTTGTCATCACTCACGGGGCAAGGAATGATCTCTATATGCTCCGGGAAAAGATATTTTGCAATCCGAAAGCTTCTACGCATATGATATGAGGCTGTGACAAGCAGCACTCTTCTAACACTGTTCAACCAAAAATGTCTTTGTAATAAAACCAGTGATTGAAGTATATTCTCCACCGTATTCTGAGATATATCATCCAGGATAATGTCATCTCTCTTTACGCCTAAGCTTTCCGCCATTATGCACATATGCTCTGCTTCGCTCATTTTCCCGGTGTCAAAGTCTCTGACCGATCCTCCACACAATATTATTTTTGATGATCGGCCTTGTTTATACGCATTGACTGCGACCGGAATGCGGTATTTGGATGCCTTTTTACTACCGAGCACAATAATGCAGTCCGCATCTCCTCCGGTATCCTCTAACCCATCGTACAAGACTTTATCAATAATATCGTCGGTTAAATCTGTTTCAGATAATTTTGATATTACTATACCCATTAACAACCTCTGTTTATTCTAAAGATATTTTTAATACTCCCGGCATATGTGTATCTCTTCTGTCAGGAAGATCCACTATAACAACTCCGGAGTGCTGAACAAATTGCACCGGTCCGATTCCTAAGTATTCAATATTTTTAACTGTTTCCTCCGGTTTAAGTGATTTGATGACCGCAGTTTTATTATGGTCGCCTTTCATGATAAAGGCATAAACATTACCGTCCTTCTGAACAAAACGGAAATCATCATCCTGCCAGTCAACCTGCTCTTCGCGGAAGCCTTCGATAATAACATGAGAATGACCTTCGCCGGAAACTCTGAAAGGTCTGGTACCATATACCGCTTCACTGTTTATCGCAAACCAATCTGCCAGTTCTGAAAGTATCCAGTCTGCTTGTTCGTCAATGGTTCCGTCAGGACGCTGAAGGATATTTAAAAGTAATGTTCCGTTTTTTGCAATGCTGTCGATCAAAATATCAATAATATGTCTAGGAGTCTTATAATGTGCCTTTTTGTCATAGAACCATCCGCCTATACAGGTCTCAGACTGCCAGGGTACGGGGCTGATATCAGGCAATTGGCTTCGTTCCATGTCAAGCACACCGACCTTGTATATTCTTTCGTCGCGGTGCTTTTGAGTATATACTGCGGTATTTTTACTATAACGCTCTATGGTTGAATTATACAGATATGAAACTGCCTCAAGGCCATACCTGTACAGATTGTCATTTTTGTCTTCCAGATTGTTTTCTTCCTCAAACGGAAGCCAACTGTCAGAATAGAGCAGGTCAGGCTGATATCCGTCAATTATCTCCTTCATGACGTTAAGCCAGTATTCATGGAATTTCTCGTTTTTAGTGAGCCACAAACATTTACTGTCATCCTCGCCGGGCTTTGTCACATGTTCATAATTGTCATGATAAAAGTCCCTGTAAGCAGGATCGTTTCCATCATATGGAACCCCTGCATACGGGCCATAGGTGTCACTTCCCTTATTTGAACGCCACCAGGAAAATGAAGCTCCCAGATGCTCCGTCATTCCGAAAGGCAGGTTGTATTTCTTTGCTGCTGCCTTCCACATTCCGCATATATCCTTGTGCGGGCCTACCTCTAGGCTGTTAAAACGGTTATATTTTGATCTAAAGTTAAAGAAATGGTCATGATGTGTTGCCTGTGCTACAAAGTATCTGGCTCCTGCCTTAAAATACTTTTCCATCAGGGCATCAGGGTCAAAGTTTTCGGCATGCCATAAGGCACAGATATCCTTATAACCAAACTTTGAAGGATGTCCATATGTCCTTAGATGATATTCGTACTGCTCCGTTCCCTGGATATACATATTTCTGGCATACCAGTCTCCGCACATGGGAACCGATTGCGGCCCCCAATGGCTCCATATCCCGAATTTTACATCTCTGAACCATTCCGGGCATTCATATGTCCTCAATGATTCAAAAGTAGGTTCAAAAGTCGCCGCCATCCTATACCTCTCTTTCTGTCACTTTAGTCCAAAATACTTATTCATCCGGCAGTTCAAAATCGAGCTTCTTTATCATACCTGCCTCCATGACTTATTTATTAAACAACATTATACCTCATATTTCCTCTTATTTTTCCACTTCCTATCGATCAAGTTAAAAATAGGTCTGGTTATCATATCATAAACCATATAAATAGCAAAGCTTATAAGACAAATAACCAGCGTACTGCCTACAATATGGCCGACCAGCAAAAGGGGATTTTCCTTCACAAATCATAATTTACACGGCATGAACTTTGTTTCACCCATAACAGCAATATGCTCCGCATCCATACTCCTGTCCTTAAATGAAGGATAAAGAAACCCACATTCCGGCAAGCCCGGATCATAGTCATCATATACCGGACAGACAGCACAGATCAAGAAACTGTACACCTCCTCGGAGTCATCCATGTATTCTTTATCAGAGGCTTTAACCTTAATATCATAAGAACCATAAAACATGAATATGCCAAAATCATTTTCCGGCTTGAATTGTGTTACATATCTTTCACTCATTATATCATAAAAAACATCAAGCAGCGCATCGTTTTTAAGCCCACACTCCTTCAGAGCCTCCAGCATACTCCTGAATTCTGCCTTGTTACCGTCTTTCCCCGTTATATCAAACTCCTGTAATTCTACATTGGTTTCGGCAAACACCACGGTTTTAGCTATCTCAATATTTTTTATTTTATCTCTCTGGTTCAGTTTTAGGAATGAAGTATTAAAGCTTCCTTCATCAATACCTTCCTTATCTCTGTAGCTTCCTGCGATCCTGAAGAAGCAGTTTCTTGACAGATTCATTCTCCTTGTCAATTCCAGCATATCTTCTCTGTTAAGCATAATGTTTCCTCAATTAGCTTCAAAACTAAACTTCCATACGATTTAGTAAAAACATAATTTACATCTTCATAAATTCATAGATTCTTTTTCTATAGTCAGGAGCAGTATCATAAGCAGCATGACCATATCCTTTATACATAAACAGCCTAAAATCAGATCTGAAATCAAGGTTCTGTGCTATTTCCATGGTATCGTCGGAATCAAGAACCGCATCTTCATACGACCCGATAACCAATGTCGGGCATTGAATATCTTTTACCTGCTTCGACAGATCATAATCTTTAATTGCCTCAGCCAGAACTATAAATCTTTTTAATTCACTTTTTGTAAATGTTTTACCGTTTTCTATAAAATAATCCCTATATTGCTCAAACACATCTTTAGGATATAATACTTCTCCAAAATTTAACGAGAGATTTATTACATCTCCTTTTTCCGCATAATCTATCCACTTTTCTATGATGCCCATCTGTTTTGGATTTACATGTGAAGAGGTTGATCCCAAGACAAGCTTCTTAACAAGATCCGGATGATGAATGGCTATATCCATGGATATCATCCCCCCTTGGGAAGCTCCGAAAAGATATATATCACTTAAGCCGAGCTGATTCATAACTAATACAGTATCTTCAGCCATTTCATGAATAGAATACTTACCGGGCAGACTTTTCCTTCTGTCAAAAACATATGTAGTAAAGTCTGCTGTCATAATTTTGTATTCTTCTTCTATCGAATCCTTAGCACCCATTACACTCTGTACACTGAGTCCCGGAATTATTACAAAATTATTCGGACCGTTTCCAAATACAAAGTACTCCATTTCAAAGTCTTTTGTAACACATTTTTTTATTTCACTCATTTTTATCCTCAATCAACAATTCAATCAGTGTTACAGTTATCAGTGCTTGGTACACAAGCTCTATTTCAGTATCTTAGAAAGCTGTTCCTCTGTTGCTTTTGGAAGAATCTTTTTAAAGTGTTTTATTATCTTTTCATATGATTCTTTAGGTGTACACTCATAAACTTTATCTATGAATGATTTTCCAAAATATTTCTCCGGAGTCGAATATTCTGCTATTCCCCAGCCATATTCCTGTCCCGATCTATCAATCGCCTTTGAGAAATCACTTATAACAACATAGCCCAATTTCTGAAGCTTTGTTATCGTACTGTCAAATCCTTTTTTCCCATTCTTACAATAACTTCCGATTCTTTTTAGGCTTTTAGACATAATCGGAGCATTTTCATCAAGGAGCTCATATAATTCCTTTTCATTACGTGAAGCCAAACCATCCTCATATCTGGCGTCAAAATCGTATCCATCCCTACGGAAATTAGCAAAATCAGGAAACCATTTCTGACTTATATACATTGCTTTTCCTTTTAAAAACTTCCCGTAAGCACCTTTAGTTTTTCTGATGACAGGTCCCTTCCATTCCCATGCCTCCCATGGATCGCTTCCATCATACCAACACTTATGGTCTATGTGCTCCTCCAAAGAAAAACCGTCTATCTCATTTGCAAAGAATGGAACAAAGCCTACTTCATCTATGAGCTTGATCAACCCATCCATAGATTTAATTACAAACTTATCTGAGTATTTCATAAAAGTACCATACCTTTTAGTATTATCGTGTCAAGCTTCAATCCGGATATTATAAATATCCTTCAGCAATATCTTATGTCCGTCTGTAAACATAAGCATTCCGTCTTCAATATCAATGCGTTTAAATATGCCTTGCAGTTTAACATACTCTCCGCCGTTTTTCTTTTTATCAGGGACGAAATACTCCACAATTATCGGCACATTTTCTTTTGCATGCTCTTCCAGATAGGAAATAGTTTTATCGAGACCTTCTAGTTTTTCATCGTCAAAAGATATGTCCATCTGCTCTTCCGTCAGTCTGGCCATCTCATCTATTTCATCATCATAACCGGTAAGAGCTGCGAATGGGGAGAACTGAGCTGCCCTTGCATCCATGGTCATTCTTTTCCTGGTTTTAGAAACATGATGCGGAAGGTTTATTATATCATCGTATTTATCCATGTCATACACCGTTTTTATGCTTTATGCCCACCCACCTGGCTGTTCCTTTCTATGGTGGTAGCCCCTTCCTCAAGGTTCATTCCTCTGAGCATAGCACATTTTCCGTAACGTTCCTTTATTTCAATTATCGCATTCTGGATATTCCGTTCCTTTTCTTTGCTTTGACGTTTCTTTTCCTTTTCTCTTTCTAAAGCTTCATAATCCGTAAAAAGATCAAGCTGCTCATAGGTGGGAACCGGTATTTTATCCTCGGGAATGATATTGTTTGCAACCACATACATTCTGCGAACGGTAAGAGCCGGATCCACAATTCTTTCGTAAAGCTTCGTGACTGCATCGAGCATGGCTGAGGTTGAAGAAGTATATTCTCCAAGATTTATCGAACCGTGTGCCGATTTGGGAACACTGCGTCCGTAACGGTCAGTCTCAACCTCTCCTTTATAAGCTGCCGCTCTTTCCGGATCGGACAGGTTTTCTATATCATAACCTACTGTAAGCACCATCTGATTTGTGACCACCTTTTTCTCAACTAAGGTCAGCGATAAAAGATCCGTCATTTCCCTTGCTATAAGCCTTCCCTTATCAAATGGATAAGGTCCCGAAAGCACCTGACCCTGACTTAAAGAATGGTTTTCGGGAACATAACCCTTTATATCCTTTATCTCAACGGGTTCCCATCCCCATGCATGATCTATCAGAAGTTCGGCATTAACGCCAAAAGTTTTATATAACAAGTCCTCGTTATAATACTCATTTGCTTTTCCTACTGAGCAAAGGGCTATATCCCCCATGGTCATTAGCCCAAGTTTTTCTAGACGTTTTGCATATCCTCTTCCGACTCTCCAGAAATCGGTAAGCGGTCTGTGGTTCCAAAGGAGCTTTCTGTAAGACATTTCATCCAATTCCGCAATACGCACTCCGTCCTTATCTGCCGGCATATGCTTTGCAACTATGTCCATGGCGATTTTGGCAAGATACATGTTCGTACCTATACCTGCTGTAGCAGTAATCCCAGTATCTGCCAAAACATCCCTGATCATTTTTATAGCAAGGTCATGTGCTGACATATCGTAAAGCTTCAGATAATCAGTTGCATCGATAAATACCTCGTCAACCGAATACACATGCATATCCTCAGGAGCCACATATTTTAGGTATATATCGTAGATATGTGTGCTTATTTCCATATACTTTTTCATTTGAGGAGGTGCTATGATGAAATCTATTTCCATGGACGGATTTGCATTCAATTCCGCAGCAGAATCCGACTTCCCTTTAAATTTTCCACCCGGAGCATTTACTCTTCGATATGCATTTGCCTCCTTAACCTTCTGTATCGCTTCAAACAAACGGCATCTTCCACCCAGACCATAAGCTTTTAATGAGGGTGATACAGCCAGGCAGATGGTTTTTTCCGTTCTCGATGCATCTGCCACAAGAAGGTTTGTCGTCAGTGGATCACGTTTTCTTTCCACACATTCCACTGATGCGTAAAAAGATTTTAAATCTATTGCGATATATGATTTCACTGCTTTTTCCTCATAAATTCATAGATTCTTTTTATCCTCAATCAACAATATAATCAGTGTCACTGTTAATGGTGCACAGCATATATGCTTAAACATTATTCCAGGTAAAGCTGTCTTTCGTCCCGGGATTTCCGACTTTTTCAGGCTTTATAACCACTTTTGTCTGGGAAATCCTCAAGTCAGACGTTTTTTCTGCAACGGTCCTGCAATAATCAAGATTATCCTGTATTTTTTGACTGAGATTCCAGACCATCGGTATATATTCCTGTGACTTTGGCATACTGTATAAAATTATCATATCATCCTTTACTTCTACTCTTTGGATTGATTCATGAATGCCAAAAACCTTTTTCTGATTTTCAACATCTATCGATAATGAACCAAACAGAAGCTCGGGGTTGCGTGTAGATGCAACATCCATTTCATCGGCAAGCCGTAAAACGGCAGAAAGATATGATGTCCTGATTGATCCACTCTTTATATTTATATCACCATATTCATCTTTATCGAAAAGATCTGCTTTCCTGTGACCTCGTGATATCTGAATAATTGCCTTAACCAAACCCGGCTCAGGAATGTCAAATAAATCCGCATATTTGTTTATAAATAAACCGCTATACTCTTGATGAAATAATCTTACGATTTCGGATTCATTATCTATCTTATGAGGGAATTCCTGTTTCGTCCGTTCTAAAGTCTCTGAAAACTCCAGAAAGTCTTTATGACTTATGCACATGCCGATGTCATGCAGATAAGCACCCATAAGCAACACATAACATTCTTCCGGAAGAAGCTTCTGTATCTGTTCCGGACCTATAAGCTCATTACAGAATTCAATTATATCCATACTATGGAGCATTGAATGATCCGTATAGTACGGGAATCTTACGGCGTATTTGTTAAGCATTGTGTATAGTACAGAAATACCATCGGTCATCCGCTTATGAAGATCGGGATTTTTTTCTTTCAGCCTCTTTTCTAAATAAAACGCTTCCATACATTTCCCCTCCCATAATTAGTGCAAATCGCCTAAATACTTATTGTTTCCTTTTGGGCAATGGTATCTGAACCATAATAATGGCAGCAAACATAATAATGCAGCCCAGCAGTTCTCTTCCGCTCATGCGTTCATTCAGGATTATTACTCCGGCAATAACAGCGAATACCGACTCTAAGCTCATTAAAAGCGACGCAACCGTTGGATCGGTATATTTTTGAGCAACCATCTGCAGGGTATATCCGATCCCTCCTGATACAATCCCGCAATAAACGATCGGGATTACGGCCTCTAAAATAGTCTCAATATTCGGTTTTTCCATTATGAAGGCAAATACCCATGATATTATGGCTGTAGTCAGAAACTGTATTGCAGATATTTTTATTGGGTTTCCCCTGCCTGCAAAATGATCACAACACAGTATATGCCCGCTGAACAGCAATGCGCATATTCCTATTAGTGCATCTCCTCTCGATAGTTCTAAGCTCTCTGTCATGCATAGCAGATACATACCCGCAATGCCCAATAGTACAGCAAGCCATACAAGAAGTGTGTTTCGTTTCTTAAATAAAACAAAGCTTATAATCGGTACTAGCAGCATATATAAAGCCGTAATAAACCCGGCTTTTCCGGCGGTGGTATATACAATCCCCATCTGCTGAAATATACTTGCAGAAGCTAAGAAACACCCGCAGCATATTCCCCCGACGATCGTGTTTTTATTATAATTTTCTTTCTGTGAAACATCTTCTGTATTGCTCTTCTTTATTAACGACACAATACCTATGAAAACAGCTGCAAGAGACATCCTGGAAGCAGTGAAAGTTATGGGTTCAATATGGTCCATTCCGACTCTTTGAAAAGCAAAGGCGGTTCCCCATATGATCGCTACCAGTGTCAATAAAGCATTGCCAATTATTTTTTTATTTTTCATAAAGCACCCGACATAGCAATTTTTCTCTTAATCCAGATATTTCAATATATCAGATTGTTTATCTGCATGAGGGAACTCGTCAAGCAGAGGACACGGTACATGCGGCTCGAACGCTCTGTCATGGAACCAGGTGCATTGAACGGCATTCATGCCTATATCTCTTGCCGCATATAATTCCCGGGAACCGCCATCACCTACATATAAGCACTCTTCGGGTTTGACTTTTAAAGCATCAAGCATTTTTCGGTATATAGCAGGATCGGGTTTGCATACTCCCTGTTCATAAGAAATCATTGCGGCATCAAACAGAGGAAACAGTTTGCATTCTCTGATCATGTCCCTCTCATCCGAAAATGTATTTGTAATCAATCCTACTAAAACATTTTTCTCATGAAGCTTTTTCAGAAGCTGTACAGAATCCTCCGGTATATTTGAAAATGTATCACCCAAAGCCTCCCGGCGCTTTCCCGCTGCATATTTAACCTTATCTTCCGAATACGCTCCCAATCTTTTGAGTGTAACTGCTATGCCTTCCTCTATAGTATATTTTCCTATGCTTCTGTCACGTTCGGTAGCATGCCATTCCTTAGCAAATTCCGGTAAAGGAATTTTAAAATCCTGAGCAATATTCTCTCCGAAATACGTTCTTCCCTCAAAGAGAGTTATAAGTGTTTCAAACATATCAAATATTACTGCTTTTATCATTCTGTATTCCTCCAAAGAAAAAATGCAGTTTGTGTTGTTTAGTTTATCATTTTGCAATTTTCGGTATCAAAAACAGAATCATGTAAATGTCGTGCCTCAGCTGCCACCTCTAATATTGGCATACAAAGACTTCCCGGACGTCGGTCAAATCTGAGTACTGAAATAGAAGTATGCTGAATGAAGCCCAAAACCATACATAGATGCGGAAACGGTATGTTCAAAACACGTGAAAGGAAGGCGGTTGAAGAACCACCGTGACTGAACAATACAAATGTCCTCTTTCTGTCATCTTCTGTTTTACAGCGATAATACAATCCTTCACGCTCATACCCTAACGATGCCAGCCATTCGTCCGTGCCTCTTATAACATTGTCTATATCAACGGTTGCGGTATTATCAACAAATTCCGGAAGCTCTCTCCAGTTCGGGTCCTGTAAGTTTTTGCCCTTGCTCATAAGCTCCATTGAAACTATCCATGGATTTCCGCTCTGGTATAATGCATCTTCTCTGCCGTATCTTATTTCCCGCATAAAATCGAGAATATGCACAGCCTTAATTTCTGAGAGACGTGCGAACGGTTCGGCCGTTTGTCTGGCTCTTCCCATGGGAGAAGAATATATTCCTTCAATTCCCTCATCCAAAAGACGTTTGGCGACTATTTCAGCCTGCTTAAACCCCAAATCCGTCAGGCAGTCTTTCTCATAATCCGGTTCCCCATGTCGTACCAAAAGCAGTCTCATTTTAACCTCCACCCAAACACTTAACTAATACAAACTTACAAACATGATGCAAAATCACTCATGTATCTACTCAAAAAATCAATTGCCTGAGTCTTTGAGATTTCAGGTGGACAGACGGCAACAATACCAAAACAGCTATCCCATTGATATATCAAACCTATCCCATCCCCTTTTATCTTATATTGGTAATCCCCAACTTCTTCTATCTTTCCGTTAGTGTCAGTACAGATCATTTTAAGCAGAGCCACGAATGAATCCGTAGAGTCGCAATCAGTATCATCATTGCTATGTATATATATCCAATCCGATGAATCATCTGCCAAAGTAATTCTATACTTATACTCCATACTTGTTCACTCCTTTAAAGAGAGTTGTTTATGGTTCCAGCAAATCAAAAAGCAAAAAGGTCATCCATGAGAACTACACTTACAAAATCCCCTGAATACTCATTATGTTTTAATCCATAGGTTGTGATCAAAGTATTGTGTACAACCGCCTTTTTAGGTATTATAGATGATAATAGCTCTCTTCTGTCATCCAAAACAAAATGGTAATTCTTATTAACCGCAAAAAAGTTGCTTAAGAATTTTGCCTCGCACATGTTAAAAACATTGTCCTTACGCTTTATAACCATGTCAATCTGAGTTCCTTTTTCTTCTTCCGAGCCGCGTTTTGACCAAAGCGATTCCTCTGTAGATACATTGGCAATTCCCAACGCTGCTTTTATCTGCTTAACATGGTTAAAACATACATTTTCAAATGCCAATCCTTTCCAGACTGTAACCTGATTTGTGGATTCCAGATTTGTCCATTTAATCTTTTTACCCTGATTATCCTTAACAAACTTCAGGTAAAAAATACAGAACGGATCAGCGAGTTTATATAATTCATCTCTTTTTCCGCTTCCGAAAGGGATATATCTTATAATAAACCCTCCAGAAATAAGTGCTTTTAAAAACTTTGAAAATTCGCCGCTATCATTCAATCCTGTTTCCTTAAGCAATTCCTGTCTCGTAAAACCTGCAGATTTCCTATTTAGGGCTATAATGATGTTCTTCATAACATCAGGATTTACAAACAATGAACTAAATAAACGATCAAATTCATATTTAAGCGGTGCCTTCTCTTCAAAGAAAACAGCTTCAATATTCTGTGCAAGACTCTTCTCCCTACTGAAATATTCAAGATAATACGGTATTCCGCCTAACATCATATATGATTGAACGATATCATATCTAGAGATAATAAAATCTTTGGATTTAAAATAATCTTCACATTCTTTTAAGGAGAATGGCAAAAGCTGCATTTCACAGGTAACTCTGTCGTAAAGTCCTCCATGATTATTTATTAGTTTGTCAAGTACCCAGGAGCTAGAGCTACCGCAAACAATGACCATTACATTTTTTTTATGGCACGCCCATCCATTCCAAAAAGCTTCAAAGCCGGTCATAAAACCTGATTTTGGAGTATCAAGCCATTGGATTTCATCAATGAATACCAAAATCCTGCTGTTTTTACCATTCTTTTCTTCAAGGAGGTCCTCAAGCATATAGAAGGCATCCAGCCATGACTCCGGAACTTTAACATTTTTCAATCCGGCTCTTTCTAGAGAACGGCAGAAATGTTTTAATTGGTCCTTCATCCTGCTCTTCCCATCATAGTTTTCTGACTGTTCTGCTTCAATAGGAGAAAGACCAGAATGTTGAAAAGTAATCTTACCTTCAAACACCTCATCTATCAGGAATGTTTTACCAACCCTTCTTCTTCCGTACACAGCTATCAATTCAGCTTTTTTGCTAAAATATAGTTCATTAAGTTTTCTTATCTCTTGTTTTCTACCTATGATCATATTCTTTACCTTACTGCAGGCCAATCTTCTAATCAGTAACCTGCTTGCCCCTGTTGCTTGCAAAATTAATTATATTTTTCTGGAATTGATACTTTTTACTTCTTTCCAGAAAAATATAACAAATTTCAAGTAAAAAATCAATAAAAAATTAATTATATTTTTCTGGAATCAGCACTTTTTGTTCCTTTCCAGAAAAATATAATCATTTAGTGAACCCTTTTCGCTCTTCAGCCTTGCGTATCAGATCCCTTGCTTCTTCAAATGCCTCGGGAAGATATACGTCGTAATTCTGCTTGCCCTTCTTTTCTTCCTGCTTTATATTTTCCCAGGAGGCTTTGCGTTCTTCTTCGGATGCAAAAGTTGCACCGCTGAAAACGTGAGGATGACGTCGGATCATCTTTTCGGATACAGTTTTTACAACATCTTCAAATGAAAAAAGCCCTTCCTCCTCTGCCAGTACAGAGTGGAACATAACCTGGAGCAGAAGGTCCCCGAGTTCTTCTTTTAAGTTTTCAGCATTTCCGGTCTTTTCCAGAATGTTTATTCCGCATACGACCTCCGCTGCTTCCTCAATGCATTCGGGCTTTAGACTCATATGTGTCTGAACTCTATCCCAAGGACAGCCGTCCTCGCTTCTCAGTTTCTCTACTATTTCTTTTAATTTCTGTATTTCACTCATGATTTTTCCTCATTTTCCGAAACCATCAATGCCTGTTGACTGTCTGACAGATGTTTGGAGTAATTATCTTCAGCCCCTTACAATCTGCCTCTTTCATAAAACGCCTTATGGGATCATCCCATCCATGCTCGGACAATACGAACGACCCCCAATGGACCGGTACAGATACCTTTGCACCTACAGCTTTTGCCATCTGCACCGATTCCTCGGGATACATATGGCTGTAATGCCACTTTTCGTTATACTGTCCGCATTCCATGAATGCCAGATCAAAATTTCCGAAACGTTCATGTATCATCTCGAAATGTTTTCCTACACTGCCGTCGCCACTGTCAAAGATCCGGTGTTTGGAAGTACTGATAACCCAAGAGCAGTATTCGGTCCTTTTCTGTCCGGTAAGCCTTCTGCCCGAGAAATGTCTTGCAGGCGTGCATGTAAATTCGATTGATTTATGATGGGTGCTCTCCCACCATGCGAGGTTAACTATCTTGTTGCTGTCGATACCCCATTTTATGAGATGCTTTTCAACACCGAGAGGAACGATATATCTGTCCGTTTTACGGTCCAAGGCCTTAAGTGTTCTCGGTTCCAAGTGGTCATGATGGTCATGGGTTATAAGGACCACATCTATATGGGGAATATCGTCCGGTTTTATGGGCATCTCCGAAAATCTTTTAGGTCCCAACCCCGGCAATGGGAAAAACCTTTCCCGTAATACAGGATCTATAAAAATGTTCATCCCTTCCGTCTGCAGCAGAACCGAGGAATGCCCGAACCATGTGAATTTATAATCATCTCCATGGCATGATGAAAGGTCCGGAACGGAAGCCCGGATTTTGTTTTTGGGAACGGTCCTGTTCTTTGAAAGCTTCTTATTTTTGCTCATCCCGTCAAGATTCCATTCATCGGGATAAATAAAACGGTTTCCCTTAATATATGGGGTTCTCTTACGATATTTCGCGAGATCCTTCTCCGATATATTTGCTCCAAACGGAGGATAGAAATGAAATATCGCTTCTGTTAATCCTATTAATGACAGAAACGGGATAATTGGTTTCAATGCCGGTCTTTGTCCTTTCTCTTTCAGATACATAAAATTATACCAAAAAACGCTGTTAGGTGCAATGTTTTATTTGCTTTTGGACAGTATTATTTTGTACTGCCATGCAATGGTTTTTAACGTTTATTAATGTTAAAAACGAGGTGTTTGAACTGAATTCAAACACCTCGTTTTATGCTTTTTATTAAAAGATTCTTTGTTTTTCCCTGTCGATCCTGAACTTGACCGCACTCTTCAGATATTCTAAGTATGCCTCGTCGGAGCACATTGCTTTTCCGGGTGCATCGCTTATCTTTGCTACAGGTCTTCCGTTTACGTACTGAAGCTTGATAACTATATTTAAGGCATCCTCGTTAGTATCGTTTGATACGAAGGTTCCGATACCGAAGCTTACCTTTGTTCTGTCCTTAAAGTACTCATATAAGGCCTGTGCCCTGTCAAAATCAAGACTGTCGCTGAAAAGAAGGACCTTGGTCTTGGGATCCACACCATATTTCTTGTAATGAGCAATTATCTTCTCTCCCCACTCGTAAGGGTCACCTGAGTCGTGGCGTACACCGGTGTAGTTGTTTACCATAGATCTGTCAAAATCCATGAGGAAGAGGTCCGTTGTAATAGTGTCGGTAAGAGCGGTTCCGTTATCGCCCTTGTACTCATCGTACCAATCCTGCATTGCATAGTGGTTCGTATAAGCCAGCGGAATGGTATCTATGCCCTGATACATCTGAACAAATTCATGAGCGAAGGTTCCGATGGGCTTTACATTGTACTTCATTGCAAGATAAACGTTTGAAGTACCTACACACTGCTTTGTCTCGGTACAAAGACGTCTGACTGCTTCATCCTCCCATTCTCTCGAAAGCCTTCTGCGGCATCCGAATTCAGCGAAACTGAAGGTATATTTACCACTGTTGAAATCCTCAATTTTCTGGCTAAGTCTTTCCTCTGCCGCCCTGCGAAGGTTTATGTAATCGTAGCTCATTCTGAAATATACTTCGTTTACGATTTCAAGAAGGTATATCTCGAACTGCATAGCTGAGAAAAGAGGTCCGTCAACCTTAAGAATAAGCTCTCCGTTATCCTTAAGCTCTGTATAAACATAGTCCCTTATAGGGTGCCAGAGTCTTAAGAATTCTACATAATCCCTCTTTATGAAACGGATGGAACGCAGGTAATCAAGCTCTTCCTTGTTGAAGGTAAGCGTACAGAGATAATCGATCTGCTCATTTATCTCGTCGAACATCTCCTGAGTGAATACTATATCCTCGTTTCTGCACTTAAACACATATTCACCGATAAGATCGGGGTGCTTGTGGAACATAACCTGGTTCATGTTGAATTTGTAAAGGTCCGTATCAAGCAATGATACAATAATTGGATTGAGTCTCATTTTTTATTCTCCTATTCCTTCAAAGATCCTTCGTCGCCTACGGCTCCTCAGGATGACAGTGTGATCAAAGGCTTCCTTTTGCTTCTTTCAGGGTAATTCCGTTCTTTCCGAGCGGTACTTCGTGGTCAAGTCCTACGAACTTTCCGTTCTGCTGCCAGAGTACCTCTTTCACGAAGTTGTACTTTTCAGTATCCCAAGTGGTGAAATCATCCAGAAGCAATCCGCCCGTATCTCCCGAGTTCGCATTGAGGCACCAGAAGGTGTGATTCAGATGATATGTCTTGATAAGCTTCCTCATGTATGTCATCCATGTAAGGTTGGGCTCCCTCATGAATCCGCCCCACTCACCGATGAGCAGAGGAGCAATGTTTTTCTCGTAAATAAAGAACCAGTTGTCATGCCAGCAGTCCTTCATAAGACTATCATATGTATATTTGCCTTCGAACCATGGCTGCTCGTAAACCGTAGGACCATAGTCATGAGGCGAGTAAACCAGCTTGTTCTGATACTTGCCAAGATCTACAGGGTAATCGGCAACACCTCTTAAGTTACCGCCCCACCAGTTAAAGTAATAATCTTTATCGTTTGTAGAACTATAATCCGAATTCTTCTTAATGTCAATAGGGTAGATTTCAATTCCCTCTACCATGATCAGAAGGTTCGGGTTCTTTGCAAGTACCTTTGCTGCGGCTGTTTCTGCCACATATTTCCAGTTGTTGGCCTTCTTTGAATCGTTCCAGATGGCTGCACCGTCGCCCTCATAAGGCTTTCCATGAGGCTCGTTCTTAAGGTCAAAAGCGATGATGGTGTCATTGTCCTTATACCTGGCTGCCATCCACTCTAACGCATGATAGTAATCGTTAACCTTAACTTTATCGGTGTACCAAAGGTTAACATTATGGCCTGAAGCATTGGTCTCAGCAGAATGGATATCGGGCATTACCTTGATACCGTTTTCTTCCGCAAGTGCTAAGAAGTAATCGAATATCTCCAAGCTGTTCATGCTGTTAAGCTCTGTATTGTAAGCGTTGTTGTAATTTGCCTTCGGATACTCTCCCTCCGACCACTGATTAATAAGCTGTGCTGAAATAGGAACACGTATAAGATTGAAGCCGTGGTCTGCAATAGCCTTTACAGTAGGTGCCAGCTGGCTGTTCCACAATCCATCGAAGGTATTGGTTCCTGTGTTGTAGCCGAACCAGTTAAGACCTGTGATCCAAACCTTCTTTCCGTCCTTGTCTATGATGTTCTTTCCGTCGGTATAGAGCCAGTCATCACCCTTCTTGCCCTTGGTGTTTTCCTTTATCTCGTCGATCAGGTCCTGTCCCTGTTTATCGGAACCGGAACCGTTTCCGCCGTTGTTACCTCCGTTATTTCCGCCATTGTTGCCACCATTGTTGCCACCGTTTCCGTTCTTGTCCTCGTTCTTGAGTCCCGGATCGTTCTGGTCAACCTTGCCGCTGACTATAGTCATGGCTGTTCCGTTCAGCTTTGCAGATTTGATATTAACCTTACTTGCGGTGGTTCCGAGATTGCAGCCTATAACTATCGTTCCGCTTGCATAGATATCGCTGTTATATCCGGCATCGGTAATGGTCATTATATTCTTGTCTGTTGTGAATGTTCCGTTCCAACCACTGACAGAAGCCAATCCTTCAATATCAAGAACAAGCTTCCAGCCCTTAACTGCGCTATCAGTGTTGTTTGTAATTCCCAGCTGAACACCGAACATGTTGGTGCTTCCGTCTGCCCAAGAGTTGTCAACCGTATATGTCAGAACATAACCGCCCTTTGTGGTGTTTTTGTCATCTGGTGAATTCTTGTTATCAGAATCCTTGTCGTTGTTATCGGTATTTTTATCATCGGATGAACCGTTGTTACCATCATTATTGGTATTCTTATCATCGGATTTACCGTTTTTATCAGTATTATCTACAATACTGCCGTTATCTGAACTTCCGTTATTGTCATCAGATTTACCGTTATTTCCGTTATCGTTCTTGTCGGTTTTGTCATTCTTGTCTGATCCATCATTTTTTTCGGAAGTGTTGCCTTTATCCGATTTATCATTTTTATCTGACTTGCCGCCATCATCTGATGCATTTCCCTTATCGGACTTGTCAGTATTCTCTGACTTATCGGTATTATCAGAAGCATTGTCCTGGTCATTTTTGCCGTTATCGGACGTATTTCCATTGTTTTCATCCTCATAATGGCTATTTTCTACAGGTGTCGTATAAGGGCCATCATCGTTACTTGTATCACTTGAATTGTTATTATCTATATAACTGTTATCGTTACCTTGTGAATCACCTGAAGATGTATTCTTATTGTCTTGGTTTTCATAACCAATACTGTTTTGATTTTCATCCTGTGAATTGTTCTGTGTACTATCCGAATTCTTATTCTGAGAGTTATCGACAAGTGTTTCAACGCTGCCTGAAGGGTTTGTCTGTCCATCGTTCGATTTCTTCCCCGAACCGCCTATAACCACACCGATAACAATACCCAAAGCAAGAACAACTACCGCTGCTATGGCGATAATAATGTACTTTTTCTTATCGTTACCGCTTTTTGTTGTCTTTTCATTATCAGCCATACTGCAATTCTCCCTTCTTATACTTCCTTAAAGCTATGCTTTCGTCCAAATGAAATCAGTTCTTTACAGCAAGCTCAGTCGAATTCTTTCCTGTGGTAATCTTCTTAATCCACTTACCGCTGCGGAGTCTGATCACGCACCATATGGTCTTTGTGATCTGGTCGATCTTTAGGAAGAAATATACCCAGAACACATCAAGTTTCAGAATATAACCTGCTAAATAACCCAGCGGGATTGACAAAGCCCACAGGAAGATATTGTCGGCGATCATCAGCATCTTGGTATCGCCGCCTCCACGCAGCACGCCCTTCGTCATAATACTGTTGGTTGCCTGGAAAACAATTATCAGGCTTATTGCATTCATCAGATCCCTTGCAATCGACTTAACCTCTTCACCTGCGCCGGTATAACTGTTGATGATAGGATTGCAGATGATCATCAATATTCCGGCAGATACGGCACCGAGTGCAAATCCAAGTCCGAGGAACAGCCAGCCCTGCTCCTGTGTCTTTTCCTTTCCGCCGCTTCCAAGGGTCTGACCGGTAACAATAGCTCCGGCCTGACATACGCCCTGTATCATTACGGTACTGAGCTGCTGAGTGGTTGCTGTGATGGAATTTGCTGCCGCGAACTGATCGCTCAGCTTACCGATAACGCTTGCTACTGTACTGTTTCCTATAGCCAAAATACCGTCGCTTATAAGTACCGGAATACAAATTCTGAAATACTCTCCGATAAGATTCCTGGTCTTTAGGAGCATGTCCTTGACCTTGAAACCGATCTTCTTGTCAATACAAAGGAAATAGATCATAATGCAGGAGGCTTCAAAAATTCTTGCGATAAGAGTTCCTAATGCTGCACCCTGCTCTTCCATTCTCGGAGCTCCGAAATGACCGAAAATAAAGGTATGGTTTGCGCCCATATTTACGAAGAATGCACCTATGGAAACGAACATCGGAAGCTTAACCTGACCCACGCTTCTGAGAACTATCGTTGTAACCAGTGATGCTCCCAGGAAGAAATATGTAGGTATTGAGTACTTAAAGTAATTTGCACCGAACTCTTTAATAACCGGGTTGTCGGTATATATTGACATAATAGCCTTTGGCATAACAGCTGTAGCTATTGCAAACAGTGCAGCCAGTCCCATGGCAAGTCTCAGCATTAATGTTACTGTCTGCTTCAGTGCATGTTCCGCCTCAGCCTTATTTCCGTTCTCGGAATTCTTCATTCCCCAGTAACGTGAAACAAGCACTGATGCTCCCATACCGAGACCCATACATAAAATATGATATATTCCAATAAATACGTTTGCCTGAGCAACCGCCGTTATCTTTTCGTCCTGCAGCTGACCCACCATAATGTTGTCCAGCATATTTACGCCCGTTGTTATAAGGCTTTGGAACGCTATAGGCAGTGCCAGCTTGAATACACTCTTATAAAATTGAGGATCCTTCTTATATAATTTCATGACTCTCTTCATGCCTCCACAATAAACCAATTTATCATTTTAGCAAAGATATTTGAAAAGGTCAATCGTTTTTTTTAGAAAGAAAAAAGGGCCGGTTCTGTGCCTTAGAACCGGTCCCTGTCTTTAGGTTATTTCTTTGCACTCTTTTTAAGCTGCAGCTGTCTCAGCTTAAGTCCCGTGTTATAGAAGTCCTTGGTCGAGCATCCTGCTCTTCCGCCACCGGCACAGGCACATGCGCACGCACATGCACAAGCACAGCCGCTGCTATGTCCATGGTGATAAGCTCCGTAAGATGTAGGAGTAGGAACATATACATGTGAAACATGCACCCTCATATATGTATTGGATGAATCAGTAAAACGATATAGTCCTTCATTGTTCTTATTTGACCGCAAGGACTTATCCAGTTCCTTTATCTCCTTTTCTTCAAGTACCTCCTCGCTCTGGATCAGGCTTCTTCCGCAGTACTCACAGTTGTCGCTGCCTTCTTTTTTCGGAGCGCTGCAGGAAGGACATGCTGAGTAATAAACAACCTTGGTCCTCTTAACCGTCCTCTTTGTGGTTCCGCCCATATTTGCAGTATTGTTGTATCTGCTCTTATATGTAGAGAAAACCGTAAATACTATGGTCAATGCTATTATCGTACCGTAAACAAAGAACATCATCAGACCTGTATAGTCCTTCTCGGGCTGTACGATCGTTTTTGAGGTATCGAAATTAAAAGCACTGTTCAGGTAAGTGATCTGAACCGTAAAGGTATCACCCTTTCCGAGCTTTTTTTCCCAAGTGAGATAACCATCGTCAACCTTCCCTGCGGGTGACCAGCTCTCAGCCTTATCATTTTTCCATTTAAGAGTCATCTTTCCGACCTTAATGTCATCGAACCAACCGGGAGTGAACTCATAAACGGTCTCGCCTTCCTTGAGCTTATTCATCTCATAGATATAATCCTGAACGATCTCAAAATCAAAGCTTACCCTGTCGCCCTTGTAATAATTCTTTTTAAAATCGATCCTAATGTAGCTTCCGCCATCCGAAGAATATTTAATACTCTTGATATTGCTTGTAAGACCGTAAATATTCGTTACATGCTTGTTTGCAACACCGATCTTTACCCACTCTAGGGGACCTTCCGAGGTTGAATCAAGAACCTCCCAGTCGATATGGTAGGTCATCTTTACCTTAGCGTCGTTCATTACCTCGGCCGTGATGGTATATTCATGTATGTAATCCAGTTCCTTTGCATATGTTTTAACGGAAAATACCGGACTTACCAGTATCACCGCCATTACAATGCAGCAAACTATCGATAATCTTTTAATAATCCTTTTCATTTTTTAATCCTTTCAGCAGGATGCTCCGCCCTTGATAATCCTAAGAGGGCACTCACATCTCATCTTTGTTGAAAACTCTCTTCTCTCCTTGCAAACCGGGTTCTCCCAGATATCCTTCCATTTGTCCTTCAGCATATTTCCTAGCGGCTTATCCGACAGCCAGCTCTGGCACGGAACAACGTTGCCGGCAGGTGTGATAGCCATATTGCTGAGGCATGCACCGCAGTTCGGAGTAGGAATTCCAAGCTGCTTACAGAACTTGTCATCCACCCATCCGGGAGAAGTAAAGCTTATCTCCATACCGTTTTCGTAGCAATACTTAACTGCCTCCAAAAGTATTTCCCTTACCTCGGCATTTGAAAGCTGAAGGTTTTCGGATTCCTCTTTCCTTGCGTTTCCCGTAGTAATCAGTCCGGAGCAGGTTACGTACTCAATCCCCTTGTCATGTAAGAATCTTAATGTTTCAACATAATCACGGTTCAGAGTACAGAGCGGTGTATTGATGCTCACGTTAAGCCCCGCTTCTATTGCATTTTCGATACCGGCTAAAGTATCCGAATACCTCTGGGCTCCAACCAGCCTATTATGTACATCTTCGTTATATGAATAGAAGGTAATCTGTACGCTGTCAAGGGATGCACCCTTAAGCTTCTCACAAAACTCCTTCGTAAGATTGATACCGTTCGTATTAAGTCTTGTCACGAACCACTTAGCATATTCTATAAGCTCTATAATGTCTTCCCTCATGGTAGGCTCGCCGCCCGTGAAGGTAAGCTGAGGAATTTTAACCTCCCTGCACTTATCAATAATTTCCTTCCATGCCTCAGTAACAAGTTCCTTCTCGGAAGACTGCTCCTGGCCTGCTGCATAGCAGTGAACACACTTCTGATTGCAATGCCACATACCATCCTTTGTCATTGCGCTTACCATGAGGTCCATTCTGTGAGGAGCCGTCATCTTATCCGCATATTCACCTATGCTCATGTAACCGATTTCTTCATCAACCTTCTCGCCGTAAGCAATCTGCTTAAAAGCATTCATTATCTTTATGATATCTTTTCTGAAGCGGTTCTTTCCTACCAAAGGATATACCTTCGAAACGATCCGGCAGGTATTGTCAAGTATGGTTTCAACCTCGTCGTCGGTAACGGTACGTCCGCTGTATTTATTAACCTCTTCAATAAATGCGGTAAGAAGTATGCTCCAGGAAACATTTACCGGAACAATATCGTGTCCGTTTATTATCGCCAGGCTCGATCCTATATCCTTCTCGCTGTATTTGGGCGGGACCAGATGAACCCTGACTACACCGGGGCCCTCGGGATTCACCGTTGTATGATGAACCTCGTTGAAATGTTCTTTTACATAATTGTACTCTCTCTTTGAAGGTATCATTATAAGCACCTTTCCTTTCAATTGCTTTCTATGAATATTATCAGATATGCTTTTCTTTATCAAGCACTTTACATGCAAATTATTATCAATTATTCTGCATGTAATCTGCAATTACGCCAAAAATCTATTCTTTTACCACTGCAACCTTCCCGGTATAGTATTTTAAAATATCTTCTCCTATCACTTCTCCGTACATATATATAGGAACACACGGCGGACATGAAAGAACCGGGCGAGCCATGATCCTTCCTATGCTGTCCTTAGCCTCCACATATTCCGAAACTGCAAGCATTGCACTCTTGAAATCCATACTTTGCACGGGTTTTAACATTCTTTCTCTATTATTATTTTCCAAACTATTCCCTTGGTTTTTATCTTGGTCTCTTTCCCGGTCTATGTTTAAATTTGTATCCGGCTCTGTACTATATTTCTCTCCGGACAATTTTTTAAATGCACTTTCTATCCGTTCATATTCCTCTTCCGTATTCAAAGGACTAAACATCATGACCAGATGGTTACTGTCATGATACTCCACATAGATTCCCTCATCTTTTAGAATATCGGCAGGATAACGATCAATCCCCAATATATCACGATTATTAGAAAACTTTATTGTAAGCTTCAACGGTTCATCTCCGACTAAGGTGAAACCTGATTTCTTCAAGCTGTTCTTAAGCCGACTGACACGTTCGGTAGTCTTAATAAAAGCCTTTTTCTTTATTGCTTCGTTCTCAAGGAAATCATTACAGAGATCTAACGACTGTAAAATAAGATAGGACGGACTTGAGGAGGCAAAAATCGAAAGAGCCTGATGTGCATTTCCCTTAAAAAAGCTGTCAGCATTCCCGTTAATATGCAGATAAGCCCCTCCTGTAAGAACAGGCAGTGTTTTGTGAGCCGAAGAACAGCACATGTCAGCGCCGAGATCAATAGGGAAAAGTGATCTGTCTAAGAACTTCAAATACGCTCCGTGAGCATTATCAACAATAAGAAGAATACCGTGTCTATGACAGATCTCTGCCAGTCCCGCTATATCCGACACATTGCCAAGGTAATCGGGGTTTGTAATATACAATGCGTCCTTACCCGAAAGACAGTTCTCAACATCTTTCGCTGTTATAGTACAGCTCTCGTACGACTCTGACTTAAGCGGCATGATCCAGTCAATGTCTATTTCAAGCAGTGCACATGCATTTACGAATGAAGCATGTGCATTCCTCCCCGCCAGAATACGCGGAATTCTCTTTTCGCATTCAGCCTTTTTCTTTATCATAAAAAGCATTGCGCGGATACAGAGTGAAGAACCCTCCGTTGAATAAAAGGTATCACATCCAAATATAAGGGACGCATTTCTCTCACTTTCCCCAATAATCCCGCAAGCCTCTGAAAGATAGTCCGCTCCGTCTATCTCCGTTATATCATATTTATAGGCATCAAAAATACCCCTACCCTTATGCCCGGGCATATGTGCCCTGACAGGATTTTTATCCGCATAGCTTTTAACAAAATCAAATATCGGTGTTGTCATGCTGAACTCCCTGCTTTTCAAAAAAATAAATCGCCAGAACCAATCACTAGAATATAGTGCCACTTCCGGCGACAAATGTCAATCAAAAGAAATATTTTTAAGGTTTTTCCACTACACCGATGTAAAGTGGCCCATAGTTATTATTTATGACAAATATGAACGGTCTGTCGAGCACAAAATCCATCTTCTCTTCAAAGAAAGCCGCTCCATAGCCTAAAAAAACCATATAAGATGTTGCTTTTACGCCCTCTTCATCAGTAATGACCCTCACCCCATGTTCTGCTTTATCTATACATATATTTTCACCATTTTTAAACAGTGGACTAAAATCGGCCACTCGGTCATCAAAGGCATCAGTAACTCCAAGTTTCATCAATGCTTCAGAAATATCCATACTCGAAGCCACATCAAACTTAGGCAGGGATATATTTACCTGAAGAGCCTTATTTTGAGCATAATGCTGGCTATCTTCAATAAAGGACTGCATCTGTTCATCCTTAAGCAGTTCATTAACATCATAACCTTCATCCGGCAGTATCAGCATCATATAGTTATCATTACCGCCCAAATACATATTGACCGCGCCAAAATGATCTCCCCAGTAATATGTAAGAGCATCAATATTCTGATTCATAAAATCGCATTCTATATCCCCGTCCGCTGCATGGAATATATCCTTCCTGGTCTGTTCGGGATCAAAACTGTCATTCCACTTTGCGCTAAAGAGTAAAGTTGAAGCTAAAGCCACAACAACCGAATCGTTTAACTCAAGGTTATTTATCTTATCATTTAGGAGATTATCCGTCCTGTCGTTTAACCATGCCCGAAAAGCATTAGAATACTCTTCCGTTCCCATTTTCCCGGTAAAAGAAGATGTATAATAGTTCTTTGCAAGACTCTCTAATGTGTCGGTATTATACTCCATGTCATCCCTAAGCCATATGGATGAAGCCGGAATCGTCTTTGCAGCTCCGTCATCCTTGTATATATGCTTCACGGTATTCTTTATCATAGGCCTAAGTTCTTCAATACTATTGATACCCAACGCACCCAAAATCTGTTCCCTAGTGTTCCCAGCCGAAGACTCTGCCAAAAGTCCCATGGCCATATATATATTTAACGGAGAAAAAATTCTGTTTTCATGATTTTCACTATCCAAAAAAGCCCCCAGGGATTTTTTAGTAAATGACCATAGTGCTGCCCTGCTGTTTTCCAGAATCTTTGTTTCATTTTCATCCCTGTTTTGGCTGTATACTTCATTTAAATCACTTTCCCATTTTTCGAGAGCCTCTATATACTTATGAAAATCCAACTCACCGTTTTCGTTCTCATAATCCTCCATCTTGGGTCTCATCAATTGTGCCGGATATTCAGCTACCATTACCTGATGGTCAGCCAGCAAAATTTCATTATTTATCTTGTTTTCAGTCGCATTATTATCAATTTTCTCTGTATTAGTTATTTTATCATTATTTTTTATATTCTCGTTGTTTGCTGTCTTCTCTACGTTTGTTATATCATCTGTACTTTCAGATTCTTTATCGATGTTCTTAAAAATCAAGATGAGCGATATTGCAATTGCCGCCAGCAGTATGACAGCTGCTATAAGTCCCCATTTTGCAGGAAAATTTCCCTGCTTTTTAAAACTTTTTTCACTTCTCTCAAGTATTTCGTCACTTATACCATTCATGCCTCTATATAGATCACTGTTATTCATTCAAATATCCCTCCTGCTTCAGATACTCTCTAAGCTTACTTCTTGTCCTCCCAAGGATTACGGTAACATTGTGAGGTGTAAGACCATATCCCTTTGCTATTGCTTTAATACTTTCAGAGAAAAAATATCTTCTCGTAAAGAGGTTCCCTTCGCGTTCAGGAAGCTCAGAAACAAATCTTCCTATGCAATTTTCAAGTTCTTTAGCTTCAAGCTCATCTTCAATACTCTTTCCGTCTCCTACGCATTCTGATAGCTCCTCCAATGGCAGTAATGTCTCTCTTCCAAAACGCTTCTTTGCCATCCTGGCTTCCAGCACATTTACAGCTATGTTTCTGACAATTCTCGCCAAGAATAGTTTCAGATAATTCGGCCGTTTTGGCGGCATTTCATTCCAGGCAGTGAGCCAGGTATCGTTTACGCACTCCTCCGAATCCTCTCTGCTGTCAAGTATATTGTTAGCTATTTTATAGCAATAGCTCTCATATTTTTGTGTTGTATATGTAATTGCCTTCTGGTCCCTTTTCCAGTATAAGTCGATTATATCATTATCATCCATACTTTGTAGTATGCCGCGGCATACTGTCCTCCGATTTTATTATAAGACCTTATACTATATAAGACAAGTTTTTTATCAATATGTCACATAAAAAAGAGGAGACAGTGAAATGTTCCCTGCCTCCTCTACTTCCAAGGTCTTGTTATTCCAATTTTTTTCTTCTTCATAGTGCCACTTTCAATAAAAAAGATCAATCAAATCAACCAAACCGGCACAATATAATTATCCCTATCAATAGCTGATAGTTCCGGTTTCATACAGATTACAGCACCTTTCTTGCGTGGTACTGATGCCTTATCAAGCAGACCGAACACCTTAATCAGGTCGGTTCCGGGATTTGATGATTTCTTTATTTCAATCGGATTAAGAACACCGTCATGCTCTAAGACAATGTCTATTTCTTTTGCATCCTTATCTCTATAATAATACATGAAAGGCTCTTTCCCGCAATTAAGATAGGACTTTCTTATTTCTGCGACAACATAATTTTCCAGAATTGCCCCATTCATTGCCCCGCTTTCCAATGTTTCGGGACTGCTCCATTTGGTAAGGTAACAAACCAGCCCGGTATCATAGAAATATATCTTAGGAGTCTTGACAAGTCTTTTTAAGAGATTGTTCGAATAAGTCGGCAACGTAAAAATGATTCCCAGAGTTTCAAGTATCCCAAGCCAATCCTTTGCCTGTTTCTGGTTAATGTCAGCATCCCTGGCTATGTCGGCAATATTCGTCATCTGTCCGCACCTGGCTGCAGCCGCAGTGATGAACCTGAGGAATTTCAAGGAATCAATTGTGTCAGAAATTTCCTTTATATCCCTTTCAATATAAGTAGAAAGATAACTGCTGTAAAAGATCTGGCTGTTACTATTCTGACCGCTTACTATAGCCGGCATCGAACCACGAAAAATCCTTTCAAATATTTCCCTTGTATCAGCCTTCGCCCTTTCTACCGCCCTATCGGATAATAATTCTATATCAACTGAGAATGGCTCGGTTTTTCCTCCATATACCTCAGCCTGTGAAAGAGAAGTCAATGAAAGCACGGCTACCCTTCCGGCCAGTGATTCTCGGACACCTCTCATAAGCTTAAAAGCTTGTGATCCTGTCAACCAAAAGTCCCCGGGTTTATGTTTCTTGTCCACGGATATTTTTATATATGTGAACAGTTCCGGTGCATACTGTACCTCATCTATCAGTATCGGCGGCTTATGGAGCTGAAGAAAAAGCTCCGGATCATTCTTCGCAAGACTTCTCTCATTCAGGTCATCAAGAGAAACATATCCTCTTGACGTTCCATCCATCAATTTCTGCAACATAGTAGTCTTGCCAACCTGCCTTGGTCCGGTAACCAACACCACAGGATATTCTTTTGTGACTTCTTCAACTACTTTTTCAAGGCTTCTTGTTATATAATTCATAAGCGGCTCCTTCGGCTAATTTGTACTGTGGTTACATTTTAGCCGAAATTGAACTGCATTGCAAGTAATTTTTAATGATTTTCAGAAAGATTAGTGTGTTTTTTTATTCTCTATCTCCTCATCAACTCATTATAAATCGGAAGTGTGTTCAGAAATAGATTTACATCATATACACCAAGCTGTTCCGGTGTATATTCTCCGGCAATTATTTTTTCTTCTGTTATCTGCTTATTCAAAGGATATCTGCAGGTATAATCTCCGGACAGATAATAATAATCACCTTTTGAGTCATTTTTCAGGAAATATACCCACTCGCTGCCCTTTTCCATAGGTGTCAGTTCAGAGTATGTGATTATTCTGTCATTGGCTTCATCAACGAAATAATTTTGTTTTATCTTTATATCATTTCCCTTTACGTCGCCCTTGATTACTTCATCAATATGGAAGACGTTATAGGAGGCTCCGCGGTATTCTTTATATTTCCCGTCACATATATCGTACAGAGTGACCGTCTCTTTTTCAGCTTCACCTGTAAATTTACCTTTAACTATCAGATCCGAGTCATTATATAATCTCTCATAGTCAGTGTACAAATTGCTGTATAAGCTGGCTAAGGACTTGCTATAATCCACCTTATATACGGCATATTCCTTTCCGTCCAGAACTATGTTTTTGCCTGTTGGATATGCTTCATCTATAGGCATCTCCCGTGAAGAAGGGTTTTCCGCATATGAATCCCTGCTCTCCTGTGAAAGATTATACAGTTCATGCCATCGGTACTGATAAAACAAATAGTATTTTCCATCCTTAACGGCATATTTTGTTCCGGCAAACGGCTGGAAATTGGTATCCCCGTTTTTTTCCGGCATTCTGTCAGTTGCGCCGATAAAATTACTGATCTCACCAGCTATATAATCTGAATAATCTTCATCCAGATCACTTGTTATAACAAAACAGTCACCATCTATCATCATGCAGGACGGCAGGGTATTATAGAGGTGTTCTGAAGTATCTGTATCGTTCGGGTTTGCAGAAATATCAGTATTATCCTGTTCGTTCACAGAAGGTGACACCTGTTCTGTTTGGTTTGTTTTTTCATCAGCAGGATCGGTGCCACTGCACGAAACGAGAATAAGCGACATGATAATAACGCTTATTATGCCACATTTCTTCATGAAACATCATCTCCCTTATTGGTTATATATTCAATATTATACTACCCCATATCTTTAAAATCAAGGGACTATGTTTCAATAGTAAAAGGTGTCGCTAAAACATATTAATAAATATACCTTAATCGTCTCAATATACTACCGTGTTTCCAGTTACATCAAATTCTTCGCTTCCAAGAAATCCTGTCGCATATACGGTCATTCGAACTCTATATGTACCATGAGATACCGTGGTCGAATCAGAGCTTCCCAATTCTGAACCGCTACTATGTGTCCACGACGCATATGACTGCCATGAACTCCCTGTATATTTTTCTAGGTAAACATTTACACTTGTATAAATAGTTCCAGATTTGCCTTCAACTTGTGTTGTCACAGTTGCGGTGCCAGAAGTAATTGACACCCTACAATCAGCCGAACTTATAACCACATACGGCTCTTCTATAACCTCTTCTTCAGGAATATCTAATTCGTCTGCCTTAGATAAAACATTATATTGAATCAAAACAAATATCAACATAGAAAACAAGCCGCAAATCAGTCTTTTGTATAACAATGTTTTTTTCATAATCAATCCATCCTTTAACATTTTATAGTTTTAATTATTATAATCGTAAAGCATCTTTATCATAGTATCTTTATTAATACAACCATCCAAACTATATAGATAAGTTCCATCAGTTACAATTAAATAATTAACATCCTTTGTAGTAATAAATTCACCGGTAAAATAACCAAAAGATACGCTTTCGTGTATCCCATCCTCAGTACTATAATGTACATTAACTTCAGATAAAGTCTGTTTGTATATTATTCTATTTCTTACATTAAGCCTGTATACAATACGATATGAAAGATCCGTTTTAAATTCAGAATCTAAATGGTATCCATCCGGTACCCATACCGGCTGATAATAATCCTCAATTTCATCCAAAGTAACAGTCTCACCATTATCATTGTATTCAACCTCGACTTCTCCGTGTGTTTTATAGTTTTTGACTTCTATACTTTTTATATGTCTTATAACAGCTGCATATGCATATCCTCCTATCGCTGAAATAATTATAATAACTATAATAAAGCAGGCAACTCGGCTAAGATGCAACCTTCCGATTCGGATTGTTTTGTTTTTCTTTTCAGTTTCTTTTTCACCGATTATCTGAAGGCAGTTCTCTTTTATTCTTTTTTTCTCAGCGTTTTGAAGCATTTCCTCAACTAACAGTTCCTCTTCTTCGGACAGATCAGGCTCGTCATAAAACTGTCTTATAACTTGATTAAAGCTTTCGCCCGAATCTTCCTTATTGCAGTTCATTTCATACCCCCCCCATATGTATTTTTATTCGTTTTTGACGAAACAATATTCATTTCATTCCTCTCTCCTTTCTTCTAAATATTTCCTTCAATTTATCAATGCTTCTATATACCCGCTTTTTTGCTGCTTCTTTACTTAATCCATGTTTTTCCGCAATCTGTTCATATGACATTTTTTTGTAATAGTATTCATAAATATAAATTGAATGTTCTTCATCAAGATCATTCAGTGATTTCAAAAGTAATGCCTTGTCTATCTTATAGAAAATTTTTTCTTCAAAGGATTCTGTCCTAAGGCCTTTAACTGTTTTTCTGCTTTTTTCTGATTTTGTATTTTCTTTTTCTTCCGGGAAAGGTACTTCGTGTTTTCTTATACACATAGTCCGTCTTAATATATCTATTGCTGAATTCCTGGCGATTTTAGATACTGTATTTTTAACTTTATCCGGTTCTGCAAGTATCTGATCCAAATTTTGGGCAATACAAATAAAAGCAGATTGGAAAGCGTCCTCCGCAAGCTCTTTTTCTTTAAGTACTCGTAAAGCTATCACCATTACTAATCTGCTGTATGTATCATATAATTCTGAAAAGCTCATTTTTGAATTATCCGATACCATTATAATCTCCAGTACCTAATTCTAATCTTCATCATATTATTTTAATGTTTTATAACCGATTTTTCACCCTCTATTATAATATACGCACAAGAACGCAAATCGGGACAAAATTTTTTTTAGCTTCTATAGCATTCTATAGCATTTCGGATAATGCAGCAAAACTAAATATTGACTGTAAAATACACCTGTTGAAAACAGGATAGAATTCTTTAAAAGAAAAATACTATAATCACTCAGCAATAAATAAATAACCACTTGGGAAATGTATGCCAGAGTACTTATAAGAACAAAGTCTGCCAGCACCCTAATGTAAGGGTGTTCATGCCCAAACATATAAAGTACCCTATAATAGTTTTTATTTGACACGAACCATAAATGAGATGAAACAAAGGCCATAAATAGTATTACTGCCCAAAGCACTGCAACAATTAAATATAGTACCGGTTCATTTTCTGAATACTTTCCGAATATAGCAGACTGCATATATACCGGCACCATTTCAATACCATGGTTTTTACATAATTCAGAAAAAACTTCATAATTCTTTTCAGCTTTTTCTTCTTTCCCACTGGCAATTACAAATATTGCATTTGTCGCCACATCTGAAATTTGTGCGTCTAACAAAAATACTGCATGTTCTCTGGCATATACTCCATCGTCATCAATATACGCTATTATTCTAGTATCAGAAATATCTCTTGATTTCCCGATTATTGCTCCCTGCTCAGTACCATCAAAATCCCAGTTTTTAGGTAGTTTCCCATAGAAAACATCATATTCCCCCTTAGAAAAGATAACATGATACTTTTGCTGATCTTCTTCGTCTGTACTCAACAGTGTGAAATCATCTATGTCTGAATTTTCTTTAATAAAACTCAGATCAACATATTCGGATTCGGAATTTATAACAAAAAATACCGAATCCGTCATAATTGGACGTTCCGAATAATTATCGTTCAAATGTAATTTCTCCACATAGCCCGAAACATTGATAACTATATATGAAATAACACTGAAATACAAAAACAGGATGATTTTTTTCTTCACTCAGTTCAATCCCTTCTCCGTCTTTCTATCTTCACAATCCGGTTGCATCTCGAAGCGACTTCTTTATCATGTGTTACAATTATTACCGTTTTACCCTTTTCACAGACCATTCTGAGTAAATTCAAAACATTATCGGCATTTTCACTATCCAATGAACCTGTTGGTTCGTCAGCGAGTATAATGTCAGGATCTGTCGCCAATGCTCTGGCTATTGCTACTCTCTGCTGTTCACCGCCGCTCATCATGCAAGGATACGTTTTTTCCTCCCCTTTAAGCCCAACTTCCATCAACGCCTGCGATATTATAATCGAACGCTGAGATCTATTAATCTTCCTGATTCTTAGAGGGATTGCAATATTCTCTTCGACATCTCTATCAGATATCAATGCAAAATCCTGTACAATAAATCCGATATGCTCTCTTCTGTATAAATCAAGTTCTTTCTTTGATGCTATATTTATTTCATCTGAATCATATATTAGTTTCCCTGAATCAGCCCTCAGGATTCCTCCTGCTATATTAAGCAATGTACTTTTCCCTGCACCGCTTTCTCCCATAATGGCTATCATTTCTCCCTTTTCAGCAGAAAACGATATTCCTGAAAGAATTTCCGTCTTCCTTCCATGAATTTTATACGACTTATGTATATCAATCAGTTCTAATAACATAGTTACTCCTTCCTGCTGATAAGGCTTGATAATTCCTGATTCTCAATATTAAACTCACCAATAACAAATCCGGCTATTCCTGTAATAACCAGAGGAAACAGACCTTTAAGGTAATTAACATCATACTCCTGGTAACTTATATCATGAATTAATCCTGTTATAGCAATTCCTAATACAAGTGACATTGTAATAATCATAAGAACTTCTAAAAGGACAAGATATCTTATCTGATTTTTATTGAAACCATTGATAGCCATTATACCAAAATATCTTTCGGACTTCTTTATTTTTACAAACAAAAAAATTGCCAGTGTAATTGATGAAAAAGCAGTAATCCCGATAGCGATTTTTCCTATATCATTTATCATATTATCAAGATTTGTTGCAAACACAACCTGCCATTGGTTTTTCGCTCCAAATACAAAATATGCTCCAGTAATCCCTAAATATGACATATATTCATTAACCATATCCTGAAGATCCTCAGCGGTAAGTTTCGAATATAACTTTCCATTGTTTTTCTGAAGGAAAAGACAGCGCATATAAATACTACTTTCCTCTCCTGAAAAATCTGTAAAGAACGGCAGTATTACACTGTCATCCAGGACATAAATATTTCCGTTTGAATCAACAGTTTTACTGTTTGCTTCAAGGAAGCCGATGATTTTAGCTTTGCCGACATAGAAAAAGTTGTATATGTCTAAAGTATCGCCAACCTCATACTTATTACGGAATCTACATCCCATAACAATAGGCAGTTCCCCATCACACAATCTTCCCGGTTCATTTGTCAAACTTTTATTATGATAAAAGTCTGTTTCTTTAAATATGCTTCCTTCACATGTTTTTATCTCAAAATGTTCAATGTCATCCGGTCCAAGCCAGAACGCATTCAGTATATCATTGTATGTATCCTTGAACTCACCCTCTATCTCATTACTGATATATGATATTTGATCGGCCCGTCCCTCAAAATATTTAAAATATTTATTATTGTGCAGCCAATTGTTCATATTTATTAATATATCAATGCAATTATCCTGTTTAACAAAAACATCCTCAACATCACCCATTAACTTATCGCCAATACCATAGTATTTCCCATCAGCATATGTTTCATTATATTCCTGCAAGTCCGTTTCTGCTTCATGTACAATTAGTGTAGTGAGATTTGAGAGCACAATAGCCGTAGCTATACAGGTAATAATAACACATGTTATTAAGAACCCTTTTTTCATATATATGATCAGTTCGTTAAACAAAAACATGTCGTTCTCCTTACAAAAAGAATATAAAGGCACGGAATAATTCCATGCCTTTGGTGTGCACTTCAAGTGTATAGTATTTATTCTTGTTATTCCAACATATTATATTTCTAATCATTATCAGCAAATGCCACCTCTTTAGCACGATTCAAAATATCAAGGACATCAGCATCCATATATGTTCCTTTGGTGTAACGATAGTTACTCTTCCAAACAAACATATATGTCCTATTCTTTTTATTGCTATAGGTTTTAGCATTGATCTGTATAGATGTACCATCGTCAGATTCTATAACATATCGTTCACCGAAAATCTCTTTAATCGTATCTGATGATAGCCGCCATCCATATCTATTGATCTCATCAAGAAGATATTTAAGATCATTCTCATTAAGATGAAGTTCACGGCCTACTACTTCTCCAGATGAGCAATCTTCATAATAAACTTTTACATTTGTTTTACTATCATAAGGAATTATATCTCTAAAAAACAACATAAGTCCTATCACGACTATAACGATAATAACTAATAGAATAATGATTTTTTTTATGGGAATTTTATTACCAGTAGAAATATCCATTATAGCTTGTATCTCCTGTAAACTGAATAGGCTTATCTATATCAACATCTGCCGCGTCTGAAGCCGCCTCGTAAATAGTATATGTAGAAGAAACATAAGCCCAAAAATCAAAACAAAACCTACTAAATCCTTCTCAATATATTTTCTCAACGAATCAATATTATCATATTTAGAATCAGAAGGCAAACGGTTTTATAGCACCTATTGAACATACTATTATTGAAAAAATAAAAAATTTCTTCGCTACATCATTATAATCGCCACAACGATTCCCACTCCTATACAGAAGGTATATCCAAGGCTCCTGACCTTTGTGGAAATATACCACATAAGGTTCATTCCGGCCCAGAGGATAAGGAATCTAACCATGTTCAGCCCTATAAGGTACCCTCTTATCGTAAGCCAGTGAGGACACCATTCAAGGCAGCGCAGCGAACAGGCCGGGAAATCCAGGCCCTGTGAGCCATAGGCAGCCAGGACGCTAAAGGTGTACGGTATATAAATGGCTGCAAAGATTAACATGAGGGTGAACGTTCCTATCAGTTCACGCCTTACAAAAAGATATGCCCTGCCTCTTTCCGTCGCCCGGATCATCTTCTCGGTTCCCGCCTGATAATCGGGGCCGTACATGAACGCACTGCAGATCACCATCATAAGGCCTGCAAAGGCTGCCAGGAGCATGTTCTGTTCCTTTCCGGAATCCTCGCCCGAGAGTATCCGGTATCCCTGGTCGTACAGGAAGGCACCTTCCTTTTCCTTAAGGTAACCTGCCTGTTCCCTGACCTTGCCGAGGACGGAGAAATGCTCCGTCTCATCCCTGTACTTTGACCAGATAAGCGACTGTACCATGACATCGTCCGTAGATGCAGCCGCTGTATCTGCTTTTTCAGTCATCTCGGCATAAAGCCTGTCCTCGCCCGCCAGCTCTTCTTCCTTTTCCCCGGAATACATGCCTTCGAGTTTCAGCATATACTGCTTGTAATAAACGTCCTCCTGCATGGCGAAGGTTTCCTTTACGGGGCTGAAGGTTACAGCCCGCATGACAGCGAACGCTATAAGGATCATGAGCATATGCTCACAGATAAAATACCTGTACATCTCATTTGCAGGCACAGACGACGTCCTCGCTGGAAGCCTGAAGAACTTAAGTCCCGTGCCCGAAGGTATTGGCTGCATGCTGCCGTATGCTGCTATTCCCAGGACGGAAAAAACCGCAATGACAAGCAGTACAAAGATGCAGTATGCGGGCAGATACCATACGGGACGTCCGAAAAAGTCCAGATTGACGTAGTCACCAAGGAGCCCTGCGGTGTCAAGCTCGCCGAATACATTGATATATCTGAACAGTCCCCAGATACTGTTCCCCGGTATGGCAAAATACGCCGCACCCTCCATACCGAATACTGCCGTTAGCCTGACCGCCAGCCCGGGCAGGTTCCTGCTTCTGCATGAAATGAAATATATAACGGCCGCAAACATGAAAAGGCATGCTGCCTTGAAGCAGAAGGACATGAACATGAACCCGCGT
>JAILGF010000184.1 GCA_024696945.1 Lachnospiraceae bacterium | reverse complement strand
CTTTCGCAACTAAGACTCTCAAGTAAAGGAGTCTTGCTTAAGTCAAGGCTTGACAGTCTATCTTCTCCCACCTCTAATACCCTCAGCAGCGGAACCGGACTCAGATCAATGTTTACCAGTTGAGTATATCCACAGCCTAAGTCCCATAAGTATTCCTTTCTCTTAGTCATAAAACATTTAATGTGACAACATAACAATCCCCATTGTCATCTCAATCAAACCTCACGATGACTGCTTTTTTGTCTTTAAGTTTGGATGTTATAGCTTTTTTCGGGTCTATCTCGCGGGGTTTTTGGTGCCAGTTTTCGTCATAATGATTGTAAGCGGACAGCCACGCAAAGCCGGGGAGCTGTGCATAGGTATTACCTGAGAACACACGCGAATACTTATCGGTGTATGAACTGATCTCTATCAGTTTTCCGAATGCAAACGCAAATACATTTCCGGTAACTTCAAACTTCCCGACATAGGCATTTGTTCCGGTAGGACATGTCACAAGGCCAAAAGCTCTTGAATCTGTGGTCAGGTAACCACACATACCGGACAGGTCTCTGCCTTCCGATGTAGAAAAAGGTTGTAGGGTATACAGGTTTTCAAAACCGCTGAATAAGACCATGTTATTTTTGTAAGTAAGATTCTTAAACAGATGCGTATCTCTCTGGGTCTCATCCCAGTTAGTGATCATATTACCCATAGTGCAGTACTCTGTAAGATTTCCTTCAATCCTGCAGTTTTCTATCATCCCGTCGATAAACTTAAAGCTTTCCAATGTCGGGCCTTCCTGATAACAGTGATGCGTATAACAATTGAGTATCTGTTCATCGGTCCCGTTAACATTGAACCCGCCGCCCATTCCTCTTATCGAAGGAAAGTCTTCACCATAATCATATACACCGCCGCCCATCCATGAAGCTACACAGTTTTGGAATATCAGGTGATCGCATGCTCCGTCTTCATAACCTGCACCACCAGCCACGGTCTGGATAGAACATGTAAAACACAGGTTATCTGCCGTACCATAATCCGGCATTCCCTGCATAAACGAACAAGGCGTACTGATCTCTATATCATCATATAATTCACCGGGATTGCCGGCATCACATCTAAGATACAAAGTACCTGTTACATACTCGAATCCGCCCCAGTCAGCAAAGTTCTTCAAATACATATTAGCTTTATCAAACGGATCGGCCGAGTAATTCAGATCCGGGAAAAAGCACATATCCTTAAGATGTTTCTTTACATTATACTCTTTTCCGAGCTGACCGTTAGAAACATCATAATATCTGCTTCCGTCCCAATATGGCATGTCTCTTTTGGCATATGCCTTACCGTCGTCAAATACTATCACACCTGCTTCAGGCATCTGCTTATAGTATTTCCATATTTTTCTTCCGTCCTTGCCCGAATAATACAATGACCACTTTGGGGCGCCTGATGAATTCTCCAGCGCTCCGGAAAAAACAGGCTTTTCACCGCTGCCATATGCCGACAGTGTAATCCCTTCAACTCCGTCCAAATTGATCTTTTCGGCTCCGTACCATTTGCTCCCACGTTTAAAAAAGATGGCGTCTCCATATTTCAACTCGGCTTTTCTTACACGGTCCAAAGTTCTCCAGGGAGCATCCTCACTTGTCCCTGAATTGTTGTCATCCCCGTTGTTCGATACATAATAAGCTGTACCTGTGTATGTCTTCCCTTGTATAAACGTAGTACTTTTAACTATCTGTGTCTCCGAATTAAGTATCTTATCTCTTCGTTCATACGCTTTATCCAGTATCTCCTTTGCTTCAGGAGTTTCCAATACTTTATCCAGCAGACGTTCTGCGGTTGAATATGCCACTTCTTCCACCGACTCGTACAGCCTGACTACAGCTTCTACTGCTTCTTTATAAGTCAGATTCTGCTCCATACGCCAGTCATCACCGGTAGGTTCAAGCAAAGTATAACCCGTGATACAGGATTTTCTTCTGGATACGTACACAAATGAAGCCAGTATCTCTCTGTTCATGGCCATAGGATCATCAAAGAACGGATCCACAGAACTCTTCAAAGGTTTCGAAGCATCAAAAACCCCATAATCATGCGAAGCATGTCCGTAAAAATCATAATCCTTTTTTTCGTGCCAGTTATTGTTAACCGTATTAAGCCCTATGGTCTCGGCAGCATAAAGTAATGCTATGGTAGCAGCATCACGCTTCATTTTACTTTTTGAAGCTTTTTTAGTCAGTTTTTTCCATTCGGAAAGCTTTGACTTATCATACTTCTTTATCATCTTTGTGACCATGGAACAGAACTGTTTATAGGTAACAGTTTTTTTAGCGGCTTTATTTTCCGAAATACCATCTTTTATGAAACCATACTCTATACCACGTTCATATTCTGATACTGCATATCCTTTTTTTATGACAGTAGCTGCCTTGACCTGAGTTTCTGCAAATACAAAAGTATTAATGAATAATTCCGCCAAAAAAGCAATAACTAAGATAAAACTTATATATCTAACCGCTTTCTTATTCATACTGTCGGGCCTCCTTTCTTCACACTACGCCATAATGGTGTATAAATCACTATAAATATCTTTATAAAAAAATAACTGGTCCCTCTAGCACTTTACCATGCTAAAGGGTCAGACCCCTATTGTCTCAGTGACATCTTAAGCCAGCTTTTGTTCTAAACTCATCAATCGAAAGATAAGCTCTCTTAGCTGCATCAGACAATGATAAATGTCCATCCTTTACAAGAGAAACAAAAGTGTCGATTCTTCCTTTTTCTATTCCTTTTTTTATTCCTTTTTCTATCCCCTTAAGTATTCCTTTTCTTTCTATTGCATCTGCGTATGTACACATTCCTAACAACTCCTCAAAATTTTTGGTCATAGGTAAGCCGTATTCGCTTTGTATCATCTGTGCATGGCAAGTTCAATGCTGTCCATATACTGGCACAACGAATGATTAAATTTTTCGTAGTCAGTATCCCTAAATTCATCGATTTCCCTGGAACACTTACATCAACCGCCTGAAGCTGATTATAAAATGTGATCATAATGGGAGCTTTGACTATCTTCGAAATACCACGTATAGTCATAGTCCTGTCTTCCGGAATATCCTTTATTCCATCCTTGCTCCCGATACTTACAGGTTCACCGTCCGCCAGCACCTCAACCTGATCATAATAATCATAAACCGAAGCAACAGCCTTTGTAATATTCTCCCATCCCACAGGATAAGTCACTCAAAATTCCCACAAGGTTTTTAAGCTAAAAGACTTGAAAAGCAAAGGGTTTTCGTAAATAATTATTGATTATTGACTTTAAAATGTCACATACCTTTGGTATAATAAGATTAGGCAAAATAACAAACACCAAAGGAGTGTCCAACCTTATGATAACACAGATCAACGGAAATGAAAACCCTAATTGTAAATTTATTAAGCAAAATAATTACAACTCTGTCCGACACCATTATCTTAAAGTCCAAACGAATCATCTATTTTTTTAAGCTCTGCGGATTGTTTACCATCAAGAACATTATCTTTACCGGCCTTTATAAAATAAAACTGGATATAAATCTTCTCTCCATTTATTTCTGCAGGATAATTTTTAAATGAATTTCCATTAATTGCGTCACTCATTTTTTTGTCAAAAGGCCACTCAGTAATAAATTCATTTCCGTCAAATATAACATAATCAGCCCCTTCATATGGTTGATAGATCAAATAGTAAACAGTATGAGCTTTATGAGGATCATAGTGTTCAGTGTCTTTAGGATTTGCATAATAAGGATAGCTTCCAAGCCCGACAGCCACAAAGCTCAGATTATCCGCATTTTTTTTATCGTTAGAAACAGTATTCCAGTTCTTCTTATTGTTATTAGTTCTATAATTCTGATACCACGGCAGTTTTGGATTGGGATCATTTATTTCATATCCCGCAATTTCAAATATCTCCTTGGCAAAAGGATAATCATTTACATAACAAAGAGCTAAATTGGGCTTTCCACGTCCGTTTCCGAAACAATTAAATGTATCTTTTGTATACTCTATATCCTTAGCATATATTTTTGTAAGTTCCGCCTGTGTTGCAGTCATTATATTTTTTGCTTCAAGAACATACTCCTTCTGCTTGGCACTATCTATATACCCTATAAGAGCAGGTATGAGAATTGCTGCAAGGATGGCAAGGATAACTAAAACTATTATCATCTCAACTAAGGTAAAACCCTTATTATCACAATATTTACAATTGCTCCTATAGTTTTTATGTTTATTCAACATAATACTAACCTCCATGACTGATTCGACTACCACAATCACTGCTTCGTCATCTTTTGTAAAAAATAAAAGCTGTTCAAACCAAAGATTATTATAACAAAAAAACCTGTCTATATCAACAGG
>JAILGF010000131.1 GCA_024696945.1 Lachnospiraceae bacterium | reverse complement strand
TTGACGTTTTCTCCCATTAAATCTCCTTATAAATAAAAAAATGACTCGACGTGGTCCGCATCGTTGAGAGGCGTGTCGAGTTCTGTTGCATATAATATATGGCATTTGGAAGAACATGTCAAGTGGTTTTTTTATATTTATAAATATTTAATATTTTCACAACTTTTTATGGATTTGTTGACATTCAGCAGAAAACTTGGTGACTTAATGAGTCTTTGAAAATGAAAAGTAGTTCCTAATATATTGGATTATTGGTTTTGTCAAGTGTACTTTGATTAATTCTTGACTTCTTACAAAATATGGATTATGATATGGAGTAATCTTTATTATATAAGAAAGAAGGACGACATTATGGAAAGAGTATACGATCCGAAGACCGTTGAGCCTAAATGGCAAACCTATTGGAGCGAGCATGAAACATTTAAGACAGATGTGTGGGACTTTTCTAAGCCTAAGTTCTATGCACTGGATATGTTCCCTTACCCTTCAGGCGTAGGTCTGCATGCGGGACATCCTGAGGGCTACACTGCGACAGATATAGTATCCCGTATGAAGAGAATGCAGGGCTATAATGTCCTTCATCCCATGGGTTATGACTCGTTTGGTCTTCCAGCTGAGCAGTATGCGATCAACACTGGACATCATCCCGAGGGCTTTACTTCGGAAAATATAAAGACCTTCTCAAAGCAGCTTAAGGAGCTGGGCTTTGATTATGATTGGAGCAAGCTTGTAGCTACTTCAGATCCCAAGTTCTATCACTGGACACAGTGGATATTTAAGCAGCTTTATCTTGATGGCTACGCAAAATATATCGATATGCCGGTTAACTGGTGTGAGGAGCTCGGCACCGTGCTTTCCAATGATGAGGTCATAGACGGAAAGTCCGAGCGTGGAGGTTTCCCCGTAGTTCGTAAGAATATGAAGCAGTGGGTTATTGACCAGCCCGCATTTGCGGAGAAGCTGCTTGAAGGCTTAAATGAGATCGACTGGCCTGAGTCCACAAAGGATATGCAGAGACACTGGATCGGAAAGTCCGAGGGTGTCGAGGTTAAGTTCCAGATAGTAGGCGGCGGTGAGTTCTCGATATTTACTACCTGTATTGAGACTATATACGGTATCACCTTCATGGTACTTGCTCCCGACGGACAGCTTGTCCAGGACTTAATGCCCAGGATCAAGAACCAGGATGAGGTTAAGGCGTATATCGAAGAAACCAAGAAAAAGAACGATATGGACCGTACCGAACTCAATAAGGGTAAGTCAGGCTGCCGTCTTGAGGGTGTAAAGTGTATCAACCCTGTAAACGGCAAGGAAGCAGAGCTTTTTATAGGCGACTTCGTTCTGGCAAATTACGGAACCGGTGCAGTTATGGCGGTACCCAGCCACGATCAGCGTGACTTTGAATATGCTATAGAGCATAACATAGAGATGATACAGGTAATCGACGGAAACGAGAAGGACGGACATATCGATGTTTCCGGTCATGCACTTGAGAAATACGATTACTTAGGAAAAGGCTATAAGCTTATCAATTCCGAGGAGTTTACGGGACTTACCGTAGAGGAAGCTAAGGAAGCCATCACTCAGAAGTTAGAGAAAATGGGTGTGGCTAAGAGAACAGTCAATTACCATTTCCGCGAGTGGATATTTGCCCGTCAGCGTTACTGGGGCGAGCCCGTACCTGTAGTACATACAGAGGACGGTCAGATCCACGTACTTGACGATGACGAGCTGCCTTTGGTTCTTCCTGAGCTTGAGGATTACAAATCAAAGAACGGACAGGCACCTTTGGAAAATGCTACCGAGTGGAAGCAGTATAACCATAACGGTATCAAAGGTAAGCGCGAGACATCTACCATGCCCGGTTCCGCAGGTTCATCATGGTATTATTTCCGTTATATAGATCCGGATAATGAGAAGGAATTCGCAAATTACGAACTGCTTAAGCATTGGCTTCCCGTAGATCTTTACATCGGCGGCCCCGAGCATGCGGTAGGTCACCTTATGTATTCAAGGATCTGGAACCGTTACCTTTACGACAAGGGCCTTTCACCCGTTAAGGAGCCTTTCAAGAAGCTGGTACATCAGGGTATGATCCTTGGTGAAAACGGTATCAAGATGGGTAAGCGTTTCCCTGAGTTCGTAGTTAACCCTTCAGATATAGTAAACCAGTACGGCGCTGATACCTTAAGAATTTATGAGATGTTCATGGGACCTCTTGAAGTATCAAAGCCTTGGAGTCCTCAGGGTGTTGAAGGAGCAAGGCGTTTCCTTAACCGTGTATGGGCATTCTTCACAAATGAAGATAACCTCACAGACGGAGAGGATGAGTCATTAAAGAAGGTATACCACCAGACAGTAAAGAAGGTTACTTCAGACTTCGAATCCTTAGGCTTTAACACTGCTATCAGCCAGATGATGATATTTGTAAACGCAGTATACAAGGCCGGCAAGTGCCCTAAGCAGTATGCTGAAGGACTTATCAAGATGCTTTCATGTATCTGTCCTCATATCGGCGAGGAGATGTGGAACATCTTAGGCCATAATGAGACCATCGCATACGAGCCCTGGCCCACATATGATGAGGAGGCTATCAAGGAAGACACAGTTGAGATAGCAGTTCAGATCAACGGTAAGGTAAAGGCTACCATCGAGGTAGGAGTAAACGAAGAGAGCGAGTCAGCCATCGCTAAGGCAAATGCAAACAAATATGTTCAGGCAGCCATCGAGGGCAAGACCGTGGTGAAGGAAATCTACGTTAAGGGCAGGATTGTTAATATAGTAGTTAAGTGATAAAAGGGTAACTAGGGGTCAGACTCCCGCAGGGGTCTGACCCCTTTCGCGCATATATTTTTTCTCCCAACTATTAACAAATACCTAAAACCTGCCGATATAACATACAGATGGCATATCAGCCACGTCTTTTGCCGTATAAATACGGTATCTGCACATCTTAGCCCTCAGGCAGGAAGCCATTCTCGGGCAGGTTCAAGGATGAACGAAAAAAATATGTTGAAATATTGCCTTCTTTTGTGTATAATGTTATGAAGGCTTTTTGTCACCTTTTGTAATGGTGATATAAATGTAGAGCCAAGAAAGAGGAGACAGGATGTTCAGTACTGATATAGGAATTGACTTGGGCACGGCCAGTGTACTTGTTTATATAAAAGGTAAGGGTGTGGTATTAAAGGAACCCTCGGTAGTAGCATTTGACAGGGAAACAAATAAAATAAAGGCCATCGGTGAAGAAGCCAGGCTTATGCTCGGCCGTACACCCGGTAATATCGTAGCGGTCAGACCCTTAAGGCAGGGCGTTATTTCCAACTACACCGTTACCGAGAAGATGCTTAAGTACTTTATCCAGAAAGCAGTCGGAAAAAAGCGTTTCAGAAAGCCTCTTATCAGCGTATGTGTACCTAGCGGTGTTACGGAAGTTGAAAAGAAAGCTGTTGAGGATGCGACATATCAGGTAGGTGCAAGAGAGGTTGCAATCATTGAGGAGCCCATCGCAGCAGCTATCGGAGCAGGCATAGATATTTCAAAGCCTCAGGGAAACATGGTTGTCGATATAGGCGGCGGAACTACCGATATTGCGGTTATTTCTCTTGGAGGTACCGTAGTCAGTGCATCAATTAAGACTGCGGGAGACGATTTTGACGAAGCTATAGTAAGATACATGAGGCAGAAACATAACCTGCTTATAGGTGAAAGAACTGCCGAGGATATAAAGATTAATATCGGTTCGGTATTCAGACGTCCCGAATCGGTGTCAATGGACGTAAGAGGAAGAAACCTGGTTACAGGTCTTCCGAAAACGATTTCGGTTACATCGGAGGAAACCGAGGAAGCGCTTGCTGCAGCCACAGATCAGATAGTGGAAGCAATCCACAGCGTTTTGGAAAAAACTCCTCCCGAACTCGCAGCGGATATAGCTGACCGCGGGATCATTCTTACGGGCGGAGGCTCGCTTCTTAACGGTCTTGAAGATCTTATCGAAGAGAAGACGGGTATCACTACCATGACAGCAGACGATCCCCTGACAGCTGTAGCCATAGGAACCGGAAAATACGTGGAATTTATCAGCGAACGCAGACTTAAGTAGTTTAAGGAATAAAGTATCATTTATGTCATTCTGAACGAAGTGAAGAATCTATAGAAAATTGGAGGCGCGGGATGCTCAGAAGCTTATATACCGGCTGGACCGGAATGTATAATCAGCAGAAAAGGCTCGATGTTATATCCAACAATATGGCAAATGCCACTACTGTCGGATATAAGAAGGAATTTGCGACCAGCCAGAGCTTTGATGAGCTTCTTGCCATAAAGATAAGGGACAACTCCGAGGGATGGAGAAGACGCAGCATTGGGGATGTCAGCTTGGGTGCAAAGATAGGTGAGATCCATACCGATTATACCCAAGGGTCACTCAGAGAGTCGGATAACCCTTTCGACCTCGGAATTGAAGGAAGCGGTTTTTTTAGAGTAAACGTTACGGATAAGGAAGGCAATACATATACCAGTTTTACCAGAGCAGGTCAGTTCCATATGACAAATGATGGGTTCATTGTTGATGCGAACGGCAACCATCTCCAGTCGGAAGCGGGAGATTTTCAGGTTCCGGTAGACGCCTCACAGATTGTGATCGACACTCAGGGTTATGTATTTGCTGACGGAGTGGTTTTTGATAGGATCGATCTGGTGGATTTTGAGGATTACGATTATCTGAAGAAATTCCAGGACACATACTACAGACCTGTGGATGGAGCAACAATGATCGAATCCGACGCAGGTATCCGTCAGGGATATACCGAACAGTCAAATGTTATGGTAGTAAACGAAATGGTAGACCTCATAGCAACGACAAGAGCATATGAGGCAAACCAGAAGGTAATAAAGGCAGCGGATTCCGTTTTGGATCAGGCTGTTAACTCCGTAGGCCGAGTACAGTAAGTCATAAGGTGACGGAACCTTGTGACACGGCTCCATCGTTTAACGATGGAGTTCTGTATGGATTGTAAGTACATCATAGGGAGGTAAGTATATGGTCAGAGCTTTATGGACCGGCGCTTCCGGAATGAATGCGCAGCAGGTCAGTCTTGATAATATCGCAAACAACCTTGCAAATGTTAATACTACAGGTTATAAAAAACAGACCACTGAGTTCTCTTCATTGTTGTATCAAAAGCTTCAGAGAAAGCAGACCGATAATAACGGAGAACCCAAACCGGTTATTGCACAGGTGGGTACCGGCGTAAGAGTTACGGCACTTACTTCGATATTTACGCAGGGAATAATGCAGGAAACAGGCAGAAAGAATGACTTCTGCATAGAGGGTGAAGGCATGTTCAGAGTACAGATGCCTGACGGAACCGAATGCTATACCAGAAACGGAGCATTTCAGATGTCAATGGATGGAGACGGTGTTACCTTATGTACGGCAGAAGGATATCCCGTGCTTGATTCGAACGGAGATATAATCCATTTCAGTTCCGCAGATTATGATGTTAACAACCTTACCACAGATCAATACGGACGTTTCAGTTATCGTGACGTAGAACTGGACGAGATAGTAGATTTAAATATAAGAATAGGACTTGCTCAATTTAATAACCCTTCCGGACTTGACAAGCTTTCCGACAGCTATTACAGAGAGTCTCCAAACTCCGGCGAGCCAAGGTACGAAATTGAAGATCCTTCGCTTACAATAAGCAAGATCCATGCACAGTACCTTGAGGGTTCAAACGTTCAGACCGTAGATGAGATCGTCAACCTCATTACAACTCAGCGGGCATATGAAATGAATTCAAAGATCATAAGCGCCGCCGACGAAATGATGCAGCAGGCTAATAACTTGAGATAATAACAAGGGATGATGCAAGAAATTCCGTGCAAGCTTGCTTGCAGAGGAATTTAATTGCATCAGACCGTCAAACCACACCGAGAAGAAGCGATTTGCGAAGCGAAGAGCGAGATTCGAGGTGGGGTTTAGGATTGCGGGAGCGAAAGCGGAGCAATCCGGGTTATTATCACACTGTAATAAAGATACTATTTTTTGGAAAGGACCCCTTATGAGCATATCGATCGGAAGTACGCCGGGAATAGACAGCTACATATCCCAGCTCACCACAGATAACGCAAAATCCAAAACAGGTACCGGAGCAGTCCTTGAGAGCAAACTCACAAAAGGAAATCTGCAGGATGCTACCGACGAGGAATTGATGGATGTCTGCAAAAGCTTTGAATCCTATCTTTTGGAAAAAGTCCTTGAAAAAACAAAGAAAACCCTGACAGATTCAGAGGAGGATGACTCCCCTTATATGAACATGTTCGGAGATAAGCTTTATAAGGAATTTGCCGATCAGATCACTGAACACGGTGAGCTTGGACTTGCACAGAAGCTTTATGAAGCCATGAAACGTGATTTCGGAGCAAAGGTAAATGACAGTAGAACTTGAGGGCTGTGTCGACAGCATTGTATTCAGAAATGAAGAAAACGGATATACCGTATTTGAGCTTGCCACGAAGGACAGTGTGGATACACTGACATGCGTGGGAAGCTTTTCCTATATTAGTGAGGGAGAATATTTTAGACTTGTATGCGGAGAAACCCAGCATAACGTTTACGGCAAGCAGTATAAGGTGCTGTCGTCGGAGGCGATAGAACCGGAGGATGCATCCGCCATGGAAAGATATCTTGGTTCAGGTGCGATCAAAGGAGTAGGGAAAGCTCTTGCGGCAAGAATAGTAAGCAAATTCGGTGACGAAACCTTCAGAGTAATAGAGGAAGAACCTGAAAGACTGGCCGACATTAAAGGCATCAGCGAGAGAATGGCCAGAGCCATAAGTGAGGCCTTTTACGATAAAAGGGAAATGCGCAACGCAATGATGTTCCTGCAGAAATACGGAATATCCTCGGCCCTGTCGGTGAAAATATATAATAAATACGGTGCGGGGCTGTATCAGGTACTTCGTACAAACCCGTACAGGTTGGCCGAAGAGATCAAGGGAGTAGGGTTTAAGACTGCAGATGAGATTGCTCAACGCGGTGATATAAGGATAGATCCTGCATACAGAGTACGTGCGGGTATGCTTTATGTGCTTTCGGAGGCTGTAGGTCAGGGACATACCTTCCTTCCTGAACAGGAGTTTTTTGAAACCGTCATGAATACGCTTGAGGTTGAAGCGAGCGAACTGGAAAGACCTTTAGACGAATTAAAAGGGGACAGGAAGATAATAGTGACCGAAGGGTGCTACTATCCGGCACCTTACTATTATATGGAGCTTGCGGTAGCCAGAATGTTACTTGACCTTGATATAAAGCATCCGGTGAATGCCGCCAAGATGAAGACGGCCATAGAAAAGATTGAAAAGAATCTTGAAGTAAGTCTTGATCCGGTTCAAAAGGAAGCGATAAGCGCAGCTGCAAGCAACGGGATCATGGTACTTACCGGTGGACCCGGAACCGGAAAAACAACCACGATAAAAGCCATAATCAGATACTTCGAAGGAGAAGGTATGGATATCCTCCTGGCCGCTCCTACCGGACGTGCGGCCAAGCGGATAAACGAAACAACGGGACGGGAGGCTTCCACCATACACCGCATGCTTCAGATGAAGGGTATTACGGAAGAAGACGGAGAAAGGGGTGGAGGCGGATTTGAAAGAAATGAAGATAACCCCCTTGAAGCGGATGTAATTATCATAGATGAGATGTCCATGGTCGATATAGCACTTATGAATGCGCTCCTCAAAGCTATTACCCAAGGCACAAGGCTGATCATGGTCGGAGATGCCAATCAGCTTCCTCCGGTAGGAGCAGGAAATGTCCTGAGGGACATCATCTCTTCCGAACTGTTCACAACCATCTGCCTCACCAAGATATTCAGACAGGCTGAGGCCAGCGATATAGTGGTAAACGCACATAAGATAAATAAGGGTGAGGAGATCAGGCTTGACAACAAGAGCAAGGATTTTCTTTTTGTAGAAAGATCCAATTCTTCCGATATATGCGGAGCCGTGGTAGCATTAGTGAGAGACAAGCTGCCAGGTTACGTGAATGCGAAAGCGATGGACATTCAGGTACTTACTCCGATGAGAAAGGGGGATCTAGGAGTAGAAAGACTGAATAAGGTCCTTCAGGAATATCTAAATCCGCCGGATCCGGGTAAAAAGGAAAAAATATTCGGAGATATAGTATTCCGTGAGGGCGATAAGGTAATGCAGATTAAGAATAATTACCAGATCGAATGGGAATCGAGGACCTCAAGGGGGTTCATAAAAGCATCCGGATCGGGAATATTTAACGGAGATTGCGGTATAATCAGAAAGATAAATACATTCTCGGAAGAGCTTGAGATAGTATTTGACGATGATAAAACGGTGTTTTATCCGTATTCCCTGCTTGAGGATCTTGAACTCGCGTACTGTGTCACCGTCCATAAATCACAGGGAAGTGAATATCCGGCAGTTGTACTTCCGCTTCTCTCGGGACCTTGGCAGCTGTTTAACAGGAATCTTTTATATACAGCCGTAACCCGTGCTAAAAAATGCGTTACCATTGTCGGAAGCAGGCAGTCGGTTTCAAATATGATAAGGAATGAAAGAGAGCAGAAAAGATATTCGGGACTTGAAAGAAATCTTAAATCATTTCGTTGACATCAACAGGCTTATTGGAGTATAATATTGGGAAATATATTTAAATTTCTTTACCCTCCCAGATGCCCTGCATGCAGGCAGGTAATGGAGGAGGACGGGACATATATTCATCCGGAGTGCCGCGGAGCGTTTAAAACCATCGGAGAGCCCCGGTGCTATAAATGCGGGAGAAGGCTTTGGAACCCGGAATCGGACATATGTTCCGGATGCAGACAAAAGAAACACAGCTATGGATACGGGCTGGCTCTGTATGAATACAATGAGGTTGCCCAACGTGCCATGCTTGATTATAAAAGCGAGGGAATACGGAGAAACGGGGACTTCTTTGCTTCGGAAGCGGTCAATGTACTTGGCAGACTTATAAAAAGACTGGAGCCGGAGGTATTGGTACCTGTTCCGATAACCGACAGAAAAATGAGGATCAGAGGCTTTAATCAGTCGGAATACCTTGCGGAGAAGATAGGCGGCGCTTTGAACATTCCCGTGGATACGGACATTTTGTTTAGGACGGGAGAAAAGGCCGAACAGAAGAAGCTTTCGGGCAGGGAAAGACTTAAAAATGTCAGTGATTCCTTTAAGGCTGTTGATGATAATCCTTATAAAAGGATATGTCTTGTGGATGATGTCTATACTACCGGAAGCACGATGGAAGGCTGTACCCGTGCTCTTATGTCCAAGGGAGCCAAAGATGTGGGATTTGTAGTAATCTTCTCGGTACCCGAGAATGATACTGAGTGATCCTCTAAATCATAGATATTAAGGGGAAAAGAAACGGAGAGGTGTATATGGAGCTGAGAACATGCAGGATGTGCGGAAAATTGTTTAATTATATCGGCAGAACAACGCCGTTTTGTCCCAAATGTATGAAAGAGATCGAAGAAAAGTTTGATCTGTGCAAGAAATACATTAAAGAGAATCCCGGAGCCAATGTACATACAGTGTCTGAGCAGACAGGAGTATCCGTAAAAATGATAAAGCAATGGGTCAGGGAGGAACGGCTTTTATTTTCGGACAGCTCGCTTGTGGGTATCGAATGCGAATCCTGTGGAGCGAATATAAGAATGGGAAGATTCTGTTCCAAGTGTAAACAGACTCTGTCAAATAACCTTACCGGTTCGGTGAAAAAGCCGGAAAAGAATCAAACTCAGGATAAGGCATCTGCCAAAATGCGTTTTTTGGATGACTGAGGTTTGGCAATAATGTGCTTTAAGGAGGTGCGTGATGAAAAAACTGTTGATTATCGATGATTCACCCTTTATTGCAATGGAGATAAAAAATATTGTGACGCCGGAAGGTTATGAGGTCATAGCACATGCCAGGTCGGGAGAGGACGGTATCCGAAAGTATGAGGAATTTAGACCCGACTTCGTGACTATAGATATTATTATGCCCGGAATAGACGGGATAGAGACCGCACAGAAGATAAGGGAGATCGATCCCGATGCTAAAATGATCATGCTGAGCTCCCTCTGTGACGAGGATACAATGAAGGAGCTTGAGGCAGCAAACTTAACGCACGTGGTCGAAAAACCCATCGAAGCGGAAAGACTGATAGAAGAACTGACAAAGTTGTAAAACGAAAATAAATATTATTAATATAAGAAAGCGAGGATTACAACAATGAGTGAAAAGCGTCCTGAATCAATGCAGAGGATCAATACCCCGGAGCTTGCGGAAAGCTTTATTGCCGAACAGGTTGCCGCCATCAAGGCTCAGGTAGGAGGAGAGAAGGTTCTTCTTGCTCTGTCGGGCGGAGTTGATTCATCGGTAGTGGCTGCTTTATTGATCAAGGCGATCGGAAAACAGCTGGTATGTGTACATGTTAACCATGGTCTGCTGAGGAAAGGAGAGCCGGAGCAGGTAATAGAAGTGTTCGGGAAGCAGCTTAATGCCAATCTCGTTTATGTTGATGCTACGGATCGCTTCCTAGATAAGCTTGCGGGAGTTTCGGACCCCGAAACAAAGAGAAAGATCATAGGTAAGGAGTTCATAGACGTATTTGCCGAGGAAGCAAAGAAACAGGAAGGCATCAAATTCCTGGCACAGGGAACCATATATCCCGATATAGTTGAATCTGACGGTGTAAAGGCACATCATAACGTAGGCGGACTTCCCAAAGAGCTTAACTTTGAACTGGTTGAACCCGTAAAATTCTTATATAAAGATGAAGTTCGTGTTGTAGGAAAGCAGCTCGGACTTCCCGACGGTATGGTTTATCGTCAGCCATTCCCCGGTCCCGGACTCGGGGTGCGCTGTGTAGGAGCCATTACACGAGACAGACTCGAGGCAGTACGCGAATCAGACGCTATCTTACGTGAAGAGTTTGCGGCAGCGGGCCTTGAGGGGAAGGTATGGCAGTATTTCACGGTAGTTCCTCCTTTTACTTCCACAGGTATTAAGGACGGAAAGCGTACCGATGACTGGATGGTCATCATCCGTGCGGTTAATTCGGTTGATGCTACCAGTGCTACCATTGAGGAAGTACCGTATGCACTTCTCAACAAGATTGTTAAGAGGATAATCACCGAGGTTAAGGGCGTAAACCGTGTGGCTTATGATTTAAGTCCCAAGCCCGTGGCCACCATAGAGTTTGAGTGATAATAAAGTCTGTCCCACTTTAACGCATTAAATTATTACAAATGTGAAATATTTGAAAATTAATCAAAAAAAATGTTGCATAATTGAAAATTCTGTGATATAGTAAACGAGTATTTTGAGATTTGAAGTAAATCTCGGGAAGAAAAATGCCGTATAACGGTAAATATTTTAAATGGAGGCGCACAAAATGAGACGCAGAAACATTGTTAAAGTATTAGTTATGATGTTAGTTCTTGTTATGGTTATCGGATCTATACCTGCAAGCGCTAAGAAGAAGAAAGTAACTGTAAGCGGTTCTAAGAAGAAGATTGAGAAGGCTATTGGAAAGAGCAAGTCAGCTTATATCACTATTAGTTCTGCCAAGGATAAGGTTACTATCCCCGCAACAGAAGGCAGTGAGAACAAGAAATTAGTTATTGATTGTCCCAATGCTGATGTTACAAATTACGCTACATTCCAGAAGGTTACAGTTAAGGCAGCTAAGTCTTACACAGAAGCAGCCCCTACAAACACTGTAGTTGTAAAGAATGAAGATGCAGTTATCAAGGTTGCTAAGACTGCACAGTTAGCTATTATCGAAGTTAAGGCTGAGAGTGCTACAATCATTGCTAAGAAGGGCTCTATAGCAGCTGTAATCGTTGATAAGAAGGGTGCTGATGTTAAGATTGAGGCTTCAAAGAAGGCTACAGTAGGTGTTGCTATTCAGAAGAAGGCAACTGTTGAAGTATCAGGCAGCAGAAAGGCTGAAATCGGTATCGTTAACCAGGCTGAAGACAGTACAGTTATCGCTAATACTGAGGTAGCTATCCAAACAGAGCAGGATATCAACATTGTTGCTAACGAAGGTTCTGAAGGAACAGTTCTTGACAAGGCAAACGATGCTATCGAGGCTAACATCGAGAACAACACTAATGATGTTGTTATCCAGACAATCAATGGTGAGTATCCTCCTGTTGACAACCCTAACGCTACATCAGGTGCTATCGGTGTTGAAGGTTTATAATTAATTAAATATTGATCCGTTAAACGGAGTTCCTTTAGGGAACTCCGTTTTTTTTGCCCCCACACTTGAAAAATACTTTAATATAGAGTATAATCCCAAATGGAACGTTTTTCCGGAGGGAAAACAGTTGTCGGTACTGAAACAGGCACGGTATCGATGTATGCTATTGCCTGCAGCAAGGTATAGGAAATGGAAGAAAACAAGATAAAACAATTTGAAAAGAAAATAAGAATACTTTTTATAATAAGGATTGTCATGTGGATCATATGTGCGGCCGGTTGTGTATATTGGATATACTGGTCATTTAAACTATATGAAATAGAGGAATTCGAGGTGCATACCTATGCAACTCACTTTAGACCTTATTTTAACTTAGGAATAACAATTTCCTTGGTAAGCATAACGATAAGTCTCATACTTCGTTTGATAAGTGATTCTTATAAGAGGGCTATGAAAGAAGAAATGTACAGGATAAAATAAAAAGAAAATGAAAGGTGCTTCAGAAATGGATGAATTCATTTTAGAAACCAGACAGCTGACAAAAAAGTTTGGTAACAAACTCGCGGTCGATCATGTTAACATGCATATCAAAAAGGGCGATATATACGGACTTATCGGAAAAAACGGAGCCGGAAAAACGACCATTATGAGAATGATGCTCTCACTTGCGTTTCCCACAAGTGGCGATATATATATGTACGGAAAAAAAATCACCGGGACCTCGGATGTCAGAATGGGTTCGCTGATAGAGGCTCCTGGAATTTTTAAGAGTTATACGGCTTATGAAAACCTGAAGTCTTTCTGCGTGCTTTACGGAATTAAAGATACAATTATAGAACCCATCCTGAAGATAGTCGGTCTTGCCGATACCGGCAAGAAAAAGGCCGGTCAGTTCTCATTGGGAATGAAGCAGCGTCTGGGCATCGCAATTGCGCTTCTTGCCGAACCTGAGATCATTATCCTAGACGAGCCTGTAAATGGACTTGATCCTGCAGGAATAAAGGATGTCCGTGATCTGGTTATCAAGCTGAACAAGGAGAAGGGTGTTACGTTTGTTATCTCAAGCCACCTTCTTGATGAACTTTCAAAAATGGTAACCAAATACGGGATCATTAACAACGGTTTCCTGCTTGAGGAGATAGATGCCGGAGAACTTGAGAGACGAGGGAGGCACCAGATGCTGATCACGGTATCGGATCCCCTAAGATCGGCCGACCTTATCGCGACCATGATCCCTCCACAGGATATCTGCATTGCAGGAAATCAGGTTATTGTAAATGCTCATTTCGAGGAAAGTGCACGATTCAACAAGCTTCTTGTTGAAAACGGGATCTGGGTAAGTTCCCTTGAGCTTAAGTCAGAGGGCGTAGAGCAGTATTATATGAACGCTATGGGGGATATGAGATGAGACAGTTATTAGCATTTGAATATAGAAAGCTTGTACGTAGCAAGGCATTGTACATATGCCTTATCGTAATGGCGGTATTGAGCGTTGCGGGAGTTATTATCACCCGTTCGACGATGAACATGCTGAACTCCTTCGGAGGCATGTATGATGATGACTTAATGGGTGCCGGCGGATTCTTTTCGGGATATTCCGGAATGAGATACTTGGTTTCATCATGCAAAGGAACCAATATGACCATCTTCTTTGCGATTTTTGTGACCATCTTTATCTGCGCTGACTTTACTGAAGGAACCATAAAGAACATAGTAGCCAGGGGCTTTAGCAGGGAAAAGGTCTTTTTTGCTAAGAGTATAGTTATATGCAGCGGTTCGGTAGTATTCTCCATCTTATCCATGCTGGTAGGTTTTATTGCAGGAACCATAGCCTTCGAAGCAGGAAGCGGATTTGACGGTGGCGTTGTTGTAACGCTTCTTGTACAGCTCCTTGCTATGATAGCTTATACGATGATGAATGTTCTATTGGGCGTTCTTTTCGGCAAGCTGGGAGGTGCTCTTACTCTGGGAATCATAATCCCTCTGGTTTATCCACTGCTTATCCAGTTATTGGACCTGTTAATTGTTGTTCTGTCGAAGAACTACGATGTAAGAAGTGATTTCTTCTCTCGGTTTACAGTAGGAACCAATATAGATAAAATTTCTGAATTGGATGTGCCGGGGAACGACCTGCTGATCGCAGCAGTCATATTTGCAGTGTATATTCTCTTTTTTACACTGCTCGGAGTACTTGCCATCAGAAAAAAGGAAGTATAAAAATAAGAGCCCTCATTTTGAGGGCTCATTTTCATATCTGTAATGTTCAACCCAATGCATATTGGGCGGAGTCTTTAATGCAGCTTTGGCATAGATCTTATCCTTATGTACAAAACGGAACCTATCCGGATCATAGTCGGGATCGTCCTCGTTATCGATGTCGTTATCCCAGTATCTTGCATCCTGGGAAGAGTTTCTATTGTCACCGAGACAGAAGTAGCAATCTTCAGGAACGTAGTATGGACCGAAATTACCTTTGGGCTTATTCTTGAGGTAAGGTTCATCAAGGGGAACTTCAGAATCGTTTATGTATATCAGACCCGATCGGATTTCAATTTTTTCTCCCGGAAGTCCGATGATCCTTTTGACATACACATCACTGTTGTTATGATAGCACGGTTCTTTGTCACCAAGCTCCGGATCTTTGAAATATGTAAGTTTCGGATCGATTGCGTATAACTCCTTGTTACTCATCGTAAATTCAAAGAAAATGACATCGCCTCTTTGAGGATCCGAGAAAAGATAAGCAAGACGGTTGCCGATAACGTGATCGCCGACTTCCAAGGTGTGTTCCATGGAACCGGAAACAATCTCAGCTTTCATAATGATGAATTCCGTTATTACAAGAGCAAGAGCAAATGCAATGGCTATGATTAGAGCCCAGCTTATAATCTCCTTTTTCCAGTTTATCTTTTTCTTTCCCTTTTCGGTATCGGTTCCCTCATCCTTGACTTCGGGAGTTGCATTTATTTCAGTACTTTCCATGTTAGCATGATTCCCTTCCGGTTTTGAACGATAATGCCGTTAAAACACGGGATATCCGCAAAACCTAATAATCCAACAATACACAAGTATACCTTAAATATACATAAAATTCAAGTGAAATCGCATAAAAAAGTATTTTTGCCATATGTATCGTTTGAACTGAAGAGGTCAAATGCGGCTTTTGCCTTGGCCTCATCACCGAATAGACCAAAAACAGACGGCCCGCTTCCGCTCATAAGGGAACCGTCAGCTCCAAGCTCGAGCATCTGTCGTTTTATCTCGGTTATTTCGGGATGTAGCTTAACGGTAACGTCCTCAAGTACATTTCCCAGATTATTGCAGAGAGCGGTCAGATTTCCACCCTTAATGGCGGATAGACATGCATCTATGTCAGGATGCACAGTGTTTTCATCAAGTACCAGATTGGAATATACTAACTTTGTTGAAACACTGACAGGGGGCTTTACGAGCAAAACCTTGGCGAAAGGCGGAGCGGGCAGAGGTTCAAGTATATCTCCGATCCCGGTAGCCAGAGCGGTTTTACCCATGATGCAATAAGGCACATCAGCGCCCAGCTTTACGCCCATTTCACAAAGCTGTGCATCTGTAAGTCCGCTCCTGAACAGCTTGTTCATGGCTTTGAGAGTGGCTGCCGCATTACCGCTTCCGCCGGCCAGACCGGCTGCTACGGGAATGCGTTTGGTAACTGTACAGTATATTCCGTTTGAAATATGCATGGTTTCCCGGAAAAGCTTGATAGCCTGAAAAACGATATTCTTTTCGTTTACAGGAAGAAAAGGCAGATTAGTTTTAAGTATTATCCTTGGGTCTTTTCTGACTTCAAAAAAAAGACTGTCCGACAGGGAAATAGTCTGCATGATCATTTTTAACGAATGATACCCATTCGGAAGCTTATCCGTAACATCCAACCCCAGGTTGATCTTAGCATAAGATTTTATCGATATATGATTCATAATATGTAGTATGCCTTTCATTGAATACCTATATTTTCTCGAAAAATCCCATATTTGTCAAGAGGTTGATTTTAAACCCAGGGTATGTTAATATATGTTATAAGGTATGTCGAATGTTTCCGAAGGAAACTTCGACTTAGCCCCATCACGAAGTGATGGGGTAAACAATAAAAGGGGAATACAATTAACTAGGAAAGGAATACATCATGAATAACGAACTGACAAAAAGTGATATAAAGAAAATTGAAGAAGAGATAGAATACCGTAAGCTGGTAGTACGTAAGGAAGCCCTAGAAGCCGTAAAGGAAGCGAGGGCTCACGGTGACTTGAGCGAAAACTTTGAATACCATGCGGCAAAAAAAGACAAAAACCAGAACGAAAGCCGCATCCGATATCTTGAAAGGCTTGTAAAGACCGCACAGATAGTGGATGACAGTTCAAAAGATGACGAGGTAGGAATAAACAATACCGTTGTTCTTTATTTCGAGGATGATGACGAAACCGATGAATTCAGATTGGTAACCTCCATACGCGGGGATATCATGAGAAACATGATAAGTATCGAATCACCCTTAGGGAAAGCACTTCTCGGTAAAAAAGAGGGTGAAAGGGTCTATATAGAAAGCGAAACAGGAGACGGTTACTATGTAGTCATCAAAAAGCTTATAAACACGAACGATGACAGCCAGGATAAAATTCAGAGCTTTTGAAATAAGGATAGCACAAAAAAAGAAGTCGGAACTTTGCCGACTTCTTTTTTTAGACAAATAATGTATTGTCTATATAGGAGAGAAACGATATGGTTAGTATCTTGCTTTGTTATTATCTGTTACCCGATTCGGGGAAATTTCCACCGAACATATCGGGAATCTGGCTGGGGTCGAATCCATCAGGAAGCTGACTGGAATCAAATCCGTCAGGAGTCTTGCCTTCGGGAGCCTTATCTTCCGGTGTCTTGGTTTCGGGCTTTTGAGTTTCAGCAGAGCTCGAAGTTTCATCGCTTTCCGCAGGTCTCTGGCCGAGGGTGACAGTATAAGTTAATTCCTGGAATTCTCCGTCAATACGTCTCTGAAGGGTAACTGTAACATCGGTTCCGTATCTTAAACTCTGGATCTTATTGACCAAAGTATCGTTGGAATTGATTGTAAGATTATCAATCTTTGTAATTATATCACCGATGAGAAGTCCGGCCTTCTGAGCCGCACTGTCTTCTGCAACCTCTGAAATGTATGCGCCTGTAGGCCAGTCATAAACCTTGGCGATCTCGCTTGTTATGGAAATAACACTTATTCCGAGATAACCCTGTTCTTCTCTGGCAAGAACTTCTCTATCGGTATATTCGGACAAAATAGCCTGAGCCTTTGAAATGGGGATTGCATAACCCATTCCTTCAACATCGGAACCACCTATCTTAGCGTTGTTGATACCGATAACCTCGCCGTTAAGATTAAGAAGCGCACCGCCGCTGTTGCCGGGGTTGATAGCCGCATCGGTCTGAAGAAGACCGGTAAACTTCTGACCGTCAATGGTGAGCTCTCTGTCCTTGGCGCTGACATAACCTACTGTAACGGACTGTCCGTATCCAAGTGCATTACCTATAGCAATGGCCATTTCGCCGACCTTGATCTCATCGGAATTGCCGAGCTTGGCGATGGCAATGGCATTAAGAGTCTCTTCAGGGATATCTTCAAGCTGTACGGAAAGAACTGCCAGATCGGAAACCTCATCGTTGCCCTTAACGGTTGCGGGTACAGAGGTGCCGTCAATAAACTTAACCTTAATATCCTTCGTGCCTGAAATAACGTGATTATTGGTAGCAATCATCAATTCGCTGCTGTTTTTCTGGATAATGATACCTGAACCTGCAGAAGAGCCCTCATAGGGTCCGTACCAATAGCTGTAAGCCTGTGTGATGCAGTCGATAGCAACTATAGCGGGCATATTCTCTTCAACGACATTGGAAACATCGGTTCCGGTAAAAGTAGCACCGTCAATAACGCTTGTCGAAGGAATCTGTGTACCTTCGGCCGGATCAAGATTTAACTGGTTATCCTTTTTTGTTTCTGTAGTGGTTACCTGGACCGGGGTTGAATTGGTATTGAAGAGTTCAGGATTTTGCTGCTTATAAATAAACGTTATCAGGATGAAAACTCCTGCTGCAACAGCTCCAAAAGCTACTGACATTGCAAGACCGGTAAAAAACTTGGCCGCCTTGCTTTTTTCTTTTTTCTCATGTGTCTTATGAGGAGCGGTTCCGGGATAAATGCTGTCAACGTTGCTTACATAGCTTACCCTGCCTGTCGGATAAGGATTTTGTCCGTAAGCAGGATTCTGATAACCGGGATTTGTGTAGCCGTATGACTGATATGCGCCGGTATACTGAGGAGGGGTGGAATTGTAAATTCCTTGAGGATTCTGTTGCTGCCCCTGATAAGGATAACCCTGATTTGTGTATCCTTGGTTGGGATATCCCTGATAATAAGGATTCCCCTGATAGAAATTGTATTTGCTGTACGGATCGGGCTGCGCCTGTGCAGCAGCTTGCTCGGTTGTTCCGGTCGTATCGGCGGTCGGTGCCTCCGATGCAGCGGTTTCTGACTCTGCAGTTTTTGTTTCAGCAGTATTAGCTGCATTTACAGTATTTGCATCGGCGGTAGTTGTTGTTTCACGGGTATCGGTCCCGTCTGTATTGTTATACGTATTTTCTGAGTTATATTCTTCGTTCATATTACCTTGCCTCCATTCTGATAATTTAGCATTGGGATAGGCCTTTTCCCTCCGCCCTTGAAACAGATTTTAGAGTCAATTTGTGTTGATATTGTGAAAAAACAGAGAAGAAAGTGTTAAAACAATACATACTTTGATAAATCGTGGACACAAATAAATCACATTTTTTGACTTGTAAAAAACACATTTATATTGTATTATGTAACATAATGTAAATCACCGTTAAGAGAAGGATGAAAGATCATTGATAAAAGATAATCAGAAAACAATAAATCACCTGCTTATCGTTATTGATGCAATAGTGATAATAGGTGCATACTTTCTGGCTTATCCGTTAAGATTTAAGCTATTGTCCTCGCTGGGACCGTTTGCTCTGCAAAAAGGCGAAGGCTTCCTGAAATTTTCGGAATATGCCCAGAATATAATATTCCTGCTTCCGGGATATCTGATCATATACAATATGTGCGGATGCTTCAAACCGAGAAGAGGGCACAGCCGTATACGTATCATCGGAACCATGATAGAAGCCAACCTTCTTGGAATATTCTACTTTGCGTTCATAATCTTCATATTAAATAAATCAGATATATCCCGTTGGTTCTACCTGCTGTTCGGAGGCTTGAACCTTACAATGGGAATTGCCATCAGGCTTGTCAGCGGCAGAGTAATAAGGGCATTCAGAAGAAAAGGAAAGAATCTGAAACATGTACTGCTTGTAGGATACAGCCGTGCGGCTGAAAACTTTATCGACAGGGTAAAACAGAATCCCGAATGGGGATATTGGATACACGGAATTTTGGATGATAACCTGGTCCTCGATACGGATTACAAGGGGATAAAGGTTACCGGAGCAGTTATCGACCTTGAAAACATCATAGCTGACAATGATTTTGACGAGATAGTTATTACCTTAAGTATCGTAGAATACGAAAAGCTTGAGGATATAGTAAATATCTGTGAAAAATCGGGAGTACATACAAAATTCATTCCCGACTATAACAACGTGGTGTCAACCGTACCTTATATAGAAGATCTTTACGGACTTCCCGTAGTTAATATAAGAAACGTTCCGCTCACAAACATGGGCAACATGTTTATAAAAAGGGCGATGGATATAATCATAGGCGGAGTAGCACTAATTCTTGCACTTATCCCGATGATCATAATTGCCATTATAATAAAATGTACCTCAAAGGGACCGGCAATATTCTCTCAGATCCGTGTAGGAAAGCACGGAAAGGAATTCAGAATGTTCAAATTCCGTTCAATGTATCTGGAGGATCCCGAAAAAGAAAAGAACGAATGGACCACAAGAGGTGACAAGAGAGTAACTCCCATAGGCCGATTTATAAGAAAAACCAGCTTAGATGAGCTTCCACAGCTGTTTAATGTACTCGGCGGCAGCATGAGCCTGGTGGGGCCTCGTCCGGAAAGACCAAAGTTCGTAGAAAAATTTAGGGAGGAAGTTCCCAGATACATGGTGAAACACCAGGTACGTCCCGGAATGACAGGCTGGGCGCAGATAAACGGATATCGCGGCGACACCTCCATAATGAAACGTATAGAATACGATCTCTACTATATAGAAAACTGGTCTGTGGGACTTGATTTCAAAATCCTGTTCCTGACCATATTCAAAGGCTTTATAAATAAGAATGCATATTAATTGTCATAAGGTGTCACCGAAGGTGACGGAACCTTGTGACACGGCTCCACTGTATGTCCGTTCCCATAGGGAACGAGACCGGTAACGTAAGCAGTGGGGTATATATATTAACAAGGAAAAATTAAAATGAACGACTCAATAATAAAAGACGACAACAACAATGAATACGAGAATGTCTGCTATATCTGCCGCAGATCCGAATCACAGGTCGGGAAAATGCTGAAGATGCTCGACAACATGTACATCTGCCCGGATTGCATGCAGCGGACATTTGATCTGATGAACAATACTGCCGGATTTGCAGGTACCTCTGTATCTCCGACCAAAGACAAGAAAAAAGAGACCGATGCTAAGTCTGATAAACCAGAAGCACCGAATAACGGAAATTCCGCAAACGGTGTTCCGCCGGTGATCAACTTAGGCTCAGGCTTCTTAAATCTTGATAACCTTATTATGCCCGGCTTCTTTAATTCGGATACCGGCATTCCCAAGAGCCAGCGTGTAAAGAAAGCAAAGCCCGAGAAGAAGGCTGACGGAGAAAATGAGATACCGGCAGTGCTGGACTTCAAGAAGCTTCCGCCACCTCACAAGATCAAGGAGCAGCTTGATGAATATGTAATAGGACAGGAACGTGCCAAGAAGATTATAGCGGTAGCCGTTTATAACCACTATAAACGTGTGACAAAGGATGCCGAAGGAACCGTAGAGATCGGGAAATCAAACATGCTGATGATAGGACCCACCGGCTGCGGAAAAACCTATCTGGTGCAGACATTGGCAAGGCTTCTCAATGTACCGCTTGCAATCACCGATGCAACATCACTTACCGAGGCAGGCTATATCGGAGACGATGTAGAGAGCGTTCTTTCGAAGCTTCTTAAAGCTGCCGATAACGACGTTGACAGGGCAGAAACCGGTATAGTATTCATTGACGAAATAGACAAGATAGCCAAGAAGAGAAACGTTACCAACAGGGATGTTAGCGGCGAATCGGTTCAGCAGGGACTTTTAAAGCTTCTTGAGGGAGCCGATGTGGAGGTACCCGTAGGCGCTACCAGCAAAAATGCCATGGTTCCGATGACCACCATCAATACAAAGAATATTCTTTTCATATGCGGAGGAGCATTCCCGGATCTTGAGGAAATAATAAAGAAAAGATTGTCAAAGAACACACTTATCGGTTTTAACAACGATCTGAAGGATAAATATGACAATGACCCGGAGCTTCTTGCCAAGGTTAACAACGAAGACTTAAGGGAATTCGGACTTATCCCCGAGTTTATAGGAAGGCTTCCTGTTGTTTACACCCTTCGAGGCCTGGATGCCGAGATGCTCGTGAAGATCATGAAGGAGCCGAAGAATGCCATTTTAAAGCAGTATCATAGACTTCTTGAACTTGACGAGGTTGATCTTCAGTTCGATGATGATGCGCTTATGGCAATAGCCGAGAAGGCACTCGAAAAGAAAACAGGAGCCAGAGGTCTCCGTTCTATAATAGAAGATTTCATGCTGGATATTATGTACGAAATCCCCAAGGATCCCACCATTGGCCGTGTATTTATAACCAAAGAATACATAGAGGGCAAGGGTGGTCCCAGAATAGAACTGCGAGGACAGAAAGATAATTGATATAACAAAATTGATTTAGGGAAACGGAGCGGATGACGCTCCGTTTTTTTAATAACCAATGTCATTAAGTTAAGTTTTTTGTCGTCCTGAGCGTTAGCGAAGAAACTTAAAAATAGAACATTTGGTCGATAAAATTCGAAAAACAGTTGCATATTTTGTGGAAATCATATATAATAGTAGCATATTTTGCGGTATGTCATAAGGTGTCACCGAAGGTGACGGAACCTTGTGACACGGCTCCACTGTATGTCCGTTCCCGCAAGGGAACGGACATACAGTGGGGTATATAAAAATCAGGAGACAATAAAATCTAATGGAAACATACAGCGGAAATGAAATAGTCGTATTAAAAGGTCTGGAGGCGGTAAGAAAGCGCCCCGGCATGTATATAGGAAGTCTTGGAAGCCGCGGACTTCATCATCTTATATGGGAAATACTTGATAACGGAATAGATGAGCATCTGGCCGGCTTTTGCAACGAAATAGAAATAGTACTTCAGAAAGACGGCGGAGTCTCCATAACCGATCACGGCCGCGGAGTTCCGGTCGATATGCATCCGACAGAGCATATGCCCACAGCCCGAGTAGTATATACCATTCTTCATGCAGGCGGAAAATTCGGAAATACCGTATACAAGGTGTCCGGAGGCCTTCACGGAGTAGGTGCGTCGGTCGTAAATGCCCTCTCAAGCCATATGATAGTGGAAATAAAGCGTGACGGAAAGGTTTATAGAGATGAATATAAGGACGGAGGACATCCCGTTATCCAGCTTGATAAGGACGGGCTTCTTCCCGTAATCGGCAAATGCGCCAAGTCCGATACCGGAACCAAAGTAACTTTCTATCCCGACCCCACTATTTTTGAATCGGTGGATTTCAAACCCGAGATTATTGTAAAAAAACTGAAGGAAACAGCATACCTTAACAAAGGCCTAAAGGTTACATTCTTAGACCTTCACACAGGGTTTAAGCAGACATTCTGTGAGGAAGACGGAATAAAGAGCTTTGTGGCATATCTTTCAAGAGAAGAAACAGTTCTGCACAAGGATCCGGTTTACTTAGAAGGAAAGAGCGGAAATATCGAGGTAGAAATAGCATTCCAGTATAATAATGGATTTTCAGAGCAGATAAATTCATTCTGTAACTGCATAAACGTTGTGGACGGCGGAACCTTGGTAACCGGCTTCAAGTCAGGTCTTACCCGTGTTATGAACCAGTACGCCCGTGAGCTGGGAGTCCTAAAGGAAAAAGACGAAAATTTCGACGGAAAAGACATAAGAAACGGCCTTATAGCCATTATTTCCATAAAGCATCCGGATCCTCAGTTTGAAGGACAGACAAAGACTAAGCTCGGAAACAATGATGCAAAAGCTGCAGTTGAAGATGTATTCACCCAGGAAGCAACCGTTTTCTTTGATAAAAACGTAGAACTTTTAAAGACGTTACTTGATAATTCACTTAAATCCTATCAGGTGAGAAAAGCATCCGATAAGGCAAGGACCACTGCATTAAAGCAGCTGAGCGACGTTGATACAAAGAGCAAGCTTGCAGCATGCTCTTCAAAAAAGCCGGAGGAATGCGAGATCTACATAGTCGAGGGTGATTCCGCAGGCGGTACCGTAAAAACAGCAAGAAACAGACGTACTCAGGCAGTGCTTCCCTTAAGAGGAAAAATAATAAACGTAGAAAAAGCCGCACTTGACAAGGTGCTCTCAAATAACGAGATAAAATCAATGATAGCTGCATTTGGCTGCGGTATTGCCGAGGAGTTTGACCTGTCCAAGCTTAAGTACGGAAGGATAATTATCCTTACCGATGCCGACGTAGATGGTGCACATATCAGCACCCTGCTGCTCACGTTCTTCTACAGATTCATGCCTGAGCTTATCATGGAAGGCAAGGTATTCAGGGGACTTCCGCCTCTTTACAGGGTAGAATATGAAGTGGGTGAAAAGGGAAAGAAGAAAAAGAAGACAGAATACATATTTGATGACCACGAGCTTGAGAAATTCCGCAAAACAGGTCAAAAGATACTCACTCTTCAGCGCTACAAGGGCCTTGGAGAGATGGATGCAGAACAGCTCTGGGAAACCACGCTCAATCCCGAAACCAGAGTTCTCGCTCAGGTTTCCATAAATGACGGAGTCGAAGCTGATGAGATAACGTCCATGCTGATGGGAACCAACGTTCCTCCGCGCCGTGACTTCATAATGAGCGAAGCAAACAATGCCAACCTTGACATTACCTGATCATTCATCATTACTAATATAATAACAGGAGATCAACAGAAATGAGTACAACCCGGGACCAATTAGTCCAGCTTGATTTTGCGGAGGAAATGAAAACCTCCTTCCGTGACTATGCATTAAGCGTCATACTTGCAAGAGCCCTGCCCGATGTCAGGGACGGATTAAAGCCTGTACAGAGAAGAATACTGTACGCCATGAACGAGCTGGGACTGGATCCTAAAAAGCCTCACAGAAAAAGCGCGCGTATAGTCGGTGATACGATGGGTAAATACCATCCTCACGGAGACAGCTCCATATACGATGCCCTTGTACATATGACGGAGGATTATTCCCTGAATCTTCCGCTTGTTGACGGACACGGAAATTTCGGTTCCATAGACGGAGACGGCGCAGCTGCAATGCGTTATACCGAAGCACGCCTTTCCGAACCGGCCGTTGCCCTTCTCGAAAACCTTGAAAAAGGGCTTGTAGAATTCATGCCAAACTTCGATGAGAGTGAAAATGAGCCCAAGGTCCTCCCGGCCACCTTACCGAACCTCTTGATAAACGGTACCACGGGTATTGCTGTCGGTATGGCCACAAACATACCTCCGCACAATGCAGGGGAAATAATCGACGGTGTCATTGCTTACCTTGACAACCCTTCCATAACCGAAGAAAAACTTATGAAATATATTCCCGGACCGGATTTCCCCACAGGAGGAATCATCACAAACTGCGATGCGCTTCCCGAAATATACAGGACCGGAGAAGGAAAGATAAGAGTCCGTGCCAAAACCGAGATAGAGAACGGCGAATCGGGCAGAAAGAACATAGTGGTTACCGAAATTCCTTATACCATCGCAGGGAACAAGCTTAAGCTTGTGGAAAATCTTGTCAGTCTCATGAAAGACAAGGCCTTCGAAGAAATATACGATGTTAGGGATGAATCCTCAAAGGAAGGAATACGTATCGTCATCGAGGTTAAGAAAGACAGGGACCCCGAAAACCTTTTAAACGGACTCCTTAAAAAGACATGTATGGAGGATACCTATACCGTAAATCTTCTGGCCGTAAAGGACAAGCAGCCTCTTGTATTCAGTCTCTTAGGGCTTGTAAAGGAATTTGCTTCCTTCCAGGAAGACCTTTACACAAAAGAGCACGAATATCTTTTGAACAAGGCAGAGCAGCGTCTGGAAATAGTGGGAGGTCTGCTCCGTGCAACCGACGTTATAGACCTTATAATAGAAATATTACGTGGAAGCACCTCCATTAAGCAGGCCAAGGACTGCCTGATAAACGGAGATATCACGGATATAAAATTCAAGCATGAGGAATCAAAAACAGAAGCTGCCAAGCTTAATTTCACGGAACGCCAGGCAGATGCGATACTTGCAATGCCTCTTTCAAAGCTCATAGGCCTTGAGATCCTTAAGCTCGAAGAAGAGAAAAACGAGCTTCTCGGAAAGATCGGCGAATACAAGGAAATCCTTTCGAATCCACAAAAACTTTATGCTGTGATTAAGGAGAGGCTCAAAGCTTACAAAAAGAAATTTGCCACACCCAGAAAAACAGTCCTTTCCAATATGGAAAGCGTAGGCTATGTCGAGGAGTTTAAGGTAGAAGACATCTATATCCTGGTAGACCGCTTCGGTTATACAAAGTCGGTGGATGCGTCTGTATACAGCAAGGCCGGAGAAGAGGCCTTAAAGGAATTTACCCACATCATACCGATGAAAAACACCGATAAAATCTGCGTATTTACCGCAGAGGGCAACATGATGCAGGTTAAAGCAGAGAAGATACCTCGTTGCAAGCTGAAGGACAAGGGGCAGCTCATCCACAATCTCTGTAAGGTTGATCAGCAGGATGTCATTTTCTACGCGTCCTACGAGACTTTATTTGATTCCATGCTCCTTTTCACGACCAAAAACGGATTTATAAAGCTTGTATCGGGAATAGAATTTGATACTAACAGAAACCTTATGCTCGCCACCAAGCTGGAGGACGGAGATTCCGTAGTAAGCATTATCCTGCTGCAGGCGGCCGATATCTTAGCGGAAAACAGAAAAGTCATAACCATAACCAAGTCGGGCTATTCGTTAGGATTCCCGTTAAAAGAAGTAAGTGAAATGAAGAAGACCGGCAGGGGCGTAAAGGCCATGACGCTCGACAAAAATGACAGAATAGAATTTGTATGTGTCGTTGCACCCGAGACGGAAACCTTTGAATATAAGGGGAAAGCTGTTCAGGCGAAGAAGATAAAGCTCCGCGGCCGTGGCGGCAAAGGGCAGAAAGCTTCTCTATAGCATTTATATACAGAAGTCCGGACCAAAACAAGATTCTTAACAATTCATAAAAACAATTCAAGAATGAGAGTTATATCTTGACAAGAAACGAATTCTGGGGTATTATATCATATATGGGTATACAAGGGGATACTTTACCCTTTTAGTAATAATCCGTTATAAAACAGGAGAAGCGAAATGGCTAAAAGAATTCTTGTATGTGACGATGCAGCATTCATGCGCATGATGATCAAAGATATACTTACCAAGAACGGTTATGAGATAGCAGGCGAAGCAGAGAACGGTGCAGTAGCGGTTACTAAATATGCAGAGACCAAACCCGATCTTGTTATGCTTGACATTACCATGCCGGAAATGGATGGTATCCAAGCTCTTAAAAAGATCAAAGAGCAGGATCCTTCGGCTATGGCTATCATGTGTTCGGCTATGGGCCAGCAGGCTATGGTTATCGAATCCATACAGTCAGGAGCCAGGGACTTCATTGTTAAACCCTTCCAGCAGGACCGTGTTATAGAGGCCATAAAGAAGGTAATAGGTTAATCGTATTTCAGACCTGTCCCTCAAGGGACAGGTTTTTAAATTTCAATCAAAAAAGTACAATAATATAAGAGGAGATAAACATCATGGCAGATTCAAAAACAAAGAAAACTACCAAAAAGAACGACAAAAAAGATGAGAAAAAGCTTGCATGGCTCAAATACAGCGCAAAGCAGCTTGCTGAAGTTGAGAAGCTCAGTGACGAGTATATCGACTTTATTTCAGATTGTAAGACCGAGCGTGAGTGCGTTGACGGAATAATCGCCGAGGCAAAGAAGCTTGGATATAAGGATCTTTATTCCGTAAAAAAGGTTAAGGCCGGAGACAAGCTTTATGCGGTAAATAAGGGAAAGGCTCTCGTACTCTTCGTAGTAGGAAGCGAGCCCCTTGAAAAAGGCATGAAGATACTCGGAGCTCACATTGATTCACCCAGGCTTGATATCAAGCAGAACCCCTTATATGAGGACACCGATCTTGCACTCATGGAAACACATTATTACGGTGGTATCAAGAAATATCAGTGGGTTGCAAACCCTATGGCGATCCACGGAGTAATCTGCAAGAAAGACGGAACCACAGTAAAAGTAGTTATAGGAGAGGATCCCAAGGATCCCGTAGTCGGCATTTCAGACCTCCTTATCCACCTTGCACAGGATCAGATGGACAAGAAGGCATCAAAGGTAGTTGAGGGCGAGGACTTAAATGTGCTCGTTGGAAGCATACCTTTAAAGGATGCCGAAAAAGAAGCAGTAAAGAGCAATGTAATGAAAATAATAGCAGACAGGTACAAGGTTACCGAGGAGGATTTCCTGTCCGCAGAGCTTGAGGTAGTTCCCACAGGCCGTGCAAGAAGCTACGGAATTGACGCCAGCATGGTAATGGGTTACGGTCAGGATGACAGAATCTGCGCATTTACATCCGCAAAAGCCCTTTTTAACTGCCAAAAGATAGACAGGACCGCAGCCTGCATCCTTGTAGATAAGGAAGAAATCGGAAGTGTCGGAGCAACAGGAATGACATCGGTATTCTTTGAGAATATTGTTGCTGAACTGATGGATAAGATGGGCGATTACAGCGAGCTTAAAGTACGCCGCGCTCTTCAGAATTCACATATGCTTTCATCCGACGTAAATGCGGCCTTCGATCCCAACTATCCTTCTGTAATGGAGAAAAAGAACTGCGCATACTTAGGACGCGGAATGGCATTCAGTAAATTTACGGGTTCACGCGGAAAATCAGGTTCAAACGATGCCAATCCTGAGTTCATCGCAAAACTCCGTGCCGCACTTGACAAGCATAATGTATATTACCAGATGGCAGAGCTTGGCAAGGTAGACCAGGGCGGCGGAGGAACCATCGCCTATATCATGGCAAAATACAACATGGAAGTTATAGACAGCGGTGTAGCGCTCCACAATATGCATGCACCTTGGGAAGTAGCCAGCAAGGCAGACATATACGAAACCGAGAAGGGCTACGAAGCTTTTCTTGCAGAGATCTGATAAAAAACAAGCGGCATTTAAAATGGAGATATTTACATGCGAAAATTCGGAAAGCGACTGGTAGAGTGGCTCTGTGAAAAAAGCATAAAAAATCAGATGCTGGCCATCTATCTCTTGGCGATACTTCTGCCTATGGTTGTCATCGGCGGAGTATTGACCGTATACCTATACCTTTATTCCGATAAAAATCCCAGGATACTGTTGATATGTATCCTGATAGTTGTAACGGGAGCAATGATCTCCTACATAGTTATCGCATTCTTTGCCAGCCATTTTTCAGGGCGCGTAAACGAGCTGAGAAGCTCCATGCACGATGTAAGTAATGAGGATTACGATGTTCCCGATTCGCTCCGCGGAAACGATGAGATTTCCATGGCATATGAGGAACTGAAGAAAATGGCGCAGCTCATAAAAGAAAAAGATGCGGAGATGTATGAGACCAAGATCGATGCGGAACGCTTCGCCACCGAGCAGCAGATGATGGAATACAAGATGCTCTCAAGCCAGATAAATCCTCACTTCCTGTACAATACCCTTGAAGCGCTCCGTATGAGAGCCATAGCTGAAAAAGACAGGGATGTTGCAACGGGTATCAAGCTTCTCGGAAAATCCATGCGATACATTCTTGATAACACCGGCACGGTATCAGTTCCGCTGCAACAGGAGCTTGACTACATAGAGAACTATATAAAGATCATAAAGTTCCGTTTCCAGGAACGTATAAGCTATGAACTGAAGGTGGAGGATGACATAGATACAAAAAGCTACAGTATACTTCCGCTTCTTCTGCAGCCTATCGTGGAAAACTCGGTAGGACACGGCTTGGAAATGGTAGAAAACGGGACACTGAAGATTACGGTTTCTGAAGGGGTGGAGGAAACCATAAAGGTTCTGATAGAAGACGACGGAATCGGAATGAACCCCGGTGAACTTAGGGCTGTAAGACTAAAGATAGACCGTTTGGAACAGGTACCCGCGAAAAGCATAGGACTGTTCAACATAAACAAACGTATCAAGCTTTTCTACGGTGACCGTTACGGCATCGAGATCGACAGTGAAGAAAATGTTGGAACTAAGGTAACCGTAACATTACCCATGCGTCCGATATAAGACAGGAAAGGGGCTGTCGCACTAACTAATGTTAGTGTGGCAGCTCTTTTTTACAAAAAAACACAAATCCCAGTCTTCGAAAAGGCTGGGATTTGTGGTAAAATATTGGTGATTTTAATAGTTGACAATTGAGAAAACGGATAATATAATGATATAGTTGTCAGTAATGTGTGGCAATGGCGCTATTAACGCGGCCCACGGCTGACACATTCCGGCGGCGAGAGGGGCCAAGGGAGGGAAACCCGTGGAAGGCAAAGAACGGCTGGCGCCCGGCATGCGCCAGGTGCAGCGGCTGCTGAACGCGGGAAAAGCCCGGCGCATCCTGCTGGCGCAGGACGCGGACGAGCGGCTCCGCTTGACCCTGACCCAGGCCGCGCAGGCGGCGGGCGTGCCCGTGGAAAGCTGCGAGAGCATGGCCGCCCTGGGCCGCAGGTGCCGTATTGCGGTGCCCTGCGCCGTGGCCGCCGAAACCATTTTATGACTATAGCTTCCGAGGGTTGCGGAAGTTTTATAGGAGGAGACGGGCTCACATCCCGCTCCGATCTAAAAAACAGGAGGTGCTTCCATGCCTACGATCAACCAGTTGATCCGCAAGGGAAGAGAAGACGTCGTCAAAAAGTCGACTGCGCCCATCCTGCAGGGTTGCCCGCAAAAGCGCGGCGTGTGCTTGAGTGTAAAAACCACCACGCCCAAGAAGCCCAATTCCGCGCTTCGTAAAATTGCGAGGATCCGCCTGACCAATCAAATCGAGGGTACCTGCTATATCCCCGGCATTGGTCACAATCTGCAGGAGCACAGTGTGGTGCTGATCCGCGGTGGCCGCGTGCGCGACCTGCCCGGCGTGCGCTATCACATCATTCGCGGCGCTCTCGATACGGCCGGCGTGGCCAAGCTCATGCAGGGCCGTTCGCTCTATGGCGCGAAACGCCCCAAGAAGTAATTTATTACCGTAGGGCTTCCTGATCGCCAGGGGCTGCTGCGCGGAAGCGAATGCGACACAACCACCACCCGCTTGCTTGGCACGGCGA
>JAILGF010000116.1 GCA_024696945.1 Lachnospiraceae bacterium | reverse complement strand
CAGCTACAATGAAAAGATAATAGTATTCTCAGGGTCAGTATTCGCTGGTCTTATTTGTTATACCCAAATATCTGAAAAAATCAGAAATAACGAAATAATCAAAAAAGTACTTGCAAAATATTAGCAGGTTTGTTCATATTTGAGAGTAGAACGTCGTAAGGCATAGATTTTGATATGCTCCCCATATGGTAGACATAGGAAAAATCCAAAACTACCATATGAGGAGCATATTTATGTCAAAAAGAAACTTTAGTAAAGAGTTTAAGTTAAGATTGATAAAAGAACATGACGAGGAGGGTGTGTCGTTCTATAAGCTGGATAAGGACAATCATCTTGCTTTCGGTACTGTGAGAAAATGGAAAACAGCATATAAAACTTATGGAGAGGATGGTCTTGTTCAGCATAATCGCATGCTATTTAAGTATTCCGCCAAACTCAAGCAACAAGTAGTTAAAGAATATCTTGCAGGTGGCGTATCCATTCGTGATCTGGCTCGCAAGTACGGAGTTCGTGCGGAAAGTACTGTATTAAAATGGATACAGCTATATAATAACCATGAGGAATTAACCGATTCCAGACCGGAAAGGGGGAAATATCTCATGGTCAAAAAGAATAAGCCACGAAAAACTACTCAGGATGAACGGATCAAGATTGTAGAATACTGTATTGCAAACGCAAATAACTATGCGCTTGCAGCAGAAAAGTTCAACTGTTCTTATGGGCAGGTGTATTCATGGGTAAAGAAATATGAAGCACACGGCATAGATGAGTTACGTGACCGTCGCGGGAGAAATAAGCCGGTAGAGGAACTTTCTGAAATAGAGAAACTCAAAGCAGAAAATCGCCTTCTCAAGGCCCAGGCCAAGCAGAAACAAATGGAGATAGACTTCTTAAAAAAACTCGATGCCGTCGAGAGGAGGTGACACTTAAGCGAACACGGCATTTGGATATTTACATCACTATAAACGAGCTTACAAAGGAGCATCCGGACTATCCAATAAGCTTTTTATGTGAGCTCGGAAACATCAATAGAGCTTCTTACTATAAATGGAAAACCCGAGCTGAAAGCGAGAATGATATCTTAAATGAACGCATAGCTGATACAGTTGGGCGGATTCATTATGAACACCCGGATATGGGATACAGACGTATTCGTGACACTCTGGCTCATGACCATAGCATTAATGTCAATGATAAGCGTGTTCTCCGGATATGCCGTAAGAAAAAAGTACGTTCAATAATCAGACATCGTTATAACTGCTGCACAAAACCTGCATCTGATCCTGCATACGTAGTGGGAAACATACTGAACAGAGAATTCCATTCTGATAATCCGAACGAGAAATGGGTTACAGATGTCAGTGAGTTTAAGTTCGGCACAGGTGCGGATGAACAAAAAGGTAAGATTTATCTTAGCGTTATATTGGATCTCTGTGACAAACGCCCCGTATCCTACGTATACAGCGACCACAATGATAACCCTCTTGTATTCAATACATTTGATAAAGCAATGGAAGCCAATCCGGGAGTAACACCACTTTTTCATTCTGACCGTGGATATCAATATACCTCAAAAGAATTTCATCAGAAAATCCAGGAAGCCGGAATGACACAAAGCATGTCGAGAGTAGCGCACTGTATTGACAATGGTCCAATGGAAGGTTTCTGGGGAATCATGAAACGAGAAATGTACTATGGGAAGAAGTTCAGGACAAAAGAAGATCTTATACGGGCAATCGAAAAATACATGGACTATTACACAAACGAACGAGTTCAAAGGAACTTGGGGGTACTAACTCCTATAGAGTTCCATAACAAGAAACTTATGGAAGCAGCATAAAGACTGCCCGATATATATCGGGCAGGAAATCTTTTTGTTTTTTCAAATGTCTACTTGACGGGATGCACACCAAAATCTATGCCTTACGACGTTCTACTATCAAATATGAACATTCTGTTAATAGTTAGCAAAATCAGTCATTTTCCTAACAAACCAGATGTCAAATTATCCTCTGACAAGTGCATACATTTTCATATCAACGATATTGCCACATTTCACGGCATTACTCTTTAGTGTTCCTTCATACTGGAACCCTGCCTTTTCCAGAGCCCTACATGAAGCTATATTGTGCGCAAACGGTTCGGCAAAAATACGGATAATATCTGTATTCTCAAACACATATTCACAGACCTGCTTGATTGCATTTGTCATATATCCGTTTCCCCAATAAGGCTCTCCTATGTAATAACCCATTTCAGCGGTCTTACAATGGATATTATCCTGC
>JAILGF010000046.1 GCA_024696945.1 Lachnospiraceae bacterium | reverse complement strand
CGGATATTTGATCCATGTTATGCGGCAACAGCCATACTGTCAGAGACTTTTGAAGAAGGAAACGAAGATAAGTTACTTACCTGGGTAGAAGTCATGAAAGAGATCATGTACGGATATGACAGTGTTGTAAAATTGACGGATGCGGAAAAGAAGGCTATTCCATATATGATATTGGCAAATCAGTTTGTGTCTACAACTTTCTTTGAGGGAAAAGATAAGTACGAGGAACTGTACAGGACTAACAAGGCAATGACTGAATGGATTGGTAGGAATATGGAAAAACTGTGTATATCCTAAGTAGAAGCTAAAGGAATACGTAGAGGTATTGACACTAACAGCTGATGAAGAAATTCATCGGCTGTTTTTTTATTTCTGAAAAGTATGCACTTACCATTGATGAGATTAAAGAATAACTTTCTTGGGGAAAAATTTTTATTGACTAAAATACGAATTCGTACTATTATAAAAATACGATATCGTACTATAAAGGAGCAAAAGTATGAATTCAAGAAAGTTTTTTTATGATTTTGGAAGAGCGCTTTATCATGTTGATGCTTTTTATGATGAGTTTGCGAAGCAAAGCAATGTTTCATCGGCTTTATTATGGGTTTTGTATGCACTAAATGACGGGAATCCACATACACAGATTGAAATCAGTAATGATTGGGAATTACCCAAGACTACGGTAAATACGGTAATAAAAGAGATTCAAAAGGACGGATATGTCCTACTTGTTCCTATCAAAGGAAAGAGAAGGGAGATGTCAATTGTCCTCACAGAAAGCGGTAAAGCATTTGCAGATAATGTTCTTTCTGATCTTTATAAAAAAGAAGCTGAAGTGTTTAAATCTCTTAGTAGAGATGAGCAGGAAATTGTAAAGGTACTGGAAAAATTGGCTGGAAAACTTAAAGGGGGTGAATAGCATGGAATATGTGACTTTAGGAAAGTCAGATTTGAAAGTCTCTCGTATATGTATGGGATGCATGGGCTTTGGTAATGCAGCGACGGGTCAGCATAGCTGGACAGTCGATGAAGAAACTTCCAAGTCTATTATTAAAAAAGGCCTGGAACTTGGAATCAATTTTTATGATACGGCGATTGCATATCAGGCAGGGACGAGTGAAGAATATCTTGGAAAGGCTATTAAGGAATATGCCAAAAGAGATGAAGTGGTCATTGCAACAAAGTTTCTTCCACGTTCACAGGAAGAAATTGCAAATAAAGTGTCTGGCAAAGAGCATATGCTTAGAAGCTTGGATGCAAGTCTTTCTCATTTGGGAATGGATTACGTGGATTTGTATATCTATCACATGTGGGACTGGAATACTCCTGTAGAAGAATATCTTGCCGGTATGGCGGAAGGTGTGAAAGCAGGAAAGATTAGGCAGATTGGTATTGCCAACTGCTTTGCATGGCAGCTTGCTGAGGCGAATGCAATTGCAAAGGAAAACGGATGGCCGGAATTTGTATCTGTTCAGAATCATTACAATCTCATTATGCGTGAAGATGAACGTGAAATGAAAGTATATGCAGACGAAAGAAATATTGCACTTACACCTTACAGTGCACTTGCTGCAGGACGTTTATCAAAAAGACCGGGCGAGACATCAAAACGTCTTGAGCAGGACGCATACGCCAGACTCAAGTATGATGCATCTGCAGAAAAGGATGCAAAGGTAATAGCAAAGGTTTGTGAAATTGCGGATGCAAGAAATGTATCTATGACAGAGGTATCTCTTGCATGGCTGCTTACCAAGGTTACATCTCCTGTTGTAGGAGCAACAAAGATAAGTCACGTCGAGGGTGCTGCATCCGCTGTAGATTTTAAACTTACTGATGATGAGATAAAAGCTTTGGAAGAATATTATGAGCCACATTTTTTGTCAGGAGTAATGGCACAGAATACACCTCAAGCCAGAACTACAGAGCAGGTGTGGGTTAAGAATGGAAAATATGTAAAGTAGTAGGAAGGTGAAAGTAAATGGAGAAAATAATACAAACGGCAGGCAGAAATCAGCTTGATGAATTCGCCCCGGAATTTGCTCACTATAATGATGATGTTCTCTTTGGTGAGAACTGGAATAACCAGGATATAGATGTGAAAACAAGAAGTGTCATTACAGTTGTGGCACTCATGTCATCAGGTATTACAGATTCTTCTTTGGTATATCATTTGAAGAATGCAAAAGCGCATGGTGTTACGCAGAAGGAAATCGCTGCGATTATTACACATGTTGCATTTTATGCAGGCTGGCCTAAGGGATGGGCGGTGTTTAATCTGGCAAAAGAAGTGTGGGAAGTAAATGAAGGTGATTTACCATACGAAGATGAAGCTATGAGAGCACATGCAAAGGAAATGGTATTTCCGATTGGTGCACCAAATGATGGGTTTGCACAGTATTTTAGCGGAAAGAGTTTCCTTGCGCCTGTATCAACCGGTCAGGTAGGAATTTTCAATGTAACATTTGAGCCGGGATGCAGAAACAACTGGCATATTCATCATGCAGATAAAGGTGGCGGACAGATACTTGTCTGTGTGGCAGGAAGAGGATATTACCAGGAAGAAGGAAAAGAAGCAGTAGAAATGAAACCGGGAGATTGTATTAATATTCCTGCAGGTGTTAAGCATTGGCATGGAGCAGCACCAGATTCATGGTTTAGCCATCTTGCAATCGAGGTGCCAGGAGAAAATGGTTCAAACCAGTGGCTGGAACCGGTCAACGATGCAGAATATGGAAAATTAAAGTAATATGGCAAAATAGATTATCACTAAAGAATTTTAAGAAGATTGATAATTATGGAAAGAACAGCATTTTCCGGTATATGGTGGAAAGATGTAGAAAGCAGGAAAACATGAAAAAGATAATATCAATATTATTAATAGGACTTATGGCATTAGGTCTTGCAGCCTGCAGAAATAATGCCGGTACCAATATAGCTGGGACACGTGAAAATAACAATACAGAAAATGTAGAAGAAACAAGTATGACAAGCGATAATACAGAAACTGTTGTTAAAGATAGCGAGACTGCAAGCAAGCAGGAATCAGCAACTGCTAATACTGAATCTGGAAATCATATTCTTGTTGTGTTTTTTTCGGCTACAGGAACTACAAAGGGCATTGCTGAAACAATTGCTGCTGTTACAGGCGCTGATATCTATGAGATAAAAGCAGCACAGGAATATACGAGTGCAGATCTTGATTATGGTGATTCAAACAGCCGTACTTCAAAGGAACAGAATGATTCATCAGTTCGTCCGGAGATAGGAAGTGAGACGATTTCACTTGACGGATATGACACTATTTATATTGGCTATCCTATCTGGTGGGGAGAAGAACCTCGTATTATGGATACCTTTGTAGAGAATTATGATTTTGATGGAATTACAATGATTCCATTTTGCACATCAGGTGGAAGTGGCGTAGGAAGAAGCGACAAAAACCTTGCAGATCATGCAGGCAGTGGCAATTGGCTTAAGGGCGAGCGATTAAGCGGCAGTGCATCCGAAAGCGATATAGAAAATTGGATTAATAGTCTTAAGTAGAATAGGAAAGAGGGTGAGAATGTGTCAGGGAACAAAAGGAATAGTACCAAAGCTATACGAAGATGTATAGACATATGCATGACCATTCTCATGCTTTGCCTTATGGCATATCAGGTGACCGGAGAGGTCTTCCATGAATGGATTGGGATAGGAATGACGGCTCTGGTTATAGTGCATCAGATTCTGAACAGAAAATGGTACAGTGCGATTATAAAGGGAAGATATACATTGCTGAGAGCATGGATCCTTTGCATAGATGTACTACTCTTAATATCTTTTGCGGTAAATGCAATTTGCGGAATATCAATGAGTTCACATGCTATGCCTTTTATGTATGGTTTGCTTCCGATTGCATTTGCCAGAACAATGCATCTGGCATTGTCTCATTGGTCTTTTATTTTTATGGGATTACATATTGGAATACATATACCATCTATGACAGCCGGGATTAAACTTAATACCATAACAAGAACTGTGATCTGTGTGCTTTTTTTCATAATGTCCGGTGTGGGATTCTTTATATTTATTAGAAGTGGAATTATAAATTACCTGACTTTCAAGGTACACTTCGCATTTCTTGATTATGATAAAGCCAGTGTATTGGTATTCATTGAAAATACTTTAATGCTGTTGTTCTGGAGTTTTATTGGCATGCAGATTTTTAATCTGTTTAAAAACGGGAAAGGAGTACGTGATGAAGCGTAATCGATTTTTACCTATTGTTCTTATATTGGCGGTAATGCTGATAAGCCTGGTGCTTTCAAGGTTAGTGCCGGGGGGATAAGGAACCGGGAGAAAATACTTCAAACCGGACTAGCGAACATACTGTAGATTCTTAAGGTTCAAAAGAGGAAAACAGTAAGGCTGACAACGGAAAAACATGGATAAATGGCAAAAATGTCAAAAATAGCGTGAATTGTGGACTGACCAATGATAGAATAAAGGCTATCGAGGGCAGTCCCTTGTTTTTGAAAGGAGTGTCAGAATGTCAAATAAGAGAAAGGATAATAAAGGCCGCGTAGACGGAGTATTAAATTGAGTAAAGGTAACGATGTCAGGTATGAATAATACAAAGCTTTTGTTTTATGAAGAATATGAGCAATTTTATAAGATGACTGAGAAATCAAAAACCTTTGAATCGTTTTGTAGAGATGCTTTCGGACAAGATTTTTCTCAGGATGGATT
>JAILGF010000201.1 GCA_024696945.1 Lachnospiraceae bacterium | reverse complement strand
GCAGAGGCAGAGGCTACCGAAAAGAAGGCAGAGGCTATGTCAAAGATGAAGGAAGCAGCAGTCCTGGAGATGTTCTTCAAGGTACTTCCCGATATCGCAGCAAGTGTTGCAAAGCCTCTCGAGAATATCGACAAGATCACTATGTACGGCGAAGGCAATACCGCAAAACTCGTCGAGGACATTACAAAGAGTACAACTCAGATTACTACCGGACTTACAGAGGGCTTGGGATTTGATCTAAAGAGCGTACTGGCCGGTGCACTTGGTTCAAAGGTGATTTCAAATGCAGCGGAAGCAAAGAAAGAAGCTCCGGCGGAGACCAAGGTAGAAGAGACAGTGGACTTTACTGAATAAAGTTTCCGTCGAGGACGAAAAAGAGTAGAGACAGGGCAGGAGCCGATCGGGGTTCCTGCCCTGTTTTGTCGAATTGTCATAAATATATAAAAAATTTAAAAAAGTGCTTGCTTTTTTAATTCATAGTGTTATAATGAAAGCTCACCGCTTGTTTTTTTGCACCATCAACCGGTGGGCTTAAAAAGAGCCTGCCACCTATATCAAAGGAGGATTTATGCCGAAGTTTGACAAGATGGACACCAGCAGGGAACACGAGGAACAATACCTGGTAAAGGTCCGGGAGGCAGTCGACGAGAACTGCAGCGTGCTAGACGATCAGATCGGAAACGGTCAGGCCGTTATCGAAGCATTAACGGAGCAGTATCTCGAACATTTCGACAAAGAGATCAAGGACCTTTTGGACAGCGAGATAAACCTGATGGAGCTCGCACAAAAGGAAAGGGCCAAGAACGGAAGGGCGAAAGCAAAACCGTATTTTGGAAGGATTCTTTTCGATGACGAATCAATGTACATCGGAAGGGGCGGTATCCGTAAGAACGTAACCGATATTCTGGTTGCCGATTGGAGAGCGCCGATATCCAATGCCTACTATGAGAACGGCCTGGGAGAGGCATCCTTTAAAACTCCGACAGGCGAAAATGTTACCGTAAATGTCAAGCTTAAACGTACTTTTGACATCAAAGACGGAACGCTGATCGACTATTATGATTCGGAAGCGGCTATGGATGACGAGCTGCTGAACAAATACCTGGCCAAGAACAAGCAGGCTGTACTGAATGAAATAATAGCGACGATCCAAAAGGAACAGAACGAGATAATACGTCTGTCTCCAAGAAGCAACTTAATCGTGCAGGGTGTTGCGGGTTCAGGAAAAACCACCGTAGCAATGCACAGAATCTCTTATCTTCTTTATAACTACGAGGACATTCTTAAACCTCAGGATTTCTACGTAATAGGAAGCAACAAAATGCTTCTGAAGTACATCACCGGCGTGCTCCCCGAACTGGATGTAAACGGATTCGGACAGATGACCATGGAGGAACTGTTTACCCGTCTTATGTATGAGGATTGGGACAGCTTCAGGTATGATATAAGGGAAACCGATAATTCGGACCCTAAAGCATGTCTTAAAGGAACTTCCGCATTTTTTGAAAAACTGAAGAATTATTGTGACCTGTATGAGAATAACCATATACCTCAGGAAGATGTGGTTCTTGACGGAAATCAGTTCACCGAAGGCTTTGAAAACGGTATTATGGGAGTTTATGACCGACGGGATAATCCTACGGGCAGGAAGGGCAAGCCTATAACACTGCTCAGAGGATCGGCTATCGCTTCCTATATAAAGAACAACCCCAAGAAGTCCATGCTTGTAAAGATCCGGCTTTTAAACGAAGAGATCATGGATAACATTGAAAGCAGTTTTGGCTCCATGGGTATTTCGTTTACCGAAAAGGAAAAGGCTGCGATAAGAAAAGCATATGATGAATTCCTCGGGAAAAAAGTTTTCAAGGGTTCAATATACGATATTTATGAGGACTTTTTAAAGGAGCAGGACGAGTATGAGTCGATGAAGCCTTCTGTAAGATATGACGAAAGGATAGTTACGGGAAAAGGCAAGTCAGGAAATAAAACCGCTAAGGTAAAAATTACCGAATATGATGTTTACGACCTTGCTGCGCTCGCCTATATCTACCACAGGATAAAGGAAGAAGAGGTTATCTGTGAGGCTCGGCATATCGTTATCGATGAAGCCCAGGATTATGGAATGATGGCATACCTTATTCTTAACGACTGCATGAGGGAATGCAAATACACCATCATGGGCGATGTTTCCCAAAATATCAGATATGATTCGGGCCTGAACGACTGGCAGGAGCTGAGGGAACTTTTCCTTTCGGGTGAGAACGACTGCTTCATGATGCTTAAGAAAAGCTACAGAAATACCATAGAGATATCGAATTTCGCCACAAAGATACTTGAGCACGGAAGCTTCGAGATATACCCTTGCGAGCCGATAATACGGCACGGTACAGATCCTGAGTTTATAAGGGTTGAGGATAGTAAGACCAATAAGAAGATTAATGTAAAAGCAGCCGATAAAGTTGTTGAGCTATGCAAGGACCTGCTTGGACAGGAGATGTTCTCCATTGCGGTGGTCTGCAGGAATAAGGAAAAGGCAAAAGCCTTATCTGAGTACCTGAAGGACAGGATGGATATCATTGACTTAGATGATGAAAACGCCGAATACGGTCAGGGAGTCATGGTATTGCCTGTAAATATGACTAAGGGTCTGGAATTTGACGCCGTGATCATATTTGAGCCCACAAAAGAGGACTACCCCGAGGACAACAGGCATGTGAAGCTTCTGTATGTGGCAGCCACCAGGGCACTCCATAAGCTTATAATAATCCATTCATCTTCGCTTTCGGGACTGCTTGAAAACCCTGCATCCGAAGGGAGCATTAAGTACTTTAAAGAGGATAGATCAAAAACATTCATAGGATATGAGGAAAGGGCTAGGCTGGAAGAGGAACGCCAGAAATTCCTTGAAAACGAAGAATTGCTGTCCAAACAGAAGGTAATGTCCGAAGCCGAAGCAAGGACGAAGAGATATCTTGAGAGCCGTACGGGAGCATCGAAGGCAAATGTGGATGCAAAGAGAGGCTCGGAAAAGGACCTGACCGACAGAAAGAAGGAAGTATCCGGCCAAGACGGGAAGCTGAGCAAAAAGAAGGAAGAGGCCGACACAACCGGACAAACGGGTAAGAACAGACCGGATACGGAAAAACCCGGGGATAAGGACTTCCTGTCACAGGTACCTGAAGAACTCTTAAAACCGGCAGGACATGCGGTGGGAAGCTTTGCAACCAAATGGGTAAGGAAGCAGAACGACGGGATTTACTTCCAGAGCCAGAACGGTATAGTAAGGATTACTCCGATAAGCCGCAATATTGTAAGGATAAGCTTCAGCCGTGGCCCTATACTGAACATACCGAATAACTCCGGTGTAAAGAATTTCCAGATGTCAAAGGATTTTCAGTACAAGGAAAACGGACAGTCCGTAGAGATAAACTTAAAGGACATCGGAATAGGCTTTGACAAATACAGAGGAAGCTTTACATTTAGGGACTCCTCAAAGCGTGAGCTGATAAAGGAAAGCCCGGTGGAGCCGAGACTGGTGGATGAAAAGCGGAAGCCCGTTACGAGCTTTGCATACTTTGAAGGAAAAACCTCAGATATATTCTATGTGCTTTCTTCGGACGGCAAGCTGAATTACCTGAACAATAAAGCGCTGTTTATAAGTGAGGGTAACGGAAGGATACCCTGCGTAATAAAGAAGGAAAAATATGCGATAATCCCTCTGACCGTTTCTAAGGCAGCATTTTGCAGGATGCCCGTAGTGGGAACCTTCCTTATGCAGGAGGATCCGTTTATCGACTACTATCTGGTTGTGGATACCGATACCGACAAACTGACGGAGGCATATAAAAAGCTCACAGGATGTTAAGAAAAACGTGATCCGCTAAAGGTATCCCGGGAGATAAAAAACAGGCCTGAGAATTCAGGCCTGATAATAATCCGGGATACGGAGACGTTTTTCAAAATCGGCAACAGGTATGGGCCTGTCAAAATAGAAGCCCTGGATAAGGTCGCAGGAGAGAAGTTTTAAAAGTTCAAGCTCCTCACGCTTTTCAACACCTTCGGCCACAACCTTCATCTTAAGTTTTTTAGCCATGGTGATGACGGAGTCAATAACGTTTTTAACCTTTTCCTCCTCTATACCGGAATCAAGGAAGGCTTTATCGAGCTTCAGAACCTTGAAATCAAGCTGGGAGAGAAGGTTAAGTGACGAATAACCGGCTCCGAAATCGTCAATGGAGGTGGAAAATCCTTTTTCGTTAAGAGCCTTAAGTATGGACTTGAGGTTTTCCTTAGTCTTTTCATAAGCGCTTTCCGTAATCTCTATTTCTATATACTTATGAGGAACTTCATAGCGATCGACGATTTTCTCTATCTCATCAACAAAATGTTCGTTCCTGAAGTGCATTTTTGAGAAGTTTACGCTGATGCATACCGGAGATAAGCCTTCATCTATCCATCTCCTTAAGTCCTCGCATACATGCTCGAGCATGTAAAAGTCGAGCTGGCAGATAAGTGCGTTTTTCTCAAAAAGAGGAATGAACTTTCCGGGAGGGATGAGCTCTTTTTTGGTTTTCCAACGTGCCAGAGCCTCAGCACCGTGCATCTGTGAAGAAACGACTTCGATCTTGGGCTGGTAATAAACAAGGAATTCCTCGTTTTTTAGTGCATCGGGGAAGGCTTTTACAAGTTGTATGGACTCCAAAAGCTGTTCTTTCATGCTCTTGTCATAGAACACGATGTTCGAGGAACCGGTCCTGGCATTGGCGGCAGCCATATTGGTACGGCCGATAACGGTTTCAGCCACACGCTCGTAGTCATTCATCATGTATATGCCGGCAGTGACGGTCAGAGGATATTCTTCTTCTTTTAATCCGTCATTCAGATGCACCTTTATATTTTGGATCTGGTCGAGGAAGCGGTTAAGCTTTTTCTTGTTGATAACCGCAAGGAAATCGACACCGCCGTGATGGGCAATAAGCTCATCCTTATTGGCAAGTTTTTCAGCGGTTTTGGCAAATTCTATGATACCCTTGTCACCTTCCGCATAGGTAAAGCGTTCGTTAATAAGCTCCCAGCCTGCAAGTGAGAAGGAAATGACAGCATATTTGCCCCCTTCATCATTTCTTATGATCTCAGACAGACGGGTATTGAAATAGCTGACATTCGGGATGCCGGTCATAATGTCTGTCAGATACAGGCGCTTGTTTTCTTCCTTTTCGTAGTAAACACAGTTTTCTTTCCTATTATAACCCAGAGCTATGGCTTCGGCCATTGCTTTACAGGTTCCGTAACCGCAGGATCCGCAGTCGATGCACCTGTCACTTTCCGAAGTTTTGTACATATGGGTGAAGATTTCATCGATCACGCCTGCCGGAATGGTTTGCTTCCGTATAAACTGTCCGGTATATTTTCTTTCAAAATCGTTTAGATCAAGATTCTTAAAGCGCTCATAAAGGACCGCCTTTTTTTCGTCGTTGGTACTGGTCTTGGAATAGAGCTCCGGGTTAGTCCCATAGGCAGTCAGTTTATCATCTATATAGTCGCGGGCGATCGCGGCCTGGTTCCTTTTTACGGGCTCGGTTCCCGGACCGCCTATACATCCGTGCTCACAGGTTAGGATATCCATGGCATACGGAGTATGCCCGCATTTAAAAAGCTGCTTTTCATAATATTCATAATAAGGAAGGTAGTATACTCCGTTATCAACTCCCAACAGATATTTATCTTCGCCGACAAAATTGGAGAGATTCTCTTTGAGACCGCATTCATATGCGGCAATGCTTCCCAGCGTGTTATTCTTATCGGGGAAGGTATTGGGATATTCGCTTAGATCGATATCGTTCATTGCTTTTATAAGGTGATCAAAGGTAATGTTGTATTTAATCTCTCCGTTGGTCTCAGGGGAATCGAATTCATCCTTTTTGGCAATGCAGGGGCCGATAAATGCCAGGGACTCATCCTTCTTCAGATATTTATGGATATAGATCGCGGAACAGACAGCAGGTGACTGGACAGGGATAAGCCGGCTCAAAAATTCCGGTGAAAACTTTGAGGCAAAATTCACAAAGGAAGGACAGGATTGCAGGATATAACCTCCTTTGGGATGCTCATCATAGAACTTTAGGGTTGCCCACATATAGATATCAACACCGAAGCTTACATCATAGGCTGCAGAAATACCGTTTGCCAACAGAAAGTTGATTATTTTGCCGGAGGTGTTGGGATAGAGGAGGAAAAAAGAAGGCGCAAGAAGAACGGAGATCTTTTTATTTCCAAGATCCCTGATGAAAGCTTCCGTATCGTCGATAAAACCCCTGGCATCGTGACGGCACTCCTTTATACAGTTGCCGCAATGGATGCATTTTACAGGATCAACTGTAATCCTGTTGGTACCGTCCTGAAATACGGAGCGATTGGCTCCGGGCACCGGACAGACCATTATACATCGGTTACAGCCGATACATTTATCGTTTGTAAAGATAATCCCTGTTTTTATTTTTTTCATGTTTCTCCCCATTCTGTTAACGATAATTCCCCTCTTATAGTATATCATAATACTGTCTAAAAATTCAATACGACAAGTATTAAAATTTTTAGAAATTACTTGCAATCCGCATGATTTTCAGATATAATATACACATATCGTCTAAAAGGACGAAGAAAGAGAAAAAATTGGGGATTGAAAGGAGAATAATTATGGCAAAGTTTGTATGCAGCGTATGCGGTTATGTATATGAGGGAGATGCGGCACCCGAGAAGTGTCCCGTTTGTAATGCACCGGCTGAGAAGTTTAATAAGCAGGAAGGTGAGCTTACCTGGGCAGCAGAGCATGTGGTAGGCGTTGCAAAGGGTGTAAGCGAGGATATCTTAGCAGACCTTAGATCTAACTTTAACGGCGAGTGTTCAGAGGTCGGTATGTATCTTGCTATGGCAAGAGTTGCTTTCAGAGAGGGCTATCCCGAGATCGGTCTTTACTGGGAGAAGGCTGCCTATGAAGAGGCTGAGCATGCGGCTAAATTCGCTGAGCTTTTGGGCGAAGTTGTTACCGATTCAACCAAGAAGAACCTTGAAATGAGAATAGAAGCAGAGAATGGCGCTACTGCAGGAAAGACAGATCTGGCTAAGCGTGCCAAGGCTGCAAATCTTGATGCCATCCATGACACCGTTCATGAAATGGCAAGGGATGAGGCTCGTCACGGAAAGGCTTTCCAGGGTCTTTACAACAGGTATTTCAAATAATTAAACAGACGGTATATCCGTACAGTTGATAACCTAAGGCTTTAAGGCACATATCTGCTTGGTAAGGGATATGTGTCTTTTTTATGCGGTGAATTAAGGTAAGCTTCTGTTTAAGTGCTTGCTAGGAGGTTTGCAAGAATTGACATATATTGTACAGTATAGTTGCTTGACGGTTTTTTGCATATCTTTTATTCTAATATATGAAAAAAAGCCCTAGGTGAAAGGATTTTTATGAAAAAGGATTTGTTTCCTAAGCAGGTGCTAAAACTGCTTAAAGAAAACGGAATAGAAGAAGATGATATTTTTGCGGCATCGGCTACGGATATGAATACGGATTGTCTGTATGCTGATGGTTTTGCCGTGCTGACCTTAAAATCACTGGCCATAGTCATGTCCGCCCCTGATGATAAGGAGATCCGTTCCTTTAAGGGATATATGTCTAAGGACAGCTTTGTATTTCCTGAAGATAAGGAATGGACCGTAAAGATATATGATCTGAAAAGCGTGGAAAGGCTTAAAGCCGAGCCTCAGGTTGCCTGCAGTGTCCTGACTGCCGATGTTGACGGAGTGACATACAGGCTCTCGGCTTTTTCAAATCTTTATAAAAGGGAAATGCATACTCTTGTAAGAACCTTTGACAAGATAAGCATGGAACTTAAGGCCGCTGAGAAGCTTGAAGGTAAAGAGAGCTTTGGTAAAGATGTTTCCGGTAAGCCTGAAACAGAAAAGCCGGAGTCTTCAGAGTCGAAGGAAGAACGCATACAAAAGCTTAAGGTTTACGGCAAGGACGATGATAAGAAGGATGAGTATTGTCCCACCTGTGGAATGATGTATCCGGACAAATCGCGTAAGGTCTGCCCGAGATGTATGGACAGAGGTTCGATATTCCGAAGGGTTCTGGGATACTTTAAGCCATATAAGGCAAGAATAGCGGTATTGTTCCTATGTTATATACTTACCTCAGCCTTGAACCTGGTGTGGCCGTACCTGAACGGTACAGTGCTTTATGATAAGGTTCTTGCAAAAAACAATGAATTCCTGGCTAAGTTCGGAATTGAGGACGGAAAATATATCACGGCGCTGCTGATGGTTGTTCTTACGATGCTTATGGCGAGAGTGACACTGATAGTTATCGGAATGATCCAGGGTGTAATTGCGGCTAGGATAGTTACAGGCGTTGTCCGTGATATGAAGAAGAGCATTTTCGGAAATATGGGCAAGCTGTCCATAAGCTTTTTCAGATCACGCCAGACAGGAAGCCTTATGACACGTGTCATGAGCGATGCCGACAGAGTAACGGGCTTCTTCATTGACGGATGTCCTTACATTCTTATAAACGGACTGACTATTATCGTTTCCTTGTGTTTTATGTTCAGCATTAAATGGCAAATGACTCTGATGGTATTGGTAGTTATGCCGTTCATAATGCTCATAGGATTAAAACTCCGTCCCAAGATCTGGACTCAGTTCGGACACCGTCACAGAGCGGAACGTGCAGTTAACAGCCAGGTAAACGATAACCTTACGGGAGCCAGGGTTGTAAAGGCTTTCGGACAGGAAAACCGTGAAACCACGAGATTTGAAAAGAATAATCTCCGCCTGAGAGATGCGGAAATGAGCATAGTAGGAACACAGAATCTGGTAAGAGGTTCATATTCAGGCATATTTGAGATACTGAACATTTCGGTATGGCTGATCGGTGTTTATCTGATTATGGTAACACATGAGATAGAGCTCGGTATTATGATCACATTCGTTGGCTACATCGGCCAGCTGCAGGGTCCCATCAACTTTTTCTCGAGAGTGTTCCACTGGTGGTCGGACAGCATGAACTCGGCACAGCGTATGTTTGAGATCATTGACTCCGTTCCTGAAATACAGGAAGCAGAGAATCCCATAGAGCTTGAGAATCCGGAAGGAAAGATCGAGCTTAAGAACGTATCCTTCGGATATGAAGTAAACAGGCCGGTATTGAAGGAACTGGATCTGACGATAAAGGAAGGCAGCATGCTCGGCATCGTCGGCCGGTCCGGAGCAGGAAAGACTACACTGGTCAATCTGATATCCCGTATGTACGACCCTCAGGAAGGCGAAATTCTTATAGACGGAAAGAATATAAAGGATCTGAGCTTTAAGTCGCTCAGGCGAAACGTGGCTATGGTTTCCCAGGAGACGTACATTTTCATGGGTACCGTAGAGGAGAATATAGCATATGCGAATCCCGAGGCTTCTCATGCCGACGTAATAAGGGCAGCAAAGCTTGCAAGTGCGCATGAATTCATCATGAGGATGCCGGACGGCTATGATACCAGAATAGGTTCCTCGGGCCGTGAGCTTTCAGGCGGTGAAAAGCAGAGGATTTCAATAGCGAGAGCAATACTGTCAAATCCCAAGATACTGATACTGGATGAAGCGACCGCTTCGGTTGATACAGAAACAGAAAGAGACATTCAAAAATCTATATCTTATCTGATCAAGGGAAGGACAACAATCTCAATAGCCCATAGGCTCTCAACCTTGAAGGACGCCGATTATCTGATGGTTATAGATAACGGAAAGATAACGGAGCGCGGAACTCATAAGGAACTCGAAGCCCTTAAGGGAACGTACTTCAAGCTTATGGAGCTGCAGCGCAAAGCATTGGCATTGAAGGGGATAGAGTAAAAAGCCTTCGCTTAGGCAAAAATAATTTATAAGAGATAGATTACTCGATTAACCGGATACAGAAAGAGGAAAAAACATATGGCAAATTTTGGCGGATTCAGAGGCGGCAGACCCGGAGGACCCGGGAAGCCCTTCGGAGAAGAAGAATTTAACTTAGAGCAGATGGAAAAGGAAACTGAGGAGATGCTTAAAATGCGTTTCCTGGATAAGAAGAATGCCGAGTTCAAGGCTACCGGCGGCGGATTTGTTTCCTTAAAGGTAGGGGATGAGGAATATGCAAGGGTCCAGGTAGTGAGGATGTTCCCCTTTACGGATCCCGACCACTATATTTCCATAAGGACCTCGGATGAAAATTCCAAGGAAATAGGGATCATAAAGGATTTAAAGGATGTATCCAAAGAAACGGCAGAGCTTCTTATATCCCAGATGAACCTTAGATATTTTACGCCTGTCATAACAAAGATAATCAATATCAAGGATGAGTACGGATATGCTTATTTTGACGTTGTAACGGACAGGGGACAGTGCAGGTTCACAATAAATATGGGCGGAAGCTCGGTGGTTCATCTTACGGAAACCAGGATCCTCATTTCCGATGTGGATGAAAACCGCTTTGAGATCCCCGATGTAATGAAGCTGTCGGCAGGAGAGAGAAAGAAGCTCGACCTGTTCCTGTAAATGACGAAGGATCTTAAGAATTAACAATATCGGAGAACACTATGATATTAAAATTTGATCTAAAAGAAGAATATATAAAACTTCTGGGGCTTAAACCGGACGAGGAATTAGCCTACTGCGTGCCCTATGACATAGGTGACGATGGGGGCTATCTTAAAAACTCGTACGTTGTGATTTCAGAAGAGAGACTCTTTGTCCTTGAAGAAGGAAAACTTAAGAAGGAAGTCCGTTTGGATGAGGTCTCGGAAGTGCTGAGCGAGCCGATGATAGCCTGCGGAGTGCTGTTCTATACTACCGGAACCGCTTTAAAGGATGGCAGCGGAGAGCATGCACAGGAACAGATCCTGGTCCGATTCTCATCAAAGCATCTTTCGAGATATGCCTATATCGCAAGAGGCTGCAGGCTTCTTAAGGAAAACAAAAAGGCAAGAGTTGTGAGCAATGAGGATGAAACCACCTGTCCCAAATGCGGAAGGGCACTGCCGGGAACAAAACAGTGTCCTCACTGCAACCATAAAAAGCAGGGCCTGATACATGAATTTGCGGAGATGGTAAAGCCTTATCCGAAAACTCTGCTTATCATAGGTATCCTGATGCTTTTGGCAACGGCTGTAACACTGTTTAATCCTTCGATGCAGAGGATACTTATAGACAATGTCATAAACAAAGAAGGAAGTACCATAAATGATGCACTTTTGGTCATACTGTTCATGTTTATCCTAAGTATAGGCATAATCTTCATCAACCTCGGCAAAGCCTACATGTGTTCGAAGCTTGGTACGAATATAAGCTCTGACTTAAGAAGAAAGCTCTATCAGAAGATCCAGCTGCTTTCACTGTCCTTCATAAACGACAGAAAGCCCGGTGAACTTATGAACAGGGTAGTCAGTGATACCGCAAGGATCAACGAGTTCATGGCGGATACCTTCTGTAACCTGCTTACTGTATTCATTATTTTTGTATTCGATGTTGTGATAATGCTTATCCTTGACTGGCAGATGGCGCTCCTTGCATTTGCGTTCATTCCGGTAATGGCATATATTTCATTTGCATTCAGGAAATTCGTTCACAGGCGTTTCCATATGCAGTGGGTAAAATCCGACAGGATGAACAGTAATCTGCAGGACGTACTTTCAGGTATGTCGGTTGTTAAATCCTACGGAAAAGAAGAGGATGAGTCTGAGCACTTTAACAAAACCGCGGATGAATTCGCAGTAGTACAGTTCCAGAACGAAAAATTCTGGGCAGTTTTCTTCCCGTCACTGCAGTTCATCGTAAGCGTGGGCGTATATCTTGTCACTTATTTCGGAGGAATAAGGGTCCTTAACGGCGAAAAGACGGTCGGAGAGCTCATACAGTTCATAGCATACGTATCAATGCTCTATCAGTATGTAGGCTGGATCACAAACCTTCCAAGACAATTAATGAACGTTGTAACCTCCTTAGAGCGTATAAGTGATATTATGAACCAGGAGCCCGAGATTTTTGATACGGAGAAATCAAAAGAGCTTAATATCAAGGGCCATGTTCAGCTGAAGGATGCTTCATTCGGATATAAGTCCTATAAGCCGGTACTTGACGGAATCTCACTGGATGTTAAGCCGGGCGAGATGATAGGTCTTGTCGGAGCTTCCGGAACAGGTAAATCGACACTTATCAACCTTATCATGCACTTATATGAGGTTGATAACGGAGAGATTCTTATAGACGGTACAAATATCAAGGATATTAAGCTTGAAAACTACCATTCACAGATAGGTGTTGTTCTTCAGGAAACCTTCCTGTTCACGGGAACGATACTTAACAATATTAAGTTTGCTAAGCCGGACGCAACATATGATGAAGTTATCCAGGCCGCAAAGATGGCAAACGCGCATGAATTCATATGCAGGACACCCGATGGGTACAATACCTACTTAAGCGAGAGAGGATTTAATCTTTCGGGAGGTGAAAGGCAGAGGATAGCTATAGCGAGAGCTATTCTGAACAACCCGGGAATACTGATACTTGATGAAGCTACAGCAAGTCTTGATACGGAGAGCGAATACCTGATCCAGAAGGCCTTAGAAAGACTTACGAACGGAAGAACGACCTTTGCGATAGCTCACAGGCTTTCAACCTTAAAGGATGCGGACAGACTGGTAGTCATAGATCAGCACCATATTGCCGAGGTTGGAACGCATGACGAGCTGATGGCTAAGGGAGGAATATACGCCGGACTTGTTAATGCACAGCTGGAGATGAATGCGAGCTAAAACCCTTAAAGGTCTAAAAAGGGGTCAGACCCCTTCGGGAGTCTGACCCCTTTTTTAATGCGGATAACAGGACTTGAACCTGCATGTCCTTGCGAACATATGGACCTGAACCATACGCGTCTGCCAATTCCGCCATATCCGCATATATGTCTTTCGACAACGAAAAAGATTTTAGCATAGAATCGGCCCAAAAGCAAGAACTTTTTAAAAAATCCCCCAAATTTTATTTGGGGGATCTGTATTTAAACACCGACATTAATTATTTTCTGTCGGTATAAAGGGGGTAGCGGTTTGAAGAATTTCCACTGTAATACCCGTTGTTATCAGAGTCGTTATTTACGGTTCTGTAGTTTGTGTTGTAGTCATCATAAACATTGTAATTGTTGTTGTAGTTATTGTTATAGTTCCTGTCATAGTTGCGATTGCTGTTGTAGCCGAAATCCTGCGGCATAATAAGTGCGGCGATGAAGTAAAGGAGAAGTCCGGAACCGAAGCAGCATACTGCGATCGCCCAGATGATCCTTACCAATGTTGAATCGATGTGCAGATATTCAGCAATTCCTCCGCACACACCGCATATCTTTCTGTCCCTTGTGCTTTTCATTAATTTTGTTCCCATAATAGTCCCTCCTATATAAAAAGGTTTTGTTGTTTTCGTTGTGAGAATAATATACCATGCATTTATCGGTTTTTAAATCCGTTTAGCAGCGAAATAGATTACCGGTTTTCCGCATAAAGGGCAAAATATGTACAGCAGAAGCTTTGACATATCATAAGAATTGTTGTACAATTAGTGAAAAGAACTGTATGAGGTACAACGTATGAGACAGAGTATACAGATAGTATTGAATCAGGAATATGTACTTTCGCGGCAATACGCCGAGGTACTACCCATAGATGACATATATTCGCGCATAAAGGATCTGGGATTTTCCTTTTTGGAAACGGAAAACCGTAGTCTGACCAGGCTTTCGCTTAGGGTGGAGGCTGCCGATCTTAAAGGTACGGCAGAGCAGCTTGTAGGCTTACTTTCGGAGTCGATAGGACTTCCCAGGGAGAAATTTGAAATTACAAATGAAGGAAATGAAATAACCTTGGACATCGAGGGAGTGGCATCCGTTGTTATTACTGAGATAGGTGCCAATGCTCCTTCGGTATACGATTCTTATAAGAAGATATCGGAAAAGGTCGGATGGACCGAATTTAAGGAGCTTTGTCATGAAATTCTTCTTGTATCGCCGCAGATCAAGAGAAATGCTATCTTTAAGAGCTTTCTTTTCCAAAACTACCTGATCTCGGTAAATGACGGCTGCGGTCTGTCTACTGCGCTGGATGATTTTGCCCAGTTGATATCCGATCTTGAGCTTTTCAAATTCAATGAAAAACAGCCGGTGGTAGAGATAAGGCTTTCTACAAAGTCAGAGCCCGATTCCATGACCATCCAGGAAGCGATAGAAGCCATTTACGCCGAGGATGAAGCCGGCAAGCTGGTATGTCTTGACATAAGCGAATATCTTGAAAGATCGAAGCATAACGAACTTAAAGACTTTTTGACAAAGCTTGTGGCGGTGGAAGAGAGCTTTATCTTTTTCTTCCGTATTCCTTTCCTTGAGCCGGATGCTTTAAATGCGATACGGAAGGTTCTTGCGGATGTGCTTTATATCAGGGAAATCTCAATTCAGCCCTTCAACAATGATGAGCTTAAGGAATGTGCGGTAAGGGCAATAAACGAAGCAGGCTTCACTGCAGAGGATATTGTTTGGGATGTATTTTTCTCAAGAATATGCGAAGAGAAAAGCGACGGCCGTTTCTACGGCATACAGTCGGTTATGAAGGTAGTTTACGAAATGCTCTGGCTTAAAGCAAAGTCCGATGCAATAAAAGGGGCGGGGGATATCTCGGCAAAGGAAGACAAGGTTATCCTGCAGAATGACGTATTGGAGCTGTCCCCGACCTTCAATAAGGAAACACCCGACGGATTTGACGCACTCTCAGAGCTGATCGGAATGGAAAAGATTTCCGACAGGATCAAGGAAATCGTTGCACAGGTAAAGATCGCCATAGAAAACGAAACCATGGAGCGCCCCTGTCTGCATATGCGGTTTGTAGGGGCTCCCGGTACCGGAAAGACCACCGTTGCAAGGATACTTGGACAGATATTCAGGGAGAACGGGATCCTGAGGAACGGCTATTTCTTTGAGTATTCGGCCAGGGATCTGTGCGGTGAATATATAGGTCAGACCGCTCCCAAAACAAGTGCCATCTGTCGTGACGCATACGGATCGGTTTTGTTTATAGATGAGGCATATGCACTATATCAAGGTGACGACAAGAGCTCGGATTACGGACGTGAAGCTCTGACAACTCTTGTTTCCGAGATGGAAAACCATAAGGACGACATGGTTGTTGTTATGGCCGGATATAAGGAAGACATGAACAAGCTGATGGAAGGAAACGCAGGCTTAAGAAGCCGTATGCCCTTCCTCCTGGAATTTGAAAGCTATGACAGGCAGCAGCTCTATGAGATATTTATGAGCTTTGTTAAGAAGCATTTCAAATATGACGAGGAGTTTGCCAATGCGGTATCCGGGTATTTTGATTCCCTGTCCGAAGAATATATGAAATCCTCGGAGTTTGCAAATGCGCGCTTCGTCAGGAACCTGTATGAAAGATGCTGGTCAAAGGCTGCTATGCGTACGTCAATGTCGGGCAGCAAGGACATTTCATTAAAGAAAGAGGACTTCCTGGCCGCTTCGGGAGAGAAGGAATTCTCAGAGAAGCTTGCGATCAAGGCCAAGATCGGGTTTTAGGAAATACATATTAAAGAAAGGCATGCTCTATGACAAAAGCAGAGATGAATGTCGCTACGGGAAGGCTGTTTAATATAGCCGGAGAGATATTCAAAGAAAAATCGATAAAAGATTCACTTATAATAAACGAAGAAAAACTGCAGATAGACGGGGATTTTTCAGCAGAGCCGTTTAATGTGCACCTAAAGTTTTCAATCTATCCCGAAAACGGGATGATGACCTTCTTCTCGCTCCTGCCGTTCGACGTACCCGCAACCAAGGTCAGTGAATTTGCAAAGCTTGTCTGTACAGTGAACTATTATGATTTCTATGCCGGGAACTATGACTACAATCCCGACACCGGAAAGGTGGTATTCAGACTGGCCGTATTGTACAGAGGAAGCATCATTTCCTCCGAACTGCTTGCCGAAAGCGTACAGTACGTTGTCGATACGGTTTCAAAGTATAATCAGAGATTTTTTGAGGCGGCAAGGGACAGCTGATTAAGTTTTATTAGAAAACTGCCGATATTTCTTATGGTGAAGTATGCCAAAAAGAAAGGAAATGACGGTTATGAAGAGAAAAAATCTTATATATATGATCATAACGGCCTGCCCGGTTGCCTTATCGATGGTCCTTCTGTTCTGCCTGTCCGCCTTTATAAGTGGAACATCAGTAAAAGCAGCAACTCAGGAACCTGTTGCGACCAGGCTTTATGCGGCATATAACGGTCCTGCGGTGAAGGTCGGGGAAAAATATGACAAATCAAAGCTCTCGGTAACGATATACTATGATATGGGAGGCGCCAGAAACCTCGAGGAATCCGAATATACCGTATCGACTGATATCGTTGAGAAGACAGGCCAAAATACCATCCTGGTCATGTACAGGGATCTGGTTACAAATTTTCACATAACCGGAAGAGCTCTTACGGGAATAAACGTCAGCCCCAAAAAGTATGATTACGGTCTGGGGAATATGCCCGATTGCCAGGATCTTTACGTTACGGGAACCTACAGTGACGGTTCCGTGGAAACCATAGAGGACGGATTTGAGATATTCCCGAAGGCTCTGACGAGCATCGGGCAACATGAAGTGACGGTCCTTTATGAGGGTAAACAGGCCAAATGCTCGGTATATGCGAGAAACTGGACAGATGTTGTGGCCATCAATGCGACCTTTAACGGAGAGGAGATCATTGCGGATTGCCCGATAAACAAAAATGATTTTACGGTTATGGTTGTTTATTCGGATATGCTGTCCGAAAGGATAACAACATTTTCAATGTCAACGGATATGTTCCATGACAGCGGAACCCAGTCTTTGACAATATCCTACGGCGGGATGAGCAAGACCATACAAGTTAATGTCATCGAACGCTATGTGGTCGGAATGCGTGCCGAATACACCGGAGGAGATGTGCTGGTAGGCAGGAAGCTCAGGCGGGACAATCTGCATGTATACCTGAAATATGTGGACGGCGGAGAAGCCGAAACGACCGAATATACGCTCCACAGCCTGAAGATAGGGTATATAGGAGATAATCTGATAACCGTTTATTACGGTGATAAATTCTCAGCTGACGTGACGATCAAGGGAGTTGAGGTTAAGAAACCCGATTTTGATTATGCTTCGATAGGGTATGCCGATAACGGAAAACAGAGGGTAAGGATTGATACGGCCATACCAAAGTATCTTGACAAGGACAGTGTAACAATAAAGAGCCTTACCAATAAGTCCGTGAAGAAGGCATACAGAAAGCTGAAGCTTAAAGAAGGAAGCTATATCGCATTCGAATACGGCTTTAAAAATCCCGATGATGAGCTGGAGCTGCCTCTGACGGTCAGGATTACGATCCCTGAGGGATTTGATCCGGAGCATACCTTCCTTTATTACTGTCCAAACCGGAAAAGCATCCTTGGACGAATGAACAAAAAGGCTGTAGATTCCGATACTTTCGAATTCACGCTTTTCAAAGCCGGCACATATATGCTGGTCTGCTCCGATGAACTTACGGAGAACGTCGAAAAATAAGGTTATTTTAAGTTTATTAATTTTAATAATATTTTAATTTTTTATTGACAAAAAACCCTGCCTGTGTTATAAAGGTTATAGTGTTTTACAAAACTATTTAACTTAATGGAGGGTTAAAAATGAAGAACAACAATGGTTTATCCATAGCACTTGGTGTTTGTGGTATCGTCATCAGTATTATCGGTGGTATTACATTTGGTATCATCGGTGCTATTATCGGTCTTGCTTGCAGCGTAGGCGGAATCATTCTTGGTATCAATACTCAGAAGGCTACAGGCGGCGCTCAGGGTAAGGGCGGATTCATCTGCGGTATCATCGGTGCTGCATTCGGCGTTATCTTCTTCATCGGCTGCTTAGCATGTGGCGGAAGCTACGGCAAGTGGGGTTGTGTTGGTGGATGCAATTCTGCATCAAAGGATATTGACAAGGCTTGGAAGGATGCCGGCTTAGACGATATCGACTGGAACGATCTTCTTAAGGATTGATCATTTGTCTTTTGTAAATTTTCATTGGCTTCGGATTCAGTCCGAAGCCTTTTTTTTAAAAACTTTTTTATTTTGAATCGGAAAGGATACAGGAAAACATTATGTTCCCTTCTATAGATCTAGGAATAATCGAGCTTCCGCTTTACGGTATGATGTTTTTGATAGGCTTTGCCGTTGCCTGCGTTATCATTCACCGTCTGGCCCCGAAATGCGGTGTGGGAAAGGATGATGCCTTTTTTGCAGCCATATACGGAGCGATAGGATTGGTAATAGGCGCAAAGCTGCTTTATCTTATCACAAAGCTTCCGTCTATCTTTGGCCATTTTTCAACTTACGTCCAATGGTTCAAGAACGATTATATCGGAGCTCTTAACTATGCTATCGGCGGAATGGTTTTTTACGGCGGACTTATAGGCTTCTGCTTTGGTGTTTGGAGATACTGTGCTCACTTCAAGGTGAGGATATTTGATATAGCCGATCTTTATACACCGTTTCTTCCATTCGCACATGCATTTGGCAGGGTAGGATGTTTTTGTGCCGGATGCTGTTACGGTATTGAATATCATGGTCATTTTGCGGTTAAATTCCCGTTTAACGAGATCAGTCCCGAGCTCAGCGAGGTTGAGAGATTCCCTGTGCAGCTTTTTGAGGCTTTCCTTAATATGATATGCTTCGGAGTACTGCTTTTTATTATGATGAAGAATATCAAGAAAAAACCGGAGGAAAGAAAACTTAAGCAGGGACAGCTGATGGGAATATATCTTACGTATTATCTGATAGCCAGAACCTTCCTTGAACTGTTAAGGGGAGATTCCGTGAGAGGAAAGATAGGGTTCCTATCAACGTCTCAGATCATCAGCATTCTGCTGATCCCGGTTGCGATCTATTTCTTATTGGCAAGAAAAAGGAAGGTTATATTCCTTCATGAGAATATAATAACCCCAAATAGCAATACTGAAGAATAGTATGAATAAACCGGCCACGAAAGGTGGCAGAACGGAGGGAAAAAATGTATTGTACAAATTGTGGAAAGCTTGTTGACGATAACGCTGTAATATGCCCTTCCTGCGGATTTAACATTGCGGGAGCGGCTCAGCAGTCTTCTATGCAGCAGGTTCCTCAAGTGCCGCTGGAGCCGCCTATGCCACTGAATAACGGTATATCTCAGGATCAGCCTGTTCAGCAGAATTACGATCCAAATGCGGGGGCATACCAGAATCAGCAAAATTTCGATCCGAATGCCGGGGGATATCAGTATCAGCAAAATTATGATCCGAATGCCGGAGGATATCAGTACCAGCAGAATTACGATCCCAATGCGGGCGGATACCAGTATCAGCAGAACTATAACCAGAACATGGGCGGATACGGTTATTATGAAGGCTTAAATGCCGCTTCCCCCGAACAGCAGTGGAACGGAGGTGCTGCAGGACAGCCCGGGGCACCGGCACACGGTGCAGGCGGAGCATTGGCCTGCGGAATTATTTCCATAGTTATCGGATTCCTTGGCGGTATAGCATTCGGTGTAATAGGTGCAGGAATAGGTATTGCTCTCGGTATGGTAGGTCTTATCCTGGCCATAAACTTTAGGAAGGCAAATAATGGGGGCGCTAACGGAGGTCTTGTTACCTCTATTATCGGATTGATCCTGTCAGCTGTATTGTTTGTAAGCTGTGCTGCCTGTCAAGCAGTATGCTACGGGACTTCTTCAACTAAAAACAGTAGGAACTATGGCTGCTACGGATGTATAGGCGGAACCTGTCTGGCAGTTGACGATATAGGAGATACCGTTAAATCATATGACTTTTCCGATATACTTGACTCTGACGGAAACTTTAAATATGAGTACAAATATGACTATAAATAGAAATTTTTAAAAAAACAGTTGACAATTCCTTTTTTCGGTGATATTATATTCAAGCGTGCTGAGGTACATCAGCATTGTATTGAAAGATGCGGAGTTGCTGGAATTGGCAGACAGGCATGACTAAGGATCATGTATCGCACAGATGTGAGGGTTCAAGTCCCTTACTCCGCATTAAAAATCGACAAAGACCGTCTTTGATTGAGACGGTCTTTTTTTGGCTGAAAAAGCAAAATAGAAGAGTTTAATTCATATTTTATTAACTTGTAATATAAATCGTTTTATGCTATTATGGTTGCATGCGACGGGGAATCCCCTCACAAATATCTGTTAAAGGAAAGGAAAAGGTATGAAGAAATTAGTTTTATTACTTTTGGCACTGATAGCAACCTTAGGGCTTTCAGCGTGCAATTATGAAGTGGTTTACGAGATCGATGAGAATGGTGTATGCACCATGACACAGAATCTCTGGTATTCGTTGGATGATTTTAAGCAGATTGCGATGCTGACTGAAGGGCTTGATTCAATGGATGCTTCTAATAAGGCAGCGGTAGAGATGCTAAAGAACATCGAAACTCCTGAGCAGCTTGAGCAGTTCCTGGCTATGCAGGGCGCAACCGCTGATGACATTGTGAAAAAGGAAGTTGATGGAGTGGTTTATTATTCTTCTCCTGACGAGTCTATGACTGAAATAATAGAACCCAGTACTATCCCTGAAGGAATGTTTATAAATGCCGACACCTTCAAGGTTGATTATACGGAATCTCTTAATTCACTTGATCAGCTTCTTGCATCAGGCGGGGATATGACAGAGCAGGATATGCTTTTAATTGAGCAGCTTAAAGCATCCGTATGGTATGACTTTACAGTAAAGATGCCCAAGGAGATAGTATTCACCAACGGTGAGCTTTCTGCAGATAAGAAATCAGTAACATATCATTTCTCCATGGCTGATAAGGATTTATATTTCTATGCTTATACAGCAGATTCAGATCAGATTATCTCATTAGGTCTTGAGGACGGAGCTATCACCAAGAAGAAGAGTATTAAGGTAAGAGCAGCTGAGAAGATCAATTCCGTTATCGTTAACGGAAAGGCAGTAAACGGCAAGAAGATCAGTCTCAAAGAGGACGGAGAATACACGGTAGAAGTAAAGACAAAGAATTATGAAAAGACAGTTTCTTTCATAAAAGACAGCACTAAGCCCGTTGTTACCGGTGTTGAGAACGGCAAGACATACACCGGAGATGTTACCATTGAGTTCTCAGATGAGCTTTCGGGAATTAAGTCCGCTAAGCTTGGCAAGAAAAAGATCAAGAGCGGTAAGGTGATCTCCAAGGCCGGAACATATACCTTAAAGGTTACCGACAAGGCCGGAAATAAGACTACCGTAAAATTCACAATTTCAAAGTAAATATTTTTTGAGAATAAGAGCCTTCGATTGACGGAGGCTTTTATTTGTGTTAATATGATATCAGGATCGGAAGTTGGGTTAACAGGGTTTACTATAAGGGGGTGCGGTATGAACAAGATACTTACTATCAGCAGACAGTATTCGAGCGGCGGCCGTGAGATCGGTCAAAAGCTGGCAGAGCTTTGGGGCATTCCTTTTTATGACAACGAGCTGATAACAAGGGCTGCAAAGGAAAGCGGTTATGCTCCGGAGGCCTTTGAGAGTGCTGAGAGCAGAGCTACGAGCAGCCTGCTTTATTCGATCGCAAGAGGTATGGTTACTTCAGGGAGCATGCACACCACCTTCAATCATCTTTCGCTCGATGATCAGCTGTATATGGCTCAGGCAGACATTATAAGGAAGATCGCAGAAGAGGGCCCGTGCGTAATTGTTGGGCGGTGCGCAGACTATATCCTGCGTAAAAAGGAAAATCTGGTAAATATCTTCGTTATGGCGGATATGCCGTTCAGGATCGAGAGGGCACAGCGTATAGACGGAATGCCTTCCGAGAAAATTGAAGAAAATATCCGCAAAATGGATAAAAGAAGATATAACTATTATAATTTCCATACCGGCGAGAAATGGGGAAAAGCGGAAAACTATTCCCTGTGTATTAACAGCTCACGTATCGGTATTGAGAGCGCGGTACAGTGTATAAAAGAATATGTGGAAGCGGTAAAATAAGAAATCAGTGAACTCCTGCAGCTGCAGGAGTTCTTTTTTGCGTATAAACAAGGGAACCATGCAAAAAAAAGATCGTCTAATACTTGTGAAAGAAGACTGGAATTTTTTATAAAAAAATTTTTTATTTGTCACTTAAGTGTCACTTTGGTAATCTATATTATAAAACGATGCAGTAAAGAGTATTAAACAAGCTTCATTTGAAAGGTGAATATAAATGGAAGGAAAGGGAAAAACGGTAATCGAGGTTAAGAATGCCAAGAAAATATACCGGATGGGTCAGGAAAAGATACGGGCCGTGGACGGAGTAAGCTTCACCGTCGAGGAAGGTGAGTTCTGCTGCCTTCTCGGAACGTCCGGTTCGGGAAAATCCACGCTGCTTAATCTTATGGCCGGTATAGAAAAGCTTACCAAGGGAGAGATTCTGATAAAAGGCCAATCGATCGGAAGGATGAGCGAGAACAAGTTGGCAAAATTCCGGCAGGACAATCTGGGCTTTGTTTTTCAGAGCTATAACCTGATAGGATCCATGACAGCTTTGGAAAATGTCGAATTTCCGCTGGTATTTAAGAGAGTTTCTTTAAGCAAACGACGGAAAATGGCAGTTGAAATGCTGAAAAACGTTGGCCTAAAAGGCAGAATGCAGCATAAACCGAAGGAAATGTCGGGCGGTCAGCAGCAGAGAGTGGGAATAGCGAGGGCCTTTGTGGCCAGACCTGCCATAGTGTTTGCGGATGAGCCGACAGGAAACCTTGATTCCAAAACCACAATAGAGGTAATGGATATGCTGAAGGCTATGGCAAGGAAGAACAAACAGACCGTTGTAATGGTTACCCATGACCGAAAGCTTACGGAATATGCCGATAAGATAATCAATATACTTGACGGAAAGATAGAGAGCATCGAATACCAGGAGCATTCAAAAGAAGGAAAGTTCTTAGATGAGGAACCAAAGAATTCCCAAGATGATATTAAGCAGGAGGACTCAGTAAGGGAAGAAAACAAAGGATCAGCTTCCTTAGATACTGAGAATTCCTTAGGGAATATGACGGATGCTCAGCAGGACAGTCCCACGGGAAATCCGGATGAGGCGGCACCGGGAATTAATGAAAACGATTACTTCGAGAAAATCGGAAAAGATCCGGCTGCAAAAAAGCTGGATGAAGCGGCCCAGAAGATACTGGATGAATTAAAATCAGGTTCGTGAACAAAGGAAAAGAAGATCATATACAGAAAAAGGGAAAGGAAACGAAGATGAAAGCAACAAAAGCAGTTTCAAGGTTAGGGATTATTTTTTTAATGGTAGCGATGTTTGCTACGTTATTCTCGGGTCTGTTGGGAATGACACCTGCAAAGGCCGCAACAAATTACATGGTTCCCGCATTGGCCAACGGAAGATTTGATTTCCATGCGGAACCCGGGGACGAAAAGCATATACTGGTTCCCGTAAAGGTTACCGAAAACGGACTTACGGTTTTTTCACTCAGTGCAGAGGCCGATACACCCGAGATTCAGATATCAAACGTAAAACTTACCGACAGTAACGGAAAGGACATTGACAACGGTTTTGTTTTAAACCTTGGCGGTGTTTATAATTTGGAATTTGATATCGTTGTTTCGGATTCGATCAAGATCGGATATCACGGTATTACAATTTACGGAAGCGGACATCTTATCAACCAGAACGGCGAGTTATACCTTAACAATGATGTTGTTATGGCACTTACTGCATATTCCGCAACCGAGCTTAAACCTATCGAACTGATCGTGGAGAAAGGAACTTACGATGAGAAGCTTGTTTATCCCGGAAGCTCTTTCACAATGAAGCTTAAGATTAAGAATGCGGGCGAGAGAAAGGCCGTAAATGCTTATCTTTCAATGGATTTTGGCAGCAGTGGGATAATTCCTGATTATCAGGTAGAAAAAATTAAAATCGGAGACCTCAATGCAGGTTCCTCCACAACTATAGACGTACCCGTAAAGGTCCTGAAAAATGCCGAACCCGGATTCTACAATATTTCTGCAAACATATCCTGTAAGGATAATTCGGGAACAGAGCAGGGACCTTTTGTCCAGAACATGTACATCACTGTCAACAAGCTTGATGAAGAACAGGAAAAGGTTATTTCTCCCGTTATCAATCTTTCGACTTCAGACAATTATATAGTTCTTCAGCCCGATTCAGAGGATGTTCTTAATATTAAGATAAAGAATGACGGTGAGGTTGACGCTTTTGACGTTAAGCTTTCTGTAGTGAGCGGATTTGACACCTCGATCGGTATAACAAAGGCATTTACCACCGATTACATCGTAGTTGGCGATATTAAGGCCGGCAAGTCGAAGGACGTTGAGGTTCCTATCAGAGTATCAAAGAATTTTGGTGCAGGTCTTTACGAGATACAGATGGTTGCTTCCTTCAAGGATGCAAAGGAAAATGAAAAAACTTCTTCAAATATGACAATGTACGTAAAGGGCGCTGCAGCAGCCAGCGATCCCGAGAAGAAGACCGCAGTCAGCATCGGAAACGTATCACAGTCACCCGAAAGCCCCAAGGCAGGCGAGAAGGTAACCGTAAGCTTCGACGTAGTAAATGACGGAAATACAGACATTACAAACGTTAAGGTTGCAGGAACCGGACTTTCGTCCTCAAGCTTTGAACCCGTAAGCTCCGAGCCTTACAAGAAGGTTGGAACCGTAAAGGCAGGTTCAAAGGCAAGAGTATCTATGACATTCAAGGTAGGAAAGGATATCCCCGAGGGATTCAATACCTTAAATGTTATGTGTGAATACACGGATGCATCAGGTATAACCGGCAGCGAATCGGCCGGACTTTATGTGCTTAATATCGTAAATGAAAATAAGAGTGATATAGGAAATCAGAAAAACAGCAGACCTAAGCTCATAATTAACCAGTACTCGGCAGAGCCCATTATCGATCCCATTGAGTTAGAGGAATCGGAAGACCCTGACAAGCTCATGAGAGAGCTTAAGGCAGGCGGAACATTTACATTTAGATATACCTTAAAGAACACACATGCTACAAAAGCAGCAAAGAATATAAAGATTACTTTAGAGCAGGCTGAGGGCGTTTTCTCACCCACCGAGGGCTCGAATATCTTCTACATCGATCAGATTCTTGCAGGAGAGACCGCAGAGCAGGAGGTAGTACTTAAGACCAGAAGCGACGTTGCAACCGGTGATTATAATGTATCGGTAAAGGTTGAGTATGAATATGACGATATGAGTGAGGTAGATGCCGAGCGCGGCGGCGTTACCGATGAGAACGTTATTAAGCTCCATGCAGTTGAAAACTATAGACCCGAAATAGAAAATATCTATATTGAAGCATATGACGGATGTTTTGTTGGCCAGCCTGTGGATCTCTCATTTGAGTTCTACAACATGGGACGTTCAACCTTAGGAAATGTTTATGTTACCATCGAAGGTGATTTCGAGCTTGCAAACAACAGTTCAAAGACATATGTAGGAGCAGTTCAGGGTTACGGCCAGGAATATGTAAATCCTCAGATAGTACCCCTTGTTCCCGGTGAGGCTACAGGTATAGTAGTGGTTCACTTCGAAGACAGCAACGGCGATGAGCAGATAAAGACCGCTGAATTCTCTACCTATGTAATGGGCGGAGAAGGAGACTTTATGGGTGACTATAGTGATATCGACTGGGGCAACATGAGCGGAAACTTCTATACTCCCGAATTTGGTGATTATGGTGATTACGGTGAGTACGGAGACCTTGATCCAGAGGGAGAAGAAGGAACAAAGATATTAGGACTTCCTTTATGGCTGTTTATCGTAATCTGTGCAAGTGTTGCAGTGATCATTGTAGTAGTTATTATTATCATAGTAGTAAAGAAAAAGAAGAATAAGAAACTGTTGGAAGATGACGAAGACTGAAAGAGGAACATATAAATGCGTTTTATTGATTTGATAAAACTGGGGGCGCGGAACCTGCTCCGGCGTAAGGCGAGGACGCTGCTTACCGTTATCGGTGTTATCATAGGTACAATCTCTATAGTTGTCATGATCTCCATCGGTATCGGGATGAACGAGAGCTTTGAAGCCTCCGTTATGGAAAACGGAAGCATGACCGTGATAGAGATATATGCGAACTCCTACTATGAAGACAAGGATGGCGGCTGGCAGGAAAAGAAACAGGAGCTGACCGACCAGACCATAAAGCAGATAAGGGAGATAGAGCATGTAAAGAGCATTACTCCGATAATGTACGGAAATGCCCAGCTGTTGGCTAAAAAGAAATATACCAGCTATCTTAAC
>JAILGF010000200.1 GCA_024696945.1 Lachnospiraceae bacterium | reverse complement strand
AGACGAGGCTCAATATAACGCAATACGTGACAAAATATAAGGGGGCAGGTACTCTAATGTATTAATCTCCAATTATAACGCAATTTAGCTTTATAATTGGAGATTTTATATTTTGGTATATTGTCGATACAAAGATGGTTTCCCTTTGATGCTAATATAGGGTCTGATGGAGCACTAAAAGGGAGTCGAAAGTTTGGCCATAGAGGAGCTACACCAGGTCATGATCCTATTTTAGGCTATATTTTTGGAACAGCTAATATAGCAACATCGACTTTGACGAACTATAAAATGGAATCATATCATATAAAAACAAATGAGGGAAAGATGTCGAAAAGTGTTAGCCTAAACAGAACACAGATTAAGTATATTGCGATTATGACGATGCTTCTTGATCACACAGCTGCATTTCTTCTTCAACCGGAAAAAAATCCTGCTCTGACAATCCTCTATATACTCATGAGGACTGTCGGCAGGATGGCAGCTCCGGTGATGTTTTATTTCCTAGCAGAGGGGTATTACTACACATCATCAAAGCTAAAATACGGATTGAGGCTACTGTGTTTCAGTTTACTGTCTCAGATACCATATTCTTTGGCAAGATATGGTACTGTTACAGGAACAAACCTGAATGTGATGATCACATTGTTTATGTCATTTGTGATGCTTCTTCTTGCAGATAAGATGAAAGATAAGGCCATGAAAGGCATAGTGGTATTCACATTTATGATCCTCACATCTTTTTCGGATTGGGGAGTATTGGGACCCTTCATGGTATGGCTATTTCATATTTATAGGGAAGACAGAAAAAAACAGCTTATATCATACTTAAGCTTATGTATGGCTCAGATGATGGTAGCGATTCTTGTTATATCTTCAGGTACTGTAGCATGGTATGATGGAATTTGGCAGATTGGAATGTTATTACCAATAATCCTAGTCTGCTTCTACAACGGAGAATCCGGAAAGAAAAATATAGCCAATAAATGGTTATTTTACTTGTTTTACCCTATACATTTCCTTGCACTCTGGATTATTTTAAAAGCTTAAAAAGTTTGACGAGAGAATATATATTTGGTATACTCATAAAAAAGTTAGTAAAATTAACTTTCAGCATAATGAAATAAACAAACCGAAATTGGGAGGTAAACATGATTATATATGAATATGGTAATCATTCCGGTCCACACATTTTGTTGATTCACGGTATGTGGATGTGTCATGAGATGCTTCTTCCATTTGTGTCTGGCTTTGAGAAGGATTATCATATCATCGCACCGGATCTTACGGGGCATGGAGAAGACCTGGGAAAATTCGTTTCTGCAAAGGATGAAGCACAACAAATTGAAAGTTGGCTTGTTAATCATGGTATTAGAGATATTGATCTTATGTTTTCGTCTTCTCTTGGTGGCGTAGTTGCCATGTACCTTATTGCAGGCAAGAAACATATCGGTGTGAAGTGTTCGGTTATGGAAGGGGCATCAATATCAAGAGTCCGTGGTGCCGACAAGATATTTTATTTTATAATGAAAGGAATGAGAGATCACCCTAAAAAGCTGGAAAAAATGTATAACGCTGTCCCCAAAATGGATGATTCTTTGACGAAAGTTCTTTTCGAAGGAATGAAGAGAACGGATAATGAAAGCCTTCGAAACATGGTATATACCTGTAACAGCTTTGAATTTGAGGGGTGTCCTTTAGACAATAAAACGCAGAAGGCTTTGTTTTTTGAATTCGGAAGCCGTGACAGTCACATCGTATGTCGGAAAGATATCAGGAAGTTTTATCCCGGTGCAACAATTACAGTAAGGAAAGGCTATGGACATTGTTCCTATATGTTTGAACATGTAAAGGAGTATCCCGGTATACTTAAGAATTATATGATGAGGGTAACCTCACATACATAGTCCTCTTTGAACGAGAAGAAATTATTGAACGTACTTTTCCTTATTTTGTTTGTTTTCGGAACCTACATATTTAGGAACACATCGTATCAATTAATCTGAGTGCCAAATTCGGATTTGTCGGGTTGACTGCTGGAACATAAAATCGGAATTCAATATATATACAATGGTCTTGATTTTCTTTCTCAATAAACTTTTTTTTCTGAAATGTGTTATAATGGTTTAAGAACTTGAACCAAAGGAGGACGAAAGATTCACACAAAAAAGAGTTTATGAGATTATCGGCAGACTTTAAGGAATGTCGCGACGCACTTGTAGCATTAGGTGATGAGAACAGACTGCATATATTGTCTGTGCTTCCTTACCTTATGCTGATGAATCTATGGAAAAAGATGTTTATGTTCAGGTAGTGCATTTTAACAAAGGGAAGTGAAACGTTTTGGACTATAAGAAACTGAATGCTATCATATATGCCGTTCTTGCGGTACTGTTTTATGCGATAAACATACCATGCTCGAAACTATTGCTTATTAACGTGGCACCGACATTCATGGCCGCATTTCTGTACCTTGGAGCAGGTCTTGGCGTCGGGATCATGTATGTTTTTCACGCCAAAAAAGAATCCCGGGATGAAAGAATTGGTAGAGAAGATAACTTTGGTGGGAACCCGGAATTCGTCAGACAAAGAATTGGATAATACATTGATCCGCTTTGCCAGGTTTAATGACTGTGAGGGAGTTTCCATAGTGCAGCCATGAAGAATGTATGGAGGGAATTATGGAGTTTAAATCAATTCTCATAAAAGATACTACCAAAGAAGAACGTGAAGTGATCATTAAGAACTCCATGGACTGTGGAGGCGGATGTGAGAACTGTTCATCCTGCTGGCTAGGAGGCGGTTCACCTTGGGATATCTATCAGGACTATATAGATGGAAAGCGTGAGATCAGGGAGATTAATGCCGAATATATGGACAGATACCGTCAAGGCAGGAATATCGTGTGAGGTGAGGCCGTGATAAATGCACCGCTGATCGAATCGTCCTCTGAAGAAGAGCGCAGGGCATTCATAAAGAACAGGTATCCATGTATCGCGGATTGCGATATGTGCGGTCTTTGCAGGATTTTTCATGGCAAAGATCCTGAGAATGCTTATCATGATTATATAAAGGGCATACGTACTTTTGCCGAGGTGTCGGATGACTATATACATTGAATTTATACGAGGTTAAATAGATGAGAAGTATTAAAGATTTACAGGCGTGGGAAAGACTGTTTAAGAAAATAGTTTGGACGCAACTGGGTGATATAAAAGATAAGGATATTTTGGACTTCGGAAGTGGTGAGGGTATTACATCTGATCATTTTGCGGAGTATAATCGTGTGATTGCGGTTGAGCCATGGCAAGAATTCTGAAATCAGATGGAAGGATGCTCATCCTGTATATGGCATGGCTGCCATATGAAGATAAAATCGCAGGCGCTAGCGAAGAACTTGTGCTTAAGTACAGTCCTAAATGGTCAGGTGCCGGGGAAACGAAACATCCGATTTGGATTCCGGATGTAGCATATGACTATTTTGAGATGGAGGATCATGAGGAATATGATCTGATGGTGCCGTTTACCAAAGAATCCTGGCATGGGAGAATGAGAGCCTGCAGAGGTGTGGGAGCGTCACTGTCAGAGGAAAAGCTGACAAGGTGGG
>JAILGF010000198.1 GCA_024696945.1 Lachnospiraceae bacterium | reverse complement strand
TAAACCTCCCTTGTAAGGTCCGATAGCACTGTTGAACTGTACACGGTAACCTGTGTTAACCTGTACCTGTCCCTTATCATCTACCCACGGAACACGGAACTTGATCTGTCTCTCAGGATTAACGATTCTCTCTAAGAGAGCATCACGTCTGAACTTCTCTTCATTCTTCTCTACTACGGGGCGAAGAGAGTTAAGAACTTCTTTAACTGCCTGATGGAATTCAGGCTCATTGGGATTCTGCTTGATAACCAGCTCGATCACTTCATCAACGTACGACATTTTTTCCTCCTTTTGCCTTGTGGCTTGTAAAAATATATTTTTGTTTGCGGATTACTACGTAATCCATGCATTTCCAAAAAAAAAACAGAGTCTTCGGGCGTGTGCCCAAAGACCCCATTGCCTTTGCCAAAATGTATATTAGCGTATTTTTATACATTTGTCAACTCTTTTTTTAAGAATTTTTCGAATAGTTTACACCGTTTTTATCCGGCCTTATTTGGTCTTCTCAAATCCAAGATCCCATACTGCTTTGGTCTCATCATTCAGATCATGCCAGTAAAGCTTTCCGTCTTTCATAACGAATTCTGCAGACAGACCTTCACCGATAATCTCGTCCGTTGTTTCTTCGGAATCCATATCGGTTATGTGTCTGCTGTGTAATCCGTTGTCGCTGCATACAAAATATGCGTTCCCATCGTTATCCTCTCCCTGATAGAAAGCAACGTAGATCCACTGATCTGTTTCAAATGCGCTTGAGCCCCATTTGATATCAAATATGAAAGCAGACGCACCTTCTCTTACAACATCGATGCCGCATCTGTCAAGCTGGTAGTGACCGAGATACTGCTCTCCGTCAACCTCACCCCAGTCTTCATCACTGTAATAATCCTCGGGGATATCAAATACGATCTTGCCGTCTTCAATCGTATATGCAATGCTGTCAACGAAGTAATCCGCACTGCTGTCATTAGAAAGACTTACGTGAAGTACTTCACCGCTTATGGCATTGATCCTTACGATATACTCATCGATCCCGTCGCCGTCTTCATCGCTAAATACCGGACTTGCAGTATTTTTATCATAAATACCAACCTTGCATCTGTACTTGTATTCAGCCTTGAGCATCTTCTTGAAGTACTTGTTTGCAACCTTTGTCGAGCAGTCCTTTAACTCATAATTTACGTCATCAGCCTCGATCCCGGACATAAAATAAGAGAACTCTTCTCCGCTGACCTCTTTGCCCCTTACGCGATATGATAATTCATTTCCCGCTAAATCAGCTTCTATTCTTGCAATCTCATTAAAGCTGTCGGCACCGTACATATAAATAATATAGTTTGCGTAGCCTTCATGCTCATGGTTGACCATCATATAAGTATAAGTACCGTCATTAAAGAGATTAAATGTCAGCGAGGGATGGAAAAGATCGCCATCGATCGAATACTCATAGATCGACTTAGCCTTCTTGCCTTCTACCTTGTAAACGTTAAGACTCTTCTTTTTGTCATCGCCGTCTACAAACTTGCCGCTGAAGCCCAGAACAAACATCTCATCGATATTATCGCCGTCAACATCATAAAATGTATACCTGCAGAACTTGTTTTTGATCTTTTTCTTTAAGATCTTCTGTGCCTTTTTGTTTGTCAGCTTAGCAGCCTGTACGTTGCTTGCGGGCATTACCGTAAATAACAGGCCCAATACAAATACCAATGCCAACAGTGTCTTTGTAACTTTTGATAAAATTGATTTCATTTTTCCCTCCCGGTTGTTTTTAGTTATTGTAAGTTAATACTACTTCGTTTGATGTAACTTTATTTCCGTTTTTATCGGTAACTGTACACCTAAGGCTCATTCCGTTCCTGTATGATGCATATGCTACACTTATTTCTGCGGTAGTCTTTGATGTCCAATCTGTCCAGGTATTCTTACCTTTTTCCTTATACTGCCACAGATAAGTAAGTCCGTTTCCTGTCGCCTTTACACTGAAATATGCCAATGAACCGGACTTTACGGTTGTATTTTTAGGCTGTGTGGTAATAACCGGATCTGATGAATTTTCATAAGTAAGAACTGCTTCACTCGAAATAACCTTGTTGCCGTTCTTATCCGTTACCACACATCTGAGGCTCATTCCATTCCTGTATGATGCATATGCAACACTTATTTCCGAGGTAGTCTTTGATGTCCAGTCCGTCCAGGTACTCTTACCTTTTTCCTTATACTGCCACAAGTATTTAAGACTATTTCCTGTTGCCTTAATGCTGAAATTTGCCAATGAACCGGATTTAACGGTCGCATTCTTAGGCTGTGTGGTAATAACCGGATCTGATGAACTTTCGTATGTAAGAACTGCTTCACTTGATATAACCTTGTTACCATCCTTATCCGTTACAACACACCTGAGGCTCATTCCGTTCCTGTATGATGCAAATGCTACACTTATTTCAGATGTAGTCTTTGATGTCCAGTCCGTCCAGGTACTCTTACCTTTTTCCTTATACTGCCACAAGTATTTAAGACTGTTTCCTGTTGCCTTAATGCTGAAATTTGCCAATGAACCGGATTTAACGGTCGCATTCTTAGGCTGTGTGGTAATAACCGGATTTGATAAAGACTTATAAGTAAGAACTGCTTCATTAGATGTAACCTTCTTACTATTTTTATCCGTTACCACACATCTGAATCTCATGCCATCCCTATATGAAGCATATGCTACACTTATTTCTGCAGTAGTTTTTGAAGTCCAATCAATCCAAGTACTCTTACCTTTTTCCTTATATTGCCACAAATACTTCAAATCTTCTCCAGTCGCTTTAACACTAAAGTATGCTAATTCACCATTTTTTACAGCAGCATTCGTAGGCTGAGCGGTAATAGCCAGATTAGGAATATATGCAAGAACCACTTCCTTTGAAGTAACTGTTAAACCGTAACCATCGGATATCTTGCAGCGCAAACTCATTCCATCTCTAAATGAAGCATATGCAACACTAATACTTGCGGTAGTTTTTGCAGACCAATCTGTCCAAGAATTCTTACCTTTTTCTTTATATTGCCATAAATATTTGAGTTTGTATCCTTTGGCAGTTACTGAAAATTCAGCTATTTCGTTTTCATGAACAGATACATTCTTTGGCTGAGCGGAAATAGTTATTGCATCTGAATCGTTACAAATAACCTTTGTCGTTGAATCATATTTGAAATTTTCGGTATCCTTAACATTGTATTCATTTATAAGTTTATCGCAATTTTTAATGATAACTGTGGCCAGATTAGGATTATTATAGCACAATACTTGTGAAAGCTTGGTATTATTTCTAAAATCTAGGTTCTTAAATTGATTATCATTACACTCTATAATTTCGAGCTGTATATTTTTACTCAAGTCGAGACTAGTAAGTTTGTTTTGATAACAATAAAGATCAGTCAACATGGTATTATTGCTAATATCAAGACTTGTAAGTCGATTCTCTCTACAACTAAAATATGTAAGGGCCGTATTATTGCTCACATCTAAACTCGTCAACGCATTACCAAAACACGACAAAGTTTCCAATGCGGTATTATTTCTCACATCCAGACTTGTAAATTTATTCCTAGAGCAATAAAAAAGTTTTAAAGAAGTACATTTGCTTAAGTTCAGGGAAGTAAGCAGATTTTCTTTACAATTTAGAGTAGATAAAGCTGGATTATTGCTAATATTCAAACTGGTTAATTGATTATCATAACACCAACATTCATACAGCTCAGGATTATTACTCAGATTCAAGCTTGATAACTTGTCAGTGTAGCAGCTCAAAGTCCTTAAGGCGGGATTTTTACTCAGATCCAAATGTGAAATATTATTCTTACTGCAATAAAACTTGGTAAGAGCAGGATTGTTGCTTATATCAATGCTGGTCAATTGATTCGTATTTAAATTTAATACTGTCAACAACGAATTATTACTTACATCGATTTCGGTCAACTGATTATCATAAATATACAGCTCTTTCAAAGAAGAATTTTGGCTAGTATCAAAACTCTTTAATCGGTTAGTATGACAGGACAAAACAGTCAATTCAGGATTACTACTAATATCCAAACTGGTTAATTGATTATCATAACACCAACATTCATACAGCTCAGGATTATTACTCAGATCCAAGCTTGATAACTTGTCAGTGTAGCAGCTCAAAGTCCTTAAGGCGGGATTGTTACTCAGATCCAAATCTGAAATATTATTCTTACTGCAATAAAATTTGGTAAGAGCAGGATTATTGCTTATATCAATGCTGGTCAATTGGTTGGTATTTACATTTAATACTGTCAATAACGGACAATTGCTTACATCAATTTCGGTCAACTGATTAGAATAAATATACATCTCTTCTAAAGAAGAATTATTGCTTATATCAATTTCGGTCAACTGATTATACATAGCATTCAGATGTCTCAAAGAAGGATTATTGCTAAGATCCAAACTCGTCAACTCGTTATAATGACAGGTTAAAACCTCAAGGTTGGGAAAAAATTCTATTCCTTCAAGAGTTTTAACATTATAATTGGGAAGAACTATTTTTGTTACGCTACTAATTTCTTCAGGTGACAAAAATCCGTCCTTATCTTGATCAATATAAATTGTAATATAAACTCTAAATCTCGGATCTGGGAAATTAGTTTCATCTATCGCCAACTTCTCTTCAGCAAATATACTTACATACGGTATATGAATGTAGCTGGCTAAAACAATAGCTGCTAAAAACAAAGCAATACCAAATTTCCGAATTAATGAAACACCATGCATTCTAATCTTCTTCATAATACTGATCCTCCTTAATTATTCTCTACTTTTATATCGTAACACATTTTTCAGAATAAAAAAAGTCACCAAAAGTTAGTTGATTAAAAATTATTGATTATTTACTGATTTTGTTTTATAATACAAACATTGAGAATTTTTCTACAACATTAAGACTTTCCGGAGAAGTATATGAAAAAAAATCTTTTTATATTTTTTACCGTTATATTAATAATATCCCTATGTTCATGCAATTCTTCAGATTCCGGCGGAAAACTCGATATAAATATCGTTGATGGTCCTTCAGATAACGGCACGAAAAACAATCCTGATGATGACCATTTAGAAGGTAATCCGACAGAAGCAGATCCAAATGAAGATGAGCCGATAGAAGGCGCTCCTACAGAAGACGATACCGTGAAAAAATATTTCTCTGTCCATCCCGAAACCGGCTTCTTCAATATGGATACGGACCTGTTCGATGTATCATATATGGTTTTCCAAAGCAGGCTGAGCCACTTAGAACTTACCGAGCCTGAGGAATGGCCATGGTTCGGTCATGACATGGAGGTTGTCTATGTTAATGACGGAAAAGAAACCTACACATGTCTTTTCCAGAACAATAAACTTGTCCTGGCATATTGGGACGCTGCCGATGATGATCCCGGCCGGATGTATTCAACCGCTGTATCTTACTTTGGTGAACCAGTGAGTACATCCGAATATTATTCAGGCTCCAAAGATTATATGTGGAAGCTCACAACCTGTTATTATCAGCAGCATGTCGAACGTTACGGAAACGGAGAAAGGCATTACCGACAACAGTATGTTTCGTTAAATTATGACGATTCCCAAGAAGAGGAAGTCGTTTATTATATGTATGTAGAAGACGAAAACGGTTTCTTCTATTTTGATTCGGATCTGTTCGGTCTGACATACAGTGAATTAAAGAGTAAGATCAGTTATTGTGAATTTACCGATATTGAAGAATGGCCATACTTTGGTCCCGAAATGGAAGTGACCTACGCCAATGACGGAGATGAAACATATTCCTGTCTGTTCCAGTATGGCAGGCTGGTCATGGTATATCGCGATGCCGCCGACGATAATCCCGGAGGAATATACACTGCTGCTGTACAACATCTTGGCAATCCTTCATACGAAACAGATTATTGGAGCGGTTCACTCGAGTATACCTGGGATTTCGGTTCTTATAATTATCAACAGCATGTTGAGATCTATGACGGCAACGGTCATTACAGACAGATCTATGTCTCATATGATTATATTCAATAACTATTACAAATAAAAAAATAACAGGACGGTTCATGGTTTTATCAGCCACGGACCGTCCTGTCATATTCGGAAGGTTTTATAAAAAGTGTTTTGGAATCGTTGTTATCGTCAACATCTTATTACCAATCATAATCGTCATCGTCGTCTTCATCCCAGTCATTACTTTCACCGGCATTGGCCCATTCTTCTTTCATGGTCTTTTCGGTTTTGGTCAGAACGTTCTGAACACCGCTCTTTAAGTTAACCACGATTGCAGGACGGATACCAAATCCACCATCCTCGATATAGAAGTCTTCATCCTCATCGCCCCTGCCGGTATAATAATCATCTCCCCAACAGTAATTATAGCCTATAGAACCGTTATCCTCCACAAGATAAAAAGCGTGTCCGCCTTCTTCGTTTTTTGAAGTACGAAGCCACCAATAGCATGCTAAACAATCGTCATTTGCTACATAATAGCCGCCGCGCTCGGTATAATCATTAAATACATATACTCCGTCAACAAAAGCAGTGTCTGAAGGTGTACATGAACGGTCCTTCTTGCTTTCAAAACCGTAATCCTTATTCTTTACTTCATCAGAGGATAACAGGAATACCTTATCGGTACAATCGGAATCCTCAAGCTCGGTATCGGCTATAAATGCTATCTCCGTATCTGAAAATGCATCTTTTAAGAATTCTTCATTCAGATGCTTTCTGATATCGCTGTTCTTCCAGGATCCATCATAAGAACCCTTGTCATCATCGACAATACCGCGTTCAAGTGCATAAACACTCACCATAAAAAGTTTACCGCCATCATTTGAAAGAACTATCCACTCTATGGGTTCCTTACCGTTCTTTTTGTTGTCATCCTGCTCATAAGCACCGAATGTAACGATATCACCCTGGGAAATTCCTAAAAGTTCGGGATTGAATTCATTTATGACCGTTACCTTTTTTGTCTTGCTGTACTTGCTGTAAACCTTTTTCCCGTTATCAACGGCATAGGCCCTTACCTTTATTGAATATATCCCGCTCGGAAGAGTGTTAACGGTTATTGTACGCTTTTTCGTGCCGTCCAGATCTATCGTAGCGATTTCCGTAAAGTCCTTAGCATCCGAAACCTTTGCCGCGATCTCGTAACCCTCAGCACGCTTTGTTTTCTTGATAGTCAGGGTAACTGTGGAACCGTCATCCGAAACGGATACCGAAATCTTCGGCTTTGAAGGTTTTGAAGCTGCCGAAACGTTTTTAAGATCAGGCAATAAGCTTATAATGAATACAGTCACCAAAAGCAAAACAATTGTTTTTCGTATAAAACTATTTTTCATATCATTTCCGCCCTTTCCTTTTTATCAACCTACAAGTTTATCTTAATAACCATAATCAGCATAAGTCTGAACAAAATCCATTGCTCGTTCAGGCCATCCTATAAGAGGTACCTCACCGGAATCATCAATAACGAATACTGTAGGATCAAGCTCGTCTGCCCATTCATAAGGTCCTTCTTCGGTCATTGCATAATATCCTCTGTGATTGATCTCATCGCATCTTAAGGTCATCTCTTCCTCTGAGAAATCAACCCAGTATTCATAGAAGCCATACTCATTCTCGTTAAAGAATATTCTTATAAACATGCCATCACCCTCAGCTTCTACCCTCATAACAGCCTCATCACTCTCATAGGTACCGCAGAATCTGTGTCCGGGATTAGATTCGTCGGCAATAATTCCGTGGTTTGCATCATCAACCATAACAGGGTTCTCAAGCTCATCGGACACCCACACAAAACCTAAGTCTTTTTCAGCCCAGCGCATATTTTCGCCCTTTACGTAGAAAGTATAGGTACCCCCTATTTCTTCGCTTACCAATTCATCACCGTCAAAATGGAAGTATATTTCAAATATGCCTTCAAACGCTCTGGTTTCTTCATTATAGGATGTCCAGATTTCATGCCAGCTTCCATAAGTTTCACGATCCGTGTCTTCAAAGCATGCACAAATGATATCCGCTGCACCTTCACCGAAAATGAGTACTGTACAGCCATCGGCCTTCCACGTTCCATCAAATACACTTCCTTGGCGTTCAAACTCATCAATATACGGTTCATCCGTAGGTTCGGGCGTTGTTTCGACAGAATTTGTAACCTCAGGTTCCTTTGTGGTTTCGGGAGCCTTAGTTACTTCAGCTTCCTTTGTGATTTCGGGAGCCTTTGTTACCTCAGCTTCCTTTGTAACCTCGGGAGCAGATGTCGTTTCTGCTGTCTTAGTGACCACATTAACGGTGTTCGATGACGGTTCTTCATTCTTGCCGCATGCAGCAAGAGAAAAAACCATCACAATAACAAGTAATACTGCCGCTAACTTTTTCATTATTTTCATTTTCCTCCGTAAAATGACTATTCTTTTTTAATGCAAGACTATGATACAACAAGCATTAAGAAAAGAATAGTCACCAAAAGTTAGTTCTTAGATTTTCATAGATCAATAATCTCCATGATCTACATACTCATCATATTCACAGATAAAGCCCTCAACAATATTTTTCACATCCTCATCACTAAGATCGTTCCATCTCATATCGGTCCAGAGATGAACACACCACTCAGCTCCTTTGGAATTGCTGGGCTCTCCGTAATCCCAATCGGTATATCCCCAATCCTCATGAGTTACCCAATACCAGACATCCCCGAATTTATATGCTCCGATCCAGGCTTTTCTGTCATAGAAATATTCATATATGAGATCTGCTTCATCCTCATCTGTAAGGGTTACAAGATGGCCTCCTTCATCTATGCATCTTTCTCTTGCTTCGGTCCAGGTTATATCCTCATCAAAGTATCTATAAGTATGTCCGTTATATTGCAGCCAGTTTATGCGGCCATTCTCATCATAATCCAGATCAAAATCATCAGGTTCGGAACCAACATATCCTGAATCATCATAATCTTCATCGCCTATGTCATAGTCATCTGATCCATCATACTCCTGATCATAATCATCTTGATCATAATCATCCTGATAAAGGTCATCGAAATCGGAATCATCATAGATGTCATCCACATCGGTATTCTTTACCGGCGCATCGACAATGTTTATTTCTTTGATCCCTTCATCTTTGCCGCATGCCGTGATTATCGATAAGGTAATAACCAGCATAAATAATATCAAGATTTTTTTCATTGGTCAGCTTCCTCCGTTTCAGATAATGAAGTTTTTAATTCATTCTGCTCATTTTCAATAGCCTGAAGCTTTTTTCTTGCTTCCTCTATCTGATGATCGATCGAATTGTTCTCTTCTCTTTTCTTTAATATCTTGGAGGTTCCGAAGGCTGCCGCACCTGCTGCTGCCGCTGCCGCAACTCCCGCACCAAACATGACTGCACCGCTTACCCCGCTGCTCTCTGCAGCTCCCGATACTCCGGACGGAGCAGGTGCAGATACAGCTGCGGTTTCTGCTGCCGTAATCGTCTCTGCGGCGGTTTCCGGTACCTCGGCTGCAACTTCGTTTACGTATACATTTTCGGTGATATTGTTGATCACAGTATTGTTCGTAATATTAATAGTAGAATTATCCTCAGAATAATTAATATTAGCAGCCTCCGCCGGAGCCGATGAAGCAGTTTGCACTGCAGCGTTTTGGGCTTCAGGTGCCTGTGTTCCGGATCCTGCAGTTGTGCTTGCGGAATTATTGTTTATCGTTACGTTAGAACTGCTGCTTCCCGAAGAAACATTTCCGGCACTACCCGATGACCCTGAGGATGCAACTGTCTGTGATGCTCCGGAAGAAGATCCCGAAGCAGCTGAAGCAGCAACTCCTCCCGCTGCTGCAGCTGCACCTGATGCTGCTGCCCCGGAAACATGCACAGGTTTTCCGTAGAAGTCAGTTTTATGTGCCTTATACACCGATATCTGTGATACGGAATGAGTCTGAGCACTTTTATAGGTATCTGTTGAATAAACAAGTGCCTCCGCAAGTGCTTCCAATACGTTGGCACGTCTTTCGAGGTTCTCGGAAAGCTTTTTCAAGGATGCTCTTGCCTCGTTGAACATCCTGTCGTTGCCTAATGAAGTCGAAGCTTTTTTTACAACCACTACAACCTCTCTTAAATTCTTTGCGGCTTTAGAGTATATGGTCTTTTTGAACCTCAGCTCATCCACCGTTACCATCATGGATGCCATAAGCACCTCCCGTTATTTTAACTTGATCTTCAGCTTATTTGCACTGTCCGTAACCTTCTGCTCGTTGGTGTTGTAAACGTCTGCAGACTCCGAAAGAGTTAACGAATAGTTGTTTACAACCGTCATAACTTCATCACACTTAACACGGATAGCCTCGTATCTTGCATAAAACTCATTTGCAGCCGCACCTGTCCATGTAGATTTTAAATTTTTAACTTCCTGCTGGCTCTGTGCCAGATAGGCAAGCATGTTCTTGTATGCAGTCTTGATTTCATTTGAATATGTCTTTAATTGTTTGGTATCGACCTTGATCTGTTCTCCAGCCATTTTATTTGTCCCCCTTATTATTTCTTAAGATATTTATGTACGAGATCGCTTGCTTTGTTGTCTGCTGCCTGATATTTTGACGAGAATTGGGTTAAGGTATCGCCCATTTCCTTCATGATTTTTACAAGCTCGCTAAAATTTGATTTATCTGCATTGTACTGCTTTAGATATGCTGCGCTTGCATCACTGCTCCATATAGCGGATACCTTCTGCATATTGTCATCAAGCTTGTTAACCTCTGCCTTGATCTTTGTTGAAAGAGCTGAGAGTTCATTTCCGGCCTTCTTCAATTTAGCCGCATTTACCTGTTGTGTTGCCATTTTTGTTCCTCCTGTAAGATAATTTTATAAAACATCACATTAAATTTCTACTTTATTTTAGCCTTGGCTTCCCTGTCCGCCTTCTCTATGGAATTGCAGGCATTTGCCAAGAAAACGCTCAGTTTGCTAATGTCATCCGCATTTGATTTTAATGCGGCATTAAGTTCCTCCATGTATTTTGTAAACGTCTTGGAAGCATTGCCCGACCAGGCAGCTCCCATGTTCTTGTCAGCATCCTCTATCGGCTTTACCGTTCCGTTAATAAGCTGCGAGGAAGCTTCCTTTAACAATCTTGATTGTTTTCTAACTTCGGTCAGATTTATATTAATATTTGCCATCAGCGTAAACCTCCGAATTTCAATTTTCCTGCCTCACTTACAGTATTCTTCTCCGTACTGTCATATATTCCTGCCAGTTCATTCAATACCTTCTCATAATTTGTCATTACCGAAAGTATATCCGAAGAACTCTTCTTCAGCTGTCCCGCAACCGCTCCGAGTTCATCCGCAGATTCTCCGGCATTTGACTCAAGCATTTTCCGGAAAACCGCATTTACCGAATCAACACTCTGGGAGATGGTCTTTTTCACCTGGGTTATTTCAGATGCCGCTGCCACAAGCAGCGTGGTATCCACTTTATTTACATCTGCTGCCATTTATTGCTCCTTACCTCCTTCTTTTGAGAATTCCCGTCTTATCAGCCGTACGATTTCCCTGCTTTATCAATTTTAGCCTTTATTTCTTCCTCGGTTTTATTATGGTAATCCGCAAGGCTCCTAAGCCCCGCACATACCTCCGAATACTGTGTGACCATCTCGTTTAACGCCTGAAGGTCCTTTTCATAGCTTGTGAAGAACTTTGTTTTTACATCACTGCTCCAAGAGGTGTTCAGTCCCTCTATAATAGACTGAAATTTCTGTACCCCTGCCCTCAGATCCGATACCGATCGGTCTGCCTTTTCCGCGGCGGACTTTAGAGCATCCGTATCCACTGCTATCTTTTTCTGTTCCACGGTTTTCCTCCTTTCCTTCTCTCATACTTTTTTCCCTGATCCTAAACATTGAAATGTTTTGTTAAACTATCACGAGGCGGCTTCCGTTTTTGATCCCCACCTTGTGAAAGCTTTCGCCGTCCTCGATCAAGCCCTCAAGCTCGACCGAGCAGACTGCGATATCCTTTGTTCCGTTAAAGATATCATAGCCCTCAAACTCCCTTATTGAGGACATGATCTCTTTCTTTGCGATTCCTATCTTCATTCTGTCATCCACCTGGAAATCATAGGTTTTGTCATTTCCGGGGATCCTTACTTCTATATTTATTTTGCTCATATGTACACCTGTTTTCCTTTTTATTTGTATTTTTGAGGAAGCTTTTTATTTGTCATCCTGAAGAACGTGGGTCACAAGGTTCCGTCACCTTTGGTGACACCTTATGACAAATGGCCGAAGGATCTTTAGATTCTTCGCTGCGCTCAGAATGACATTATAGGCGTCATTACTTCAATCGTTTCTCCGTTAACAACCGTAACTGCCGAACCTGCGGGACTCTTTTTGTCATACTCGCCAACCGAAGCATCAAAATCGAAAATCCTCTGCTCGGCAAGCTCTCCGCCAAGATGGATGCCCGTCTTCATGTCCATTGCCATACGGAATGCATTGTAGCTGCTGCATTCATCGTATTCCCTAAAGGAAACGCCCATAATGAAATGGATCTTGTGTTCCAAGCCCTTATCAAAAACGACCTCAAGGAACTCACTCATGTCAGCGGCTTCATTATATATTGCTTCCATGAAATCAACTGCGGAATTAACAATAAGCACTATCCTGTCATAATCCTTTAATGCCTTGCTTACTGAGGTTTTAGCTTCTCTTGCGTTATATACAAGCTCGTTTCTTTCCGTAAGCTCCGGAACCATGACCTGTTCCATAAAGCTAAACAATTCCCCAGCACTTGTAAAATAACCGTCGGCATTTATTTCACCTGCAGTTTCCTCAAGCTCTCTTAACGGTCCGTCAAAAATGTATACCCTGCTTCCTTTCTCCTTCATCTGTTTTGCAGCAAACGAAAGGAAATTGGTCTTTCCGCTCTTCGGGCCTCCGCTTACGGTAAATACAAGAGTCTTGTCAAGATCGGCATTTATTATGCTTCCGTCATTTATATTTCTACCTATTATTAATCTGTCTGAGTTTGCCTCATCGTTCAGGATTTCATCGGATGAGAATGCCGCATATTTACCGAGAGTCTTCTTTGATATTCCTTCAACTCCGGCAAATTTATCTGCAATTATCTCCCTGATGGTAAGCATTATGCTTGTTCCGGTGCTTCTTACGGGAAGTGCGGTCTGGAACTCAAGCGGTGTGCCTTCCTTTATTAATCCGCGTCCGCTTACCCTGTCATCGGGAAGGATTTCCGTCCTCATGCCGATAATCGAATCGTATTCAAACCTGTCAGGCAGCTGCATTCCTATGCCCTTTGCAAAGCCCTGGCGTATCCTTCCTCTAATATCCGAGGAATTGTTGCAGCTGAATATAAGGTAGATACCGTACCCGGCCGCCTCACGTGAAAGCTGTACGAACAGGTCGTCATACTCCTCATAGGATTCGTTGAATGCCGCATAGTTATCAATGATAAGAAGTATCATCGGCAGATCCTTTTCAACTGCCAGATAATCACGGAACGAGCCGATGCCCTTCCCGGACATCAGGATCTTTCTTCTTTCAAGCTCCTCCCTGATAAATGTCATAACATTCTCGATCTTCTCGTCCTCACCCTCAAGACATACAGCACCTGTATGAGGAAGGCCGGCAAATGCCGACATCGTACGGCCCGAGAAATCAGCTATATAGAAATTAACCTGATCTGCGGTATACGTATTCGCAGCACTGAACACTATGGTCTCGATAAGTGTTGTCTTTCCGGCGCCCGATCCGCCGCATATAAGCAGATGACCGTCTCGGATAAAGTCGAGCGATACCGTAAACTGTCTCTGATTTTCAGGATCGTCTGCAAGTCCGATCGGAATTGCAAGATGCTCTCTATCAACACTTTCGGTATCAAGATCGTCAAGATACAGCATGGAAGGCAGCGGTGCCAGCCATATCTGCCTGAGCGGCTCGATATTGTTTTCTTTTGAAAGCCTTTCAGCATATTTTACTATCTCATCGAGCTGGGTAACCTTATTCAGATTGTCGCCCGACTTTTTCTTCTTTTTGTTTCCGGTCTTTTCGGGCTTTCCGGTAATGCCTACCATTCTTACAAAGCCCTTGCTGCCGTCATTGAAGGGCACGTCAGGTGTATACTCGGCTCCAGACCAGCCCGATTGGAACTCTTCAAAGATCTCATCGTTTCCGACCTGCATGTAACCGCGGCCCGTCCCGGTGATAAACGCAGCATCGGGACGTTTTAACATCTCATTCGAATCCTGCTTATCCGCAACCCTTAAGCATATTCTGAAACGGGTGTTGCTCCAGATCTCATCATCTACGACTCCGCCGGGTTTCTGGGTTGCGAGTATAAGGTTAACTCCCAATGAACGTCCGACACGTGCTGCTGAAACCAGCGCCCTCACAAATTCAGGCTGTTCCTTCTTTAATTCCGCAAATTCATCGGCTATTATGATAAGATGCGGCATCGCCTCATCGGCCTCGCCGTTGCGATAAAGCTCTATATACTGGTCGATATGCTTTATCTTATAATCGTTAAATACTCTCTGTCTGTGTCTTATCTCGGCATTTATTGAAAGCAGTGCCCTTGTGGTTCCGTTTCCGCCGAGGTTTGTTATCATACCCGCAAGATGGGGAAGTCCTTCAAAGCTCTGGGCCATTCCGCCGCCCTTATAGTCTATAAGAATAAAGGCAACCTCATGAGGATGATAATTGATCGCCATGCTCAAAATGTAGCTTTGCAGAGTTTCCGATTTACCCGATCCTGTAGTACCCGCAACAAGTCCGTGAGGTCCGTGGTATTTCTCGTGTATGTCAAGATATACCGGCTTACCGCCCGATTTCTGTCCAACCATGGCCTTCATCGTCTCGTATGTACGGTTCTCAAGCCATTTATGATAGATATCAAGATCCTCAACCTTTGAAACCTTGTACATATCGAGGAACGTAAGCATATCGGGGATTTCGGAATTACCTGAGGTATCCCTCAGTTCAAAGTTTGCAAGACTTCTTGCAAAGTTATCCATGGCAGGAAGGGATACATTGTCAAATACCAAGCCCTCCCCGTAACTTTCCTGTGTTGAAATATTAAATACCTTTGCAACACCGTTCTCATCACTGATGACTGCATCGCACTTAGAAGGAAGCCTTTCTGTCGAATCCGCGCAGTATACAACAGTTACGCCTGCCTCTAAAGGAGGATCGAGCAGGAACTTTGCTATTGGTTCTCCTGCTATAAGTGATATATCTGTTACAAAGATCACATAATGAGGAAGCATCTTCTCTGTTTTATCGGAATTCCTGTCATTCTCTTTTTCCGTCCGCTCCCTAAACAGATCCGAGAGGAAATAGAGCACGTCACCCAATGACCTCTGATCTGCGGCAACCATTCTCAGTTTTCCGTCGGGTGCCCAAGTATGGGGAAGCCAGCGAAGGAAGCTCAGTTCGTCATAATCCTTTCCTCTTATGGCATATACGAGACGAAGCTCGTTATAAGGGAAATTGGCCGTAAGATTCAAGGTAAGAAGCCTTAATGCAGCATTTCTTTTTGCTTCATCGGGGCTGACAATCCCAACTATCCTGTTATCGTACAGTGAAAGTGCAACCGGTACCTGCTTTAATACTCCGTAGTCCTTTTTCAGTTTATCGGGAAGCTCATTCAACGGATCGTAGCCTGCTACAAGGTCCTCGCTCGGAAGATTGATTCCGTTCGGTGCTTTTATACTACCGATTCCGAGCCTTACCGAAAGGAAATCCCTGTGAATGCTGCTCTTTTCCCAAAGACGGTCCTGCTTTGTGCCTGTGAAGGAAAGCATTTCATCCGCCGAAGGATATTGCTCTAAAAGAACGCTCCTGTTGTATTCCGCCTTTTCGGTCAGCTTTTTTTCAAGCCTGTTTATATAATCAATATAAGTTGTTTTTCTTCCCTCTTCGCTCTTTTTCGCTTCGTTTTTATTGTATTTGTTATTTGCTATCGCCCAAACGGCCGCCATAACCGCGGCACCGCCCGACATAACAAGGCTCGATGCTCCAAAGCCGCCTTCGCTTGACATAACTGCCGCCAAGGCTATAGGGATAACCATAGTAAAGGAAGGTCCGATAGTAAAGATCAGCGGCTGAGCTTTATAAGGCTGCTGTTGTGCGCAGCGTTCCACGGATACCGGATCCGTATCAAGCATTCTCAGCTGTCTCGGTGTACGGAGGAAATATACCTTCTCGTACTCGTCCTCCTCTGTTTCATCCGTTATCTCAGGGATAACTATGGGGTCAAGAAGCTTAACCTTAGTATCTCCCGAAGGATTGTTTATCGCTATGAGCTGACCGAGATAAACTATTTTTAGTCCGACCACATATATAACGTCACCGTATTTAACGGGAGTCTTCTGTGTTACAGACCTTCCGTTAAGATATGTTCCGTTCGTACTTCCGCAATCGGCAACAAATGTATTATCACCCTCGAAGGAAAGCTCTGCATGTTTTTCCGAAACAAATCTGTTGGAATAAATAATATCGCAGGCATTTCCCGAACCTACGGAAAGAGATTGAATTTTATCCCTTCTCAGTATGTATTTTGAAAAGCCTGTACTGTGTTCCCCGACCTCATCGATCTTTATCGAGAACCAGGTTTCATCCTTTTTAACGGTCCCTTCGAGTACAAGACCATTCTCAAGTACCGCTCTGTCTGCTGCCTCGCCGCCCTTTAACAGCTCATATTTCTTATCTGAGCTTATGCTCCACCTTCCGTCCCAAACCTCAACGTTCAGTACAAGCTCATCGTCAAGCCCTGAAATATGCGGGCTGATGGCAATCGGATACTTCCTATTGTCGACCGCAGGGAAATAATGCTCCGAAAATCCGTTTTCAAAAAATACCGTCATAAGTAAAGACATTGCCTAATCCTCCGTTAACCGACCGCTGTTATCGATGAATGGTCAAGAATTGTTTCAAATATTGTCAGAATATCTTCAAACTCAATATTTCTCGGGCATGCAGTCTGATTCCGCGAAATATACGAAGTTGCCTGAAGAAATACATCATCCTTTTTTCCATAGATGACTGATATTTCCCCTTCATCTAATCCTACATCATCGAAGGAATCGGTTGCATAGTAAATGTTATCATTATATTTTTTGAAAGTATATTTTTCAACCCCTGACGCTTTCATAATCTGACCCAAAGTAAGTTCAGCATTGTCAATAATATACTCATAACTGTCATCCATGATATCTATGTCTATTTCCATATTGACACCCTGTCCGGATTCTTCGTCATAATAATAATACATTTTACCTATACTAAACTCATCATCCTCTATCGGAATGAAGACTGAAGGATATGCATATGTCAATCCATCATCATTTACCCGGTACCAATCTACATTCGAAACAAGTTTTGATAGATAGCCATCCTTCGCTTTTTTCTTATCCGAACCGGAAGAAGCTGATATAATGATGATCACCACGATTGCCACAACCAGAACACCCGCTCCTATAAGGATAAAGGGCAGGTACTTTTTTATATCAAACGAACCTTTTTCCGCATCGGCTGCCTTCTTTGCTGCTTTCTCAGCCGCTTTCCCGGCAAAAAGCTCCTCCTGTCTTGCCTTTTCTTCAAGAGCCTTCTGTTCCTCTAAAGCCTTTTTTTCCTCCTGCTCCTTCTGAAGAGCCTGTAAGGTTTCAAGCTTCTTGATCTCTTCGGCAACCTGCTGCTTCTGGCGCTCAAGCTCCGCCAGTCTTTCTTCCTCAGCAAGCTTTGCCGCTTTCTGAGCTTCCTCGTCCTGTTGTTTTTTCCTTCTTGTCGCAAAAAGCGCGTCCGCTTCATTGTGATTGTTTTCGCTCATTATTAGGTACCTCTCATAAAAAATTTTTATCCGGATTTTTTACATTCTCTATATAGTATACATTATTTTAAAAAATTTTAAAAGTCACCAAAAGTTAGTTTTTCCCGTTCTTAAGAAAATTTCGTATATCAGCCCGTGTTTTCATATAGGTTTTTCCAAGTATCGCAGAGGAAACATGCTTTATATAGTCATATTTCCTGTCCAGCCTTTCGGCTATCTCGTTGTTCGACAGACCATCGGCAATCAGCTTGGCCACGGTTAGTTCAGTCCCGGAAAGAAGCTTCTCAAATTCCGCAAGGGCTTTTTCGTTATAACCCGAGTCCGATGTGTTCATGGAAATCCTGTTCTTTATCCTCGCAAGAAAAACGCTTTTAATGAATGGTTTGGTGATATAATCGGCAGCTCCGTATTCAAGTCCCTTGATCTGAAAGTCCGGGGCCTCCATGCCGGTAAGGAATATGATCGGAGTATTCTTTGATATATCAATTTTCCTTATCTCCTCAAAGGTCTGATACCCATCCATTTCAGGCATATCAACATCAAGAAGGATAAGGCTGTATTCAAAGCCTCTTTCAAGATATTCCACTGCCTGTTTTCCCGATTTAGCAAGTGTTACGGCATATCCGGCATTTATCAGGATATCCTCTATGGTATTCAGCATCCTGATATCGTCATCCACGCATAAAATCTCAATCTCTGCCATTTAGCTTCCTCCTTTCCCATTATTCAATATTCCGTTTATAATGCTTTCAGCATTGTGGAACTCAATGTTTCTTATGCTTTCCTTTATCTTTTCAAGAGCTTCATCCTCGCCCTTGATAGCTGTAAGACTGTCTGCCAGCTTCAGCGCGGGAGTCTGTTTTCCGCGTTGTACGGCTTTCATCAATGCTTTCCAGAGCTCAGTCTCATCATTGATCTTTTCATCCTTATCCTCGTCTTTAATGAGGCTCGGTTTTACTTTTTCAAACTCGATAAGGAATTCCTTAAGTCCCTTTTCAACTCTCTTCCATTGCATGATAAACAATGGAAGTGCTGATACTGTATATTCGCTGTCTCCGTCTTTTATCCTTTTCTCAAGACGGCGTGCCGTATAATAGAGATCCTCTCCTCCGACATTGCCTGCATTTCCTTTCAATGCATGAACAAGAAGTGCGGCATTCTCATAATCCCCGGAATTGATATATGCCTTGATCTCCTCGATATTTTTCTGCGAATCCTTTACAAAATATTCACACACCCGTGAAAACTGGAGTATATCCCCGCTCAGATGCTTTAATGCCAATTTCAGTGAAATATCATGCTTCTTAAGTATCCTGTCCAGTGCGAGCCGTGTCTCCATCGGCAGTTCATCCTGTTTTGCTTCATTTACCAATGATATCATATGAGAGGGCAGATATTTTCTCAAGTCGCTTTCAAGAAGGAAGCTGTCGATGGGCTTTAAGAGATAATCGTCAAAGCCTTTTGACAAAAACATCTCCTTTTTGTCCGGTGAGGCGTCTGCTGTCAGGACAATCATAGGCACGTGCCTGTTTCTCTCAGCATCCATTTTCCTTAGGACTTCCATGGCTTCCACACCGTTTGTATTAGGCATCATATAATCCATGATGACCATGTCATAATCCTTTTTCCCGTATTTCTCATAAGTCTCTTCGGCAGATCCGGCGGTATCGACCTTTACCATTGTCCTTTTGAGCAGGGATTTTATAACCATGTTATTCATGTCATTATCATCCACCGCAAGTATCTTGGCCTCGGGCGCTATAAAGAAGACCTCATTGGTCAGCCCCTCCTTAAGCTCATTTCCCGTTTTCAGGACCACGTCAAACCAGAATACACTGCCGACCCCATATTTGCTTCTTACCTTTATCTCGCTTCCCATCAGGTTTGCCAGCTTGTTTGATATCGCCAAACCAAGTCCGGTACCTTCAATGCTTCTGTTTTTAACCAGATCAACTCTCTCAAAGCTTTCAAATATCTTTTTCTGATCTTCCTCCGCTATACCGTTTCCGGTATCCGATACCTCAAAATGAATAAGCACATCCTTCGCCGAATCGTTATCTGCCAGTTTTATTCCCATATCCTGTACGGTAAAGACGATGGTTCCCTTTGAAGTATATTTAACTGCGTTGGTAAGCAGATTTGAGACTATCTGGGAAAGCTTTCTCATGTCTCCCAAAACAACCTCGGGTATCTTTTTATCGATATCCATTACGAATTCAAGCCCCTTCTTTTCAGCTTCCTTTCCAAAAAAAATACCCAGGCTCTGTATCATCTTCATGATATTAAAGTCTTCTTCAAAAAGAACTTCCTTTCCCATATCGATCCTTGAAAGATCAAGGAACTGGTTTACCATAAAAAGCAGGTGCTGTCCGGCGTTGTCAACATTCTGAGCGTATTCGTTTATCTGGGCATCCTCGGATTCACGCATTATCATCTCATTCATTCCGAGGAGCATGTTGATGGGTGTTCTTACCTCATGGCTGATATTTGCAAGGAGCGTACTTTTAGCCTTGCTGCTTTCCTCGGCCACCCTCTGCTGTTTACGGTACTCGGCTATATAAAACAGGAAGATAACCGCTATACCTATCGATGAAAACAATATACCCACAAGCTGGTCGGCAAACTGCGCTTCGGCTGTATCGAACTGAGTAATGTATTCCGGATGTCTATATCCGAAAACACAGACTCCTGCATAATAAACGATCTGCAGCACCTCCATTAAATAAAGGAGTACCCCTTTATACATAAGTGCTGTAAATATTATACCGAATGCAAAGAAATAAGGCATGGATCCGTTTAATCCGCCCATTTCCATAAACAGCCAGGTGAAAAGTCCCATGAATATACAGACCGTAGTAATTATGTATCCTACAGTGTATTTTTTGGTGGCATGGACAAAACCGATAAGACAGGCGCTTGCCAGCGCTGCCAGCAGATTGATAAGCACCCCCATGTAATCAGAAAGCGTTAAAAAGGACTGGATAGAGCCTATGATGCTCACCAATATACCCGCAGTTCCAAGGAGCTTGAACAAAGTAACTTCAAGTTCGTTATCTTCTTTATAGAATTTTAAGATCGCTTTTCTAAGATTTGAAATCATTTTTTCTCTTTTCTGCAAATTATAAATACAATGAATTTACGGTCGAAAATCTCAAGATCGGAGTCATAGTTTCTATGAAACTGCGACAGGTCATATAATCTTTAACGACTTTCGGACTTTTGACCTTTACATTAATAATATATCATAATAAAATAAATTACAATACTCACCAAAAGTTACTTTTTTCTTGACAAATTTTACAAACGGAAGTAAAATGGCGATATAAAATGAGCAAAGGCGTTCACTTTAGTTTGGGCTAAAACTGGATGCCTTTCTTCGATATTTGGGGTAACTGTGCTGCTGCAGGCACGGCACGGCAATTTCTCCTACAGTGTTGATTATTGGGACAGAGTATCCTGCCTGTGGAAAGGTTAAAGAACATCACATGAAATACACACCGGAAGAAATTTTAGAATATGTTAAGGATGAAGACGTGAAATTTATCCGTCTGTCATTTTGTGATGCATTTGGGGTTCAGAAGAATATCGCCATCATGCCGAGTGAGCTGGAACGTGCATTTGAGCAAGGCATTGTGATCGATGCCTCTTCCATTTCGGGTTTTGGCGACGAGATGAATTCAGATCTGTTCCTGCATCCCGATACCGATACTCTTGCACTGCTTCCCTGGAGGCCTGAGCACGGTGCGGTTGTCAGGATGTACTGCGGTATCACATACCCTGATGGTACACCGATAGAATGTGATACCAGGACATTTTTAAAGAGAGCTGTAGATACCGCTGCAAAGAAGGGTTATTCCTTCGCGTTCGGTTCAGAGCTTGAGTTCTACTTATTTGAACTGGATGATAACGGTAACCCTACCGTTATTCCTCACGATCATGCAAGCTACATGGATATCGCTCCCAGCGACAGAGGCGAGAATGTAAGGCGTGAAATCTGCCTTACCTTAGAGCGTATGGGCATCCGCCCCGAGAGTTCTCATCATGAGATGGGTCCCGGACAGAACGAGATCAACTTCCGTTTTTCGGATGCGTTAAATGCCGCTGACAATGCCATGACATTCCGTATGGTTGTTAAAACGATAGCTCAGAGGAACGGTCTTTATGCCGATTTCTCTCCCCTTCCTATAAAGGATGCTCCCGGAAACGGTTTCCACATCAGTGTTTCGGTAAACTCTGATGACAGTTCTTCAAAGGATTCCGACAACGGTATTGCAAATATGAGATACATGCTTGCAGGTATCTTAGAGAAAATCGAGGATATGACTCTTTTCCTCAACCCTCAGAAGGACTCTTACTTAAGACTCGGGCATAACAAGGCTCCCAAGTATATTTCATGGTCACATGAAAACCGTTCGCAGCTTATACGTATTCCTGCCGCTACCCGAGAGTATCAGCGAGCTCAGCTCCGCTCTCCCGATCCCACGGCTAATCCGTATCTGGCTTTCGGACTGATGATATATGCAGGACTGCACGGTATTGAGAATAAGATCCAGCTTCCGCCTCCTGCGGATATCAATCTTTTTAAAGCCGATAAGATGACCTTGTCGAAGTTCGGACAGCTGCCCGATTCACTTGATACCGCAAGGCTCACTGCCAAGGATTCAAGCTTCATTAAGGAATATGTACCGGCTGAGGTACTTAATCTGTACTGTGAGCGATAGGAGCAATAAGCCTTCCCCTCAAGGGAAAACCTAAACACAAGAAAGGAGGGAACACAATGAGTCAGGAAGACCGTGTATACAGCGTGTTGGTAGTATCATCATCCAGAAATTTTCAGGAAGTGATCGACGCACATTTCCCTGAATCTATTTTTAGCCCCCTCCATGTAGTTACCAGCATCAGTGCCGCCAAACGAAAGGTATCGGAGTTTACCTATGATCTCGTGGTGATCAATTCTCCTCTTCCTGATGATGTCGGTACACGTTTTGCAGTTGATACCGCACTCGATAGTGTAGTCCTTCTACTGGTCAGCAACGATGTATATGAGGATGTTAACTACCGTGTATCCGGTCAGGGCGTTTTCGTTCTCGGCAAGCCCTTCTCAAAGACATTGTTTGCCACTGCAGTCAACTGGATGCGCAGTGCCAGATCAATAGTCCTAAAATCACAGAAGAAGACTCACACTATTGAAGAAAAAATGGATGAGATCAGAATTGTCAACCGTGCAAAGTGGCTACTCATAAATGAACGCCAAATGTCTGAACCTGAAGCTCACCGCTACATTGAAAAACAGGCGATGGACAGATGCATCGGTAAAGGCGAGGTTGCCAAAGAAATTATTGACATGTATAGTTAAAAGGAAAACGCCTTTAGCATTTTCTCCGTCAAAGTCACCTCGAAAACTCCTCCAGCGTTTCCTCAGTAATAAAACGATGCTTCGCATCTAATTTTGTTATATCACTTGATTATAGTACATTTTCCGATATCATATGTAATATCAGTTAATTCCGGATTATTCCTTACATCAAGTTCCGTTAATCCGGTATAAAAACAGGTAAGGTTTGTAAGCTTCGTATTGTTACGTATATCAAGACTTGTTATATCGTTAAACCCACAGCTAAGTACCTTAAGCTCCGGGGTTTTACTCACATCAAGTGATGTCAGCTCATTCGAATCACATCTTAAGCTCTGCAGTTTTGGATTATGGCTCACATCAAGTGCCGTGATTTTATTAGTATATATGCTAAGTTCAATAAGCTCAGGATTGTTACTAACGTCAATCCTGTTTATCATATTATTGCCTACATCAAAATTCTCTAATTTCGTATTATTGCTCACATCAATACCGGAAATAGAATTATTATGGCAATACAGTGCGATCAGCCATGAATTATTAGTAACATCCAGATCAGATATCTGATTGGAAGAGCAATCAATATTTTGAAGTTTAGCACAATCTGACAGTTTCAATTCCGTAATTGCATTTTGGTTACATATCAAAACATCTAATTCTGTAAGTCCTGTCAGATCAAGTTTGCTTATCATATTATTGCTGCAATCCAAATGTACCAGTTTCTTACAATTACCAACCTCCAGTTCTGAAAGAGAATTCTCACCACATGATAAAAGAGTAAGTTCTCTACAGTTACTTATATCAAGCTTTGTCAACTTATTCTCTCTGCAGAACAGATTATCCAACTCGATATTGTGCCTTAGATCAAGAGTTGTCAGCTCATTTCCCGAACACCAGAGAAGTTTTAATGATTTAAAATATTCAATTCCCTTAAGATCTTTTACACCGCTGTAATCAACATTAATGCTGCCAACCATCAGCTCTTCACCGGATAAAACCATGTTCTTATCGGTGTCAAGCTGGTCCATAACATACATCCTGAATATCATATCAGGGAAGTTTTCACCGTTTATTTCTACTTCGGAAACATCACCGGTAAATGCGGTTCCGGCTTTTTTGCCGGACATATTAAGAGTCATCGGTGCATCCTCAGCACCCTTTAACGAATTAACATCTATATTGTCATATTCAAAATCAGCTGCACCGGTAGCAGTACTTTCTACAATGTTTCCGTCTTCATCGGTAACGGTAAGCCAGCCGTCACCGGCATTAAGGGTTATGCTTTCTCCGTTTTCAGTTTCAACTATAGCTTTTCCTTCCAGACAGTAATTTATTGTTTTAACACCGCCGTCTGCTGTGGGTTCTGTTTTGATCGATATTACGGTTCCCCTGATTGCCATAGTGGTATTAGGAGTTTTTACCAGCAAGGATTCATCAGATAAAAGCTTTTTCTGAAGTTCAACGACCATTTCTCCCTTTACCAGTCTGATCATCAGTTTTTTATCTGAATCCGCCTCAAAGGAAGCCTCGGTATCATGTTCAAAATGAGAATAAGTGCTCCTGTCGCAGTCAATCCTGGCAAACCCGTCCGAAGGGACTCTGATATAATCCCTGTCGCGCAGCTTCATATTTTCGTATGCGTTAACCGATCCGCCGTCCCTGTCAACTTCAACCTTTCCTATAGTCTCCATCACATGGATATTGTAGTATGACGGAGTTTTTGATTTTAAAACAAAAAACATCACAACTCCTATGACTACAGCCAGTCCCGCGATCACAGGTATCAATATCTTCTTATTCATGGCTTGCCACCTCCTTTTTATTCTTCTAACAATCAGATTGTAACATCGGAAGGGCTCAAAGTCAAATGTAACATATGGGAAATAGTCGGCTGTAAAACTCTTAATATGAAAAAATATATTTATATATTTTATATATCCTAACATGCGCCATATAAAATAAAAGGAACCCTATTTTAAAGGATTCCTTCTCTTCAGGATTTAAATCAGAACTAAATTTATGTTATGGAATTATGAAGTTCTTAATTTCTTACACCGAACAGCAGATCACCGTATGTAGGGAACGGCCAGTAACTTCTGTCTGTAAGGACTTCAGCCTCATCTGCTACAGCACGGAGTTTAGCCATGGCAGGAACAACACCGTCCCTGATCTTATATGACTCATCGATGATATCCTTTGCCTTTGAAAGTCCTGCCACCTTGGTCTTTAAGGTCTCTGCGTTTGCCAAGATCTTCTCAACCGCACCTGAAAGCTTCTTGATAAGATCGGTCTCATATCCGAATACCAGTGAAGCATCTATAGCTTTCTTATCGGCTACAGTCTTAGCAAGCTTACCGATATAGCTTTCAATAGCGGGAGCAATCTGGGTCTTAGCCATGTCGATCATTGTATTTGCTTCGATGGTGATGGTCTTGCAGTAATTCTCAAGCATGATCTCGCATCTGGACTCTATCTCAGCCTTTGAGAATACCTTGTGGCCTGTAAGCATCTTAACGTTCTTGTCCGAAAGGATCAAAGGCATACAGTCGGGAGTTGTACGGAGGTTAAGCAGTCCTCTCTTCTCTGTAGCTTCCTTGATCCATGCATCATCGTAACCGTTGCCGTTGAAGATGATCCTCTTATGCTCTTTGATGGTCTTCTGGATGAGCTTATGAAGGTCTGCCTCAAAGTTCTTTGATTTCTCAAGCTGGTCAGCATATACCTTAAGAGTTTCAGCTACACAGCTGTTCAGCATGATGTTTGCACATGCGATAGAGTTCGAAGAACCGAGCATTCTGAACTCAAACTTGTTGCCTGTGAATGCGAAAGGTGATGTACGGTTACGGTCCGTGGTGTCCCTATTGAATCTCGGAAGTACATCAACACCGAGCTTCATCTGCTTCTTCTCAACACCGGTATAAGGCTTATCCTTCTCGATAGCTTCAAGGATTCCGTTAAGTTCTTCTCCAAGGAAGATAGAAATAACTGCGGGAGGCGCCTCATTAGCACCAAGTCTGTGGTCGTTTCCTGCTGTTGCAACAGAAAGACGGAGCAGATCCTGATACTCATCAACTGCTTTGATAACTGCGCACAGGAATGTCAGAAACTGTGCATTCTCATAAGGTGTATCACCGGGTGAAAGGAGGTTAACACCGGTATCTGTACCGATTGACCAGTTGTTATGCTTACCGCTTCCGTTTACGCCTGCGAAAGGCTTCTCATGGAGCAGACATACCAGGCCGTGACGTGCAGCAACCTTCTGCATGATCTCCATTGTCAGCTGGTTCTGGTCGGTAGCTATATTTGTTGTCGAATAAATAGGTGCCAGCTCGTGCTGTGCGGGAGCTACCTCGTTGTGCTCTGTTTTAGCAAGTACACCGAGCTTCCAGAGCTCATCATTCAGGTCATTCATGTATTCCTGAACCTTAGGTTGGATTGAACCGAAGTAATGGTCATCCATTTCCTGTGTCTTAGGAGGCTTTGCACCGAAAAGTGTACGTCCGGTAAACTTAAGGTCTTCTCTCTTTTCATACATTTCCTTTGTTACAAGGAAGTATTCCTGCTCGGGACCGACAGATGTGGTAACACGCTTAACATCGTCATTTCCGAAAAGCTTTAATATACGGAGTGCCTGCTTGTTTAATGCTTCCATTGAACGGAGCAAAGGAGTTTTCTTATCAAGTGCCTCGCCGCCGTATGAACAGAATGCTGTAGGTATGCAGAGTGTCTTATCCTTAATAAATGCATATGAAGTAGGATCCCATGCTGTGTATCCTCTTGCCTCGAATGTAGCACGGAGTCCGCCGCTCGGGAATGATGATGCATCAGGCTCGCCCTTGATAAGCTCTTTGCCTGAGAACTCCATGATAACACCGCCGTCGGGTGAAGGCTCGATGAAGCTGTCATGCTTTTCTGCGGTAATACCTGTAAGAGGCTGGAACCAATGTGTGAAATGAGTAGCACCCTTTTCCACTGCCCAGTCCTTCATAGCCTTAGCTACAGCATTGGCTACACTTTCCTCAAGTCTGGTTCCTTCATCTATAGTCTTCTTAAGTGACTTATAGACATCTGCCGGAAGCTTAGACTTCATAACTCTGTCATCAAACACGTTACATCCAAAATAATCAGATACAGTTTTCATAGTAAATCCTCTTTTCTATATTATTTTTGTTTTAAAAAAGCGCCTTATAGCCGTAATAAAACGGATACAAGACGCCCTTGCCTTTGATCATAAAAGAAGAAGAGGTCTCTGAACTAACGCTCAAAGACCTCATTGCCTCTACATGCTGTATAATAAACCTATTCGTCTTATTTGTCAACTGTTTTTTACAACTTTTTTCAAAATTTTTATTTACCGCTGTCACCATAGTTTGACAATACTCTGGCAGAAGGATCGTTGACATTGCAGCCTTCCCAGTTTTTATTAGGCATCCAGAAATCAACTACCATGTCAGACTGGCCCGGATAGTATTTTTCAAATATCTGACGGTACAGGAGTGATTCCTTTGTGAAAGGAGTGGCATGAGCATATTTCTTGCACTCTGTCTCGAATTCCCCGTCAGAAATCTTCTCTTCGGCATATTCCTTAAGGTAATCAACCATTGAATGTCCTACCGCGTCAGAGAATGCCGCTTTTTCACGCCAGAGAATGTCATAGGGCAGATAATCGCCGTTTTCAAATGCTTTTCTTAAGAGATACTTACCCTTTCCGTATTTGTTCATCTTCTTTTCGGGATCGATGGACATTACGTATTTCACAAAATCAATATCACCGAAAGGAACACGTGCTTCAAGAGAGTTTACGGATATACATCTGTCCGCACGGAGCACGTCATACATATGAAGCTCTCTGATTCGCTTCTCTGCTTCCTTCTGGAACTCTTCAGCATTCGGAGCAAAATCAGTATATTTGTAACCGAAAAGCTCATCGGAAATCTCACCTGTCAGCAGTACTCTGACATCCGTTGTCTCATGTATTGCCTTACATACGAGATACATGCCCATGCTGGCTCTGATGGTTGTGATATCATAGGTACCAAGGATATAGATTACTTTTTCCAAAGAACTGATGACCTCTTCAGGAGTCATAAATACTTCTGTGTGGTCACTGCCGATATAATCAGCTACTTCCTTTGCATATTTTAAGTCGATGGCATCTTCCCTCATACCGATCGCAAATGTTCGGATGGGCTTATCGGACTTCTTTGCAGCTATGGCACATACAAGTGAGGAATCAAGTCCACCTGAAAGAAGGAAGCCTACCTTTGCATCGGCCACAAGTCTTTTCTCAACACCCGATACAAGCTTTTCATGAATCTTTGTGAAAATTGCCGGAAGATCGTCATGATTGAACTTTTCTACCTTCGAGATTTCGTTGTAGCAGATAAACTTGCCCTTTTTATAGAAATGTCCGGGAGGGAAAGGCATAATCTTCTTCACAAGACCTATAAGATTCTTTGCTTCGCTTGCGAATACAATGGCTCCGGCTTTATCATAACCGTAATACAGAGGTCTGATACCTATCGGATCACGTGCTGCTATGTACTCTCCTGTTTTTCCGTCGTAGATAATGCATGCAAATTCGGCATCCAGCATTCTGAACATTTCTGTGCCGTATTCAAAGTAAAGAGGAAGAAGGACCTCACAATCGCTTTCGCTCTTAAATTTGTATCCTTTTTCAATAAGCATATCACGAAGAAGCTTAAAATCGTATATCTCACCGTTACATACACAATAGCTTCCCCTGCTTTCAAACGGCTGCATTCCTTCATCATGAAGTCCCATGATCGCTAAACGATGGAAACCCATGATACCGTTTCCTGTATTAATAATACGTGAGTCATCGGGACCACGGGAAACGGTCTTTTCAAACCCCTCCTTAAATTTTTCCAGATCTGCTTGTTTCTCGCAGTATGTCATAATCGAGCACATATCGTGTTCCTCCTTGTCTTAACACCTCATCCTACGTCGAATGCTTTAGCGTTCGACTCTAACACCTTCCCTTCGAGGGGAAGGCTTTATTGTCTTTTATTTCTCATTTATAAATGTAGAAAATGCATTGATCTGAGCTTCTTCCCTGCTCAAACCCTTCAATATATTCTCATCTATCAGGCTCATGATCTTCTGATAATCAACAGGGATTATCTTCTTGAAGCTGCCGATGTATGAATCGAAATCATCAAGGATTTCTTTCGCCTTTTTAGAACCGGTAGCCAATGCATGCTTTTCAATAATGCCCTTCAGCCTTTCGATATCTTCCTTGCTTTCAACCGATCTCATACTTACGAGCTGTTTATTTAAATTCCTGTACAGCTTATTGCCTTCATCAAGAACATAAGCAATACCGCCGCTCATACCAGCCGCAAAGTTCTTTCCTGTAGGTCCGAGGATTACCGCAACACCGCCTGTCATATATTCACAGCCATGCTCGCCGACACCTTCAACAACTGCGGTAGCACCGGAATTTCTTACACAGAAACGCTCACCTGCCATACCTGCGATATAGCATTCACCGGATGTAGCGCCGTAAAGGGCAACATTACCGGCTATAACATTGGTACTCGGATTATACTTTGCATTATCAGGAGCCTTAACTATTATCTTGCCGCCGGATAAGCCCTTGCCGAGATAATCATTCGCATCTCCTGTGATCTTAAGTGTAAGGCCCTTGGGTATAAATGCACCAAAGCTCTGTCCGCCCGCACCTGTACAGTTTACGGTAATTGTATCATCAGCAAGTCCGTCAGGATTCTGCCTTGTAATCTCGGCACCGAGCAGAGTTCCGAATGTTCTGTCGGTATTTCCGATATTGATCGATATTTCACAAGCCTTTTTATCCTTAACTGCTTTTAATATCTTTTTATCACTCAGGAGTACACTCTCATCCTTGGTATCGCCAAGCTTAAAATCATAGAGATATTTGGGACTGAATACCTGCTCTTCGCGGTTAACCTTTGACATATCATAAAGGATCCTGTCAAGGTTCATTTCGGTTGATCTTTCCGCCTCGGAAGAATTTGTGGTATCAAGAGTCTCTCTCTTCTTTAACAGATCTGTTCTTCCCACCAGCTCATCGATGCTTCTTACACCGAGCTTTGCCATGTATTCCCTAAGCTCTCTTGCGATAAAACGCATAAAGTTTTCTACATACTCGGGCTTTCCTGCAAAACGCTTGCGCAGCTCGGGATTCTGTGTTGCGATACCCATAGGGCATGTATCCTGATGGCAAACCCTCATCATTACACAGCCTAAAGTAACAAGCGGAGCTGTGGCAAATCCGAATTCCTCAGCACCGAGGATTGCAGCTATAGCTACATCACGGCCGCTCATAAGCTTGCCGTCCGTCTCGATCCTCACTTTATTTCTAAGACCGTTTGCCACAAGAGTCTGATGGGTTTCAGCCAGGCCCAGTTCCCAAGGAAGTCCTGCATTATGTATGGAGCTTAAAGGTGCAGCACCCGTGCCGCCGTCATATCCTGAGATAAGTATTACGGAAGCGCCTGCCTTTGCAACACCGCTTGCGATAGTTCCGACACCTGCTTCAGATACAAGCTTTACTGAAATCCTTGCTTTTTTATTCGCGTTCTTTAAATCATATATAAGCTCTGCCAAGTCCTCGATTGAATAAATATCATGATGAGGAGGAGGAGAAATAAGGCTTACACCGGGTGTTGAATGTCTTGTCTTTGCAATCCAAGGATAAACCTTACGTCCGGGCAGGTGTCCGCCTTCACCGGGCTTAGCACCCTGAGCCATCTTTATCTGTATTTCTTCTGCACTGATAAGATAAGCACTTGTAACACCGAAACGTCCCGATGCAACCTGCTTTATCTTTGAGCTCCTGTCATTTTCGGTACCTGCGGAAGCAATTCTTTCATCACTCTCGCCGCCCTCACCGCTGTTAGACCTGCCCTGAAGATGATTCATGGCGATGGCTAAAGCAGTATGAGCCTCTTCGGATATCGAACCATATGACATCGCACCGGTCTTAAATCTCTTTACGATCTCATCTTCGCTCTCAACCTCTTCGATGGGCACCGTGTTTTCAGGATAATTGAAATCTATAAGGCTTCTTAAGTATCCTGTTTCTTCCGCATCCACCATAGAAGTATAAGTCTTAAACTTATTATAATCACCTTCACGGGTAGCAGTCTGGAGCATATGTATGGTATTAGGATTATATCTGTGGTTCTCTCCCTGGCTCCTTGACTTATGCCTTCCCATAGCGGTAAGCTCATTATTGACTGCAAGTCCTAACGGATCAAAAGCCTTGCTGTGCTGGGTATCTATTGCCTTACCTATATCTTCCAGCGTAATACCGCCGACTCTTGATACCGTGCCGGTAAAATATTTGTTTATTACGTCTTCAGAAATACCGATGGCTTCAAATATCTTGCTGCCCTGATATGACTGAATTGTGGAGATACCCATCTTGGAAGCAATCTTTACGATACCTGTAAGAACTGCCTTATCATAATCCTCACATGCTGCATAATAATCTTTATCGAGCAGTTCCTCATCCACAAGCTCCTTGATAGCCGAATGAGCAAGATAAGGGTTAACTGCCGAAGCACCAAAGCCGAGCAGAGTTGCAAAATGATGTACTTCTCTCGGTTCACCGGTCTCAACTATAATAGAAAGTGCCGTTGACTTTTTAGTCTCTACCAAATGCTTATGTACTGCCGCAACTGCTAAAAGTGAAGGCAGAGCCACATGGTTTTCATCGACTCCCCTGTCTGAAAGTACCAATATATCAGCACCCTCACGATAGCCCTTATCCACCTGGATAAAGAGATGTTGTAAAACTCTATTAATAGGGGTTCCTTTGAAAAACAATGTCGAAACCTTTGCTACCTTAAATCCATGATTCTTTAAATGCTCAATCTTTAAGAGATCAAGATCTGAAAGAATAGGATTATTTATCTTTAATACGTTGCAATTCTCAGGCTTTTCCTCTAACAGATTACCGTTTTTTCCTACATATACGCAGGTAGAAGTAACTATCTTCTCACGCTCCGCATCTATCGGAGGATTTGTAACCTGAGCAAATAACTGCTTGAAATAATAGAATAAAGGCTGATACTCTTTTGAAAGAACAGCGATAGGTGTATCAACACCCATTGCACCTATAGGCTCGGAGCCGTTTAGAGCCATGCTTAGGATTGAATCATGGTAATTTTCATAAGAGTATCCGAAAGCCTTCTGCAGACGTTTCAGTTCATCCCTCTCATATGATTTAACCCTGATATTGGGGATTTTTACGTCTTTTAACTGGATGATATTTCCGTCAAGCCACTCACCGTAAGGTTCTTTGAGTGCATATTTTTCTTTTATTTCTTCATCACTGATAATACGGCCTTCTTTTGTATCCACCAAAAGCATCTTGCCGGGATGAAGTCTCTCTTTTTTGATGATATGCTCCTCATCAATGGGAAGTACACCGACCTCTGAAGCCAGTATCAGTCTGTCATTATCCGTAACATAATATCTGGAAGGTCTAAGACCGTTTCTGTCAAGGATCGCGCCCATCAGATCACCGTCTGAGAAAACGATGGATGCAGGGCCGTCCCAAGGCTCCATCATGGTTGCGTAGTACTGGTAGAAATCTCTTTCCTCCATCGAAAGAGTCTCATTGTTTGCCCAAGGCTCGGGAATGGTGATCATAGCAGCAAGAGGAAGATCCATACCGCTCATCATTAGAAATTCCAGGGTGTTATCCAGCATAGCCGAATCAGAACCGCTCTGCGAGATAACCGGAAGAACCTTTGTCATATCCTCTTCCGAAAACTCATTTGTATGCATGGTCTCTTCACGTGCCAGCATCTTGTCCGCATTGCCCTTTATGGTATTGATCTCGCCGTTATGCACGATCAGTCTGTTGGGATGTGCACGGTTCCAGCTGGGTGTCGTATTCGTTGAAAAACGTGAATGCACCATAGCTATGGCAGACTCATAATCCTTGTCCATCAGATCCTTAAAGAATGTACGCAGCTGACCTACCAGGAACATCCCCTTATATACGATGGTCCTGCAGGAAAGTGAAGGAATGTACGTGTTTTCATTACTCTGTTCAAACTCACGTCGCGCAATATAAAGTAATCTGTCAAAATCAAGATCAATATTGCCATCAGCTTTATCATTTAAGCTCTCGGGTTTCTTAATAAATACCTGCCATATATTGGGCATGCACTCTAAAGCCTTGCTTCCAAGTACGCCGGGATCGGTATCAACCTTTCTGAAAGCTAATATCTCAAGTCCGTTTTTCTTGGCGATAACCTCAAACATGGCCTTTGCCTGTCTGGCCTTCAGCTCATTCTGAGGAAAGAATATCATACCTACGCCATATTCTCTTTTACCGGGAAGCTCGATACCCTGCTTCTTTAATACCTTTTTAAAAAACTTGTGAGGTATCTGTGTAAGTATACCAACACCGTCACCCGTTTTACCTTCGGCATCCTTACCTGCACGATGTTCAAGGTTTTCAACTATCGAAAGCGCATCAGCCACAGTTGCATGGTCTGCCTTTCCTTTGATATTTACTACTGCACCGATACCGCAATTGTCATGCTCAAAATCAGGATTGTATAAACCTTTTTTATATACTTCATTTAATGTAAGTTTCATATTATCAACGACCTTCCGTTTTTATCTCATTCATACGGTCTGTCATCCTGAGGAGCGTGGGTCACAAGGTTCCGTCACCTTTGGTGACACCTTATGACATATGGCCACAAGGTTCCGTCACCTTTGGTGACACCTTATGACATATGGCCGAAGGATCTTTAAGATCCTTCACTTCGTTCAGGATGACAAAACAATTTTACAAACTCGAATACCCCATCAGATACTCGTCTACTTCCTTTGCAGCAGCCTTGCCTTCCGCTATGGCTCTGACTACCAGTGACTGTCCGATATGCACATCGCCAGCTGCGAAAACCTTACCGGTTGAAGCCTGATGTTTTCCTTCTTCTGTCTTCACATTCGTCCTACCGTCTACTTCCACACCAAAGCTCTCAGTAACATAGCTTTCGCTGCCCAGGAATCCAGCCGCTATCAGTACAAGCTGTGCGGGTACTTCCTTTTCGGAGCCTTCGATCGGGACCATGCTCATCCTACCGGTCTTTTCATCCTTCTTTGATTCAAGAGAAACCAAAATTACGCTCTTAAGCTTTCCTTTTTTATCCTTCTTGAATTCTTTGACCGTAGTCTTATATATTCTCGGGTCTGAACCGAATTTATATATTACTTCTTCCTGACCGTAATCAACTTTAAGCACCTTGGGCCATTCGGGCCAAGGATTTGACGCAAGTCTTTCTTTCGGTGGCTCAGGCATCATCTCTAACTGTGTAACACTCTTTGCCTTAAGCCTTATACATGAACCAACACAGTCATTACCCGTATCACCGCCGCCGATAACGATTACATCCTTGCCTTCAGCCAAGTCATAAGGGAACTCTTTAAACTCAGAATCAAGCAATCTCTTTGTTACCTGCTTTAAGAAATCTACCGCAAAATAAATGCCGTCCGCATCCCTGCCGGGAGCATTTATATCTCTGGGATGTGAAGCACCGCATGCTAAAACTACTGCATCATACTCTTTTTTTATCTCTTCACCGGAAATATCTTTTCCTATATTGCAATTAGTCTTAAAAGTAATACCTGCTTTTTCCATCAGGGCAACTCTTCTGTCGATCACCGATTTATCAAGCTTCATGTTCGGGATGCCGTATCTGAGTAATCCACCCACGCGGTCACTTCTTTCATATACTGTTACCAAGTGTCCGCGTCTGTTTAACAGCAGTGCTGCTGCCAGTCCTGAAGGACCGCTGCCGATAACCGCTACCTTCTTGCCTGTCCTTACCTTAGGCTCGGGTTCATCTACCAGACCATTTGCGAATGCATACTCTATAACAGTTTTCTCATTTTCTTTTGTGGATACAGGCTCCTGATGAAGTCCGCATGTACATGCGTGCTCACACAAAGCCGGACAAACTCTCGAAGTAAACTCAGGGAAGCAATGAGTAATCGACAAACGCCTGTAAGCTTCTGCAAAGTTTCCTCTATATACCAGATCGTTTACCTCAGGCACCAGGTTATTTAAAGGACAGCCCGATATCATGCCTGATATCTTAACACCTGCCTGACAAAACGGCACTCCGCAGTCCATACATCTGGCAGCCTGTTTTCTCTGCTCTTCTGCATTCAACAGCGAATGGAATTCTTTAAAGTTTTTAATTCGGTCCGCTTCCTTTACAACTGCACCATCTTTTCTCTCATACTCTAAAAATCCGGTAGGCTTTCCCATGTTTCATACCTCTGTCTTTCTAAATACTTTTTATCAACGTTTAAAAAATATAAAAGGGTATCTGAAATAAATCCAGACACCCTTGCCTTGACTATGATGTATATAACGATAAAAGAAAAGACACCCTTGGTATAACCAAAGGCGCCCTTGTCTTCATTTGTGCATTATAAAACTACAAAATTGATTTGTCAAGAAAAATTTTTATATTATTTCATTTTATTAATCTGAGCCTTAGGATAAATCTTATCCATTAAGGCTTCTTTCAGTGTTTGTGAAAAGTTTATTCCTAATTCTGTGGCTGTTTTGTTCAGCCAAGCAGGGATTGTAAGCGATTTTCTTATAGGTTTATCAAAATGCTCACGAGCGTAAGATTCAACTTCTACAGAAACCATATTTACAAAACAATCTTCACAAGAGGCTTCCGGATCCAGTTCCTTTCCAATAGCTTTTGCATCTATGGATTCGATTTTGGATGCTTTAGGAAGTTTTTCACCCTCTAACTGACAATCAAAAGCATACCCTGCAAGACAGTCAATAGCCATTTCCATGGCTTCATTAAGATCTTTACCACATGTAGCTAAGTAGTTTAAGTCAGGAAAAATAACAGAATATCCATCATCCTCCTTATAAAAACATGCCGGATACATAGTTAACATATGACCACCTCCAGATTAAATGCCTGCTTGCTTTTTAATAGAATTTTCGACTTTTATACATAAGGTTTTATTATGAAACGGAATTGTCACTTTGCCTTTTTTAGTAGGATGAATATACTGACGATGAGACCCAACCTGGTTTTTAAATATCCAACCATCAGCTAATATCAGTTTTTCCATTTCTTTAGGGGTTTTAGGCATATAGACATAATTCCTTTCATAAAACTGATTATATAATAACATTATATACGTATATTGTCAATACGCATTATGATAATACGCATAGATTTACCCTATCAAATCATTCTGGAAGCGTGAAAGATGCTCAAAAGGCAAGATCTGACGTCCTCTGAACAGGCCGCATCCGTCATTTATCAGATGATTACTGTATGCCTTAAACATGTTTACATCCACTGTGGACAGATCAAGTTCCTGCAGCTTTATCAGTCTTTCATAAGCTTCATCAAAGAACTTGCACTCACCGGGATGGATAATATCCGCCCTAGTCCTGTTAATCTCCTGACTCTTCTCATATCCAAAATGATTTGCATCTCCTATCTCAGCGTAATCATCCATGTCCTTTGTACGTAACTGCAGTTCTGTATAACATCTGGTCAGGTTGTCATAAAATGTGATATGCAGTGACCTGTAACCCGAAGGACGAGGAGTCTGCACATAATCCCTGTAATAAGAAATGTTATTCTCATTCAGGCCTCCTGCATAACCTTCATATGAAACATCCGACAGCTGAGGAGAAAAACCTTTTTCCTCCAGAAACTCCGGCATCTTGTTTGCTATTTCATACAAGTATTTCAGCTCCTGTTCTTCACGGCTTTCATCCTTTTTTATATGGCATTTAGGGAGTGAAAGTACAATCCTGTATGCTATCAGATCCCTAAAACAGTTCAGATTATTTTTTATCTCAGTTTCACTCGGATATCTGCCGTTTTCCTTATAAAAATCATAGATATACTCCAGGATATATCCGTTAAACTTCTCTTCGGAGCGTATAAGTGATTTTATCCTGCCCTTGAAAGTAAAAGCCAAGAACGGATATTTCTGAGTCATATACAGATAAAATTCCTTGATCCTCTGCGACTGTGATGACAGGAAATCAGTATGTTCCAATAGCTCTATTATCTGCATCAGGAAATTGCTGTGAGCGAGATCAATAGAATTATGTGATTCAATAGCCTCTTTCTTTAAATCCGATGAATACTGTAAAAGAATTTTCAATACAGTATTTCCTGAAAATAAATAATCATTTAATGTTATCATATTTATCACCT
>JAILGF010000164.1 GCA_024696945.1 Lachnospiraceae bacterium | reverse complement strand
AAGATTAAGCCCTGTAAGCTTTGCATCGGTCTTAGACAGATCGTCATCGCTGAAAATGATGGACCCGTGAGGTATGAAACCATTGGAATCCAGCATTCCGGCAAAGGTCTTGGTAAGTACCGACTTACCCGAACCCGACTCTCCTACTATCGCCAGACATTCATTCTCATATACGTCAAGTGAAACATTACGTATAGCCTGTAATGTACGGCCGCGTACGTTGAACTTAACGTCTACGTCTTTTAACGAAAGTAAAATCTTTTTATCGTTATTTTCACTCATTTTGAAATCCTTCCTGATTACAGCATATGCGTACGAGGATCTGAAGCATCAGCAAGATTCTGTCCCAGTACATATAATATAATTGTTATTAACGCTGCTACAAATACCGGAGGCCAAAAAGCCCAAGGATAATTTAAAAATGCGGGCTGACCTTGTTGGATCATACGTCCAAGTGAAGGAACCTGTGCACTTAAACCTATACCCAGATATGAAAGAAATACTTCCGATGAAATATAGGCAGGAAGCTCCGAAGCAAGCAGTGTTACTATAACAGATGTAAGGAAGGGAAGAATATTCTTCGATACCATACGGGTAATAGGAGTACCCAAACATCTTGATGCAAGCGAGTACTCTCGATCACGAATGACCATAACCTGATTTCTGAAGAAATAAGCTATACCAAGCCATCCTGTTATTGTAAGAGCAAAAACCAAACTCCAGAAACCCGATCCGACAATATATACAAGCACTGAAACAAGAAGTATACCGGGTATATTAGCAATAATCTGATAAATAACCAGCATTATTGCATCAACCTTCTTTGAATACCCCCATACAGCACCTATAATAATACCAATGGTCATGTTAATTGCCGCACAGATAAATGCAAGTGAAAGTGATGTTCTCGACGAAGAAACTATACCATAAAGGATTGAATTGCCCATAGACCCGGTACCCAACAGATACTTAAATGAAAATCCGCCAAAATACTCCATAGCTGCTTTAGGGCTTAAACTGAAAGTCTGGGAATTAGTTACATTTTCCATAGGATCATATTCCCAAAATATCGGCATTATAAATGCTATTAAAGCTACAAGTATCATAAGAACGATCATAACTATATTGATCTTCTTACGGAAAAACACTCTAAATACCGATTTCCAATAGGAATAACGAGGGGCAATGATCTTTTCTGATTCAACAGCATCGGTTTTTTTAGCGAACCGGAATAACGCATCTTCATTCTCTGTAACTGTTTCAACAACACTTTCGGAGGGAATAAGTTTTTTCTTTTTGCTCATCTTCCACCGCCTCCTTCCGAAGATAATGAGATTCTCGGATCAAACTTAGCAAGCAATAAATCACCTGCAATAATTGCTATGATCTCAAGGAATGTATAAAACACCGTACATGCAACAATGATACCGTTATCATGTTGATTGATAGCGGTAGTCAAAAGATTACCAACACCGGGCACAGAATAAACTCTTTCCGTAATGATCGCACCCGTCAAACAGAATATGATACTCGAAGGAATATTATGTACCAGGAATATCATAGCATTCTTTGATATATGCTTTTTATAAATTTCTTTTTCTGAAAGACCTTCAGCCCGGGCAAACTTCACATAATCCGAGTTCATCTGGTCGATCATATAACGCCTCATCCACTTCATCAGACTTCCTATTTGAGGAAGCATAAGTGATATAGTAGGAAGTACATAAGCCAACATTTTTACTTCTGCATTGGCAAATTTATATGGAAGGTTAAACAAGGTTGTACCGATTGCAGCAAAAATAAAAATATAAGCCAGCGAAGGTACAGCCATGATAAATATGATATACATATTTCCTACTTTATCTGCTATACCGTCTTTATGTCTTGCCATAGAAATACCTAAAGGCAAACCTAAAACATAAGCCAATATTGTAGCAATAATACCAATGACAAATGAAGTCTCAATCATTGAAAGGCCTTCTCGTTTCATGGTATATACAGTATACTTGTCCGTAAACAGTTTTGCTTCATTCTCAGATAAATCCGCAGGATTATAGGTCACTGAATGGAAATCAATAGCAGTCTCAACATACTCATCTGTACCTATCATAGCAGGATACTGCTGTTTAGAGGCAATAACCTTACCGGTCGGGGAATTAATAACCGTAGTTATTTCCTGCCCTCTGTAGGTGGTATAACTGGTACCTAAGTTGATATGTATCCAGTTCCAATGCATAAAGGGGAATCTTGAATCGAAATAGATCAGATACTTATGCTGCGTACCCGATCCGACAAGTGCAAACGCACCGGAATAAGGATCCTTTTCAAAACGGATATACCTGTCCGTTAAGTTCGGGTCCTCTACCTGATTTTTTGTCTCTATTGTTATAAAGCCTTTTGCATAATCCCAGAGTCTTGAAAAAACACTCTTTTCATATGTAGCTATAAGATATCCGTTTCCGCCGGGCTTGATCTTTCCTGACTTATATCTTACAGGAGGAAGATATATGATCTTATATCCTTCACCCTGATATTTCTTTACAAACTCCTGAACAGATACATTTTCCTTAAAGGTGGTCTCATCCTGTATAGCCTTTTTATCATTCAGGTAATCTTTCTGTATATAATAATCCTCACCATAGACAGCGGTATACTTGTCTTTTATATATGAGGTGTAATCTTCATATTCAACATAACCGTACTTTTTATATTGAGTGTACTCATAGATGGTACGGTCATTGGAACTTTTCTTATTCCAAACATCGTCCGTCTGGAATATTACGTTCTTATTGATCAATGAGTATACAAGAAGCATTACTATCATTACAACAACAACTAATGAAAACAATGCAAACAGTATACGTTTCGCCAAATATTTTTTCATATCGGGATCTCTTTCATTTCAGTTAGGAAACTTTTTAGATATTGATATTTAATAATGGTTTTTACACCAATTCACACAGGAAGCCCCGGAAAGGACTCCCTGTGTGGAAAGTATCTGCATTTTAGCAGTGTAAATCATATCATGTAAATATTATGATTAGAACAGACCAATAACCTTGGTCATGTATCCTGCACCTTCACCAAGGAAGGTATCAAGGTATGTGGAAGGATCACCGTAGTCAGGACCCCAGCCCGAACCATAGAACATATCATAGTTACCGGCTTCGCCATTAGATGCACGGTATCCGCATGCGTAGTAGTCTTCCTTAGTGGTGGCTTCTACCATATTGACCTGTACATTCTCTTTTCCAAGAGTATCCTCAACTACCTGCTTATAAGCAGCAGCCTGAGCTACATAATAATCATCTGTTGAATTATAAACTACATCAATCTGAATAGGGAAAGTTACTGAAGAACCAAGTTCTTCCTTTGCCTTAGCAAGATACTCCTTAGCAGCCTCGGGCTGATACCAACCATCGATACCGTCTGCAACCTTAACCTTGCATCCGAGCTTATCTACATAGTACTGAACCATATCACCGTAGAATGTACCTGCGGGGAATGTATGACCTTCATCATCTGTTGCAGCATTCTCAAGCTGTACGAACTGAGGATGTGTATACATGTTACGAAGGTTGGTGTACTTAAGATCCTCACCACGGCTTGTAGCATTCTGGGTACCCTTATCAAATGCATGCTGAAGAGCCTTACGGAAGTTCTTGTTTAAAAGAGCTGTCTGAGTATCAATCTTCTGCTGCTCATTCTTGGGAGAAGCTGCAGCGCCACTCTCAAGAGCGAAAGTACCACGGTTAACATTAAGACCGCCGAAATATGTAGTAGATGTAGTATCCGAGATGTAGGAATACTTATCAAAGTTTCCATCATCCTTTGCCTTCTGAAGGATACCGGTAGCTGATGTAAGTGCACAGCCTGCATATACACCCTTTAATACATCATTATAGAAAGCATCATAGTTGCTTCCATCATCAAATACCCATTTAATAGAATTGATCTTAACTTCATCATTCTTGTAGTAACCTTTGTTACGCTCTACAAGGATTTCTGAATCCTTCTGTAACTTCTTAAGAAGGAAAGGTCCGCAGTAAACCTGTGATGATACATCATCGGACTTACCAAATGTATACTTCTGTGTATCTGCTGAGGCTGCTGCATACTCATCTACACCGTATACACCGCCACGTGACTGGTAGAAGCTGTCACAGATAGGAAGGAAGCATGAGTAAGTAAGCATGGTCATAAAGTATGATGTAGGCTGCTCAAGTGTAACAGTAAGTGTATAGTCATCAGTAGCCTTATATCCTACTGCATCCCAGCTGCCGCCGTTTGCATAGTAGTCTGTACCGCCTACGATAATACCGTCGATAAGCCACTCAAGACCTGCCTGTGTATCAAGCATATGATGGAAGCCTGCCTCGAAGTCCTTAGCG
>JAILGF010000160.1 GCA_024696945.1 Lachnospiraceae bacterium | reverse complement strand
ACATATGGCTTCTCCTAAGTGCAAGGTTTTTTTATAAAAACAGTGTTTTCCTTTGCATTTATTTTACCATATTTATGATTGAAAAGCCAGTAATTTCAATGGTTTTAGACTACTTTTCTCCTTAAAAAGCAGTCACTAAATACCTTTCCGGCAGAACCAAACGGAACGATTTTGGAATTTGAACATCTCCTGAGAAAAGACTCGGCTATCCTTGAAGCCGGATGCGGAGAAGGTCAGAATCTCAGGTATCTGGCTAAAAACGGATACTCTGATATAGATGCTTTTGATCTGTCAGAGGCTGGAATATCAAAGCTTAACAGGCTTTGTGAAAAAGAAGGATTAAGAATTAATGCTTTTGTAGATGATCTTACAAAGTATCGTTTTACTAAATCATATGATTTAATTATGTCTTTCGCTACACTTTGCTTTGTCGAAAAGGATAAGTGGAGACACTTTATCGAAGATGCTAAAGAGCATACAAATCCGAATGGAATACATATTATCCATACTTTTACGAATACGGTTCCGGCTTCCCCTGACATCGCACCTTTCGCGGTTGGATTGGCAGATGAAGGTGAAATAATGAATTTATATTCAGACTGGGAAGTCTTACAATTTAAGACATATGTATTTGATGATGAACATCCTAATGTTCCAAAACATCAGCATGCAGTTAATAAACTGGTAGCGAGGAAAAAAGCATCAAGTTAATTTAAAATATATCTGAAAGGAGAAGGAAGAAAAGTGGGAAAATCAAAGGAAGAGTATTATGGTCGAGGACGTAACAGGAGCGTAGCGATAATCGTTAGGGATGGGAAGATCCTTATGGAGAAGGTACATTTTTTTGAACGCGATTTCTGTACCCTTCCGGGAGGTGGTATAGAAGAAGGTGAGACTCCCGAAGAGGCGGTACTGCGTGAAGTAAAAGAAGAAACAGGGCTTGATGGAAAGATAATAAGACCTTTGTCAGTACAGTATAAGGGCGGTGGAGGAAGCGATTATTCTTTTGAGGTGGAGATTCCTTCGGATGCTATTGCTATAACGGGTTATGATCCTGAATTTGAAGGTGAAGAAAGTCCGCTAAAGGAAGTACTGTGGATGAGCCTTGATGAGATCAGCGAGAAGGACAGGGCATTTCTGTGGTCCTACGGTCTGATGCAGGTCGACGGTTTCTTTAGTAAAATCTGTGAATGGGATAATGAGATTAGTTATCCGGGGAAATAAAAAAGAATTAGGAGAGATTAATGGATTACGCTAACATGGAAGAGAAAAATGATTCAATCGTCATTAAATTAGCTGAAACTGATGAAGAGTTGTGCGGGAGGGGATATGTGCATTGTACCGCTTGGCAGGAAGCTTACAGAGGTATTGTATGTGACAGATATCTCGATACGATGACTATAGAAGCTACGACAGCACGTGCGCGAAAGTTCCCGGAAAACACTCTTGTAGCAAAGGATAAAGATAAAGTTGTAGGATTTGCAGTATATAGTCCGTCGAGAGATGAAGACCTGCCGGATGCAGGAGAAGTTGATGCGATCTATGTCCTATCGGAGTATTACGGCCGGAAAGTAGGATACAGATTGATGAATGAAGCAATTTCCAGGCTTAGCGAATACAATACTATATTTGTGTGGGTGCTTGAAAAAAATGAGAGAGCTATTCGTTTTTATCACAGGTATGGTTTTGAATTTGATGGATGCAAAAAGGAATGGACTCTTGGCAAACCGGTTTCAATAGTTAGAATGATAAAGAAAAGAGAGTAAAAGGAAATATGAAAATACTGGTACTTAATGGGTCACCTAAAAAGAAAAGTGACACTTTTCGCCTGACGGACGCCTTTCTAAAAGGATTAAACCATGATAATAAACATGAAATAACAGTTATCGATGTAATAAACAAGAAGATATCACCCTGCAGGGGATGCTTTGGTTGCTGGCAGAAGCTGGAAGGTCATTGTGTTATCGCGGATGATCAGAATGAGATACTTGATTTGTACGGCGATTCTGATATCATCATTTGGAGTTTTCCCCTTTACTGCTATGGTATGCCTTCACATTTGAAAGCTGTTCTAGACCGTACTATTCCACTAGTAAAAATGAAAATGGTTCAGTTACCTGATGGAACAGTCCGACACGAAGCGCTGGCAGATTTTTCTAAAATCCATACTGTTGTTATCAGTGGATGCGGATTCCCTGATTGGGAAGGCAATTTCGATGCCTTGAAGTTAATGTGTAAAAACTGTTTCGGTAATCTGAGTATGGTATGTGTTCCTGAAACACCGATGTTGAACGTTCCAGAGGCAGCAATTGTTGCAGATCCTTTGCTCAATCGATTCAGAAAGGCAGGGGAAGAATATGAAGCTACATTGACTCTTTCTGCTGAGACCATAGCTGAACTTGAAAGACCCATGATTTCTGCTGAAGATTATATCCGAAACGTAAATAGAAACTAATATTGACAGAGAGGAGAATGCAGGGTACTGTTTAACTCATTCCTCCCCGGCTTTAGAAACTGGGGTATCTTGCTTAGAAAAGGATGAAATCTATATACAAATCAACAAAAGGGAAAAAAGAAATATTGAAGCTTTATGACAGCCAGCTCGCAAGAGTAAAAAGCCCTTGCCGAGACATATATGTACAAACTACGTTTGGCAGAACTCATATAATTGAGACGGGTAATCTTTTAGGGGAACCACTGCTGTTTTTCCATGGCGGAAACTCGACCACTGCGTATACGCTATTGACATTGGATTTCATAATGCAAGATTTTCACATATATGCCGTAGATACAATAGGTCATCCCGGAAAGAGTGCTGAGACGTCTCTTTCACACAAAAACTATGATTATGGTATTTGGGCGGGTGAAGTAATAGATCGGCTTGGATATGAAAAGATGAGTTTGTTTGGAGGATCTTTCGGTGCCGGAATCATAGCTAAGACGATGTGTGTAGTGCCGGATAAGATAAAAAGGGCTGCTCTTTATGTACCTTCCGGAATAAAAAATGCACCACAGATAAATAGCCTGAAGATGATGTTCCCGATGATTCTGTATTGGATCACGCATAAAGAGGCATGGTTAAAGAAAACATTTTTGCCTTTGGCAATTACGGGAGATAACATTACGGAGGATATCTATCAGACTGCCAAGCTTAGCATAACTTATTCTAAAGTAAAAACGGGAATGCCAAGTGATGTGGATGCCGGACTTATGTTGAAATGCAAAGCTCCTACACTTGTTATGGCAGCCGAGAAGGATATCCTGTTCCCTGCCGCAAGAGTACTTCCAAGAGCCAGAAAAATAATCCCTAACTGTAGGACATATTTACTTAAAGGAAGAGGACACATGAACTTCCTGGAGAAAAAAGAAGAAAGAGTGATAGTGGAATTTTTACTGGGAAACATTAGGTTGTATTCGAAATAAAAAAGAGAGACGGCTATGAAATATACGAGGAAATTGCTTCTGTTATGGCTTATATTAATCTTTATATTATCAGGATGCGGTAAGAAGTTTGATTCAGATGATTATATAGGAAAGACTTCTGCTGATATAATTGAAGAATATGGGGATTTTGACTATGTGCTGGGAGATACAGAAGCTGAAGGCCTGTATAAAAGCACCAAATATGGGTATACATACAGAGAGAAGCAAGTTGGATTTCTGGGCACATCAGAAGAAGAGTTCTTTTTCATACATTTTAATGAAAGAGGAATTGCTTATAAATGCGATTATGGCGTAAGACCAGGCGGCTGATAGAACGTAAAATTGCAATTCAAAGGTTTGGTGGACATAAAAAATGGGCAAAGAAAAAAGATTCAAACACAAACTGAATATGCTGGAGCCGGGGATAAGGATGATTAAGTGTATTGGCATCCTGATCTTTATAGGCTTGTTGTTTTACGTCTTTCAGTTCAGGATTGTAGCTTTTTGTCTATGGGCGGCATCAGGGATTGTTTTTGCCATTCTATTGATCTTACTGGCTATAGAATCCCATCAGGACAAAGTTATGAATGAAATCGCTATAAAAGAAAACAAGAAAAACGGAGATAATTGATATAGGAGCGAACAATATGAATGATTGCATTTTTTGTAAGATTGCATCAGGTGAAATTCCCTGTATGAAAGTATATGAAGATAATTTTACGCTAGCGTTTATGGATATTGCAAAAGATGTGGACGGACACATATTGGTTGTCCCAAAGAAACATTTCAAAAATGTTTTGGATTGTGACGAAGAGACGCTATATGCTGTCATGAAGACAGTTAGAACAGTATCAAATCATCTTACAGAACAATGCGGGTACGATGGTGTTAATTTGCTTAATGCCAGTGATGAGAGTGCCGGACAGTCTGTACCTCATTTGCAT
>JAILGF010000151.1 GCA_024696945.1 Lachnospiraceae bacterium | reverse complement strand
CATCGGTCATCTGAACTTTGTGTACGGGTTTCTTTTCTTTTGCCATAATAATAGGCCTCCTATGATAATTATATTTTATCTTAGGAGACCTAATAGTTCCACTATTATTTATATATTTACAGACTTTTTTTCACATACTCTCTTTAGTCTTAGTATTTTACTTCATCAGGTATACATTTTTCCAACTCATCCTTCGGTATAGTTACGAAGATGTCTACCAGTGCTTTGTCGAGCTGTGTTCCGGCAACCTCGGTGATGATCTTTATGGCATCTTCGTGTGTGCGTGGTTTCTTATAAGACCTACGCATTGTGATTGCAGAGTAGGTATCCGCTATGGCGATGATCTTAGCTGCCATTGGGATTTCTTCGGATTTCACGTTATAGTACCCGTTCCCATCAATCCTTTCATGGTGGTAAAGGATCCAGCCAGATATTTTGTCGAATGTCTTCAGGGGTTTTAGGATCTTTACACCAACCTTCGGGTGCTTCCTCATTACTACCCATTCATCTTCGTCAAGCTTTGCAGGTTTGTTGAGTATCGCTTCCGGAACTCCAAGCTTTCCGACATCATGCATAAGAGCGGCATACTCAAGGCTGACAGGATTTATCGTACTTCGTATATCCTTGGGCAGATATCGATAGAATAGCATCGTAACTTCCTGAACATGCCTGCTGTGACCGTTCAGGTTGGGGTCTCTTGCGTCGATTACACCGACCAGGACTTCTGCGATATCAATACTTCTCTTCTTTGCCGTATCAAGAAGCCCGTACATAAGTGTGAGGACTATCATTACGAAGATGCTGCCGCCGAAAAGAATGAGTGCCATCATCATGTCAGGTTTCGAGAAAATGGCAATACAAAGATAACCGATCAGGAAGAAGATCAGAAGCACAAGTGCAAGATGCTTTCTGAACCTATCCCGACGGCTGCCTGATGACAGTACATCATGTGTAGATTTTAGGAAATACGTGTATCTTACTATGTTGGTTACCATCAGGGCTGAGCCTAGGATGATAAGAATGATTATCAGTATGTCCATGACTTGCTCCTTATGGTATGTCAGATAATCCGATCATAATTAGGCAGATAGTATTATTTTCAATATATATCATCAAGGGTTAGAAGTACGACATTTTTACTCTCCTTCAGTTTTTTTGTAAAACCGCCTAGAGAAAAAATGTAATAATAGTAATCGTTACCTTTGTTGAATACTTTGGCATAGTCTTTGAGGAGGTCGAGTTCATCAACATCAGTTTCCTTGTTCCTATATTTGCATGACCCGATAATGTATTTATTTTCTTCAGCGGCTTTACCGATTATATCTATTTGCACTTCTTTTTTTGCAACCGGATCAGGTCCCCACCATTGTCCGACAGATACCAGGGTTATGGGGAGATTATCAGCATAATTCATAAGATAATCCCGACAGATGTCTTCGAATACCAATCCCATGTAATCGTGTAGGTAAGCTCCTATAAGTGAATCATAAGCCTTTGATATCTTGCCTGAAATTATTGCGGTCATATTTCGCGGGACAAATCTATACCAAAATCTGAAAAAAGGATCCTTAATGGTATAAATGGTTTTTTTACCGCTTTTTTCAGCCATGGGAGTTTCCTTTTTTAAAATCCCTAAGTCTATGAGTACCTGTATGTATTTAGCACATTTTCCTGAATCAATACCAGCCTTAGTACTGATTTCATTTGAACGCGATGCCCCTCCTGCTATAGCTGAAATTATTGAATTGTACAAAGCAGGTTCTCGTAATTCCTGTTTAAGCAGATTTTCGGGTTCTTCGAAAAGGTATGCTGATGTGTCAAAAAAATTTTCGATAAGAGCAGTTTTTATGTCCTTCTTAACATTAAGTTTATTTATATAAAGAGGAATTCCGCCGGTGATACCATATACAATTGAGAGGTCTTTGTTCGATAATTTAGGGTAGAACTGTTTTAAATCACGATATTTGAGAGGCTCTAACTTTATTTGTGCGGTTCGTCTGCCATAGATCGGACTTTCATAACCAAGAACCTGGTTTTCCATAAAACTCATCGAAGAACCACAGAGTATCAGAAACAACTTACCGGTCTGCCATTTATGGTCAATAATATGCTGTAAGCGTGACTGTATAGATTCGTCGGCCTTAGCTAAATAGGGAAATTCGTCAATGACAAGAATAAGTCTTTCTTTGCTTGCTAATGTTGTGACTTCTTGCATTGCCGCATCAAAACTTGGATAAATCGGGGCTTCGGTTACGACTTTGTCCGGGTATCTGTATTCATAAATGCTTTTTGAAAGGTTTTCCAGATTTTCGGATATTGTGGCACTTAATGCTGAAAAGAATATTGTAGGTTTGTCCTTGCAAAATTCGTTTATGAGAGCGGTTTTGCCGACACGTCTGCGTCCGTAGATTACTATGCATTCAAAAGTATCAGAGTTGTAAAATTTATTTAGCTGGCTCAATTCCTTTTCTCTACAATAGAACATGATAGCACCTCCTGTACCGGAAAAGAAACTCACTGTGATTCATAAAAAGTGAAACACGAGTAAGTTAATCGTGAGTAAGTGAATCACGAGTTGGTTTATTGAATTATATTATATATATGGTAATCTGTCAAGGAAATTTATAACTGTGGTTTATTTAGTAGCTGTGCAATGAGAACTTGTCTATGGGCATAAATTGATGTGAATATCACTTTTTCTTGTTTTTTCGACCTCTTTATGGTATAAAATAGATATGATACCAATTCAAAAATGGAGGAGATTATGGACAAAAGAACAACAGGGCAGAAAAGGGTTTTAAAGATATGACGAGATGGGAATTGAACTAAAAAGTAAGATGATAAGAGCGGATGGCAGCGTGGTAGAGCATTGATGATAAATTGATAGGGAGTCGGCATGGACTTTTTGATCGAAGTTTTGATAGGACTGGCAGATGCCAACTTTGACAGTAAAAATGAATACATTATCGATGTGAAAAAGTATCCTAAACCATTGGTGTATCTGGCAACAGTACTGTATTCGCTATTTTTGCTTGCAATAATAGGGGGATTATTTGCTGTGATCTTTGAAGTCGAAGGGATCGATTTTGATTCTTATGAGGTTTATGCATAGTTATTGAATCAGGGCGATGCACTTATCTTTATAGATGTCGGGAATTATGCTGTTGATATTGTTTGCCAACACGGTTCCAAGGAACCCGCCGATGGTATTCATTATCAGGTCATCCACATCAAAAAGCCTATATGAACCGGGATATGTAAAGAACAGACCGGTAAGCTGTGCAAGTTCTATAGTAAGTGAGAGAAGGAATGTCATTATGATGATGTTCCTTCTTTTTATATTCATGAAGAACTTGAAAAAGAATCCAAAGGGTACTGTCATCAGCACATTAAGCATCACCTGAAGGACACTCTGGAGGGACCTGTCCTCTGCTATGTCAAGTATGAAGTTAAACGGGATAAACTGCCCTTCGTAGCCATGCATTGCTGCTATTTTCTCTGTAGAGGGAAGCGGAAAAAGAACTACCTCTACCAGACATATAAGATAAAGTACAAGTGCCTGCAGTCCGATGAAGTGAAGTAATCTTATTTTGCTTTTTCTTATAAATATGAAGAAAGCTGCTATAATGATCATAATAGGGAGTACCTTTAGGTATAATTCAAATCCACTTATTAAACTTTCTGTCCAGATATTCATATATAACGCATCCTTTCTATTGATCGATTCTTTATGAGATGATTATATAGTCTGCTTTTTCTTTTTAACATCTATCTGCATTACATTCTATGGAATATATCTTACAATCAGGTGACATTTTTGAAAGATTTTATTTCGCAGTAACGCTTCAGGGGTTCTGCGGTTGGTCAAATGTCAAGGTAAATTCCAGTTTGTCAGTTTAAATTCCGGGTCAATACAGTGTTTCGATATTATTACATTAAAATTGTCGTAAAAAGTCGCTTTTTCTGATGAATTGATGTAAAATAGATGATAGTAGCTGGAA
>JAILGF010000150.1 GCA_024696945.1 Lachnospiraceae bacterium | reverse complement strand
ACGCGGGTTCATGTTCATGTCCTTCTGCTTCAAGGCAGCATGCCTTTTCATGTTTGCGGCCGTTATATATTTCATTTCATGCAGAAGCAGGAACCTGCCCGGGCTGGCGGTCAGGCTAACGGCAGTATTCGGTATGGAGGGCGCGGCGTATTTTGCCATACCTGGGAACAGTATCTGGGGACTGTTCAGATATATCAATGTATTCGGCGGGCTTGACACCGCAGGGCTCCTTGGTGACTACGTCAATCTGGACTTTTTCGGACGCCCCGTATGGTATCTGCCCGCATACTGCATCTTTGTACTGCTTGTCATTGCGGTTTTTTCCGTCCTGGGAATAGCGGCATACGGCAGCATGCAGCCCATACCTTCAGGCACGGGACTTAAGTTCTTCAGGCTTCCAGCGAAGACGTCGTCTGTGCCTGCAAATGAGATGTACAGGTATTTTATCTGTGAGCATATGCTCCTGATCCTTATAGCGTTCGCTGTCATGCGGGCTGTAACCTTCAGCCCCGTAAAGGAAACCTTTGCCATGCAGGAGGACGTTTATTACAAGCAGTATATGCTGAAACTCGAAGGCATGTATTCCGGGGAAAAGGAAGAAGAGCTGGCGGGGGAGGACAGGCTTTATGCCGAGATGACTGAAAAAGCAGATACAGCGGCTGCATCTACGGACGATGTCATGGTACAGTCGCTTATCTGGTCAAAGTACAGGGATGAGACGGAGCATTTCTCCGTCCTCGGAAAGGTCAGGGAACAGGCAGGATACCTTAAGGAAAAGGAAGGAGCTTTCCTGTACGATCAGGGATACCGGATACTCTCGGGCGAGGATTCCGGAAAGGAACAGAACATGCTCCTGGCAGCCTTTGCAGGCCTTATGATGGTGATCTGCAGCGCGTTCATGTACGGCCCCGATTATCAGGCGGGGACCGAGAAGATGATCCGGGCGACGGAAAGAGGCAGGGCATATCTTTTTGTAAGGCGTGAACTGATAGGAACGTTCACCCTCATGTTTATCTTTGCAGCCATTTATCTTCCGTACACCTTTAGCGTCCTGACCGCCTATGGCTCACAGGGCCTGGATTTCCCGGCCTGTTCGCTGCGCTGCCTTGAATGGTGCCCTCACTGGCTTACGATAAGAGGGTACCTTATAGGCTTGAACATAGTTAGATTCCTTATCCTCTGGGCCGGAATGAACCTTATGTGGTATATTTCCACAAAGGTCAGGAGCCTTGGATATACATTCTGTATAGGAGTGGGGATCGTTGTAGCGGTTATACTGATATAGAAGAGTCCGAAGGGATGGTCTGCCATATGTGGGTTTTCAAATTTTGTTAAACTCATAATTTTTTGTCCCGATTTGCGTTCTTGTACGTATATATATTATAGGATGGAAAATAATTCCTTCGTAGATAATGCTATTCATTCCTCGGAATCGGATAATGTTAACTGTGCGAGAAGAATGACATCGGAATTGTTTGACTGGCTAATGGCACAAGGTTATATATCTTAGTGTTTTATTAGACCACTGATTACTTATTTTAGAAAAGGTATAGGAATGAAAAAACTTAAGATCTTGATTATTTGTATATGTTTCACTGTATTGTTAGTGAGTACAAGCGCATGCAATATCAAAAGTGATTCTTTAGACTCTGACTCATATCGCGTTGACCTTGATTTTAAATCCCTTTTTTATTATATAAGATTAGTAAAAGGCAATTTGGTGTATGTAACCATAAACTTCAAGGATATGCGGCAAATAGAATATGTAACAAGAAATATTAACGGAGAACTGATAACCTGCGGAGCCAATGACCATTTCGTTGCCAGCAAAAGTCAGTCAGCATTGGACTATCCATATCTATATTTTTATATAGGCGAGAATGAAGAAGAGAATGGTGACTATGTTACTTCGTTATTCAGATTGAATCTGGAAAACAATGCTGTTGATCGCATGGATAATCCCGAAGGTTCTTCTTCAGGATTGACTTCATACTTTTTCAATGGGGAAATTGTGACAATTAAAAAAGAAACAGATGGAAATTTATCAGATATATACTTATACAGTTATAATCCAGATAGTGCTGTTTGGGGAAAGCACTTAAAATGCAGTTATGATAATTCCACGGGAAAAGGTGAGGATTATTACGGGATATGCTCAAATGATCGCTGCCTCTTTGTTTGGCATGCAGTGTATGAAAGCAGGGATAATGTTAAGCATTTCTTAGAAGTGCTGGATGAGGAGTATAATATTGAAAAAAGTATAGAGATAGATGCAGATTTGCAGGATTACATTTTAACAACCTTCATCTCTGATATGCAGGCTTTTGGTGATTACGTATATTTTCGCAATGCTTCAAATTACGGATACCTTGCACATATTGAAGGCGGCAGCTTAAAAGAAGTGTATAAGAACAGATTCTTTGAGATGGCTATCAATTCTGATACGGCTCAGCCTGTATTCTTTGAGAGAAGTGGTAAATCTATTTTTATTTATGATGATGAAAAAGAAGAATTAATAGAATATAGTCTTAGAGTGAAGGATGGGTACAGCATACAGTCTGTCCTTAGCGACAATGAGTACATCTATATAGTCTTCCAATCAGAAGATAGGTCTTATTGTGCATATCTGGTTCCAAGGGATGATCTGTCAAAAGCGAATTTTTCATGTGAATAGAGTTTTGATATGTGAAGATATTAATGCAAGGCGATTTTGATTAGAATACTACTGGACCGAGATGATGCAATGTTTATTTAATTGTATATACAAAGAGTGCGCACCTCATTGTACAATATAGGAAAAAAGTTTTTTAAAAGGAGGATTTTATGAAGAAAAAAATCAAGTTTTTAGTTTCAAGCGTTTTAGTTATGTTGGTTGCCTTTGGAGGAACTTTGGTCAGTGCTCATGATTGGGATTATACTTCTTTCTCAGGAACAAGTTCGGGATCGCAAATAGTTAATGCTGCTCCGGGTACTCCGGAAGCATGCACCTTGTATGGAAGTGTAACAGTTGTCGGAAATGACGCAACATGGACATCTTTTTTAGCCGGGAGTTATCGTGATCAATGCTCTGCCAGTTGTTCCTTTGGAAAGAATGGTAGCTATAACGACATTATGGGGAAAAAGGTTTTTAAAATACAAAATTGTTATTATTACCAGGAAACCTCAGGATTTTTTACTACTGTAAACTATGCAACAACCAGAACTTCTGATTACTGATTAATTGGTGAGGTCGATTATGTCATTTGCAAGCTATATATTTTTTGCCAGAAAAAGAATGTCTAGTACAAAGATGACCGTTTATAGTATCCTTGTGACTACGATCGGCCTCACATTGTTCTTATTTTCAACTATATTTTCAAAGGTGTTAAACAGTGGAAGAGAATCTATAATGCGTTGTATTTCGGGTGATATTGACAGATATGCGGTGGCATTGATAGATAACAGTACCTTTTTTGATGCAAGCAAAGGAAATGCGATATACCAGGAAATCATAGACTCGCAGAAGATATATTCGTTTGGAACGTGGGATCCGATCCTCTTTGACATCAGTGCAGTTAATTACCAAGATACTGATTATTTCTCTCAATTAAAAGAAATACAGGATACAAATATTAAATATCTATCGGATATAAACCCGGCATATTTTCAGGGAATAAATATTCCTGCCGCTGTATTTAAGTTTAACAGTATTTCTTTGGAGCAAGGGACAATTGCTTCACTTGACCTTAATAAAGCAACGGCACTTTTGGGTAGTAACTTTAAAGATATACCGTTAGGAACAGTTATTAAAACGAGATCAGGGGATGAATATACAGTTGAAGGTATCGTTTCTAAGAATCAGGAGATTATTGACTCACATTCTATCCTTTCAAATCTTGGTGGACTGGATTTTGATTATACGATACCACTTGATAACATGATATTACTGATAGATCCTGATACTCAAGGCCGTGCGATTGATTCGGATGCGGTTTTTATTTCGTTTGCTGAGGGTATTTCATATGAAGAAGGAAAAGAAACAATAGAGTCTATTTTTGCTTCTTATGGAACAGAGATTAAGATGGGAAAATTATCCGACAGGATAGATGAGGTTATGAGCAGGACGGACTGGATACTTAATAGATTTAACGCTTCTTCTGTAATATTTTTGTTCCTATCCATCACAACCATACTATGTATTCAAATGATGGCTTTTTTTACAAGAAAAGAAGAAGTAGGTATATGGATTTCCAATGGCCTGGAAAGTAAGGATGTATTTAGGATACTCTTTTTGGAAAACATTATAAAGATATTGATTTCATACACAATTTCTTTAGGAATATATATCTTTGTCCTAAAGATTAATAATATCTCCGGATCTCAAATGCATTATCTTCGTGAAGTATTATTTGTTTATGGTCCCCTAATGGTATTGGCTGCCGGTATAGGTATTGCGACGGGCGTTAGTATGATATCCATTGTATATATAAAGAAAAAAACAATTCCGGATATTATAAACGGAAATTGGTAGGTGGGGTATGCTTAAAAGATTATTTGTGTATGACCGTTTGTTTTCAAGCCTTTTAGTTGTTTTACTTACATCAGTGTTTCTGATCATGTTTTATGGTCTGGATCTGTATTATCAGTTTTCAAAAATTGATGACAATATTCAGTGTATAAAATATACTGAGCAGTATGACTATGGAATACGTTTCAGCCCGGAATTGTTTACCGCAAATGGCAGAGTCCCATTTAAAAAAGGCATTGTGATATACAGAACTTTTTTTCCGATGGGAGATTCGGCATTTAATCATAACAATATTGATATTTTATGGGAACAGAATGAACCGTTATTAGAGCAGATTGAATACAATTCAGGGTACGACTCTTTACGAGGCGTAGGAGAACATTTATGTGTCTTAAGTGATAAATGGAAAAAGAGCATAATCGTAAAAGAAAACGAGGAATTTATTGATATATTGGGCACAGAGTTTAAAGTGATCGGTTATTTTGCCCCCTTATTAATTGATGGCAGTGATGAAAGATGCTTAATTATAGGTGATTCGCTAACTCCGGAAGAGCTTTGCAGGATTGCCGTGTTTACTGATGGTCAGTTCATTTACAAAAGTGCTTCTTATTCCGGAATAATGGAAGACTTTGAAAACTGGTTACAGAATTATTCGCTTTCGGAAAATATAAACTTTGAGTTGGCAATCGATATGGTGATGGATAGCAATATCAGTATCGCCAAAATGTATGAAGGCTACGCAAAGAAAATATTCGTGGCGTTATCCATATTCTGTATCATAAACACTTTTTATTTATCATTTGTCTGGGGCAAAAAGAAAGAGAAGACACTGGTGATAAAAAAGATTTATGGTTACAGCAATCGATATCTTGTGAAAGATATGTTGAAGGAGATTGCACTTTTTGAACTGATATCGATAACATCTGCAGGCTTGATCACTTTGATATACGAGATTGCATTCAGGAATCTGTCGGAATGGACATCTATTCTTATAAAGGGTATGCCGATCGTAATAGCGGTTATCTCGTGCATTACCGTGGTATATCTGATATCACAGATTATCTGGATCATTAGGTCGCAGCCGGTAGATGTGTTGCGCTTTAGTGAGTGAAGCGTCAATATAACAAACATATAATTTGGAGTTGGTTGTATGATTAGGTTGATAGATATCACTAAAAAATATGTTAACGGTTCAAATGAACTTGTTGCACTTAACAGATTAAATATTCAAATAGAAAAAGGTGATTTTTTGGCGATCATGGGAGCTTCGGGATCCGGAAAGACTACCTTGTTGAATATATTAGGCTGTATGGATGTTGCTACGGAAGGGGAATACTATTTTGAAAATATACCAATTCATACTTTAAAACAAAATAAAAAGGATGAATTTAGAAAAAATCATATAGGGTTTATATTTCAGAATTTTGCACTGCTCAAAGATTATACCGTAAAAGAGAATATTGAGATACCGTTGAGAGCTAAAGGGTACGGAAAGAAAAAGAGAGAAGCTTTAGTAAGGGAAATGCTGGAAAAGGTAGGATTGGCTGAGTACGAGAAAAGCCTGCCAAATAAAATATCAGGCGGACAACAACAAAGAGTAGCTATAGCACGGGCACTGGTTTCGGGCGCTTCCATAATTCTTGCCGATGAACCAACCGGAGCACTTGATTCTTCGACAGGGCAGGATGTAATTGATTTATTGAAAAGAATAAATAGGGACGATGGAAAAACCGTTATTTTGGTAACTCATGATGAGAAAATTGCTTCGCAAGCCAATCATATAATTATGTTAAAAGATGGCAGAATAGTTTCGGATGGCGATGGTTTCTGCATAGAGAAGAAGCTGCATTGATTATAGAGTTATCGGCTTTTTTGCAAAGATAAGTAGGAGACAGAGGATGGTTCCCCTGTCTCCTACATTATTACCTATATATCTGTCCGTTGATTTCTATAGCAACCTTTTCGTCAGGTGCGAGAATAAAGTTGTACTTAAACTGGCATTTGATGATTGTGGATTTATTATCTTCAGTTCGTCCCTCTGAAAAGGTATTTTTGTAATCAACGCTCTCAAGATACCATAAAAAAGTATCCTTTTCTCCGAGCTTTTTCATTTTTACCGAAAGCTTTTCACCATTTTCTCTTATGATATAGAATTGGTCAAAATTGTTCTCAGTATAATCATACTCCAATATAGCTTCTGTTCTTCCAAAAGTGAATTTTACATTGTGTGCTTCAATGACCTGAGCTGTAAAGGTTTCATGGTCTAATTCCTTTAAGCCATGATTTACCAGTATTTCGTGCATTTCCTGAGGCATGGAGCTGTGACCGAAATCATAATTGACTTTATAACGAACCTCACCGGTTTCGGGATCATATATTTCTTCGGGGGCATATTTTTCAAGCAACTTAAAATCTTCATTAAGCCGTTCGATCCCTTCTTTGTCTAGAACCATGATTTCCATAGTCCTGTCACCGCCGTAGTATTCATCATAGCTCTTCATATGAAGAAACAAAGAGGACTCCCCATATTGCGTTAATGTGCTGGTGGTATAAGTTGCGATAACAAAGCCTTCATCATCTCCGAGTTTAAACTGGATAAGTGTAATTAATCCAAGCTATATAATAACAGTAATCGCAATATTTCTTCTGCGCTTCTTTGATCGCTTCCTCCGAACGGGCAAAAAACAGGTTTATTATTGCCGAGTCATCCATTCCGAACACCACCTCCTTTACGTTTGCTTTTTTGAAGCTTCACTTATAAAGACGAAAAAATCGTGGGGGATATTGCATTCATTTTAAATGAATCCGGAAATTTTTTCAATATTGCATAAATCTCAAAAGAGTGTTACAATAACCCCAGTTTGAAGGAGAAAAGAAGGTTACAAAATGACACTTAAAGAACTTAAAAAGGGAGAGTCTGCCATAGTTAAGGTGGTTGGCGGCCACGGAGCTTTAAGGCAGCACTTCCTGGATATGGGCGTTATTCCGGGAGCGGAGGTGACGCTTATAAAATTTGCACCTATGGGCGATCCGATGGAGCTTCGTATCCATGGGTATGAGCTGACGCTCCGTCTGGCTGACGCAGAAAAGATCGAGATTGAACCTGCTCGCGAGGCCAAGGCTAATGATGTCCAGGTCGCAAACAAAGGTAAAAAGGCCGGGGATCGTAAGTACAGGGAGCACCCCGGTTTCGGTGAGGAGGGTATCTACCACGACCCGACCAAGGAAAATCCGCTTCCCGAAGGAACGGTACTTACCTTTGCCTTGGCAGGCAACCAGAACTGCGGAAAAACCACGCTATTTAATCAGCTGACAGGTGCAAACCAGCATGTGGGAAACTTCCCCGGAGTTACGGTGGACAGAAAGAGCGGAGCCATAAAGAACAACCCGCTTACGGAGGTTGTGGATCTTCCGGGTATTTATTCCCTGTCACCATATACCGACGAGGAAATAGTATCGCGCCGTTATATACTGAACGAGAAACCCAAGGGGATCATCAACATAGTCGATGCAACGAATATAGAACGAAACCTGTATCTTACCATGCAGCTCATTGAGCTTAACGTGCCCATGGTCCTTGCCATCAACATGATGGATGAGATGCGCAGCAACGGTGGCTCCGTGCGTATCAACGACATGGAAGCAATGCTCGGCATCCCTGTAGTTCCGATTTCGGCTTCAAAGAATGAAGGTGTTGATGAGCTTATCCGTCATGCGGTCCATGTGGCAAAATATCAGGAGCTTCCCGCAAAACAGGACTTTTGCGATGAGAATGACAACGGAGGAGCGGTTCACAGGTGTATCCACGGCATAATGCACCTGATAGCAGACCATGCCAAAAGCGCAGACATACCCATCAGGTTTGCTGCAAACAAGATAATAGAGGGTGACGAAAGAGTTATAGAAGCACTTGACCTTTCTCAGAACGAGAAGGAGATGGTGGAGCATATCATCATCCAGATGGAAGAGGAACGCGGCCTCGACCGTTCAGCAGCCATGGCCGATATGCGTTTCTCATTCATAAAAAAGCTTGTTGCGGCTTCTGTCGTAAAGCCCCGAGAAAGCAAGGAAAGACAGAGGAGCGAGAAGATAGACAAAATCCTTACCGGAAGATTTACGGCCATTCCCACATTTATCGGAATTATGGGACTTATCTTTTTTCTTACCTTTAATGTGTTCGGAGCATGGCTTCAGGAACTTCTGGAATCGGGAGTGGATTTCCTGACGGTAAAGATGGATGCGGTACTTAAATATTGGGAAGTAAACGATGTCATCCATTCACTTATCATAGAAGGTATTTTTACCGGCGTGGGAAGTGTAATAAGCTTCCTGCCCATCATCATAATCCTGTTCTTCTTCCTTTCGCTTTTGGAGGATACGGGATACATGGCAAGAGTTGCCTTTGTAATGGATAAACCCTTAAGAAAGCTCGGACTTTCCGGAAGAAGCATAGTTCCGCTCCTAATCGGTTTCGGCTGCTCGGTACCGGGCGTTATGGCCGGACGTACACTTCCTTCTGCAAGAGACAGAAAGCTTACGATAATGCTCATCCCGTTTATGAGCTGTACCGCAAAGCTTCCTATTTATGCGTTCTTTACAGCCATCTTTTTCCCGGGAAACGGTGCGCTTGTCATGATAGGACTGTATCTCTTCGGTATCATAATGGGAATTTTAACGGCATTCGTTTCAAAAAAAACCATATTTAAGGGCGAAGCGGTTCCCTTTGTTATGGAGCTTCCCAACTACCGTATGCCGGGATTGAAAAACGTGGCAAGACTTCTCTGGGACAAGGCGAAGGATTTCCTGACAAGAGCGTTTACGGTTATATTTGTCGCTTCCATTGTAATATGGTTCCTTCAGAGCTTTAGCTTCGCACTGAAGCTTGTGGATAATTCAAAGGAGAGCATGCTGGCTTCCATAGCGGGTGTCATCACGCCGATATTTGCGCCCATGGGATTTGCCGATTGGAGAATAACGACCGCTCTCATAACCGGTTTTATGGCAAAGGAGAGCGTTGTTTCCACGCTTTCGGTACTGTTCGGAGGCACGGAGGAAATACTTGCCGCACTCAGCTCTGCAACGGCCATTTCGTTACTTGTATTCTGTTTGCTTTATACACCCTGCGTTGCAGCGGTTGCATCGGTAAAAAGAGAGCTTGGGAAAAAGTGGGCTCTCGCAATAGTACTTTTCCAGTGTGGTATCGCCTGGATCACAGCTTTAGTTGTAAAGCTCATCATTTCTATTTTTATATGACACTTATGTATTATGGCTATAAGATAATCCGGAGGAATAAAGTTGAGCTTTGTAGAATTTGAGCATGTTAAAAAAGTTTATCATATGGGTGAAGTCGATATCAAAGCATTGCAGGATATCAACTTTACCATTGAAAAAGGCGAGTTTGCGGTTATAGTCGGAGCCAGCGGTGCCGGAAAAACCACCATACTCAATATTCTCGGAGGTATGGATACTCCCACCTCCGGCAAGGTAATACTTGATGGGGAGGATATATCCGAATGCAATGCCAAGAAGCTGACAACCTACAGAAGGCACGATATCGGTTTTGTATTCCAGTTTTATAATCTGGTACAAAATCTGACCGCCCTCGAAAATGTGGAGCTTGCCTCACAGATATGCAAAAATCCTATGGATGCCATGACCGTATTAAAAGAAGTAGGACTTGAAGACAGAGCCTCCAACTTCCCTGCACAGCTTTCGGGAGGAGAGCAGCAGAGAGTAGCTATAGCAAGAGCCTTGGCCAAAAATCCAAAGCTTCTTTTGTGCGATGAACCCACCGGCGCACTTGATTACAACACAGGAAAAATGGTACTGAAGCTCCTGCAGGACACCTGCCGGAAAACAGGAATGACGGTAATAGTTATCACCCATAACCAGGCGCTGACAGCCATGGCGGACAGGATAATAACGGTAAAAAGCGGCCTGATAACCGATATCAGGAAAAATGAGAAGATAACACCTGTAGAGGATATAGACTGGTAATGATCCTTCACTTGTATTTAGTAACTCGAACAGAGGATGAAATATGAACAGAAACATGTGGAAGACCACCCTGCGGGAGATAAGGTCGAGCCTTGGTAGGTATCTGGCGATATTTGCCATCATAGCCTTGGGTGTCGGATTCTTTTCGGGACTAAAGGTCACGAAGGAAGCCATGCTCGACGCAGGTGACAGGTTTTTAAAAGATAACAATATGTTCGATTTCCGTCTTATTTCCACCCTGGGACTGACTGACGAAGACGTAGAGAAGGCCAAGCTGTTATCGGGAGTGGAAGCGGTATATGGCGCATATCAGGCAGACGCTGTTGTATTTGACGGAGAGCGGGAATATGTAGCAAGATTCCATTCATTAGACGAGAAGATCAATACCGTTAGCATCACGGCAGGAAGGATGCCTCAGAAAGCAGGAGAGATACTGGCGGACGGGAGATTTTTCTCACCCAATGATATAGGAAAAACCATAACAATTTCAGAAAACAACAAGCAGGAAAACATCGACTCGTTTTCGGTAAGTGAATATACGGTAGTCGGTATGGGTTATTCTCCTCTGTATCTTAATTATGAGCGCGGTACGACATCCGTCGGAAACGGCTCGATATCTTATTTTTTCCTTGTATTCCCCGAAAACTTTTCGATGGAGGTCTATACCGATATATATCTGACACTCGAAGACAGATACTTTATTTATACCGATGAATATAAGGAAAACATTGAAGCAAATAAGGAGAGGATAGAGCAGTTCCTATCCGAAAGAGCAAATGTAAGATACACTAAGCTGTATTCGGAAGCGGAAGAAAAATTAAACGATGCAAAAAAAGAACTTGACGATGCGGAAGAAAAGCTTTCCGAAGCAAAGGAAAAAATAGAAAACGGTAAGAAAGAAATAGCCGAAAAACGAGAGGAAATAGAAGGCTACGAAAAGTTGTTTAATGAAACCGTCGGTGGCCTGACCGAGGAGCAAAAGGAAGCAAACAAAGATACGATAGCTTCTTATTGGGCTCAGATCGAGGACGGAAAAAACGAACTGGACAAAGCGGAAAGCGATATAACGGAAGGCGAAAAAGAGCTTGCCGAAAAACTCGCCGAATATGAAAACGGGAAACAGGAATATCAGGATGGCGTAAAGGAGCTCGAAAATTTTAAAGAGCCCTCTACATTTGTACTCACAAGAAGTGAAAATGTTGGGTATTCCTGCTTTGAAAACGACTCAAAAATTGTAGATGGCATAGCAGTGGTATTCCCTGTATTCTTCTTTTTGGTAGCTGCCCTGGTCTGCGTTACCACCATGAGCAGGATGATAGAAGAACAGCGTACGCAGATAGGAGTGCTAAAAGCCCTTGGCTACAGTGATTCTGTCATCATGGGTAAATATATGATATATTCGGGCAGTGCTGCCATCACAGGCTGCATCGGAGGATTTTTCCTGGGGTGCAAGGTGTTCCCAGCCATCATATGGAAGGTTTACGGCCTGATGTATGGATTTTCCGAGATCAGATTTGTGTTTAATCCCATACTGTTCGTTATATCACTTGTGGTAGCACTTTTGTGTTCGGTAGGTACCACCTGGATATCCTGCAAAAAGGATCTTAGGATGAAATCTGCTGAGCTTCTGCGTCCAAGGGCACCAAAGAGCGGTAAGCGGATATTTGTTGAAAGGATCACATGGCTCTGGAAACGCATACCGTTCCTTGGAAAGGTTTCGGTAAGGAATATATTCAGATATAAAGGCCGTTTTGTCATGATGCTGTTGGGCATAGGCGGCTGTACCGGATTGGTGCTTACCGGTTACGGTATCAGGGATTCGATAACGGAGATCGCGGACGAACAATATACCAAGATACTCATTTACGATGAGCAGATAAACTTTACGGAAGAAATGAATGAGATATCTCTTTCTGGATTCTATGATAAGCATGAGAAATATATAACAGAATTTATGCCAATCTGTCAGTTATCCGTAGATCCGGTAGATACCGGTGCATTCCGTTCGGCAAATCTTACGGTTCTTAAAAGCAGTGACGGCTGGGAGAAGGTACTTGACCTGCATGACGAGAATGGAAAAAGGCTCAGTTTTCCTGCAAAAGGAAAGGTAATACTTACGGCCAATGTAGCAAAGATGAATAAGGTAAAAGTCGGGGATACCATAATCTTCAGGGATTCGTCATATATAGATTACAGACTGAAGGTATCCGGTATCTGCGAAAACTTCTTCAACTCCTATGCATATATAAATGCGGAAACCTATGAAGCTGCAGCAGGAAAAGAAGTACCATACAAAGCAGCATTTGTCTGCATAAATGAAAGCGAAGATCTGCATGAAGCTTCGGCTGATTTCATGAATGATGATAAAACCGGGTCAGTTTCGGTAAATGCCGACACCAGGGATATGTTCTCTAAGATGATGCAGACCATGAACTATATCGTGGTACTGGTCATATTCTGTGCAGCTGCATTGGCATTTATAGTCCTTTATAACCTGACAAATATAAATATCACGGAGAGACTGAAGGAAATAGCCACCATAAAAGTATTGGGCTTTTATGCAGGAGAGACCGCGCAATATGTGTTCCGTGAAAACTTTGTTCTCACTTTGTTCGAAGCAATATTCGGACTTCCCGTTGGAATTGCGCTTCACCGCTACGTCATGTATAACATAAAGATAGATATGGTGACCTTTGACGTTCACGTTAACCCTATCAGCTTTGTGTATGCCATATTATATACCTTTATTTTTGCATTATTTGTAGATTTCGTGATGTACTTTAAAATCTCAAAGATAAACATGGCAGAATCGTTAAAATCTGTAGATTGATTGGTCAAATGTCAAGGTAAATTCCAGTTTGTCAGTTTAAATTCCGGGTCAATACAGTGTTTCGATATTATTACATTAAAATTGTCGTAAAAAGTCGCTTTTTCTGATGAATTGATGTAAAATAGATGATAGTAGCTGGAA
>JAILGF010000095.1 GCA_024696945.1 Lachnospiraceae bacterium | reverse complement strand
ATCGGATAATATAAGCTTAGAACACTTTTTTATCAGTTCACCTTTTCCAACCCACATGCTGCCGGTACCACAGCCCAGCTCCAGGACTTTCATACCGGTTTCAATCTCATAATGAGATGTAATCCAATTTCCGAATCCCTGCTTGTTGGTTGAATACTTGTCGTGTATCGATATTCTCGTACTCAGATTATTCGATGTATTGTATTGTGCTTTTACAGATTCTTTATCATTTATTCCCATTTCCATTTTCTCCGTTGCTGTTTATTGTTTTTTCTTCAATTTTTCCCGACTTCCATTCGGCCTTTGTATTACTACATTGTCCAGATGTGTCCTTATATGGTTACGCATAGTTTCTATATATGCTGCTCGCAGCTCCTGCTGTTCCTGTTTTTCTTCTTCAGTAAGTCCTTCGTTTTTCGATTTATGATGAAGTTCATTTATTCGTTTTATATCATCTTCTGTTATCATTTTATTATTTTCACCATTTCCTTTGCATAATCTATAGCAAGTTCCGTATCATATTCCGGTTCCATACCCTTATATTCCTTAAGAGCCTCCTGTAATAACGGATGATATTTATCAGGCAGATTTTTAAGTCCCCATTCTCCCCCTTCTTTCTTGGAAAGGACTTTTTTCTCTTTAATCCACGCTAGGACTCTTGCCAGATTCAAGGTTAGATACATTGTATTATCTGTTATTTCCTCTGCAGCTTCCTCAATATCATTCCACAGTGAATCCATATAGTTCTGTTCTGGAACCTCTCCGAATACTTCATTAACAGGAAGTCCACACAGGCACTTTCCGCGAACCTTTATTACTGTAAAATGAGCAGCCAGATCCTTGTCTGTTCCGTTCATTTTCCTAATGTAATCATCAGGATTGTCATTGTACCATTTGATATGCATCTGTGAAAAGTGCAGTTCAAAAGGAGTCGGATATATAAATGGATCACAGACTTCCCTTTTAACTATACTCATTTCAATGCCTTTACCGGGTGTCTGTGCATTCAAAACCATGACCATATCCAAAAAAGCCCTCTTTACATCATCCGTCATGGTTTCTTCAACAACCACCAAAAAGTCCAAGTCACTCTTTTCAAAATTATAGCAATCCATAACTGCCGAGCCATGTAGATATATGCCTACAAGGTTATCCTGTAAGATATTTTTGGAGTTTTCCACAAAGCTCTGAATTATCATTTCAGGGACATTTAAGATGTTTTTTTCCATGCTATTTTTCAGAGCATGTGATTCATCCTCGATATGGGATAAATATGTTACAATCATTCCTTCTTTGGGCAAAATATAACATTTCTGCCCCAATTTTCCATTGATACTGAAACCATCTCTATACTTCCAGATATAAAAGCCGTATCCGCCTTCCCTATTCATCTGCTGGATGGATGTTGCCATGTCAACATATTCATTAGATACTATCCGTTTACCTTTGTATTCTCCACTATTATAGAGAAGTAATCCTATTTTGCTTAAATCATGAACCGAAAGCTTTGTTCTTGATGCACCATAGAAATATCCTTCAGGACATCTTGCATACTCATAATTGACTATATCCAAGGGTTTAAAGATTCTATCCTCGATAAAAGCCCCAAGATCCCTACCTATACCCTTTGTCAAACATACTCCGACAAGATATGTATTTATATTACTATAATTAAATACCTTTTCTTCAGGATTGCTTATGGGGTATGACAATGCAAAATCAATCCAGCTGTCTCCCTCCGCAACAAATGGAATATCAACTACGGACATAGTCATAAGTCTTCTAAGAGTTATCTTTTTCCAAATATTATATTGAACTTCAGACATTTTAGAAACCTTATCTTCAGGAAGGTATGTCAAAACAGTCTCATCAAGGTCAATTTTTCCTTCGTCATATGCTATTCCGGCAGCTATGGATGTAATGGTTTTTGTCGCAGAATAAAGGTCATGAATTCCTTCTGTATCTCCAAAACTGTGAGTCAGAATTCCATTTTCATAAACTTCAACGCCATAGACATTCAACTTATTATCGATTATATCCTTAACAAAAGCTTCAAAATCCATCATGTTCCCTCTCCCTGATAGGTCAAGATTATACTATTCCCTTACCATTCCAGCTTAATACCACTTTGTATCCAATCTTTGAATACCACCCTGTTTCATATGTATAATGGATATAGCTTAGATCATACTCTTCATCTTTAAGAATCTTTGTGACGTTCTTAACCATTGTAAGCCCGATCCCCCGGTCGCGGAATTCCGGTACTGTTCCTACACATCCTGGACCGCCGATTTTTAGTTTCTTTCCTGATACAATATGATCTCCAAAATTCTCTATCATACAGAAGCTGGCAATCTTTCCATCCACGAAACCGCAGTATACCCGCGACTTCTCACTAAACAACGGAACCCAGTGCGGTATGACTTTTTCAACAGCTGTCAGGAGTTCCTTAAAGTCTCCGTTGTAATACCCAAATGTGATATTCTCCGGGAATGACTTTTCATAACTATGCTCATCAAAGCCGTTTAAACCCAAAAACATCTCCGAAGCAGGTTCATCATCCGCTACTCTTTTAA
>JAILGF010000042.1 GCA_024696945.1 Lachnospiraceae bacterium | reverse complement strand
GGAATCCAAATTCTGGTAAGGTAATGAAAAAATGTGGAATGAAGTATGAGGGTACTTTACGCTGTTCAGATTGGAATAATCAGGGAGTTTGTGATGCTTGCTATTATGGATTGCTAAAATCAGAACGTTAACTTCGAATTTATCGAGATGAACGGTGGAACGTTATCTCGGAAGATAATCGCACAAAGGAGCTTCAACCCAGGTAGGAGCGAGACTCCTTTTTGTTTTACAACTCATGTCCCTTGTTCTTTTGGGAATAGATATTATTATTTATAGTTTTCTCTTTTACTATTTCCTGGTTGGCTTTGATTAGTTCATTGATGCTGACACCGTGTCGCTCTAATCTTGACGGGGGGACAGACTTATCAATTTTATGAAGAGCTTTTCTTATCTGCTGAAGAGGATTATGAAGAGTAATTCCGAAGAAGAGCACCGCCTTCTCGATTATTGAAGAAAGCCACCTGGCAACGCTGACCGGCATCTTTATTGTGATATTTCCTTTTTCATCCGGTTTTTCGCATTTTGCATCAATAGCCCGCTTAAACTTTCCAAGATCATGTATATCGGATTTGGAAAGAGGATTTTCCGGAATGGCTTTTATAACTTCATCAGCTTTATCACAAAGTGCATCCAGAGCTTTTTGCTGAGCTTTATATGTCCGGATGTCTTCTCCTTTATGTTTTTCTTCGGGCGGAAGTTCGATTCTTCTGGTCATGTCGGAGAATATTGTCAGGTTAGGCTCCATAACATTATCTTTGACATCATCGATCCATCTATTTATGGCAAATCGTTCATCCCTTTTTTCAGATCTTGAGAACCCGTCAAGTTCCAATGCTTTTGACATACTGATCTGATGTGATAAACCCCTCTCATAATTCTCCCCGGTAAACTGTACTAGTATGTGAATGTGAGGGGTGCCTCCTGGTTCATCTGCGTGGAATGCAGCAAGCAGAATATCGACATGCGGATATTTATGTTCAAAGTCTTTGAGAAACTGCTCCAGAAACATTCTGTTCCGTTGCATGCGATCTGCATATTGAGACATTGTTTCCCCGTTCATAGGAAGAGTACTGTTTGTATCCTTATTGCCTACCTGAACAACGAATTCCTCTACAGTCCGGGTAGGTTTCCGGATACCCTTGTTAAGACCTAATGCTTCATTGTCTTTTGTTTTTTTCAGAAGCTTTTCATTTTCTTTGGCAAGGTGTTCGCAGTAAGATGTTTTGATCTGTCTGCAAGGCTTTTTGCCTTTGTTATATTCATCGATGTATGGTTGAAATTTTGCGTTAGTATATTCCTCTATGGAATCGTTAAATGCAGCCAATTTATCTTCAAGAACAAAACTATCACGATGCTTTATAAGATCCTCGAATTTTGTACCATCTTTGAGGCCATCATTCTGTTCATAAAATTCTCTGACTTTTATATCAAATTCTTCTTTGGAAAGAGCGTTATCCGGCATCTCCAGGCGCTTATCATGTTGCACTGCGGTTCTGCCTGATGAAAAAGAAACAGTTAAATCTTCCATGCATTTCTCCATTCGTGTCGTTCGACCGGTCTCCCCCATTAGTTTACTAATGGCGCAAAGCCACTAGTGTACCCCGGCCGCTTCGCTGGGTACGCTAGTAGTTTGCCCCCTTCGGGGTTTCAGCGTCGCAGGCTCCTTGACAAGGGTGAGCTGCGCTCCCCTTGACCCCGGCTTAGGGCGTTCCTGTTTCACCCTCTGTGATCGGTCCAATATCCTTTACTTTGAGGGTTCAACATCAAGCTCAAAAACCGAGCTTCATCGTCGGCATTTTTAAGACCGTAAAATGCCTTGATTTTCTGTTCGAAATCAGAGGGAGAACTGGCTGCTTGTCCCGCAGTTAGTTTCTCCTCTTTTTTCTCACAGAAATCGGAAGCTTTTCTCAGATAAATCTGAGCCCGGCGCTTCCACTCTTTCAGCTCTGTGAGCTGAATTTCCATTGCGGTGATCTGTTCGTTTATACTTTTACTCATGTTTTTCGTCCCACTTTCCCGGCAGATTTAATATCTGGCGAACCGATGACTGTTAGTTTTTGACGAGACGCCGTTCTAGCTCGTCAAAATCGTAGTCACTTTGCATCATTTTGAACCAGTTATTATTTCCGTTTCGCGAAAGGTCAACATGGTTATAAGGCAAGAGGTTATATCCGTCTTTTACGGCCTTGATCAGCCACCCTACAAGGTTCCTGATGGGCCCACTCTGTTGCCGAAGAGCGTTGATGGCAGATTTACATTTCTCCTTGTCTTGTTGTGATGCATCAAAGATTGACTTAACATCTTTGTCGTTCGTAATCCCAATATCGTGGAAAAGGACTATAAGATCTTCATCAACAACATGTTTTTTCGAGGGTGTTGTTATTATTGAATCCGGTTTATTTTTATATGTATTATTTGGTGCGATATTATCGCATTCCAGAGAACTGTTTTCCCGCACTCCAGAGTGCGGTATTTCCGCATTCTTGTGTGCGGTGTCTTGAGAGTCGGGAGCCTGATCGGCGGGAAGAACCTCATCTACCGATGAATCCAGATCCTTTACAAAATTTTTTACATAGATCTTGTCAGGCTTTCCGAGACCTTGTCTCTTCCTTTCTATAAGCCCAATTCCTTCTAGTTCCTTTAAGAGCTTGGTGCACTTATCGTGCTTGTATCCGATGTCATTCATGATGTCTTCCAGCGAATAAATGATATAAATGCGTTTACAATCATCGGTCCAATTATTTGCAGCGGACAAATGTACCCTATCCAAGAAGAGGGCATATAGTAACTTTGACTCTGCACTTAATGGCTTGAAGCGGTCATCGGTGATTAAATATTTGGGAACCTGTAAAAATGTAAAAAGGTTGGATTCCTTGTTATAGAAATAGTCAAATTGCATATGCTGTTGTCTCCATATAATTGAAGAAACTCGTCTTGATAATTGAATAAACGAAAAATTCTTAGAAAATTCTTAGAAGAGGAAAAAAAAACAAGGGTCTCCTTTATGAGGAAACCCTTGTTGTTACTGAATCGGCGTGACAAGATTTGAACTTGCGACCTCTACGTCCCGAACGTAGCGCTCTACCAAGCTGAGCCACACGCCGTGATTAACAAAATAGTTTTTTAACGAATCTGTGTCTTGCAGGTCGTTCTGATTTCTGCAAAAATAAGGTATACGTTGCTCTCAGGCGACTTATGAATAATACACTTTTTGAAAAATCGTGTCAATCACACACAGGAGAATGTTTATGGCAGCAAAGAAGGCAAAACACATGACCGTTAAAGAGATAAAGCAGATCGTCGCGGGTCTTACACTTCAGCAGAAGGCATATCTTACAACCGGCGTAGGAAGCTGGGAAACAGCGGAATTTCCGAAGAAAGGGGTTCCCAAAGAGTGGATGTGTGACGGACCTCACGGACTCAGGAAGCAGGACAATAATGTTCATGCGGATATAAATGATTCCATCGATGCGGTAAGCTTCCCTGCTGAATGTGCGGTAGCGGCAAGCTGGGACAGGGAGCTTATTTATGAGGCTGCAAAGGCTATAGGAAACGAAGCCCAGGCCAATGACGTCCAGATGGTTCTCGGACCCGGCGTAAACATGAAAAGAAGCCCCCTTTGCGGACGTAACTTCGAGTATATGTCGGAGGATCCTTATCTTGCCGGAGAACTCGGTGCGGCATATGTAAACGGTCTTCAGAGCACCGGTGTATCCGCATGCGTTAAGCATTTCTTCGCTAATTCACAGGAGACCGACCGCTTCACCTCTTCGAGTGAAATGGACGAGACCACGGAGCGCCAGATCTATCTTCCCGCATTTGAGACCGTCGTTAAGAAGGCTCATCCCGGTTCGGTCATGGCCGCATACAACAAGGTAAACGGAACGTACATGACCGAGAACAAGAAGTACCTCACCGACATCCTCAGAAAAGAGTGGGGCTTCAAAGGAATGGTCGTAAGTGACTGGGG
>JAILGF010000035.1 GCA_024696945.1 Lachnospiraceae bacterium | reverse complement strand
CACAAAAGGAGGAAGAATCTTTATGAAAAAACTTTTATCTAAGATGGCTGTGATGCTGTCCGTACTTATGCTGTTAGTCTCATCGTTTGCTACTGTTGCAGTCAGTGCAGATGAAACCACCGGGGCCGGCGGTGTTGATGTCAACTCGCTCTTTGACGATAAAGGCAGTGATATTTTCGGGGGTACGACCAAGGTAGCTGAACAGGCCGGTGCATCTGCAAGAATCCTTGTCATTACGGTTGCGATTATCTTCCTTGTAATCGGCCTTATCGTGGTAGGTCTTCAGTTTACAAGCAAGAACAGTGCAAAGAGACAGGATGCAAAGGCAAATCTCGTTGCCATAATAATCGGTGCGGTCATCGTGTTCGGTGCTATCGGCATCATTGCTTTCTCACAGAAGATCGCAGGCTCTCTCGAGACCACTTTATCTTCTTCATCTTCTTCGGAGGGAGAATAAGGCATGTAATAGCAGTAAAGGTTACGGAGTATGCCTGCTTAAAAACCAGGCATATTCCTGTGTTTTCCGGAGGGGCGGTGTACCGCCTTTTCTGAAAGCATAGGAATTGGAGGTATGATATGTTTAGTTTTTTTCTGACTAATGCGACAGATTTTGCCAAACAGTTTAATGAGAACATGAAAATTGGCGAAGGTGAGAACAACCCTTTGGGGGGACTGACCGAAACGGTATCTGAAGCGGGAGGTTCCTCTATAAGACTTGTAACGGTGATCGGTTTTATCATCCTTACGATAGGTCTGATAATCGCCGGAGTTAAAATCAGTTCTCCTAACGCAAAAAAACGTGAAGAGGGTAAACAAAAAGCTTTTGCCATAATAATAGGCTCTGCCGTGCTTAGCGGCATTGTCGCTATATTCCTTCTGATACAGGGTATGGCTAACGGTTTGATGTAGGAGGTTGTTTATGGAATCGGATCCTTGGGTAATTCTTAAAAACGGACTTGCTGAATTTAATGCTTTTGGTGCAGAAAAAACTGCAAGTGTAGCAAGGAGTGTTTTTGCCCTTCTCAGAATGGTAGGGCTCATCGGCTGTGCCATCACGATGATAATTGCTATCATCAAGTTCAGCTCGAGCAATCCACATTCAAGAGCAGAGGCAAAAAGTCTTTTTACTAAAAAAATGCTCCTCGTATTCTTTATTTTTACTGCCGCTTATTTTTTTGGCTATATTCTCGGCATTATCAGTTTATTATAGGAGAGTGATGTATCTATGTCTATGGAATCGTTGTCCCATTCTACTATGGGTGATCTTCGTGAAGACGAGGAGAAATGGCTTAAAATATTTACAAAAAAATCCCTTATCACATGCCTTGTAGGTATGCTGCCCGGATATTTGCTTTTTGCCATCCTTGGACTTTTTCTTCCAGGATGGGTTGGCGGGGTGGTGTGGCTCGTTCTTGAGATATTTCTTTTCATTATAACGACAATAAAGCTTTCCGTTGAAGATTACCGCAATACCGGCGGTGGTCAGTTTATATATATGGTTCTTATCAAAAAGGTCTTCAGAAAGACACAGAAGGTCTATTATTATAAAGGAATATTTGAAGATGCCGAGGAGGAAGATGTCTGATGCTGTCTATTGAAACTATTACTAAAATTCTGCAAGTGATCCTCGTAGTGCTCGTGGTCGGCGGTGCCGGTTTTCTTCTGTACATGAAGTTTGGCAGAAAAGGCAGCAGCGGAAAAAGCTCTAATGACGATACCGTACAAAAAGGTGGAAAAACCTATCCTGTAGAAGATTATATACCTGTTCAAGAGATACGAAACGGGATAGTGAAACTCGATGGCGAAGATCGTTTCATAGCATCTATAAACTGCAAAGGTTTTGATTTTTTTACATCTTCCGAGGAAGAAATACTAAACACTCAAAGGGCCTATTATGGTTTTATTAATACCATACAGTCACCTATAACAATGCGTATAGACTCTACTGCATTGGATCTGACCGCACAAATAAGGAATTTTCAGAAGATAAAGCAGGAAAGGCTTGATGAAAGGAACCTCAAATATAGCCAGTTTGTTGAATACAAGGCAAAACTCAAAACTGCAACAAGTGAAGATGCTTTAAGAGGCTTTGAAAATGTACTTTATCTTTTAAGTCGTGAGATCGATGTCTGTACAAACAAAATAAGGCATCTCGATTCTTTGATAGCATATGAGACCAAGCTTTCCGGGCGAAATGCAAACCCTTTGCAGGAGGAGAGGTATATTGTTGACTGGGAATTCAATCCCCAGGATTTTCCTGCCGGAGTCAGTGAGGCTGAAATATACGAAAAAGCCGTCAAGACTCTTGACGGAAAGATCCAGCAGATGAAACATGCTCTCGGTAAGGCAAATGTGAAGTGCTCAAGGGATACTGATAAAGAACTGTTCTCTCTTAATTACAGACACTTTCATCCGCTTGGCGGAGACCTATACAAGAACTTTGACGGCTCCAATTCCGAGGACAGGCTCGTAAGCGGGCTTGTTGATTACGAAGGAGCTATGAGAAGATATGAAAAGATAAAAGAGAGTGAAGAATGGAAGCAGATCGTGGCGAGACAAGAGGCTCTTGCGGCCGAATCAGAACGCCAAATGCAGCTTCCTGACGACGTTGAGGATGATGACGATGACAGCGATGTTCTTATCGGTAGCGGTGCAACTGTAAAACCGAGCGAAGAATATGTTGATGAAGGGAGTGTGACATTCTGATGTTTGGTTTTGGAAGTAAAAAGAACAAGGAGCATGTTGAGGAGACTGTCATAGGAAGCGGAGTAGGCCATCATTCCGGCAAGAACAGGCTTAAGCCAGAGAATTTAAAGACAAGGCTTGCACCAGACGGGATAAACCCGAATTCTCTTGACCACTTCTACCTTAACGATATGGGTAAAGGCATATATGCCAGATCCTATTATATAGACCGTCTTCCAATGAACGTTGATTTTGCATCAACTTTCGCACCTTTGTTTAACTTTAGGAAAGTAGTAAGTTCCGTGTTTATACGTCCGATGTCTGCAAGCGAATCGCAGAAACTTATGCAGAATAAGATGAGATCTGATGAGACGGAGCTTCTTGACGCTGAAAAATCCGGTGTTGCCTATACCATCAATAAAATGAGGGTAAAGGTAGCTGAAAACAATGAGAATGCTATGCGTCTTTCGTCAGGAAAGACCAAGTGGTATGATGTTGGTTTCCTTTTTACCCTTACGAGGGAGAGTCTTGAGCAGCTTGACCTTTCTTCCGCAGAATTTGTGTCTGTTGCAAAGGAAGTGGGGATAGAGCTTGCAAGCTGTTACGGAATGCAGTCCGAGGCTTATCTTTCGTCAGGTCCCTATAACAGGATATATTCGGGAAAGCTCTCTTTGTTTAAGGCGTCCCCGGTAAAAATGCATGTTTTCGATGCAGAGGCAGTTGTTACGATATTCAACCATACGAACAGTTTCTTCTCTCATCCCGACGGCATACCCATCGGCAGGAACATGGGTACCGGTGAGAGCGTACTCTGGACTCCGTATGCTGCAAGCCACAATGGTTATTCGTGTGCTTTTGTAGGCAAGACCGGTACCGGTAAGTCAGCATCTATTAAGATGTTTGCCAGCAGGCTCGGTCATTTCGGTTTCCGTTTTGCCTGTATTGATACAGAGAAATCAGGTGGAAGGGGTGAATATTCAACCCTTTGTGACGAAATGGGCGGAGTGAATTTCCAGCTCCGTTCCAACTCAAATAACAGGCTTAATATCTTTGAGCTTGATGTACAGAAAGAATATGATGCAAACCTTGGCCGTGATTTCGATGTTCTTAAACTTACGGATAAGTGTGCTACTGTACGTGACATTATAATGTCAGCTGTAATAAGCGGAAAACAGGAGCCCGGTTACGAGCTGAGGACGGCTATGGAATCTATACTGTCGAGGTGCATAATGGAATTGTACGAGGCAAAAGGGATCCATGATGGTGATCCCCAGTCCCTGCGTACTTCCGGTGGTGCGGCAGGTATAGTAAGAAAACCTCTTCCCGTGATGAGCGAGGCTTTTCTCTGGGTATTGAGGGAGCAGTCAGTTAACGTTATAGAAGAGCACATTGTAGCTTATCAGATGCTCGTAGACACCCTTTCGGATATGGTTGATGATCTGTATTATGACCATAATACCTATGAAATGGTTACCTATGAAGAATATAGGATAAGACAGATGACCGGAAGGGATATCCGCCATCTCAAAGGTACAAAAGGCTATTTCGATGGACAGAGTTCCATGTTCGTTTCCCGCGAGACTCCGTTTATCAATGTAGATATCTCCGACCTTCCTGATACGGATAAGATACTCGGGCAGCAGGTTGCCATGAACTTTCTTATGGAAAATTTCATTAAAAAGAACAGTGAGAATGTCAAGGACAGCCAGAAGATATGTCTTATCGTTGATGAAGCTCACCGTCTTTTCCCGAATCCTCTTACAAGGAAATTTATTTCGGATCAGGTGCGTACTGCCCGTAAGAATAATGCGTCGATCTGGATCTGTACTCAGAATCATAGGGACTTTGCAACCTACGAAGAAACTGCCTCAATGCTCAAGAATGTTGCAAGTGTGTTCATGCTCAAACAGGATGCTTCAGATGCTGCTTATCTTAGAGAGAACACCATACTTACTCCGTCGGCTGTGTCGAGGGTACTGACTCTCGGAGGCGATCCAAATGACCTTGAGGATAAGTCCCACAAAGGAGAAGTCTGTCTTATAGACACGGATAAGGTTGTGTTTGTCAAGGTTGACTATCTTCAGGACAGCGAATTCCTGTTTGTTGAAACTGATGTTGAAAAGCGAAAGAAATTCATGGAAGAACATGGGATGGCATAATCTCAGGAGAATAATATGAACAAGACTTTTATGTGCCGCTTTTTTGCAGTACTTGCATGTGTCATTTTAATAATTTTGAATATTTCCCCTGTGTCGGTAAGCGCAGGTCTTTTTGACGAGTCCTGGTTTAATGGCAAGGAATGGAAAGATATCTACGGAGAAGGATTTGACAGTGTCGGAGAAACGGCAACAAATTTCATACCCGAAGGTGAAAGCACGGATGAGAAAACAATTCGACGGGTTATTTCTGATATTTACAACAATTTAGGAAGTCATATTCAAAAGAATTATGCTGCAAGTATCGGAAATTCTTTCGTGGGTTACTCTTACCTGGAAATGAATTTTACTGATTATGCAAATCTGTCTGATGGTGAACGCGACACCCTCTTGGAATGCATATATGGTATATGGCTTTTTCCTGTTCTTGACGGATATGTTAACAGGTTGAGCGATATTATAAGCAATATAAACAGCGCTGAGGAGGCGGACCGTGCATCTCTTATAGTAGGACTTAATGATGCTGTCTGGGAAATAGGCCAGAACGGGTTTGGAGGCAATTCTGATTTTTTGAGAGGCCGTCTGGAAACAAAGCTTCGGTATGAGGCCAGTTTCTTTTATGACGTTGCGGTTGCTTTAAAAAATGGAAGTTTTACACCGGGACAATATTATATATACAATGGTATGGACCTGACCAATATGCTGGATGATACCCTTAACCGATTTAGAAATGATTTGCAGAAGATACCGTCTGTAAGTCGGGAAAAGTTTCAGGATATGGTTGTTGATTATTGGTCTCGAAGAATAGATTATATTATCTCTGTCGAAAATACGGTAGATGCCGTTTATGCTTCTGTTCCTGAAGGATATTTTGATGATGTTATATCTTCGGAAGATGATAACGATCCCGGAGTTATAGAGAAAAACCTTTCCAAACTTCTCATAAATGTCAGTTCGTCTCTTAAAGGGCTGTTGGATACACATACTATCCGTTTTGAGAACATAATATATGGCCGTGTAAGGACTACGGGCGGTATTGCCCTCGGAGTAAACAACTTTTCGTTTGAGCTTGAAAACAAGAACATGTATGGTATCACGGGTTCTATTATATATGTCATCCTGAGAGGGATATTTATAATTGCCCTGCTTGTTTTCTTTATGTATTACCTTGCAAAAGAATCATTTATTTCATCTGCAAGGGAACGCAGCAAATTGAAACAGAATATAGGTTTTATACTGCTTTCTTTGCTGCTGATGTATGCTATGCCGAATATTATTGATGCCCTGATACATGTCCGTGATGCGATCTTGTATGAGATTTCTCAAAGTATCGGTCAGTCCGCTTTTTCTTCTATGGCAGAACTTTCAAAGCAATTCAAAGAGCTTGCTGTGGAGTCGAAGAGCCTTGTTGACGCATTTGAGTACCTTGGCATGGTAATAATAACTATTTATCTTGCTTTCGTCTATATCGGTATGGCTTGCAGCATGACAGTCATGTTTGCATTCTTCCCTCTTTTTGTTGTGTTCTCTTTCAGGGACCATAAGATACTTAGTGAATGGTTTACTTTCGTTCTTGGTGTAATTACTACACCGCTTATAGACGCAGTACTTTTTCTGCTGCCACTTATAGCAACACAGATGAGGTCTTCACCTGACCTTGTCAAGTTCCTTCTCTGTCTTTCCATCATACCTTCAAGGGGTATGATAAGACGTATGCTTGGATTTTCCACATCTGCCGGAGCCGAACTTGTTGGCCTTGGAGCAATAATGGCAGGTGGAAGAGCTATCGGATCAATGGCAAGAGCTGCAAAGAATACTGCAAGCAATGTGGTTTCAGGTGTATCGAGTGTTCATGCTGACCGCTCGGCTGCAAGGCTTCACGAAGGCCTTGCCGACCTTGAAAGCAGCAGTGCCGAGACAGGTTCCGGTGCTTTGAGCGGTGTTTCTTTGGGTGCTGCTTTTGGCGGGGATGTTGCTTCAAGTCCTTTATCGGGAACAGTAAGGAATATAGAACGTGGTTCCGGCGCTGCGGGTAGTACAGGTTTTGGAGGAGGAATGCCTTCTCCTGCGGTTTCTGCTGTATACAAGAAAGCTGCTGGGCTTTCCACCTTCGACAAGCCGGGCTTTAATGGTAATCTTGATCATGAGACGATGGCGAAGATGTACAGGAAGAGGGCACGCATGACCGCGGCTCAGACTATGTTCCGTACTGCCGGTTCTGTTCAGGGCGGTCTTGCCGGCGGAGCTATTGGCATAGGCGCAGGTACTTTCCTGGGTTCTAACGCTGCTATGATGATGGGAGGCATGGGTGCTGCTGCAGGTTCTGATATGGGCGGTGCTGCCGGTCAGTTAGCTGGTAGTGCGGCTATCACTTTAGGAGACGGTGCCGTTACGGCTGGAAGGGCTGCTTATGTGCGTGGAGCGACAGGTGCATATCCTTCTATGATAGATGCCGCCACTTCTTTCGACCTGGGTATTAGCTCTGACAGCTTTGACGCGGACGATATCCGTGCCGGCATTATCGGAAATGATGCAGAAACAACCATGGCCAATATCATAACGAATGATTCTGCGTTTGCTGACAGCATATATGGTGATTTTAATGGTATTGTCAATAATAATGAGCTTAATGCCGAACAGATGCAGGATGCTCTCATTACGTCTTATGCAAGATATGCGGATGTCGGGGCTGCTATGCAGAATGATGACAGGATACAGGCTTATGCAAGTTCATACATGCCGACAAAATCAAATCTCAAGTCAATACACGCTATGCACGAATGTCTGCGGGCCGGTGCAGAGGCGAGAATGGATCTGGACGGAAGTATTTTCTTCGCCAAGCCTTCGTCCATGTCTGATGCCGATTATAAGAACCTTGAATATGCGTTCCCGAAGATTCACTACGGATATAATGCCGAAAGCTATTATGACGAGAAGAAGCGTGCGCATTACACCCCTATGGACGGTTATATCGGAAGCGGCATGATCGAGAACATGAAGAGGGGCGACCAGAACGGCGGTTGGGGCATTCCAGGTCTTGATGATACGAATATCGACAGGGTAGCTGACGTGCCTATGCCCGGCGGGAGAAGAGAGACTTCTTCCGATAAGTTTGTGGGCGGTGCGGTAAAAGGGGGCAGACAGTATAATCCCGGTAATAACGACTCGGATGTCGTTGATCCGCTCGAACAGTTCTATAAGGACCATCCTATGGAGAAGTTTTATCGAGACCATCCTGAGATGCGTCCTAATGTATTCACCTGATATGTGCAACACAGCATAAGCTGTTGCGATAAACTTGCCTTTCTGTCGGCAGTCCCGTGCCGGCAGGAGCTTCCACCCGATTTCATTGAGGCTTTGCCTTTAGGATTTCGGGTGGGATTTTTCACGTCATCGGAACTTTTATAGAATTTTTGAAAAATTTTGCGTAATTTTCGCAAAGTATTGCCGAAAAGTTCTCTTATTATA
>JAILGF010000034.1 GCA_024696945.1 Lachnospiraceae bacterium | reverse complement strand
GCTTGATAACTTCTCTGTTGACTTTGCTAAACTTGAGTTTGATACGCCCAGCTGTCTGTTTGCGTTAAGGGCTGTCATGTTGTGTTGTACTATCATAATTTTTCCTCCTTGAATGTGTAGTGGCTTCCTTGCCACATTATTTTAGTTGATGACCACCCGGTCCGTACTCCCGATTGATCTTATGCAAAGGCTTTTTGCCTTACATTTTTTATATCGGCAGGTGTCTGAGATTACTTAACCCCTTTTTTAATTTTTTTTATATTTTTTTGAGATTAGTCTCTTTAGCTTTGAGGTTGTTCTCTTTCTGCCTGACATTAATTATATCGGATGGATCAACAGAATACTTAACCCCTTCGTCAAAACTTTTTTATAAGATTTTTAATTCTTGACTTTTATTATAGAAATGGTACAATACCATCATACTGATGAAAGGAAGCCGTATTTTCGGCATGGTATTTTCAATGCAAAATCCTATTGTAACTATTGAAATGGAGAATGGTGATGTAATCAAAGCAGAGCTTTATCCCGATGTTGCACCCAATTCCGTAAAAAACTTTATTTCGCTTATTAACAAGGACTACTATGACGGTCTTATATTCCACCGTGTAATAGAAGGCTTTATGATCCAGGGTGGATGCCCTGATGGAACCGGAATGGGCGGCCCCGGATATTCTATTCCCGGAGAATTCAAACAGAATGGTTTCGAGAACAACCTGAAGCATACACGTGGTGTTCTTTCAATGGCCAGAGCTATGAATCCCGACTCTGCAGGATCACAGTTCTTTATCATGCACCAAGATGCCCCTCATCTTGATGGAGGATATGCTGCATTTGGGAAAGTGACCGATGGCATGGAAGCTGTCGACAGGATTGCGGAGACAAGAGTCAATTTCCAGGACAGGCCTCTTAATCCCCAAGTTATAAAAAAGATGACCGTTGAGACTTTCGGAGAGAAATATGGGGAACCAGAAAAACTCTAATACAATTAACAAGGCGGAGAGTTATATTCTCCGCCTAAATTATATAAAATTATTTTTTACTATCTAAAAAATAGGAATCTCCATCTTGGTGACGATTGCTCATATTCTTGTAGTAAGCTGCTGCAGTACGTGAACTTATGCGAAAGTCTTTTCCTTTTTGATGGCCTTTAGCCAAATGAACCGAAAGTTTCAAGCGGTTTTTTTCTTCCAGCGCTTGAAGTTCCATGGATGTATCGGTTTGTTTTATAATTAAAGCTTTAGCCTGTTCTATCTCAGCTGCATATTCTTTACCATCATTTATAAGGGTATCCTTTACCTTCTCATACATCTCCATAAAACCATCATCAAGTTTTAGGAGTTCATCTATCTTTGTCTGCTTTTGATCTATGGTTTTGTCAAACTCATCAGTTCCAAATTCTTCCTTTTCCAAAATCTGAGCCTGATCTAAAGTTATCGTCTTAAGCTCATTAAGTAAAATATCTTTTTTCTTTAATGTATCTGTCATAATGTTTAAATATGTCACTTTTTCGCTGTCACGCATATTGGTTATAACCGCCTTTCATCATATCCTTTTAAGTATTCTATCACTGTATTGTTGTTATTGTCAAACCATTTTTAACCGAATAAAACAATGCCTAGGCAGATATTAAAGATCTTATGTAACAAAACGCAGCCCTCGAAAGAGCTGCGCTATCAATGCATCTATCTTTTTATTTTGGGAATACGTTTTTTACATTGATGATACCTGCTGGGAATTACCATTGACATATCTGATCTGTGATCCATCACCCTGGGAACGGTTAAGTTTCATAACTTCTTTCCAAGTATCTCTCATCTCACGAATAAGACGGGTCGCATCCTCAAGCACTTCCGCATCCTTATGCATGTTAGCTTCTACAAGTCTTCTGTAAATCCAATCATATACTCTTTCAAAATCCTTTGCAACCGGATACTTGAAATCAAGAGTGGATCTAAATTCTGTGATAATATTTTCTGCCTTTACTATATTGGTATGAGCCTTTGCAACATCGTTATTCTCTATAGCTCCAAGTGCTATGTTACAGAATTTGATTGCCCCGTCATAGAGCATAAGTGTTAATTCTGCTGGTGATGCTGTCTGGATTGAGTTACTCTTATATACATTTGCCATAGCTGCTGTCATATCATACCTCTTTCTTCACTATATAAGTGATTGTACTCTTTCTTTTGCCCTACACTGAATATATCGGAAAGGTTTTGTAATTACTTAACCATAATTTAGAAGTTTTTTAACAAAAAAAGGCGGAAGGATATTTCTCCTTCCGTCCATAAATGTATTTAGAATTATCAGCCAAAGAAACCTGCCAACTGGCTCTGTTTATTCTGAAGCTCAGACATCATTTTCTCCATCGCAGAGAATTGCTTGTAATACTTGTTTTCGATATCTGTAAGTTTTGTCTCCCAATTCTTTATCTGCTTTTCATAGTTATCACTCTCTGTTTTCATCTGCTTGTCATTGTAAAATGTCAATGCACTCGAAAGCTTTGTGGTTCCCATCTTATCAAACATCTTGTCATAAAATTTTGACATGATACCGGATAGAGCTTCGCCAACTTTTTCAGGGTCCTCTTCCAACATCTGCATAAGCTTATTGGTCTTAGTAGCATACTCTGCATCATCTTCATTACCTTCAATATGCAATTTACCATGCTCTCTGTAATCCCCTGTGACTATACCGAAACTTGATAAAGAGAATTTTTCACCATTTATCTCAAAGGTTTCCTGCATAGCAGATCTGAATGTCTGCATCAAGTCATTCAGTGTATCGTCACGACGAAGAAGTGAATTCTTTATCTTGCCTTCCCAAAGTTTAACTTCTTCTTCAGACATAGCTTCTTTCTGTTCACTGGTAAGCATCGCATATTTACTTGCAGAAGCTGCATTGTACTTGGTGTACATCTCTTCCATCAATTCGTTGTAGCCCTTAACAAAGTCTTTTACCTTGTCATATACCGACTGTGAATCCTTGGTAACAGAGATTTTAATCTCTTCACCTTCTTTAGTAGTTCCTAAAAGATCAAGCTTCATACCATTCGCATTAATGGTATTTGAACCAGATTCAATAACTGCCCCGTTAAGCTTTATCCTAGCGTCCTGAGCCTTTACAATAGCTACCTGGCTGCTGGAATCTGCAGATTGTCCTGTCTTTGCCAGATTCTCATCAATATCCATAAGACCTAATGCAGCAAGTCCGCCCTCACCAGAAACACTGGACTCCATGGTGAACATATTGTCCTCACCGCTGTCTTTAGCTGACACGAAGAATCTTCCGTTCTTAGCGTCAAAGCTTGCATTAAGCCCTGCTTCCTTAAGCTTGCTGGTAAAATCGGATATTGTCGAATCTTCAGTTACTTCAAAGGTAAACTCTTTATCCAGATTTTTTCCGGTCTTAATGGTTATTGTCTGACCGACTTCCATTCCGGCATCTGTCAACTTGGATGATGAATCAAGACCCTTTGCTTTTATATCTGCTCCTGTAACATATTCTGCTGAAGCAAGTTTTTCTACACTTAACGAATATGAGCCTGCAGTTGCAGTAGTAGCTGATACGCTAACTTTTGAGGTATCAGACGCAGTTGCTTTCCTCGCTTGATAGTTACCTTGAGTTTTCATTTTTGAAAGCGAATTTGTGTAAAATGAATACAGTTTAGTATTCATCTCTTTCCAAGCATCCTGCTTCCAAGAAAGCTTTTCTTTCTTTCCCTCTAAATTTGTTTTCTTAAGCTTCTGTGCTGACATGAGTTCCTTAACAACAGCATCCACATCAATACCTGAAGCCATTCCTGTCATTCTAATAGGCATATATTTTACCTCCTTGTCATTAGGATTGATCTAAATAATCATATCCCGTTCTTAGCATCCTTGCTAAATTTACCGTTTCTCGTCAACTACGAGTCCGGCCAGTTCCCACATCTTACTTATCATATCAAGGGTTTTCTCCGGAGGTATCTCGCGGATGATTTCCTTCGTATCATTATCCACAATCTTTACTGAAATTCTCTTTGTTGCTTCATGATACGAGAACTGAGCACTTGCGTGTCCGAAAATCGCCCTTTTGTTTGCTTCCTTAATAGCCGACTTGACTTCCTCATCGGACGGCTGATTCCCATTTTCCGCTTTTATCTGACCCTCAGGCACCTGCCCTACCGGCTTTACAGCATCAACGGTAACAGTATCTGCTCCTGTTTTAACTGCCGGTGAAGAATCAATATTGGGTGTCGGCTGGTAGGATTGAGTTGAACTAACAGCGTCTATTCCCATATTTATCTCCTTTCGCTCGGGGTTAACCGATACTATAACCTTCACAGCACATTACGCTGCTACACCTCCATGTGACACCAAATGCGCTCACCTGGGACTACCCCTGATGAACGTCATCTGTACGAATCCATTCCTGCATAGATACACTAATGGGATTCTTCTCTATCTTATTTATCGGATAAAAAGTAAATATACTTAACCTCAAATATTAAATAAATTTTCTATAGTCTTTCTGTCGACATTCTGCTCAGCAGCTTTCTTGTTCTCTGCCTCTATCTGATCATATATTTCTTTTCTGAAGATGGCAACGTTCTTAGGCGCCTTTACACCTATCTTAACCTGGTCTCCTCTTATCTCCAGAACGGTTATCTCTATGTCATTTCCGAGCATGATCGACTCGTCTTTTTTTCTTGATAATGCAAGCATAATGCGTTCCTTTCTGCTAGTATAAAATTGGCAGGATTGCTTCACAATCCTGCCAGATTGTTAACCTGTAACATTAATTTATTTGCCTTCTGCTTCCTTCTTAGCTCTGGCCTGTTCAAGCAGGTCGTGGATCTTAAACTTAACTTCGTATTCCGGATTTTCTGCTATAACCTGGCAGCCCTTCATGGTTTCCGTATTAATAAGGATAGGAGCCTTAAGGTTGATAGACATATTCTTGACATCAATGGGAACCGTAACGGTAACCAGCATTGAGATTGCATCCTCATTCCACGCTCCGAGGCACTCTAAGGATTCATCCTCAACAACCGGATTGTACTCGCCAACGATCGTGGTAGGGATCATAACGGGCAGTGCAAGAAGCTCTTCATCAACGCTCTGGAGCCACTGGATATTAGGGATCTCATCGGTACTAGAATCATAAAGAAGCACATACTTCTTATAATTCTCAAATCCGAACAATCCGTTATCCATCGTGATAATCTTGCTGTCCTCAACCTCAACATCCCCAAAATGTCTTGTCTTTACATTCATAGTGTACATCCTCCTGCAAAATATTTTTATAAACCCTTTGGGCTATTATACAACATATTCACCTAAAAATCAACTATTTTCTGAATATTTCATCATGATCAGATGAAATCAAGAAGCGTATTCTTTACTACCTTGCCTGCAGCTTGAAGCGATGCGTTGTATACAGTGTTCGCTGCGTTGTAGTTTACTATGGTATCTACAAGATCCGCATCCTCGTTCTGCGACAGAAGGTCCGTAAATTCTACCTGCTGTGTGCTTAATCTATCCTGTGTAAGCTCAAGACGGTTGTAACGTGTTCCTATACTGCTGGTAGCTGCATTAACCACATCCTCCTCAGCATCCATGGCTGAAAGGCACTTTTCGTAGGCTTTACGCATCAGTGAATCCTTAAGTGAAAGTTCGCTGTTCAGAACACCCTTCATTTCTGTTGCAGCAGTTTTCTCTGCTTCCGTGATAAGCGGATCTTCCAACAGCTTGTCAACCTTCTTTATTTTTTCTTTAACTGCATCTACATCGGAAATAGCCTTTACTATATCATCTATTGCCCTGCCAAGAGATGGTCTGAAAGCGTCCTTTGCCTGAACATTTATGGCAATACGCTGGTTGAAATTAACCTCATAGGTTATTTCCTGTTCTTCTTTTGTATAAGTAACTTCTTCTCCGTTTGATTTGTTTGTTGAAGTACAGTCAAAATAATGCTCCGGTCTCAGTTCATTCTTTTCAAACGTGTCCTTATAATACTCTATCTCAAAATCCGAATTACGATAAGCGTTATAAACATCCTCACTCATGATGATCTCACCGGTATCGGTAAGGTAATTAATAGTGCCCGGTTTGGGATTATACGGTTCAAGCTTTTTCGAATCTGTTTCGCCCGAAGTCAATCTTTCGGGAACAATTGTACTCCCTCCAACCTTGATAGTTATATCCTTATCCTCAAGCTTACCATATGCAAGTCTTATACGATATACCGTCTGGGATGTCGGTCTCTCTTTGGCACCTGACTGAATGCTGTTGTTATATGTCACTATATTGCTTTCAAGTTCTGAATCTATTGTAGAATCTATTATCCTATTTGAAATATCTATCTTTGATGCCTCAATCTTCTCAGTAATTTTATACTCCAAATTTGTTTCCTGGTTTTCAAACACAAGGCTGGTACTTGTCTTATAGCCTGTAAACAGGTATCTTCCGGCATAGTTTGAATTGCCTTCCTGATATATCTGATTCTTCAATTCCTGAAGGTTCTGCACTATGCTTTTTCTCTCGTCTACCGTAAGCGTATCGTTGGCACCCTGCGTACAATACGTATGTATCTGAGTAATGATCTCAGAGGTATTCTTTAATGCACTCTCGGTCACTTCCATCCAGGACATCGCATCGGGAATATTCTTATTATAATACTGGTTCAGCTCCGAAAGGTTGGTACGAAGCTTCAATGCACGTACCGCAACAATGGGGTCGTCCGAGGGCTTCTGGATTTCCATACCGGAAGAATACTTGCCCTCAAGGGTGCTCATGTTGTTCTTGTTGACGTTGATGTTGTGGAGCATGTTGTTGGTCATCATTTTATTAGTTATTCGCATAGATTATGCCCCCATATAGTTTATTAATTTGTCATACATCTCGTTCATGGTACTGATAACCTTTGCGGCGAGGTTGTATGAGTTCTGGTAACGGATAAGGTTCATTGCTTCTTCATCCATATCGACACCCGAAACAGAGAGCCTCTGGTTTTGGATGGCTGAGATGATGTTCTGCTGGCTCTTGTTGAAGTTCTGAGACTTGTGGGTATCAACTCCGAGCTCTGCTATAAGTGACTGAAGGAAACCCTGCGGAGTACCCTGCATGAACATATCCTTATCATCCGAAAGTTCAATATATTTAAGAACCAGATCGTTCTTAGCTGCGTTTGCCTTGCCGTTTCCCGGACCGGTCGCATCAAGCTCTGTTGTCGCAAGCTTTCTCGGATTATCATATATCTCTTTAGTCACCGAGAAATTCCTGGCAGTCATCTGGTAGTACGATGCGTTCAGATCTCCTGCTGTCGTTGGAGCATACTCACCCGTTCTGCTCGAAACTTCTGTTGCATTTTCTATCAATGTATAATTATCGCCTTGGGTCTTAGTTTTTCCGTTGAAATAGTCAAGTGCGGGATTTCCGTCAAGGTCCTGTCCCGAATTATGTATCGTATTGAACTTTTCCGCATAAGTACGGGCAAATTCATCCATCTGGGCCATATAATAAGGGATTCCCTTAAAAGAGATACTCTGACCAATCCTTACATCATCCTTAGGACCACAATTTCTTACCAGCTCCTGATCCAACGCAAATTCATACTCAAGATTTCCGTCAGCACCTTTAGTTGCCTTGAATCCGTTATATGTATACTCCTTATCTCCGATCACTATCGTTCCGCTCTCGGCGATATGCAGCTTATTAATATCATTTATACTTGTATTCTTTACAGTAAAGGTTTTTGAACCCTCGACTCCGGATCCGCCGTCAGCACTTCTAAAATTCTGCTCACTGTTTCCGTCACGCATCTCATAAAGGGACTGCATCCTTCCGCCACAATGAAGTCCGTCAAAACGCTGACCGTCCTTCCATTCAAGCTCATACAGGCCATCGATGTCAGACTGGTTGATCTTTTCTTCCCTGGGAACCGACCTAAGTTCGTTGGCATTAAATGTATCAACCAATAATGCGTTGCCGATCTTTACGGTATATTCCGTAACACCTACCTCATCCACACCAACAACTCTTTCGTTTACGGTAATCTTGCAGATATTCGAAAGTCCATCCACAAGAAGATTTCTCTGGTCGCGAAGATCGTTTGCGGTTCCGCCGCTTATCTCCAAAGTGTTGATCTGCTTGGTAAGACCTGCAATCTGGACCGCATATGAATTGATCTGATCGGCCATGGTCTTTACTTCAAAATTCGTGCTCTCCTGCAGCTGTTCAAGACTGATGGCTGTCGCATTGATATAATCGCAGAAGTTCTGGGCGTAGCTGTTAGCCTGTGTCCTAACGGCCAGATTTGAAGGATCCTTCGCAAGCTCCTGAAGAGCATCATTCATACGGTTGAAATTTGAATTGAAGCCTTCAAGCTGAATCTCATTGAAATAACTCTCCAGAGAATCCATATAGTACTGCTGTCCTTCATAATATCCGGCAACCGTATTGTTGCTTCTGAATTTATCGTCATAATACTGGTCTCTGACCTGCTCCACGCTGTAAACGGATACACCTGTACCGATCATACCGTAGTTACTGTTGGCCTTAAGAGGCGAATCCGCTCTTGTTTTAAGTACCTGACGGGTATAGCCTTCAGTTTCGGCATTGGTAATATTATGTGCCGTAGTATTGATACCGAGGTTTGCACCGTAAAGTCCGGTGCTTCCTATGGTCAGCCCGAAAAATGTATTAGCCATAATGTATACCTCCCATTAAAAGCCTTAACCCAGCCTCTCTATTACATGCTCCAGCATCTCGTCTATTACGTTGATATATCTCGCCGATGCATTGTATGCGTGCTGGAATTTTATCAGATATGTAAGCTCCTCATCGGAGGATACTCCGTGAACTCCGATCCTCTTTTCCTGTATGGAGCCGACCATGGCATTCTGATTATCTGCCAAGGTCTTATATTCATCACCCTTTGTTGCTATAGCCCCGGTAAACTGGGTGTAATATGACATAACATCGTTTCTTGTAAGCGTATTGGGTGACAGTGTGGCAAACGGTTCCTGCCATTTATCGATCAGACCCTCTACCATCTTTATATCAAAATCTCCGGTTCCATTGGGTGAAAGAATAGGAAGTCTTGATTTGTCCGAAAGAAGGTCCAAGTTTACTTCAACTTCTCCCAAAGTATAGAGAGTATAGTTGTCGTCAGGGTCTTCCTCGTTATAAACTCTCAGAACGCTGTTATCGCTTAATGTATATTCCTGATATCTGTCAACCGTTTTTCTAGAGAAGAATTCTGTTCCCACGGTTGAATTCTTATCAAGTCCGATAGGTGCATCGGGATCTAGTATCTTGGTCCCCTTTTGAAGTGTCAGGGTGCTTCCGTCGGCAAGGGTATATGAAGTGTTCGCATCCAGTTCTATATTCGGACAGAGCGCATCGTTTATCATTGTAATGATGCCGTGTATCAGCTGATCGAACTGTGCCTGCGTCCTCATTATTATAGAAGCTTCCGTACCTTCAAAATGCTTATCCTTATTACCGTAGTTATATATATCAGTATCTAATGCGTAATCATCCTTTGCCTTGTTGTAATCCACCATCGCTGCGGTAAACTCTGCGTCAGTAGCAAAATCCTCACGTTTAGGCATCTGGGGTTCGACCGGGATGTCCGTATATTTTCCTATCCTGTCACCTCTTGCCTGGATGGCTCCTTTCAAACCTCCTATGTCGGTATTTGCAGTTGAACTCGGAAGCTGTGAAAAATCATACACATCCTTATCACCCATATGCGGCCATACCGCGATCAGGATATCCGATGCTTCATCAAGAGGTTCGTTTATACCGTGAGCCGCCCTGTATTCGGCCACGGTCATTGAGCCCATCTTAAAATAATTATCCTCCGTAACAAATTGAGTATCCTCAACCGATACGACCACCATTCCGTTTTCCAGTTCTCTGTAATCGGTCTTAACTATTCCCGAGAGCTCATCAAGGAGATTATTTCTCTCATCGCGGAGATCGTTTGCGTTCTCACGTCCGTCTGCTTCGAGTCTGGAAATCTTTATGTTTAATTCTTTTATGCCGCTTCCTATCTCATTTATACGGTTTATCTGATCCTTTATCTTTGTATTCAGATCGTGCTGATAGGTTTTTAACTGATTATATATTTCATTGGCTCTCTCAAGGAAGCTGACTCCGCTTTCAATAAACGTAGCCTGAGTAACACGGCTGTCGGGTTCCTTTGAGAGCTCCTGCATCGATACCCAGAGGTCTGAGAGCGAATCCCTGAAAGCAACTCCCTGGATTTCTCCGAATAATTCCTCTATCTCGTCAACGGCTGCGGCTTGAGATTCATAATAAGCCTCTCTTCCTACCTCAGTCCTGTATGCTTTATCAAGAAAAAAGTCGCGCACCTGTCTTACCGCCTCGGGATTTACTCCAAGGCCCACCTGGAACGTTGAAACGGAGTTCCCCCCGATATTCTGGACAGTGGCAGTCTCCAAGACTGTCTGCTGCCTTACATATCCCTCCGTATCAACGTTGGCAAGATTGTGCGCAACTACATTCATTCCATATTGACTTACTTTAAGACCGGATGTTCCGACCGTCAAACTTCCAAACAAAGACATAAGGTTACCTCCGCGCCACGCTACTGTTTGGTGTCAAACATCCCTGTCGAACCCTCCCGGATACTGCTTTCTCCGGCCGAGCGTGTATAATTATTAACCCCGGGCGCCATCCTTGTGCTTTGAATAAGATTCATGTTAAACTCTATCATTTCCAGGGATTGTTTTATAAGTTCTTTATTTCTGTCATTGATAGTCACCAGTCTCTTAAGTGTATCACTCAGTTCATCATGTATCTTTGAAAGCTTTTTCTGTTCCTCGGGCTGCCTGCCCATGATCTTTATGAGCTCCTTCATATTAAGATCCTTGGGATTCCTCGAAAGAACGGTTCCGATATTGATAATGACCTCTTCACGCTTTTTTTCAAGAGCATTGATTTTTTCGATGGTCAGTTGCTCCTGTTCAGTAATCTTCTGCAGCGCATCGAGGTCATTCTTGATTATCACGCGGGTCTTTTCATCCGCGATCGGTATAAGCTCCTTATAAATATCGTTTTCCTGAGACATGGTGTTAACTAATTCATCGATCAGTCCGGCCATTTTTCCCTCCGCATTAAATTGCGAAACTCTCTAAGAGCTTGTCTGCGATATCATTATCACTAACGGAATATCCGTCTGCAAATGCAGCCTTCATAGCGGCTACCTTATCTTCCCTGATATCTGGTGCAGCGCTTACGGCCTTCTTGGCGATCTGGATGTCACGACCGAGCTGAGAAATCTCAACCTTGTCGCTGAAGGAAGTCTGATAAGCGGTGTTGACCTTCTTAGGTCTGTTCATCCTGTATACCTGACTTACCTGATTCATCGAATCTATACGCATATTACTCACCTCCATGCTGTAACAGGCTCTAAATTAAAGCCCGATTAATTGTCTGTTTTATCTGCTATTGAACCTTTCATAATGATTATCGGAGGGTAAAACGATAAACTTAACACCTTTTTATAAACTTTTTTTATTTTTTAGCAAAATTGATAATTCTTCGGGTGAAAATTTATATGTTGTATTGCAAAAGTGACAATTAACTTCCACATCCTTACCCTCATTTATCATCTCTTCAATGTCCTTATTTTCTATGCTCATGATGGCTTTTGTTACTTTTTCTTTTGAGCAGTCACACTTAAAATCCGTTTCTATGCGGTCATTAATTTCAAGTCCCATATCCGAGAATAAAATGGTAAGAATCTCTTCCGGATTTTTTCCGCTCTTTAAATAATCGGTTATCGGGTCCATGTTTTTAATTATTTCTTCCAGTTTAGTAATGAGCTCCTCCGTGGCAAACGGAAGCAGCTGTATAATAAGCCCGCCGGCACAGAGCACCTTGCCGCCTTCGGGTGCCATCAGTACTCCCAATGCAACTGCTGAAGGGGTCTGCTCGGATGTGGCAAAATAATACGTAAGGTCTTCCGCTATCTCGCCCGATACCAGCTCGGTCTGACCTGAAAAGGGCTCCTTTAAGCCCATGTCCTTTATGACGGTGAGCATGCCTGCACCAAGTGCTCCGCCCACATCAAGCTTGCCATTCTCCTTAAGGGGTATTTCAACTGAAGGGTTCTTACAATAACCTTTTACATTTATCTTCTCAGAAGCCGTATTTTCCTGCGGAGTATCTGCGGTCTCCATACCGACAGTAACAGTAATTCCTTTTATCGGACCGGCGCAGTCTATCTGCAGAGTCATAACATCGGTGTCATTTTTTAGCATACTGCCCATTATAGCTCCTCCGGTAAGCAGTCGTCCGAGAGCCGCTGTCGCTACATTTGATGTATTGTGGGCATCGTGTGCCTTCTGAACCAGGTTCGTCGTGGTTGCCGCAAACAGGCGGATGCAGTCTCCTGCAGCTGTAGCTCTTACTATATAATCTTTCATTGCTTATTTCCTCTTTTCTTCTGTTTCATGCATTCCTTTGATACAAAATAGACTCTCTCCGAGATTTTATCGGGCTCGTTTTTTGTGAGCACCTCATATACCCTTATATCGGTCAGTCCCGCTTTTTTCAACAGTCTCTTTACTTCAGTAATACTGTATGCTCTCTGGTAATGGGTCTCCTCAAATCTCTTATATGTATCCGAGTTTCTTCCTATATAAATAGTAATGTCGAATTCGTTGATCTTTGTTTCGGCATCATAATAATTTTCCCAGATGAGGCTGCCTTCCTCCCGATTGTCACAGATTGTCTGCTCGCCCAGTATCTTCTTATAATAATAGGGAGTGTTCATGTCGAAGATAAAAACCCCGCCCGGATCAAGGTAATTGTTTGCCAGCTTAAACACCTGCAAAAGGTCCTCCGGTTCGGTGATATAATTCATGCAGTCACATACGCTTACTACTGCGGATACAGTCCCATACAACTCGAAGTTCCGCATATCCTGAACCAGGTAAAGGATCTCTTTTTTATCCTGCTTAAGTTTGCTTCCCGTGTTTTGTGTTACACCGTTTATGGTATTGCCTGCTTTCGCTTCCTGTTCTATGGCAATGCGGAGCATATCCTCGGACATATCTACGCCTATCATGTCGTATCCGAAATCCCGCAGTCTGCGTGTCATTTTCCCGGTACCGCAGCCAAGCTCGCAGACAATTCCTTTTTTAACACCGTTTTCCTTCAAAAGTCCATGGAGATATTCCGCCCATTCATCATACGGGACGTTATCCATAAACATATCATATACTTCCGCAAATCCTGTGTACTCTTTCATAATATTTATACCTGTATAACCTTCCCGATTGCAAATGAATACAGCAGCTTTTCTTTTACCTTCATGCCCATAAGCCTTTCTGCCGCCTCTGCATATATATCGAGCTGAGTTCTGTATTTCTTAACAAGCTCTTCCTCACAGCCGGGTTTTAGGCTGTCGGTTTTGTAATCGAGGATAACAAGCTCTCCGTCTTCTATGAACATGGCATCGATAACTCCCTGGATGGGAACCGGAGTTGTTATGCCGGTATATTTTTCGGCGTTGATCCTGTTTGCAGGAAGAGTGAACATAAACTGCTTCTCGCGGTAAAACTTGCCTTCTGAATCCGCCTTTCTTATTCTTTCAGCTATCGGGTCATTAAGGAATTCTACAAACTTCTTTACAGAAAGTCTGCTTCTTTCATCATTATTCAGTCTTCCCTGCTTATCCATCACGTCAAAGAAACTTTCAACCTCATCCGAACCGGTAATCTGCATAGGAATAAACTGCATGCATTTGTGGACCAATGTACCGTAATCGGCACCTCTTGAAACCTTCTCTTCGCTCTTTAAGAAATCTGGTACGGTTTTGTCTCCCGGTTGGAATTCCCTGGTTTCCTCAAAGAGATCCTCACCGAATTCTTCCTCAATGCTCTGTATCTTTAATTCGGATACCGACATCTTGACCGGAACTGCTTCCGAAGCCTGATAAGGATATTCAGCCGAACGTGCCTTCTCAAGCTTCTCCAAAATAATTTCCTCGTCTGGTGATAATTCCTTCGCCTGCTCTATTTCCCCGTTTTCCTCCGTTTCATATCCGTTCTCTTCAGATATGATATTCATGGCAGTTTCCGGCGATATTACCTGTGAAATGAAATGCTCCTTTTCCGGCACAAGCACCGGATATATAAAATCCAGAAAAGACTTTGCTTTAAAAAGTGAAGCATAATCAGTCCCTTCTCCGGGCTTCGATCTGCCTGTGGTTCCCAGTAAGATCAGCTTATCCTTGGCACGCGTCATGGCAACATAAAGAAGTCTCATCTCCTCACCGATGATATCAGCCGTACCTCTCATCCTTATTATCGAATGATAAAACGAAGGATATTTTATTCTTTTCTCAATATCCACATATTTTATCCCGAGACCATTATCGGCACTGACACAGATATCCCCGCTAAAATCCTTGAGATTAAATTCCTTTCCGAGCCCAGCCACAAATACAACAGGAAATTCAAGTCCCTTACTCTTATGAATGCTCATTATCCGGACGCTGTTCCCAGCTGCCTTCGAACCGGCTTCCCCGTAATCTAAGTCCTTGCTGAGGAGCTTATCATAATATCTTATAAAGCTGAACAGTCCGGAATAGCTTGTATTTTCATACTGAACGGCATATATCGGAAGCATATCGAGATTGGCCTTACGCATTTCCCCGTCCGGCATGGCCGAATAATAATCGCAGATATCCGTGCTTCTGTATATCTTGTCGATAAGTTCGGAAACCGAAGCACTCTGCCTGTACTTGTCAAGCTCACGGTAAAGCTCGATAAATCTTGCAAGCTTTCCTCGGATTTCCAGTAATTTGTCATCTTCCTTTTCCGGAACGTTTTCCGTCAGACTCAAAACAGCATCATAAAAAGTCTCTGTCTTGCCTGCGCAGATACGTATCAGGGCAAGTTCCTCTTCGCTCAGCCCTGCGATCACCGAGTGGAGTACTGCAGCAAAAGGTATATCCTGCCTGGGATTGTCAAGTATTTTAAGGAAGTCGATCACCAGTCTAACCTCGCTCGATTTAAAGAAACCATCAGCCTCCTCGGTAAACACCGGTATCCCTTCGCTCTCAAGTGTCTCGGCAAATACCGATGACCACTCCTTCATTGTGCGGAGCAGGATCACGATATCCCCGAAACGTACGTTTCTAAAGCTTCCTTCCTTTTCTTCATCCGAAACCTGCAGTTTTTCTTCATAAACGAGTTTCTTTATCCTTTTTGCAATGAAGCGTGCCTCAAGAACATTTTTATCCGGGATCGCAGAATCCACTTTATCTTTTTTTGCTTCAGAACCTTCATCCTCCTGAAGCTTATCGGATATGATATATGCTTCAGTCTTGTACGGCGAAGCGTCTCCCAAGGCTATCTGTGCATCGGTTCCCCGCTTTAGCGAACACTCGTCATTATACTCGATGCCACCGATCTCCTTACGCATTATATGCTTAAATACGGCATTGGTACTGAGCAGTACTTCCTCACGTGACCTGAAATTGTTGTCAAGAATAAAGAGCTCTCCGTTATCCTCCTTTGCTCCGTACTTCTCCTGTTTCTCCATAAAAAGCTCCGGGCGGGCATTTCTGAATTTATAAATACTCTGCTTGACATCACCTACCGTAAAGATATATGGGTGCTCCGAAAAAGCCCCTGCTATGGCATTGGCTATATATTCCTGAACGTTGTTGCTGTCCTGGTATTCGTCTATTATAATTTCATGGTATTCATTCCTGAGTTCTAACGCCTCGGGTGTGTCTCCCCATAGTATATCCAGTGCAAAATGCTCCGCATCAGAAAAGTCTATTACGTTCTTCTCCTTCTTTTTCTCCATCAGGATATTCCGGTATTCCTTTGTCATTTCGATAAGACAGCTTACCGCAGGTTTTGATTTTCTTATCAGCTCCGCTACGGAATCTGCGTCGGAAGGAAAGAAATCTTTCGAAAGATCGGTTATTTCCTTTTTATATTTATTACGTATCTCCTTAACCCTGTCCTTAACCTTATCGTCTCCCGTCTTTTTGGAAGACAGCCTTCCAAAAGGTACGGAACTTAAGGCCGCTCCAAGACTGCTGAAATCTTTTTTCTCAAGGAGACTGCTTACCGCCTCTTTATCTTCCTTTATTGTAGAAAGGAAACCTGCGGAAAGGTCCGTATCCGAACCATCCGGGCAGCAGAGCTCTTCCGCTTTTTGAATCTTCTTTACCACAGCCTCTATTATTTCCCTCGCATGATTAAAAACAGCCTGCGCGGGACGCGAATTACTGAGTTCCGAACCGTCCTTTATCTCATAATCCTGTATCAGGCTGTCCAGCCATTTTTCCGGCCATGGCTGAGCCTCAGCTTTTCTTGCAAGGAGTGAAATAAACTCGGTAAGCTTCTCATCGGATCTGTAATTACAATAAGCTTCTATAAGATAATAAAAATCCGGAGTTCCCTCATTATGGTATTTCTCCATAAGCTCATCCATCGCATCGCTCTCGATGAGCTTGAGCTCGGTTTCGTCGGCCATCCTGAAGCCCGGATCAAGCTCGAGCCTCTGGAAATAAGCCCGCACTATTCCTATACAGAAGCTGTCGATGGTCGATATCACCGCATTCCCCAAAAGCTTCTGCTGTCTTCTGTATAATTCGTTTTCCGGTTCTTTCTCGATAAGCTTTTCCAGTTCGTCCGCAATCTTCCGGCGCATCTGTGCAGCAGCCGCCCTGGTAAACGTTATGATAACAAGCTTATCTATATCCACGAGATTTTCCGTATCGGTTATCATTTTAATAATCCGCGCAACCAGAACCGCTGTTTTTCCAGAGCCTGCTGCAGCGGAAACAAGAAGATTTTTGTCCCGCGAATCTATGACTTTTTTCTGTTTTTCGGTCCATTTTCTTTCCATGTGTTTTACCTAACTTTGTTTAGCCTCTAACTGATACTACGGATTGCTTCGCTGCAAGCAACTTTCATCCTTAGTATCATATCATCCTATATTTGTCCCCGCGTTTTCTGTCGAAACCGCATACGTTTATGTACGGACAGTACGTGCAGGGAGTAAAATTATTGTGTTGATAGGGATTGACAGCTACGTTTCCTTCCAGAATTCCTTTTGCAAGTTCTCCGGCTAATCTGTCTGCGGTCCTTCCGATATTCTCAAAATCATCCTTGGGAATAACGCATTTTTCCGAGTTTTTACTGATATGACCTTCCTTTGTATATTCGTATTTTATTACCTCAGACTTTTCTGCAAGACGGTTGCCGTCTTTATCAACCAAGGAGCTGTCATGAAGCCCTATTATATCGTCCTCATCCACGGTAAGCCCGTCAAGACGCAGATCCTTCATTCTTTCCTTCTCAACGTCAGCCCCGGCATCGATTATAGGATCATCTATCCTGTAATAATACATTCCGGCAGGTTGGATGTCCTCACCCTGCTCTTTAAACATAGCTATAGCCTCAGTGGTATAAACCGCAAGCTGCAGCTGAAGTCCGGCCTTTAACAGCTCCATATCAAACTCTGTTTTGCCGGTCTTGTAATCTATGACACGGACGTAGGATTTACCGTTTTTCTTTGCGATATCCAGTCTGTCTATAACTCCGTTTAGGCTCATGATAGAGTTTTCTTTTTTGAATCGCTTTTCCACGTAGCCGACGTCAAACTCTCCGAGAGCTATCTGCTTCGTAACGATTTCCACAGTCCTCGAAACGACCCTAAAGATGCTTTTTCTGTAATATTCGAGCCTTTTAGAACTGCTTAAAATATCATCATATTTCGCAAGTGCTGTTTCTATTGCTTCCTTTTCCCTTTTTTCCCTGTCTTCGCCTACACAATTGACCCACTTTATCTTATTCTTTTTCAGGTTCTCGGCATATCTCTGGAGAGCCTCGTGGTATATGGTTCCAAGTTCAAGCATGCCTATACGGTATTCCTTGCGTTCCTTAAGTTCAAGTCCGAATGCTGCGAAATGAGAGAATGCACACGAAGCAAACTGCTGAAGGCGTGTGATACTGCCCATGATAACCTTTCCGTACAGAGCCTCGGCTTCACTTTCTGTGAGCTTGCCGATTTTTTTCTTGCCCGAAGCCGCTTCTTCTATCAGCAGCATCTTCTCATAATTTTCTTTAGAAAAAGCTTCCTTAAGGTATTCATATGCGGGATTTTCCTTTATCGGTCCGTTAGCTTCACGCAGTACCCCCGTAACATAGGTCATTCCCCTGTCACTGCCAAGGATTCTGTATACATTATCCTTTTCATATTCCGAGATTTTCTTAACATCGAGATTATTATAAAGCTTCATGACACGTGCGAACAGATAGGACGGACGGGCCTCCTTCTCATTCTGCGCCATTCTCGAATATGTGATGAAAAGTTTCTCGGAAGGCTTTGTCAGGGCAAGATAAAGGTAAAACTCCGAAAGTGACGCATTGTCTCTTTTGGTCGGTGAAAGTTCTATGTCATTATCGGCAAAAAGTTCCCTGTCGAATTCATTCAAAAGTCCTTCTGTCGAAGTATTTTTCGGAATAGTGCTGTCATTGCAGCCTGCCAGGAAAATGACTTTTTTATTGTCTATCCTTGTTCTTTCGATGTCTCCGACAACTATCGAATCCGCCCCTCCGGGAATGCTTCTGAGCTTAGCCTCGTTAAACCCGGTATCCAAGACATCCTTAAACTCTTTAAGTTCCATCCTCTCGGGACCGAGCAGGCTGTTTATCCTTTCAAATACCGTGACTACAGTTTTAAACAGCTGCCCTAACTCCATACCCCTTATCCTGTCTGCAGGATTTTCACTAAGCTTTAATTCATTTGATATTTCATAAAGCTTAAGCTCAGCCTCGCAAGTATCAAGTATGCCGTAAAGAGCCGTCAGGCGTTCAGTTACGGTGGGCTTTTTCTTTTCGGAGGCTCGAAAACCGTCAAGTACCGAAAGCACCTTTTCTCTTGTTTCGTTTATGATCTCACAAACTTTACCCTCGCCATTCCATTCACGGCTCCATCTTCTGTGACCCTTTATGCCATGCTCCAAAACATAGTTTTCCGTGCGGGCGACAGCATCCGGTTCAATTCCGGTAAAGCCTGTTTTTAGCATGCGAAAAATACTCTCGTACGAATAGTCCGAAAGCTCGGTATCCATTACAGAATCAATGAATTCTACTGCATTCATTCCCGCTATACTGTGCTTTTCGTCAATGAAAACGGGGATACCTGCGTTAATGAATTTCTTCTCCAGAGTTTTTCCGTATGAAGATATATCTCCGGCCAGTACCGCGATATTTTCGTACTTAATGCCGTTTTCAAAAACCAGTTCACGGACCTTAGACACAATGAACTCGGCTTCTTCATCCGTATCTGCGGCAGACAATAATGTTATTGCACTTGAATCCTCGGATTTTGTATAGGGAAACCTGAACAGGTTCTGTTCAAGATGAGCCAATGACGGATTGTTCCTATACCTGCCTTTTTCATCGTTATAGGTTATATAATCTGACGGGATATTATTCTGTGTTGCAAGCCTTTCCAGTTTGTCTATGGTCTTAAGACTCAGTTCAAAAAGATCCTCATATTTCTTTTTTTTCTTGAGCCCCGATACGCAGACAAGTTCCGGATCTACAGTCAGAACCACGTGGATATCCGCGCATACCTTCATAAGGCAGTCTATACAGTTGTATTGTGATGGGGTGAAGCCGGTAAATCCGTCCAGTACGATAACCGCATTCTTAAGAAGGGCCGAATTCTGTGCGACATCACACATCCTGTCAATTACTTCCTCATTCATGACAAATCGACCTTCGATGAATTTTGCAAAAGCGTCATAGATTATCTCTATGTCATGAAGCTTAGCCTTTAAGGATTTCCTGTCTCCTGCCGTTTTTTTCATCTGTTCAAAACGCTCTTTGTCTATCCGATACTGATAGAATTCGGCAATAAGGGATTTCATCTCCTCTATGAAACCCTGCTTCTTAACCTTGTTCTTATAAATGGTCAGCTCATCCTTATGCTCAAGTACAATCTTTTTTACGATCATGCTCTTGCCGGTATCCTCCAGAACCTGGGGCAGAGTAACTCCTTGCTCTTCAAACACCCTGTGGGCAAGACGTGCGAAACTCAAGGCATCGATATTCATCATGCCGTGAGTGCTGCTTTTTTCAAGAATTTCCCGCTGTGTCTGAAGCGTGAACTGTTCGGGCACAATAAAAAGGAAGCTCCTGTTTTTATCTTTTTCCGCTTCCTTTATTATTTTATTTCTTACTCCCGTGGACTTTCCGGCACCGGAACTTCCGATGTGATAATATAGGCTCATTTTTGCTCCTTATTTCTTAGCTGACTTACATCCGAATTATATATTTATGATGTATGGGTCAAAACCCTTTTTGCCCTTAACTGATACTCTTTTATTATTCTACCACCCGGTATGTCCAATTATTCGGTCTCAAGTAAAAAACTTATTTCCTAAAATAATCATATACCGCTTGGGCTGCCTTAGCATTCATACCCGGTGCTTTGGAAAGCTCTTCAACACTCGCTTCCTTAATAGCCGTAATGGTTTCAAAGTGAGTGATAAGCGCCCTGCGCCTGGTCGGACCAATCCCCTCGATATCATCAAGAACAGACTTTACCTGTGCTTTGGAACGCAGGGATTTGTGATACTCTATGGCAAATCTGTGGGTTTCATCCTGTATTCTTGTTATAAGCTTGAAGCACTCACTGCTTGTATCTATCGGAAGCTCTTCATTTTCAAAGTAGAGACCTCTCGTCCGGTGATGATCATCCTTCACCATACCGCATATCCTGATATTAAGTCCAAAGCTCTCAGCCACCTCAAGTGCAGCATTCACCTGGCCTCTGCCGCCATCCATAAGAATGAGGTCCGGAAGCTTCTCAAAGCCTTCCCTCTGATCTATTTTTGCAGCATGCGCAAATCGTCGGGTAAGAACTTCTTTCATCGAAGCATAATCGTCAGGACCTTGGACTGTTTTTATCTTAAATCTGCGGTAATCGCTCTTCTTGGGCTTACCGTTTTCATATACAACCATCGAACCGACAGATTCAAAACCGGAGGTATTTGAAATATCATAGGATTCTATTCTAAACAAGTTTTCCCCTAAACTCGCCGAATTTTTTTCAACGGATAGATCTTCCTCATAACCTTGAATCACATCTTCCAGCCCCAGCAGCTCTTTCAGTTCCTCAACTGCACCGGTCGTACGCTCCGCTTCCCTCTGCAGCTTTTCAGAATCTTTAACAAGAATATTGTTGGCGTTCTCCACAGCAAGCTCTACAAGCTTTTCCTTCTTGCCCTTTACAGGCGTCGTAATCCTGACTTTTGAACCAGCTTTTTCGGAAAGCCAGTTCTCTGTCAGATCCTTTTCTGTAATCTCTTCCGAGAGAAGGATTTCCTTCGGAATAACTGCAGCACCACCATAGAACTGCTTTATAAACTCCTCTGCAACTTCGGATCTGTCATCACTTTCCGCATCCAGAAGGTAGTGCTCCCTGCCGACCATTTTCCCCGAACGGATAAAGAATACCTGCACAATTGCCTTATAGTCCTTCATGGCAATACCGATGACGTCACGATTCATCTCATCAGAAGCCGTAACACGCTGAACCTGCGACATCTCTTCCACATTGTTAAGCATATCCCTATACGCTGCAGCCTGTTCAAATTCCATGTTCTCGGAACATTTCAGCATCTTAGCCTTTAAATCCTTAACAACCTGTTCAATATCACCTTCAAGGAATCTGACAATCTCATTTATCCCCTTCTTATACTCCTCCTCGCTCACTTTTCCGGAGCAAGGACCGGGGCATTCTCCCACCTGATGGTACAAGCAGGGACGCTCCGTTTTAGTTCCGTCAAGCTTCTTATCGCAAGTCCGATAGCCATAAAGCTTTCTGAACATCTTAAGGATTTCCCTTACCGCCGTAACATTGGTATAAGGGCCAAAATACTTAGCGCCGTCCTTCAGATGCCTTCGTGTAAGATATATTTTGGGGTATTTTTCAAAAAGTGTAATCTTAACAAAGGGGTAGGTCTTATCGTCCATCAGCATCGTATTGTACTTCGGACGATTCTCCTTTATAAGATTACACTCTAAAACAAACGCTTCCATCTCGCTCTCAACCATGATGTACTCAAAGCGGTCTATCAACGAAATCATCTTTTCAATTTTAGGACTGCGCGGCCTCGTCTGGAAATACGAGGACACGCGGCGTTTCAGATTAATAGCCTTCCCAACATAAATAATGTTGTCCGCCTTATCGTGCATAATATAAACGCCCGGACTGTCGGGAAGCTTCTTTAATTCTTCCTTTACATCAAACATACATAAATCCTTATACTCTAAGAACCATTTCTTCGCTCTGAATGAAACTATAATCAATCAAAGAACCGTCCCTCTGATTGAAAATGTCAATTCGGAGCTTCCTCGTCGAACTCGACATCCACAAAATATCCCTTTTCATTCCTGCGGATATCCTTCACGGTTCCTTCTGTAGATTTTATCCTGTTGGCAAAAGAGAAATTGCCCGACATGGCTAATGCCGGGACAATTGTGTAATAATAAAATGCAACTGTATTTTTCTCGACGATCGTAACAGGATCCCCGGCTTTAAGGAGATCCTGCCGTTCCATCTTGAATTCTTCAATTCTCATATAATAACTCTTCCTAATAAATCCACTCAGTGCATGAGGGAGAAATATAGTTCCCTCACGCACCGTCATGTATCAACAATTTTTATACCGGATCAGTGCTCGGGCTGTCCTCAGAATCTTCAACAGGATCTCCGCCACGTTCAGCGATGACTTGGTTGTAGATCTCCATGAACTGCTTGCCGGTAATGGTCTCCTTCTCGGTAAGGAAAGCAGCGATCCTGTCCATGATATCACGGTTATCCTTCAGGAGCTCCTTGGCCTTCTCATAGCACTCCTTAAGAAGAAGCATAACCTCCTGATCAATCTCTGCCGCAGTCTGCTCACCGCAGTTAAGTACTGCTCTGCCGTCAAGATACTGGTTTCCCTGCTTCTCAAGCCCGATAAGACCGAAACGCTTGGACATACCGTACTGGGTAACCATTGCCCTAGCGATATCCGTAGCCTTCTCGATATCGTTGGAAGCGCCCGTGGTAATGGATCCGAATACCAGTTCCTCAGCTGCACGGCCGCCGTATAAAGTAACCAAACGGGCCTTCAGCTCATCCTCACTCATCAGGTACTTCTCTTCCTCAGGTACCTGCATAACATATCCCAAGGAACCCATGGTCCTCGGAACGATAGTAATCTTCTGGACCGGCTCCGCATTCTTCTCCAGAGCGGTAATAAGAGCATGGCCTGTTTCGTGATAAGCCACGATATTCTTTTCCTTCTCGCTTAAGATGCGGTCCTTCTTCTCCTTGCCGGCAATAACCACTTCCACGGACTCCATAAGATCGTCCTGTGTAACAAGTGTTCTCTTCTTCTTTACCGCAAGGATCGCAGCTTCGTTTATGATATTCGCAAGGTCGGAACCAACGGCGCCTGAGGTCGCAAGACCTATCTCTTCCAGATTAACACTGTCGTCAAGGAGCACGTTTTTCGCATGAACCTTAAGGATTTCAACACGGCCCTTTAAGTCGGGCTTATCAACTATAATACGCCTGTCAAAACGACCGGGACGCAAAAGCGCCTTATCAAGAACCTCCGGACGGTTGGTAGCGGCTATGATAACTACACCCTTAGAAGTATCAAAACCGTCCATCTCCGAAAGCAGCTGGTTCAGTGTCTGCTCACGCTCGTCATTTCCGCCGCCGTACTGAGCATCCCTGCTCTTACCGATGGCATCTATCTCATCGATAAAAACAATACACGGAGCATGGCTCTGCGCCTGCTTAAACAGATCCCTTACACGGGAAGCGCCGACACCGACGAACATCTCGACGAAATCGGAACCCGTGATGGAGAAGAAAGGCACGTGAGCCTCACCTGCAACAGCCTTTGCAAGCAAGGTCTTACCTGTTCCGGGAGGGCCTACAAGAAGCGCTCCCTTAGGAAGCTTAGCACCTATCTTCTGGTACTTGTCGGGATTGTGAAGGAAATCAACAAGCTCGCTTATAGATTCCTTAGCTTCATCCTCGCCGGCAACGTTCTTAAAGGTAATGCCTGTTTCCTTTTCTACATTGTATATCTTGGCGTTGCTCTTTCCGACTCCCATGATACCGCCGCCCTTGCTCAGGCCCCTGAACAGGAAGAACATAAGGCCGTAAATGATGATAAACGGCAGAATATACGCCAGGAAAATGTCTATAATAGTGGTACTCGAATCTATGATCTCCTCAGAAAACTTGATGCCTTTTTCCGATAATCTGTTAACGAGTTCGGGGTCATAGACAGCCCCCGTATAGTAGCTCTGTTCATAGCCGTAGGCCGAGGATCTGTTCTTCGGTTTGATCACCAGCCTGTCGCTTTTTATCAGAACCTCACTGATATTGTCATTTTCAAGCATTGACAAAAAGCTGTCATAAGTAATCTCCTGAACGGAGTCCTTCGACATATTCTTTGTGAAATAACTGAAGAAAATGACCATCACCAGAGTAACGATAAGGCATGTAAAAAACAGCTTTTTGTTCTGAGGTGATTTATTTTCGTTATTGTTTTGGTTGTCCTGATCCATTAATTATACCATCCGTAACTTAAACAAACTTAAAACTCGGGTCATCATCGGTCAAAAGCATGTTTATATAATCCTGTGCGGGTGAAGCCGCATCAAGGCAAACAGCACCCATAAGTCCGGGGCCCGTATGTGCACCTATGGCACAGCCGAGGCAAGTCTTAAATACCTTTTTAATGCCGTATCTTGTCTTTAATTCTTTTATAAATGCATCACAATCGTCGGAGCAGTCAGCCTGTGAACAGCCGATGATCTGGTTCTCCAACTGATATCCTCTTTCACCGATAACCTCGATCATCTTTGCAACAGCCTTTTTCCTGCCGCGAACCTTCTGGAATACTTCAAGCTTGCCTTCATCGGTAACCTCTATAATGGGCTTGATGTCGAGAAGACCGCCTGCAATTGCCGAAGTTCTGCTGATTCTTCCGCCCTTGTACAGATATTCCAGGGTATCAACCATAAAGATATGCTCCATATGGTCGAAATGGAACCTTGCTGCCTCCATTACCTCTTCCTTTGTAGCACCCTTTGACTGCATATACAATGCAAATAAAACGCAAAGTCCGAAACCGCTGGCCGCGCATTTAGAATCCATGATATCTATCTTAAAATCGGGATACTTCTCAAGCAGTTCATTCTTCGCTAGATTTGCTGCATTGAACGTTCCTGCGATACCCGTCGAGAAGCAGAAATAAAGTACTTCCTCGCCTGCCTTTGCATAGGGTTCAAAATTCTGATAAAACATGTATTCATTAATATGATATGTCGTAACATTCTTTCCTGAACGAAGGATATCGTAAAACTCATCCGGGAAAACCGTTTCGCCGTCAAAATAATCCTTTCCTTCAATAACCACGGGAGTGGGGATAACTCTCAAGTTATATTTTTCAATTGCCCACTTCGGCATATCGGTAGCGGAATCCGTAATAATGGTGAATTTGTTGGTAGCCATTAGACTATTCGTCCTTTCTCGTTTTTTGTGAAGCTTACAGTAACTGTCAGGAACTTTTATCTGCCCGAAACACTTACCCCTATCCACATACAGAATAATTATAACATAAAAATGTGAAAAAATAAAGTAAAAGATACAAGAGATAAAAAATTTAGTCAAATTAATAAATTTATACAAAAAGAAAAGGCGATATAAATCGCCCTTGTCTTTTTGTTAAATACCCAAAGTGCCGCTTCCCTCTTTCTGAGTCCTAGCTATAGCTAGGTGGGTGACCTCACTTAGACCGCTGTCTTCCACTCGATGGAGGCCTGACATTAACCTAAAAATATTGGAATCCCTTATCATGAATGTAGGTTCAAAAATATGGGATCACGAACACCTCAGGATGTTTTTTAACTATGTCTGAATTATACACCTTTTATAAAAAAATTGCAAGCACAAATTTAATTTTTATAAAAAATTTACAGTTAACTTAAACATACGCTACGTTGTCAACCTCTATGGCATTCCTTCCACTGTCCTTTGCAGCGAACATAGCCTTTTCAGCAGCATCGTAAAGCTCATAATAATCATTGTCAACTGAAGGAACCGCGGTAGCCACACCAATGCTTACGGTAACGAATCTGTTCTTTGCGGAACGGGAATGCGGAATGCGCTTTCTGTCTACCAAGGTCTTTACCTTCTCGGCAAGCTTCTCGTCATCGCTTCCGTGTCCGCCCTCCATGCATACCAGGAATTTTCCGCCGTCAAGACGTGCAACGATATCCGTATTCTTGACAACCGCCGACCTTATGATACCGCCTATGGCTTTTATCAGGTCATCCCCGCGCTTAGTGCCATGCTCGTTGTTGTACATCTGAAGCTGATCGATGTCTACCATAAGCACACTGAAACGCTTTTTAGCGCGGATGCTTGACATGATTGCCATATAAGCCCTGCGTTCTAAGCCCTTCCTGTTGAGCAACCCGGTCATCCTATCGTTTTCAACTCTTCCGTCACTGTCCTTAACCCTTTCCTTCAGCTTGATATGCTCCTTGGTATGCTTGAACAGGTAACGGGACATTGCAAAGAGCAGCACGTTCATGAGAATGATGTTGAAAACCTCAAAGCCGTTGGTTCCGAACTTTGCAAACAGGAACACAACATAAACCGCTTCCGCCACAATGCCATATACCATTTCAGTGGTTTCGAGTGCCGGAATCAGCATAAGGACTATGAGCATTACACAGTAGAACGTAATTCCGCTTTCGGCAAGCTTATTTGCATAAATGAGAACAAACGAAAACAGTTCAAACAATATCCAGAAGCCCCTATAGGCCCAAAGGCAAAGGAAATTGTCCTTTTTCTTCATTGCCATAAAAGAAAAAACGGCAAAAGCTATGGTCAGGACTTCAAAGATGATAAGAAAAACAGTGATAATATCGGCAACCGTATCGCCCTCGAAGCTGAATACGTTTATCACCAGCATGACCGGTAACAGTATCGTACAGCAGAGAGCCGTAAAGAATGCTCTTTTAATATTCTCCATCGACAGTCGAGCGGATACGCGCAAATACTCCTGTTTTCTTAATCTCTCACCCATTTTTCAATCACAGCTTTCCGTTTTATATAAAAAGATATTTCGGACAAATAATTCAGTAAATTGTCATACAATTCAACAACAAGATTTTGTTGAGAAAGACTTCCTTGACCCTACATATAGAAGTTTAACACATTAGCTTTTACTTTTCAAGATGTTTTCTACAAAGATTTTATATTTTTTTAAATTATTTTGTAAATAATTCATAAAAAATCCATGTGACCAATATATAGGCCACATGGATTTTAATTTTTCATATATTTTGTGTTTTGAATTGTCTGAAAATTTTCAACCCGTTTTACTTTTCAAGAGCGGTTATTTCCTCAAGCTTGGGCGGATTTGTTACTGACGGGAACTTTGTAACAGCTACTGCAGCACAAGCTGCTGCGAAGCATACAAGCTCGTCATCGCTCATACCCTTAAGAAGTCCGTATATGCATCCTGCCTTAAAAGCGTCATCTGCATTAACCGTACAAACAGGATCAACGGTAAACGGAATTCTTGTGTTCATCTCGCCGCCACGTCTTCCGTAAATGATGTTGTCACCGGCAGTCATGATAACCAGTCCCTCACCGTTTTCGGTAAGAAGCTCATATGCTTCCTCAGGAGTCTTTCCGGGATACTTCCTTTTTAAACCGCTGCCTGATATAATGGTTACTGAAGCATGTCTGAACACATACTCGTCATGTCTGCAATCAACCGTGACATAAGGCTTTCCGTAGAAATTGCAAAGCTCTGCAGCAGCCTCGGTTCCGTCCTCAAAATAAGGATCGATGGCAGCTACCTTACAGCTTGCGATATCTCCTTCCTTAGGAATATTCCAACGCTTCTCACCGTTGCGGTGGAAATCGTTTGTAGTTCCGAATGCAGCTGTTGAGCCAGAACCTATAACAACATAGTCCTCCAAGCCTTCATAGTTAAGATCGAAGCAAAGTGAACTTATATCAATATTTCTTTCCTCATAGAACTTTTTGATAAGGGAAGCGACATTCTTGCCGATATGATTTCCGTCGATCTTTACATCAACTCCGAGTCCAGCAAGGATCGTTGCACAAGCACCCGTTTCCCCACCGGGCAGTCTGTATTTCTCCGAAAGCTCACTGTAGCTGTCGGGTACCAGGAAATCCCCCTTTACCAAAAATGAATTTGTTGCCGTTATCATCCCATACAAATATGCTTCTGCCATTTTTCTTCTCCTTTCTCTAATTGAGGGAATTATGCGATGGAGCCGTGTCCTAAGGAATCTTCCCACCGCTTCGCATTGGGCCCCTCTATGTTACTATTCACGGCATGTACAAAAACCCTCATAAACCCTGCGGTTCCCGCAGGACGCAGCTGCGCTGCTCATGTTTACTCGTGTTTTTTGTCCAGCCTCCATGGCTTTATCCGCTTATAAACAGATCCACAAGCAAGCTTGTGATCTGTTTCTCATCGGATAAACCGTGAATAGTAACTCTTAGGACATATTATACAATAATTCACAGTTACGGTCAACTAATTTTTCATTACTATGAATTTAGTTCATCAAGGGTCAGATGGTATGCGGGAAGGAATTCCTCCATGAAAATATCGGCTTCCTTAAGTGCCATATCCTTAACGGATTTTTCCAATGTTTTTCCGGCGCTCCTGAATTCCATGTTGCCCATCTTCTCTTCTTCGATGCATTTGATAAGTGCCGAAAGCTTATCCGCAGCCTTTACAAGCTTCAACTCATATACGAGGGAATCATCAGGGAAGAATATCTCTCTGTAGGATTCCTTCATATCCTCAGGCAGCATGTCAAGAAGCCTGTTGCAGGCCTGTGCCTCTATATCCTTAAAGGCTCCCTTGATATCCTTATTCAGGTACTTTATGGGAGTTGGCATATCCCCGGTAATGATTTCCGAAGCATCGTGGTAAAGAGCCACCAGCACCGCTTTTTCGGCATCAAGTGTCTTTCCCAGCCTCTTGTTTCCGATAACACAAAGGGCATGAGTAAGAATGCTCACCTCAAGGGAATGTTCACTTATATTTTCCGTATATGAATTTCTCATAAGTGCCCATCTGTCAATGTATTTCATTCTTGACATCATGGCAAAGAAATTGCTTTTATCCATACTCGTTCTCCATACATTTTTACATTACAAAACTTGGCTCAAAACCCTGTTTTAACTCAAACCGATACCACAGTCAAAAGTCTCAATGCCTTTTTAAGTCACACTCAAATAGCTTTATAATCTTTAACATCGTATTATAAAAGTTTCTTTAGGAATTCTCCCGTAAATGATTTCTTATCCTTGGCAATCTTTTCCGGAGTTCCCTCGGCCACAATGGTACCACCCTTGTCTCCGCCTTCCGGTCCGATATCGATTATATAATCGGCGCACTTAATCACATCCAGGTTGTGCTCGATAACAACAACGGTATTTCCGCTTGCGGTCAGACGATCAAGGATATCTATCAGCTTCTTGACATCGTCAAAATGAAGTCCCGTGGTCGGCTCATCAAGGATATAGATCGTCTTTCCGGTGCTTCTCTTGCTAAGCTCCGTAGCAAGCTTTACACGCTGTGCCTCGCCACCCGAAAGTGATGTTGACGGGTGTCCGAGCTTTAAGTATCCTAGACCAACCTCATTCAGCGTCTCTATCTTTCTCCTAATGGACGGAACATTTTCGAAGAATTTTACCGCCTCTTCGATCGGCATCTCGAGCACTTCGTAGATGTTCTTTCCCCTATATCTAACATCAAGAGTATCCCTGTTGTATCTCTTTCCCTGACATACCTCGCAGGGAACGTAGATATCCGGCAGGAAATTCATTTCAATCTTTATAATACCGTCACCTGAGCAGGCCTCACATCTTCCGCCCTTAACGTTAAAGCTGAAACGTCCCTTGGTATATCCCTTTGTCTTAGCATCAACTGTTGATGCAAAAAGATCCCTTATAAGATCGAACGCACCTGTATAGGTTGCGGGATTTGACCTGGGAGTTTTTCCTATCGGCGACTGGTCTATATCTATTACCTTGTCAAGCTTGTCCATTCCCAGAATATCGTCATGCTTTCCGGGAATGATCGTGCGAGCCCTGTTCAGATCCCTTGCAAGCCTCTTATAAAGTATTTCCGTAATAAGCGAGCTCTTGCCCGAACCCGAAACACCTGTAATACAGGTAAATACTCCCAAAGGAATATTAACATCAATATTTTTAAGGTTATTCTCCCTTGCGCCTTTTATAGTCAGAAAACCGTTCGGTTTTCTTCTCTTTTCCGGTACAGGTATACTCATCTTGCCGCTTAAGTAAGCTCCCGTAATGGACTTCGGATTCTTCGATATCTCATCCGCGGTTCCTATCGCGACCACTTCTCCGCCGCCCGAACCGGCTCCCGGACCTATATCAATAATGCAGTCCGCAGCCCTCATGGTATCCTCGTCATGCTCAACGATGATAAGCGAATTTCCAAGATCCTTCAGGTCCTTCAGCGCCTTTATCAGCTTGCCGTTGTCCCTCTGATGAAGGCCTATGCTGGGTTCGTCAAGGATATATGCCACGCCCACGAGTCCGGAACCTATCTGTGTGGCAAGCCTTATACGCTGTGCCTCGCCTCCCGAAAGAGAGGCAGTTGCACGTGAAAGAGTCAGATAATCAAGTCCGACCTCAATAAGGAAGCCTATTCTGGCGTTAATTTCTTTTAAGATCAAGCGGCCTATCTTCTTCTGCATTTCGGTAAGTTCAAGGTCCTTCATGAACTCTGCCAGATCAACTATAGGAAGGTCTGTCACCTCGGAAATGTTCTTTCCTCCGACAGTCACCGCAAGAGCCTCTTTCTTTAGCCTTTTACCCTTGCATGACTCGCAGGGTATTATCTGCATGTACTGCTCGTATTCCTGCCTAGCGCTTTCCGAAGATTCACGGTATCTGCGTTTAATATTTCCCATTATACCGTCGAAAGCAGTATCAAAGGTACCCTCGCTGTGACTTCCCTTATAATAAACGTTCAGCCTTCTCCCCTCGGTTCCGTACAGGATAAGATTCCTGTCGCGTTCACTGAGTTTATTGAAGGGTTTTGAAAGATCAATTTTATATTCCTTTGCCAGAGCATCAAGTATGACGCGCCCATAAGAACCCTTGTCCGGAAGCGACTTCCAGCCGGGCATGGTGATGGCATCTTTTTCTATAATGCTCATGTTCTGGTTCGGAATAATGAGGTCAAGGCTGAATTCCTGCCTGCTTCCGAGTCCCGAACACTCCGGGCATGCACCGAAGGGGTTGTTGAAAGAGAATGTTCTCGGTTCGAATTCTTCCACACTTATCCCACAATCGGGGCAGGAGAAATTCTGGCTGAGAGTTATTTCTGAATGCTCGTCTCCTAAAACCTCACATACCGTAAGCCCTCCGCCAAGCTTCAGACTGCTCTCAAGTGAATCGGAGAGTCTCTTTTCAATGCCTTCCTTTACAACTAGTCTGTCAACAATCACTGAAATGTTGTGTTTGTTGTTTTTCTCAAGTTTTATCTCTTCGCTCAGGTCATACATATGTCCGTCAACGGATACTCTCACGTATCCGCTGCGCCTTGCCTGCTCGAAAATCTTTGTATGCTCACCCTTCCTGCCGCGTACAACTGGGGATAAAAGCTGTATCCTTGTGCCCTCCGGAAGACTCATAATCTCATCCACCATCTGGTCAACGGTCTGCCTCTTTATCTCCTTGCCACAGTTGGGGCAATGAGGTATGCCGATCCTCGCATACAAAAGACGATAATAATCGTAAATCTCGGTAACGGTCCCGACAGTCGATCTCGGGTTATGATTGGTCGATTTCTGGTCTATCGAAATGGCAGGCGGAAGCCCCTCTATCGATTCGACATCGGGCTTCTCCATCATGCCCAAGAACTGGCGGGCATAGGAAGAAAGGGACTCCATGTACCTTCTCTGTCCCTCGGCGTAAATCGTATCAAAAGCCAGCGAGGACTTACCCGATCCCGAAAGACCGGTAAGTACCACAAAGCTGTCCCTTGGTATATCAACGCTCAGGTTTTTAAGATTATTCTCCTTGGCGCCCCTTATCTTTATGTAATTCTTTACCATATCCGTGCTCATTAATAAATACCTGTTGCTTTCCGATTTTTCAATTATTCTATCACACAGATGGAATAAAAACAACCATTTTTGTCTCCGGATTATACTGCTGCCTGAGCGGTCCATAGCTTGTAGTATTCGCCCTTGCGAGCCATAAGTTCTGCGGGAGAACCGGATTCAACAATTCCACCCTTATCAACCACGAATATCCTGTCGGCATTCTTTACGGTTGAAAGACGATGGGCAATAACAAAGCTGGTCCTGCCTTTAAGAAGAGTCTCGATTCCCTTCTGAACAAGCTGTTCCGTATGAGTGTCAATGCTCGAAGTAGCCTCATCCAATATAAGTATCGAAGGATCCGATACAAAGGTCCTGGCAAAAGCGATAAGCTGCTTCTGTCCTGCAGAAAGACCGGCACCGCGCTCCTTAAGCTCCGTATCGTATCCCTTTTCCATCTTCATGATGAAATCATGGGCATTTACCGCTTTTGCTGCTGCCTCTATTTCCTCATCGGTAGCGTTAAGCCTTCCGTATCTGATATTTTCCCTTACCGTTCCGGTGAACAGAAAGTTGTCCTGAGTCATTACACCCAGTCTGCTCCTCAAAAATTCCATGTTCAGATCGCGCACATCATTTCCGTCTATAAGGATCCTTCCTGAGCATACATCGTAAAACCTTGCAATAAGATTAACAATGGTGCTCTTTCCGGCTCCGGTGGGCCCTACAAGTGCAACGGTCTCTCCGGGCTTGACCTTGAAGCTCACGTTGTTGAGTACCTTGCACATCTGGGTTTCAGAGCCTGCCATGACAACCGAGGTATGAGGATTGTTCTTTTCGGTTTCGCTCGAGTTTTCGATACCTGAAGCAGCCCTTTCCCTTAAAACACTCCATCCGTCGGAGTCGCCCTCGTCAGCATCCTCTTCAATATCCGAAGCAACGGGAACATCGTCATCGTAATCAAAGCTCACGTCCTCAAAGCAGACCTCGCCTTTTATGTCCTCGGGAATTATAGCGTCATCGTTGTCACTCAATTCGGGCTTAGTATCAAGAATTTCAAAAACTCTTTCAGCACCTGCAACGTTTGTGATCATCTGGTTAAAATAGTTGCTGAGGTTCATTATAGGCTGCCAGAACATACCAATGTAAGAGCCAAATGCGACAAGCGTTCCGACCGGAACCTGTCCGGCACCTACAATAACCATACCCATGTAATACATGGCAATAAGGCCTGCCGACCATGACAGATCAATGATGGGCCATAGGAAATCAGAGAACATGCAGGCTTTGTTGAAGCTGCGTCTGTGCTCGTTTACCAGCTCATCAAAGGTCTCCTCGGTCTCCTTTTCGGCATTAAGACTTTGTATAACCCTGATACCCGCAACATCCTCATGAATGAATGCGTTCAGATTTGAATTCTTCTTCCTGAAAAGCTGCCAGCACTTATGTGCCTTGCCCTCGTTTATGAAAATTGCTATCATCATGATAGGAAGGCTCCAGAGTGAAGCCGCGCCGAGCTTCGGATTCTTCACAAGCATTATCACAACAACCGCGATAACGGTTATGGCATCGGGAATAAGTGTGGTAACGCTGTTCATAAGAACGTCCTTTAATGAATTGACGTCACCCATGATCCTCGAAAGGATCTTGCCCGTGGGGCGGCTGTCAAAGAACTTAAATCCCAAGGTCTGGATATGCTCGTAAAGCTGCTGCCTTATCTTAACCAGAACCTCATTTGAAATAATCGCCATGATATACATTCTGAGTTTTATCAGCATTATCATGGTAATGTTCAGCAATACTCCCAGAATGCTCAAGGAAATAACTCCCTTGATATTCCCATCTGCAATATGTACATTTATTATTCTTTCTATGATCAGAGGATTAATAATCGATATAGCCGTTGTCATGCCCATCAGCAAAAATACTATAACGATCCTCCCCCTGTAATCAAGCAGGTATCTGAACAGTCTGTACAGCGTCCGTGATTTGCTGACGTTTACGGACTGCTCATCCTGCTTCGTTGAATTTCTTGGCATATTTCACCATCTCACTTTCTATATCCATAGGAAATTTAATACCCATTAACCCTGTAAATCGCTAGTAAAGATCCCTCACATTCGTTCGGGATGACAAAATTAGCCAATCAGCGATTTATGCGTCTGTAGCACAAACCTTAGAGCAACACGTCTGCGGCATGCTGCATATTATGCGAATTGCCCCACCGGCTCTGGACCGTTTCCTATCTGTAACTCATATGTCTTATAATAATAACCCTTCTTCTTCAGAAGCTCATCATGCGTTCCGCGTTCTATGATCCTTCCCTTGTCAAGGACAATAATCTCATCCGCCTTGCAGACGGAAGTGATACGGTGCGCGATGATGATCTTTGTAATCTTCCCGAGATCGTTCAGATTCTTCTGAACCTGCTTCTCGGTTTCCATATCAAGTGCGGACGTAGAATCGTCAAGGATCAGAATCGGTCTGTTTTTAGCAATGGCTCTTGCCATGCTTATCCTCTGCTTCTGACCGCCAGAAAGACCTACGCCCCTTTCACCGATTACCGTATTATCACCGCTCTCAAGTTTATCCACAAATTCATCGGCACATGCTGACTCGAGAGCCTTTTCAATAACGGTATCGCCAATATTTCTTTCGCCCATTTTGATATTTTCTTTGATCGTATCCGAGAAAAGGAATACATCCTGCATAACTCCGGCTATGCTCCCCCTTACACTTGAAAGCGGAAGCTCTCGGATATCCTTTCCGTCAAGCTTTACCGAGCCCTTATCGGGATCGTAAAAACGCATGAGCATATTTGCAACCGTGGTCTTTCCAGAGCCCGTCGCACCCATAATGCCCAAGGTCTTTCCCGCAGGAAGCTTAAAGCTGATATTCTTAAGTATGTCCTTTTTATCAAGACTTAAAGACACGTTTTTGAATTCGACATCTCCGCGGATTTTGGAAACTTCATCCGCATTTTCAGCATTCTCCGGATCGGTAATAACCGGCTTCTGATCAAATATCTTCTTAAGCTTCTTCTCCGAAGCGAATGCTGCCGCAAGCTCATTGCTGAGCCATCCGAGCATTTCCATAGGCCATACCGCATTAGCGGAATACTCCACAAAAGCAGCCAGCTCGCCCAATGTGAGCTCACCGTCGATTACCATCAGACCTCCCCAGAGGATCGAAAGCAGAGTAAGCATACTGCCGATCAGCTGAAAGAGAGGATTGTACTTGATCCAGACCTTGGACTGCTTCATGTTTAGCTCATAATACTTCTTGTTATGCTTTAAGAACTTCTTTATCTCAAACTTCTCTCTGGCAAAGGCTTTAACCACACGTACTCCCGCAAGGTTTTCCTCTGCCACGGTATTCATCTCCGCATTTTCCTCGCTGATGTCATCATAGACCTTGTCAAGCTTCTTCTCCATTATCACTGCGAATATACCGCATATGGGAAGCGCGATGAGTGGGAAAAGGGAAAGCTTCCAGCTGATCCTAAACATACAATAAAGGATCATGATCGTATGAGCCACCATCTGTATGGTAAGCATTCCGATATATCCGAATGCCGCCTGAACACGGTCAACATCGTCCTTGAGCCTTGCCATTATCTCTCCGGTATTTGTGCTGTCGAAGTACCCTATCGAAAGCTTCTGGATATGGCGGAAAAGATGCTTCCTTATCTCACAGGCAATACCAAAACTTGTCTTGTCAAAGGTATACTCTTTGAGATAACCGAATACTGCTCTTCCGATGCCCACCGCAACGAGTGCAAGCAAAAGTCCCATAAGAAGCTCCTGCCTTCCTCCGCGGATAACGTCATCAACTATTCCTTTGGTAACTATGGGGGATACCATGTCAAGCGCCTCGCTCACGAGCAGGCCTATGACGGCGGGTACATATAGGTACCAGTATTTTAATAAATAATATCTCTTTTTCTTCATGTAAAAACACCTCTTTTATACTACAACCCCGGCAATTTATCCACTTCTTCATAACCTTTAGCGCATAAAAAGACCCGGTGTGCAAATACACCGGGCCGTGAAAAAACATATTAAGATAGAGTATTCTCTTCTTATAGCGTTTTATCATTATTATATGCCGAGGTAATCCCACATTCATTTTTAATATTCTGATTTAATGTTCCAAATAGATTTTTTAAAGACTCATTTTTCCTATTGTTCATGGTATTACCTCCTTTCCTTTTTGTGATTATTTATGTGCCGACTTTGCACATTATAACCTCATTAAGATAAGTTGTCAATATAAATTTTATAAAAATTTAAGATTCTGCCAGCTTCCTTCTGATCTCCATCATATGATCTCTCAGTTCGGCAGCTTTCTCAAATTCAAGTTCAGCCGCTGCCTTCTGCATTTCCTTCATAAGCTTGGCTGCTGCCGCTTCAAGCTCCTGCTTGCTCATGGACTCAGGATCCTTCTTTATTCCGTAATAATCCTTATCCACCTTCTTCGAAATGCTTATAAGCTCCCTTACCTTCTTTACGATCGTCTTAGGCGTAATACCGTTCTTCTCGTTATATTCGGATTGGATCTTCCTTCTGCGGTTGGTTTCCCCTATCGCGTTCTTCATTGAATCCGTCATGGTATCCGCATACATCACCACATGTCCGTGCTCATTACGTGCGGCACGTCCTATTGTCTGGATAAGCGAAACCTCTGAACGCAGGAATCCCTCCTTGTCTGCATCAAGTATCGCAACAAGGCTGACCTCAGGTATATCAAGTCCTTCCCTCAATAGATTTATTCCCACAAGAACATCAAAAACGTCCATACGCATGTCACGGATAATTTTTGAACGTTCCAAGGTATCGACATCCGAATGAAGGTACTTTACCCGGATACCAGCGCCTCTTAGGTATTCCGTAAGCTCCTCTGCCATGCGCTTGGTAAGCGTTGTTACCAGAACCTTTCCGGCAATCGGCTTCTCCCCATTTTCGTCAGGAGTCTGAGCCAGTTTTATCTCTTTTCTTATTTCGGATATCAGATCGTCTATCTGACCCTCGGCGGGGCGGACATCAACCTCGGGATCTAACAGTCCCGTGGGGCGGATAACCTGCTCTGTACGCATAAGCTCATGTTCAGCCTCATACTGCCCGGGTGTTGCCGAAACAAACATTACCTGATCGAGCTTCGATTCAAATTCATCGAACTTCAGAGGCCTGTTGTCCAGTGCCGAAGGAAGCCTGAAACCGTAATCCACGAGCACCTGCTTACGAGCCCTGTCACCGTTGAACATTCCTCTGAACTGCGGCATGGTCATATGGGACTCGTCAACTATCATAAGATAGTCATCACCGAAATGCTCTATAAGTGTATGAGGTGTAGCGCCCGCAGGAAGGCCTGCAAGATGTCTTGAATAATTCTCTATACCTGAGCAGATACCCGTCTCCCTGAGCATCTCAATATCAAAATTCGTTCTTTCGCTTATCCTCTGAGCCTCTAAAAGCTTCTCCCTGTCCTTAAAATACTGAACTCTCTCTACAAGCTCTTCCTCTATACTGGTGATGGCCTTCTTCATCCTGTCCTCGGGAACAACGTAATGAGATGCCGGGAACAGCATAACATGCTCCATCAGAGCTTTAACCTTTCCTGTAAGAGCCTCGGTCTGTGAAATCCTATCCACTTCGTCCCCGAAAAACTCTATGCGATAGGCATACTCATCGGATGCGATGGGATATACTTCCACTACATCGCCTCGAACTCTAAACGTTCCGCGGTGAAAGTCAATCTCGTCTCTTATGTACTGCATATCAACGAGGCGTCTTATCATGGCATCCCTGTCAACAGTCATACCCGGGCGAAGTGACAACGTCATTTCCGTATAATCTTCCTGCGCTGCAATTCCGTATATACAGGATACACTGGCTACGATTATAACGTCACGCCTCTCCGCAAGAGCAGCGGTCGCCGAATGGCGGAGGCGGTCTATCTCGTCATTTATCGCAGAATCCTTTTCAATATAAGTATCAGTCGAAGGGACATATGCCTCCGGCTGATAATAGTCGTAATATGAAACAAAATACTCCACGGCATTCTCAGGAAAGAATTCCTTAAACTCTCCGTAGAGCTGTGCCGCAAGAGTTTTGTTGTGAGCTATAACGATGGTAGGCTTGTTAAGGGCCGCTATGACATTTGCCATAGTGAATGTCTTTCCCGACCCGGTAACTCCGAGCAGGGTTTCAAACTGATTGCCCTCCTTAAAACCCTCCACCAGCTTCTTTATTGCCTCGGGCTGGTCACCCGTAGGCTTAAAATCACTGTGTAATATAAATCTGTCCATATTATTAAAGAGTCTTGGTTATAGAAACAATATTCTTACCGTCTTCGTATCTGTAATCCATGCTGTCCATGCTTTTCTTTACCATATATATGCCAAGTCCGCCGATCTGACGTTCCTGTGCTGAAAGCGTAACATCAGGATCAGGCTTTGCGGTGGGATCGAACGGGATCCCGCTGTCGGTTATGGTAATCATTACCTTCTTAGGGTCTTCGGTTATCTCTATATCTATCCGCGCTTGGCCTGTAGCCGGTGTATAAGCATAATGCGCTACGTTTACGAAAAGCTCTTCTACGGCCACGTCAATCTGCATCTGTGTTTTCATGGGACAATCGGCACCTTCAAGCTCAGTGTCTACGAAATCAAGAACTGCCTGCAGGTTATCTGTCAGGGCTTCTATTGTTAAGTTTTTCATATATTTCCGTTACCTTTCTTTTTAAACTCAAACATTCCCATAGTACTTAAAGCACAGCATCGTAATATCGTCAAACTGAGGCGCATCCTCAACAAAGTCCTCTATCGAATCCATTACGTTTTCAAGTATCTTCTTAGGTTCCGCATTGGGTTCACGGTTAAGGCCCTTAAGCATTCTCTCATTGCCGAAGAGCTCATTATGGGAATCTGTAGCTTCGGCGACACCGTCGGTATAGACGAACAGTGAATCTCCCGGTTTCAGTTCAAATTCATGCTGTCTGAAAGGTATTCCGGGCATAACGGCAAGTGCCGGAGAATGTTTATATTCAACTAGCTCGTAGGAACCGTCCTTCCGTCTTAACGCAGGATGCTCATGACCTGCATTTGCCGCAATTCCTTTACCTGTGGAAATCTCGATGATCGCCATCCAAACGGTAACGAACAGCTCGGCCTCATTTCCCTCACAAAGCTGGTCATTTACCTCTGTCATGATTTCAGAAGGAGTTCCGCCCATCTGTGCCCTGTTCTTTAACAAGGTCTTGGCTATAACCATGAACAGTGCCGCAGGAACGCCCTTTCCTGAAACATCGGCCATTACTAGTGCTATATGGTCGTCATCTAAAAGGAAGTAATCGTAGAAGTCGCCGCCGACTTCTTTTGCTGGGTTCATCGAAGCATAAAGATCGAATTCGGTCCTGTCAGGGAAAGGCGGGAAAATACGTGGCAGCATGTCTGCCTGTATCTGGGTGGCTACGTTCAGTTCGGCACCTATCCTTTCCTTCTCGGCCGTTATTCTGGTTATTTCATCTATGTACTTAAGTGTTTTAAGTGAGATTTCTTCAAATTTCTCAGCAAGAACCTGTATCTCGTCGCCTGTTTTATAGGTATCCTCCATTCTAAATGCAAGATCCTCGCCTCCCAATTCTGAAATCCGGTTTGCCATATGATTCAGAGGCTTTACAATCTTCTTTGCAAGAACAAGGGCATTGGCGATTCCCAAAATAAGAATTACAATGAGAATGATAAATATCACCTTCTTAGCCCCGGAAAGACTTTTTTCATATAATTCCACGGCATCGTTATTTATCCGCTCATAATTTTCCTTCATATTATTCGCAGGAGCCTCGGTAACCTCCTTATCCACAACTGAGACAACCGCCCATCCGACTGTGGCCATAGGAGAACCTGCCATATAGTATTCTTTACCGTCTATCTCGATAACCTTTACGGCGGTATTTCCGTTAAGCGCATTGGTAATAAATGCGCCAAGCTCTCCATACTCGCTTGACCTTAGATCAATAACCTCCTCGGGCTGCTTAACACTGAAAATACCTGTTTTTTGCGGTGAAAAGACTATGTGGCCGTCACTGTTTATGATAAACAGGAAAGAACCGTTTGATTCCGAAGCCTCTACCGCTTCTTCCATATTGTCAAGGAACAGATCGGCTCCTACTATCGCAAGAAGTCTTCCGCGTACATACACAGGAAGTGCACAGACTATTCCTGCCTTACCGGTAAATGAATCCGTCTCAATATCTGAAAAATAAATATCTCCTGCTTCTTCAGCTCCCTTATACCACGGTCTGTCAGAAGGCATAATGTGGATATATTCCCCGTTTTCATCGAATTTGGAAGCCGGCCTGTCATCTGCCATAACGGTTATTCCGTCGTATGTTGATATAAAGCTTGAGCTGATATTCGCACTCTTGAACATGGAGCACATCATATCGGAGAGGTTGCCCAGAAGTCCGATTTTATCGACCATGGCAAGTGACTTTACGTCAACATCTTCTCCGTACATCAGCTGTGCGGTTATGGTGCCTTCTTTCTCAGCATCGGGATATTTCACCGCTATCCTGGGATAAGCCGTAGGGTTTTCAAGAAGCTTCTGAGCATAATCTCCGAGCATCCTTACCTGAACTTCAAGCTCGGAAAAAATGTCATCGGCGATATACGCCTTAAGCATCGTGGATTCTCCCAGACTACTGTCAATAACCGCGTCCATTGTTCTTGAAGCGATCGAATTGATGGATTCCTTCTGTTTTTCATTGGTTTCCCTCGTAAGCTCCGTAAGCTGTTTGGCCTGACGATAGGTAACTACTCCAAACAGAACAACAATAATAATCATGGTTATAACAACCAGATTAAATATCTTATTCTGTATTCCGCCTATAATAAATCTACCGAATTGTCTCATGTATTATTACCTTTCAAAATAGATAATTAATAACTATATATGCTTACTTATGGTTATAATATAACAAAAAAACCGGTCGTTGACAACCGATTTTTTCCTTGTATATTTAAATGAATCATTATGTTTTTTCTTTTGTTTCTTTGTTTGTCTCTTCAGCTGCGGATGCTTTGTCATCCGTGTCTCCTGCCGGGTTCCCAGCCTTGTCTTTTCCGGCTTCTTCCTCAGCCTTACGTTTTTCCTCTTCGGCCCTGCGTTTAGCTTCTTCCTCTTCCTTACGGCGTTTTTCAGCCTCCTCGGCTTCATAAACCGCCTTTATTCCGTTTGTAACGGCATCCATTTCATCCCTTGACAGAAGCCTGTTATGATCCACAACAACGATTATTCTTCCGTGATGGCTGCAGGCACCTGAAACATATGCAGATTTCCCGGAATTAACTATGATAGGGATACGCTGGAACTCGCCTTCTTCCAGTGAGTCTATCTCAACAACCTTATCAACCCTGAAGGCCATTGTCCCTTTATGCAGCCGCAGATAGATCAGCTGGCTGAGCTTTGGTTCCTCGGAGCTGTCTATGCCGAACAGAGTACGAAGACGTACTATCGGTACCCATTCACCTCTGAATTTTATTATTCCCTCAACAAAATCCGGAGTTCCGTTCAAACACATCGTCGCAACTCCGTTCTCTATACTCCGGACGCACAGGCTGTCCAACCCGAAGTATTGTCCGTCGATTTCACAGATGACTTGTTTATTCATGATACCGTCCCCTGTCTCCTCTCCGTTTATTCGGTCAGGTCGCCGCCCTTGTAGGGAGGACATCCCTGCTTAAGCCACTTTAAGTATCCGTTGATGAATAGGTCGATACCGCCGTTTAATACCGCATCGGCATTAGCGGTACTTACACCGGTACGAAGATCCTTTATCATCTTATAAGGCTGCAGGAAATACGATCTTATCTGGCTTCCGAAGTTATTGTCCTTTACTTCGCCACGGATATCGGCCGTCTTGTCCAGGTTCTCCTGCTGCTTTAAGATAAGGAGCTTGGACTTTAATATCTGCATTGCCTTGTCCTTGTTCTGGTACTGTGAACGCTCATTCTGGCAGGAAACAACTATACCTGTCGGGAAGTGCGTGATACGGATGGCGGATGATGTCTTGTTTACCTTCTGTCCGCCCGCACCCGATGAACGGAAGATATCTATACGGATATCATCGTCCGGAATATCTATATCGAGATCTTCTTCTATATCCGGCATTACGTCGCAGGATACGAATGAAGTCTGGCGTTTTGCCTGAGCATTAAAGGGTGAAATACGTACAAGTCTGTGTACGCCGTGCTCGGACTTTAAATGTCCGTAAGCATTCATGCCGTTTATCTGCAGTGTAACCGATTTGTAACCGGCTTCATCTCCCTCTAAGAAGTCAAGGAGTTCAAGTGAAAAACCCTTGGACTGAGCCCACATGGAATACATCCTGTAAAGCATGCTGCACCAGTCACAGGCTTCGGTTCCGCCGGCACCCGCATGCAGAGTTACAATGGCGTTGTTTTTGTCAAACTCACCGTCAAGCAATGTAGCAAGCCTTACCTCTTCAAAGTTATTCGTAAACTTTTCAAATTCAGCCTGAACTTCTTCGACCATTGACTCATCATTTTCTTCATTTACCATATCGATAAGGTCATATAGGTCATTGTACTCCGTCTCAAGGTCACGGTATTCCTGAACCGTATCCTTCAGATTTTTCAGCTCCTTCATGTAATTCTGGGCCTTTGAGGCATCGTTCCAGAAGCCTTCTTCTTCCATTATCCCTTCAATCTCTTCGATCCTAAATCCCTTTTTCTCAAGGTCAAGGGACTCACCCACTTCTTTTAAAGGCGCTGCATACTGATTCAATTCATATTTGATCTGATCTAATGCTACCATTTTATCCTCTTACACTCATTTACAAAAAAACAATTTATTATAATTTATATTTCTTTGCCATTCTAAGAAATGAATCCTAAAAACAGTCCTCAGAATAACATCAATTCTCATACTTGCCGGAAGCCTTGCAGCAGAACTTATATTTCTTGCCGCTTCCGCAAGGGCATGGATCGTTCGGCATGATTTTCTTTACCGCACGCTTCTTGGGGGTGTTGACAACCGAATCGTCCTTATTGGTTCCCGATTCCTTTGCAACCTGCTCACGTTCAACCTTCTTGGTAACCTGAACCCTAAGCATCATCCTGACCGTGTCCTCTGCAATACCGTCCGTCATCTCCTGGAACATGTCAAAGCCCTGAAGCTTGTATGAATCAATAGGATTTCTCTGTGCATATGACTGAAGACCGATGCTCTGACGGAGCTGGTCCATGTCGTCGATATGGTTCATCCACCTTGTATCGATCGCCTTAAGAAGGACGATACGCTCAACCTCACGGAACTCATCCTTATCATCAAACTCTGATTCCTTGTCGGCATAAAGATCTAAAGCGCGTTTCTGAAGCCTTTCCTCAAGCTCCGTCTTCTTTATACGCTTTAGCTCACTTTCATCTAAAGCAATACGCTCCATAGGAATAATGGGAAGGATCATGTCATTAAGAGACTTGATATCCCACTCCTCGGGAACCTGATCGTCACTTATGCAGGCATTAACGCATCCATCCACCGTATCGTCCATCATACGCATGATGGTATCGTGCATGTTCTCACCGTTAAGCACACGCATTCTCTCTGCGTAGATGATCTCACGCTGCTCGTTGTTAACCTCGTCATACTCAAGGATATTCTTTCTGATTCCGAAGTTGTTGTTCTCTATCTTCTTCTGAGCACGCTCAATTGCGTTTGTCAGCATCTTATGATGTATTTCCTGTCCGTGCTGAACGCCCAGTGCCTTAAATACGCTCATCATTCTCTCGGAACCGAAGAGACGCATAAGGTCATCCTCAAGGGAAATAAAGAACTTCGACTCGCCGGGATCTCCCTGACGTCCGGAACGTCCGCGGAGCTGGTTGTCGATACGACGTGACTCGTGACGCTCGGTACCGATAATCCTTAAGCCGCCGGCAGCCTTAACCTTCTCAACTTCTTCATTGTATTTAGCCTCATCCATACCTTCATCGAAGGTACCTCCGAGCTTGATATCGGTACCACGGCCCGCCATGTTTGTTGCGATGGTAACCGCACCGTAACGGCCTGCCTCAGCAACTATCTGTGCTTCCATTTCATGGAACTTGGCATTTAAGACGTTATGTCTGATGTTGCGCTTTTTAAGCCAGAAGCTTATCTCTTCGGAGGATTCGATGGTTATCGTACCGACAAGAACGGGCTGTCCCTTCTGATGAGCCTCTACGATGGCATCGATGATAGCCTCGATCTTCTCCTGATGTGTACAGTATACAGCATCCTCATAATCGACACGGATAACAGGCTTGTTGGGCGGTATGGTAACAACGTCCATGCCATAGATCTCACGGAATTCCTTATCCTCGGTGATAGCTGTACCGGTCATACCGCATTTCTTTTCGTATTTGTTGAAATAGTTCTGGAGTGTAATGGTTGCAAGAGTCTTAGACTCCCTGTTAACCTTAACGTGCTCCTTTGCTTCTATTGCCTGATGGAGACCGTCTGAATAACGTCTTCCCGGAAGGATACGTCCGGTGAAGTCGTCTACAATGAGTACTTCGTTCTCCTTAACAACGTAATCCTTGTCCCTGAACATAAGGTAATGAGCCTTTAATGCAAGGATGATGTTATGCTGTATCTCAAGGTTCTCAACATCTGCAAAGTTGTCCAGATGGAAGAACTGCTCTACCTTTTCAACACCTTGTGCGGTAAGGTTGACCGTCTTTTCCTTCTCATTGACAACAAAATCTCCGGTTTCCTGAGGTTCCTCTCCGCCGAACTTGGCAGCCATAACCGTTTCCATCTTGCTAAGCTCTTTTTCGGTACCCTTCTGCATCTGGCAGGCAAGGATATCACACATTTCGTATAGCTTGGTGGATTTTCCGGAAGGACCGGAAATGATAAGAGGGGTACGTGCCTCATCGATAAGACAGGAGTCAACCTCATCGATTACCGCAAAGTGCAGCTTTCGCTGTACCATCTGCTCCTTATATACAACTCTGTTGTCACGAAGATAGTCGAAACCGAATTCGTTGTTGGTTCCGTAGGTTATGTCGCAGTTGTAGGCTTCACGCCTGTCATCGTTATCCATGGTATTCAGGATATATCCGCAGGACAGACCCATGAACTCATATATGTGGCCCATGTTCTCGGCATCACGCTTTGCCAAGTAATCGTTAACGGTTACTACATGAACGCCTTCTCCGTCAAGTGCGTTAAGATATATCGCAAGCGAAGAAGTAAGGGTTTTTCCTTCACCGGTAAACATTTCGGAAATACGTCCCTGGTGAAGAATTATAGCTCCTAAAAGCTGTACATGGAATGCACGCTGGTGAAGAGTCCTCACACCTGCCTCACGGGCGGCGGCAAACGCCTCGGGAAGAAGGTCATCCAAGGTCTCGCCGTTTGCCAGACGCTCCTTAAACTGACGCGTCATATCCCTTAATTCCTCGTCGGACTTAGCCTGCATGGTAGGCTCCAGATCCTCTATTTTCTGCGCAATAGGTTCAATCCTCTTTATCTCACGCTCGCTTCGTGTCTTGAATATCTTGCGCCAAAAACTCTTTTTTGCCATTTCATAGTCCTCATAATTTCAATATTTGGGTATGTTTTCCTTCTAAAACCCATAATAAACTATCATAGTATTTTATCACTATTTGTCAAACTTGTCAAAATCTTTTTTATTTATAAACTGTCCTCACAAAACATCATCAAAAATATCATCCTGAGCGAAGCGAAGGATCTTTTTTCAAAAACCCTTAACTTAGTTCAGGATGACATATGATCATGCCGAGAACTGGCTGTTATACAGATTGGAATAGAAGCCGCCTTGTTTGAGCAGGGTATCGTGGTTGCCCTGTTCGATCACATGGCCGTCTTTCATAACAAGTATCACATCGGCATTCTTGATTGTTGAAAGTCTGTGTGCTACCACAAAGCTGGTACGTCCCTCCATCATTGTGTCGAAAGCCTTGCGGATCTTTAGCTCGGTTCTTGTATCGATGGATGAGGTTGCTTCATCAAGTATAAGCATAGGAGGAAGTGAGAGCATAACCCTTGTTATACACAAAAGCTGCTTTTGTCCGCCGGAAAGCGAGCCGCCATCCTCCGCAATTTCTGTATCATACCCTTGAGGAAGCCTTCTTATAAAGCTGTGGGCATGGGACTTCTTTGCCGCTTCGATCATCTCCTCATCGGTAGCATCGGGCTTCCCGACTATGATATTGTCGCGGATGGTTCCTTTTTTAAGCCATGTATCCTGAAGCACCATTCCGTAGTTTTTCCTGAGCGATCTTCTGGTAAGCTTCTTTATGGGTGTTCCGTCTACGCTTATTTCACCTGAATTAACATCGTAGAAGCGCATTATAAGATTGATAAGTGTGGTTTTTCCGCATCCGGTGGGACCTACTATCGCTATCCTCCGGCCCGGATCTACATGGAGGTTCAGGTTCTCTATAAGCTTCTTCTCTGGAACATATGAGAATGAAACATCCTTTAGATCGACAACTCCCTTAGCTTCCTTAAGTTCCGCCGCGTCCGCAGCATCGGGAACCTCAGGTGATTCTTCTATTATACCGAATACTCTGTCTGCGCATGCAAGAGCATTCTGAAGCTCGGTGATAACGCCTGAAATTTCGTTAAACGGCTTGGTATATTGGTTTGCATACGAAAGGAAAATTGTCAGCTGGCCGATGGTCAGCCCTCCGCTAATTACTGAAAGTCCGCCCGTGAGTGCAACTCCGGCATAAACGATGTTGTTTACCACTCTGGTCGAAGGGTTAACGAGTGACGAGAAAAACGTCGCCTTAAGCGAGCACTCCTTAAGCCTTTCGTTCACTTCATCAAACTGCTCTATTACCGCATCCTCACGGTTAAATGACTGAACCACCTTCTGATTTGAAAGCATTTCATTGATAAGCGCCGTCTGCTCACCTCTTGTCTGTGTCTGAAGCTTAAACATACCGTAGGTTTTCTTTGCTATGAACGAAGCCACAAACAGTGAAAGCGGTGTAACAACGAATACCACCAAGGCAATGGTCGCATTTTCGATGAACATGAATACAAGTGTTCCGAGTATTGTTATTATTCCGGTAAAAAGCTGAGTGAATCCTAAAAGGAGACCGTCCGCAAACTGATCTACGTCGGCTATCATACGGCTCACAAGGTCTCCGGAAGAATTCCTGTCCAGATATCCCAAAGGCAGCTTCTGTATCTGCCTGAAGGCTTTTTTCCTGACGTCTTGTGTTACCGAGAACACGATCTTATTGTTGCATAGCGTCATGCTCCACTGCGCAAGTGCCCCAAACAGGATTACTATACCCATGGTTATAAGTATTATCGAAAAGTCTTCCCAAAACATAAGGGATGTATATTCTACCCATACTCCCGCAATCTCTTCACCCTTGTCGGCAAGCTTTTTTACCAGGTCCACCGCATTTCCCGTAAGTATCGGAAGATACAGAGCCGAAATGACGGAGATCAGAGCCAGGAAGATCGTGAGTATGCAATAACCCTTATAGGGTTTAATGTAAGGAAGCACCTTTTTTAAAATCTTTAACTGGGATTCCTTCTTATTCTCTTTTTTGCTATCGTTTTTGTTTTCTGTCTTCATTTATTGTACCACCTGCAAGATCAGGCCTCTGTTCTTAAAGGCTGCAGTCCTTTTTGAATTTCTCAGCCTTCCAAAAAACCTTTAAGGTCTTCGAGAAGGTCATCTATGTCTATATCATGTACTTCCGCTGCCTGCCCTAGGGTTTCACGTCTTGCGGATGGGCAGCTGCTACAATGCATTCCCATATTGGCAAGAATTTCCTTTGCTTCCGGAGCTGCATCGAGAAGCTCTCCGATCGTGGTATTTTCATTCAATCGCATTTTTAAGTACCTCTTTTTATTTATTACAGCATAATCCCGTTGATCACCGCACGAACCCTGTGGTGATGGTAGAGCTCGTCATTAGGACGCATGTTATGCATATAAGCTATAGCCCATTTATCGACAGGATCTGCCTCAACCCATATGCCGGTTCCTCCGGTCCAGCCAAAATCACCGAGATGCCCGTTATGACCGTACTTCTGGGTAAGCAGTGTGCGGAATCCGAGCCCGTAACCGTAGCCTGCAAGATAGTCGTTTTCAAAGTCTGCCATCTGAACAGGTCCAAGCTGATTTTCATGGAGCATGGAAACAGTACCGCTTCCTAAGAATTTCTTTCCTTTGTAGGTACCGCCGTTAGCCAGCATCTGCATAAAAACAGCAAAATCATGCGCACTGATAAGCAGGTTCGGGCGAGCACCGGCAGGTACACTGTCAGGGTCCGTCGCTACAAAATTCGGTGTTGCTTCAAACTGGCCCGGACCCTTTTTCGCATAGTTGGTCACAATGCGGTCCTTATTCCAGGGGCGTTCCAGAGTATCCGCATCCTCAAGCTCCAAGGGATCGATCAAGCGGTCCTTAAATACCTCGCGGAGCGGCTTTCCTTCAAATGTCTCAACAAGAACACCTGTGATCTCCGAACCAAAGCCGTACTGCCAATGTGAACCCGGTTCAAACATTACAGGCACATTTGCCATAACATGGACTTCCTCGGCTATAGTGCTCGGTCCCTTCTTTAAAAGCTCCGCCATCTGACGGCTCATGGCACCAAGCGTGGGTGTATCTGGATCGACCGCTGGAACCATACAGTAAGGGAGCCCACACATCATGGCAACCGCGTCCCTTATGGTGATTGGCTTCTCGAGTGGTGCAGTTGTTATCTCTCCGTTAGGATGAACAACGTATTTCTGAGTATCCTTCCACTCCGGAAGATAGTAGTAGAGCGGATCGCTGAAAAGGAATTTTCCCTCTTCATATATCATTCCAAGGATTGCATACGTAAAAAGCTTGGTAGTAGATGCCTGACTGAACATGCTGTGAACATCAACCTTTTTCCCGGATCCGATATCCGCGTAGCCTGCCTCACCGTGGTATATCATTTCGTCTCCCTGCATGACTGCTACGGCACAGCCGGGGTTTGTTCCCTGCTCGATGAAATACTTTAGCAGATTGTCCATTTTTGTAAAATCCCTCATACAAAACCTCCGCTATTCACTTTGATTGCTGACAACGGTAGCGCGGGTCAGCTGATATACTATTTCAGAAAAATATCTGGCCGGAATCTCCGAAAGAGTCAGAGCCTGATCGTCCTTGATGCTGTCATAACCGTAACCGAGCTTAGTCTTATCGGGATGATAGAACCTTGCATCCTGAACATCCACGTCCTCGCTGTAATCATAGCCTCCGCCGATGTATGCACCCGAGAAGCTAAGCTCAACTCCCAGTCCGGCATCCTTGTCTTCCCTGTAAAAATGTACGAATACTCCTGCGTCAAGTGCCGGTCCTTTTTCCCAGCCCATACTCACGAGCCTGTTTATCAGGGTGACGTCGGTAATGGATGCGCCGTTAAAACGTGAAAGCTTTCTTGCCTTCTTTTCATCTTCTTCAATAAGATATACTGGACGCGCAAGCTGATCCACCGACTGCTTGATCTCATAATCCTCGAGCTGCTGCAGCCAGGCCTTTCTTTCATCTTCCGAGATCTCAACCGGATGGATAAGACCTATCTTCGCATCGTCGGGGATTGTATATTCGTCCTCATCCACGGTATTGAAGCTTCCGTCCTCCATATAACGGAAGGTCTGGACAGGCTTCAGGTCCTTATCGTATACTCCCCAGATAAGGGAAATTGCAAACTGGTGCATGATGGGATTCTTTACAAAAAGATTTTCCCAGTTTTCCTTGCTCCAGAGGCGGATGGATGAAAGCGCCAGTTCAAGCCTTGCTGCCTGGTTTTTCACCACGGTCTTCATCTGGGTCTTCATTTCCTTGAATTCCGCATATGCAGCCCCTGCCTTTGCCTCATCGTCGCTCTTTCCGGGTGCGGGCATACTCTTTACTGCTTTGCCGTCATTGTTCTTTATAATTATGTCAAGCGCCGGAGTTATACGTACCGTAAAGCTTCTTGTACCGTAGTCAAATACTCTTTCGCCAGCGGCGTTAAACCCAAGATCGGGCACGATACGGTCCGATAATTCTTCAACCGTCAGTCCCAGTTGGCCTGCGGCAAAGCTCAAAGCTTCCTTAGCCGCATTCCTAACCTGCTTAAACTTATATTTTCTTGCGATATTATCTACGATGAGAAGAGCTGTCGGACTGTCATTTAATGCCAGTGCCTTGATTGCCTCTGCTGCGATGGCACCGCGGGAAGCACCGGCCCATTCATCGATCTGATGCTTCAGAACGGGAACTATGGCCGAGCCGCCATGGATCGCTGTCGCATAGAGTACCCACTTCTTCTTGGCTTCGGCACCGTCCTTCATGAAGCGCTCATAAACCTCCTGCATATAAACCGCCAGCTCCGCTTTATCAAGCTCTGCTGCCAGTATCTTGCCCTGATCGCTCACACCGGGTGTGGGCAGGCTTGAATAAGCAAGAAGTATTGCTGAAAGATATTCCTCCGAGGCTTGTATTTTTTCCGAGGGGGTGGTTGTTTCTCCCGTATCTTCTGCTTTTTCCTTCTTCTCTGCAAAATGCACCACGGGCATATCACCCTCAAATGCATATATCCAAGCGATGCTTCTCTTCTTTCCTCCCTTGTGAAGCTCCTTTACGATATTATCGGGAATAAGTGCATCCGCAGGTACGATACCGCTTGCCTTCGAGATTGCCGATGCCAGCTCCGGATTGCCTTCATCGACAGCTTTATCGCTTCCGAGAGCCTGTGCCATTGCCTTTAATGCAGCTTCATTCTTTTCCTTTGTTATTGCTTCCTTCAAAACATCGGAATAATCACCCTTGCACTTAGCAAGAAGATTGGCTGCAAGCTCCCTCTCTCCTGCCTTCTTGGAAGAAAGAAGCTTAACATATTCGCCGTCCCAATCCTTGTGCCCTTCCAGAGCGGGGATAAGAACTGCTTTAACCTGCTTTGAAGTATCTTTCACATAGGAAAGCAGAGCTTCTTTTTTCTGTGGAATATTGCTTTCGTTTATAATATTAACCGCAAATATCCTGCCGGTAGATGATGCCCCCGAAAAAGCTGTAAGCATCGTATCCGTGTCTGTGGCGAGCGTTCCTGCAAAATACTTATAGATAAGTTTTTCCATCTTCTTCTGCTGATCGCCGTACAGAGAATCATACATGCCAACTGCGATATTATACCTTATGCCTGTATCTATCTGTTTTTCATCAAACAGTTTAAAAATCTTATCAAAATCTGGATCCTTATAGCTCCTGCCGTCCGTACAGTACTGGATCACTGTTGACATATGGCCTCTTAGAGCAATATAGGCTACCGCATTCTTAACAAAATCGTCCTCGCCGTATACTCCGGCATAAGCCTTGATATTGTTCCAGTAGGACGACCATCCGCTAAGCACAATTTCTCCAGTGTAAGGGTAAAGTACTGAAATCGGCTTTTCACCAAGGAGTACCTCGTTTGACAGCTTTGCCAGATCGGTACCGTCCTTTGCATTACCCTTTGCGATTATCTGATCCATTATCTTCTGTTTCTTATCGTTCTGTCCCGAAGACTTAAGATCTGCATAGTATCTGTCATAAACCTGCTTAGGAACGGATCCTGTCTGATTCAAAAGTACCGGATAAATGCTCAGGTCCGCAGCCCTTATTACACCAAGGTAAGCTTCAGGCTCACATTCAGCCATAAGCTTTAAGGTCTTTACATAGTTCTTCCTTGCAAGCAGGATGATGAAATACCGTACATCGGGAGTAAGATCGTAATACCACCTTACAGCTTCCTCCATCATATCGCTTTTATATGAAGCATTCTGCAAAAATGAGCATGTATTATAGGTATCGATAACCATTATGAGTCTCAGGAAATTCGCCAGAATGGGGGACTTGCGATAGTTAAGCGCCGCCAGAGGAAGAAGGAGGTTTTCCATGTTCTCTATAAGCTTATACTTTGAGTCCTTTCCAAACGTGTTCAGCATATCCTGCGGAACGGGCTGTTCAAAGTTTTCCGGATGACGGATATAGTTTTTCAGTTTCTCGCTTTCGAAATCCGAAAGTGCCGGAGTAAAGATCGATCCTGCACATTCTTCAAAAATACTGCACATTTCGTTAAACGCCTGCACGTTTCCAACAGGTGAGGCGTTCACTCTCTTTATCTCACCGTTTTCGCCGTTTTCCGAACCGGTCAGACCTTTGATCAGGCCTTTAAAAAGTCCGCCTAAGAATCCCGAAGACTGCCCTGCTTTAGCATCGGACATAAAGCAGATCCTTCCTATCGGCTCGGAGCCGGGACCGTCATAAAACAGACAGGATAATATCATCAGTCTGACAACAGCGGAAGATTTCTTTGTATAATCAAGTGCTCTGCTGACAACCTCCGGATTTTTCTTACATTCATTTAAAATATCATAAACATATTTATAATTATTGGCACGTATCCATCTCCCCACTGCAGCGTTGGACGCAGCTATGGCCAGAGCCTGTGCGGGCTTTTGTCCTGCTTTTGTAAGCCTAAAATAGCCAAGTCCCGATTCTATAGTAATACCGAATATCTGAAATGCTACATCAAAAAATCTCGAATAGAGACCGTCCTCTATATGCTTATCCATTTTGCCGAAATTCTTGCGGATCTTATCCAGATTTGTGCTGTATCGGCTGTCGTTTAAATCTAAGGTCGCATCCCCTATCCCCAGATTGAAGCTTTCACTAGCGAACCCAGAGCCTCTGAAATACTCCTCGATCTTCTCTTCCTGCTCCAATGATAGTCCGAGTCCTTCAAAACCGGACATCAGGCTTTCGATCAAAATATCCTGCGCGTTTCTCATTTTTCTCCTCCGTTCTTAAAGTTAATCCGTTTCCTTCAGAAATGAACCTGAATTTAAACGGATACCCGCCAGTTCCCTGCCTGACATCATGATCCCCAATCTCACATATTCCGCGATCCGGCAGAAAACCTGTACTTTTCGTTCCTTAACCTCTTCCTTTTCTTCCATACCGTGCCTGCCCTGTTCCAAGAGCATGTACAGTTCATTAAGAAGCTCCGACAGTTTTAATAAACCATATTTTGAAGCATTGTCCTTAGCCTCCGAAAGTCTTTCGGAAAGATACCCCGGTATCACAGACAGGCCGCTTGTAAATACATCTGAAAGAAGAGTACGGCATTCTTTTAAAAATGCAAGGATCTGTCCGATATCAGCTTCATTTATTTCCGGTTTGGCAGCCTCTTTGTTTTCTTCAGTCTGCCCGTTCACTGCAGCCGGTTGTTCCCAATATGTTTCCGACAGCTCATCAACCGTTTCTATCGGATAAAACATCACTCTTTCATCGGAAATGTAAACCATTCCCAGAAATACCGGCGGCTTCGTTCCTTTTCTCTCAAGCCTCTCAGCCATTTTTTCAAGACTTCTTATGGCTGCCGCCTCTTCCTTTTTGTACTGCAGGGAAACAGATATTTCCCTGCCGCAGCTGTCAACCATAAACCCTTTAAGTCTCTGTGTGGTTTTGTCAAACTCTATATCACGTAAGTCTTCCGGTTTAATCATGACAAGCTTACTGTATTCTTCCTCATCTGAAAGCCGGTCCGTTTCGAAATAATCCTTCCATATGTCAGAGAAATCCCTATAAACAAATTTCTTTAAATCCTCCGCATCCGCCTTGAGGCTTCCCGCCATTTCAGCCTTTGTGTCAACAGAGGATGAGAGACGGTGGGCTTTATTTACCTTTCCGTAATACATCCTTATACTTCCGCCGACTAGGCCCTTGAATGACATACCCAGATTCCACGGTGAAACCGCACCGGCCCCTGCTTTACCTTTTCCCTCATAAAAATCAGCTTTCGCATTAGTATAAGTATAATACTCTCCGGTATTTTTTTCAATAAAATAAATACTCTCTCCCGCATATCCGGCAGAAGAACGGAAGCTTCTTGCACCTAGCCCCACAAGATACAGGTCACGCACAGAGCTGTACTCCGAACGGAATTCCCCCACCATATCCTTGTTTAAGAATACCTCGACAGTCTTTTCCATCATCTGAACATTTGAGATTTCCGCGCTTTTAGACTGGTATTTTTCTATCAGATTTCCGAGTTCCCTCGAAAAGTTTTCGGCATTTGCCATACCGGAGTTATGACAGGTTAAAGCCAGCTCAAAGAAACGGTCCTTCATGCCCGGTGAAAGCCTTGCGAGACCTGCAGTAAAAAGATCTGTGAGCATGTTTTTGATCTTCTTTCCGGTTGCCTCGATCTGCTCAAGATCAACGGTCTGTTCTTCTTCAGACGACAGAAATTTCTCAATTTCCGAGAGCTCCGTCATTTTCTCGGATACTTTCACATAGAGCAGAGCCTTTAGCTTATGCGGGCAGAACCCCTGCTTGTGGCAGCTGCAGCCCGAGGCAGAGAGCGGATGCATAAGCTTCACAATGCTTTCATCGCTGTCATCCTCCACGATTATTATCTGTGACTTGGTGATACGAGGAAGTATATTGCTCCGTATCTTTTCCAATGTGGATGAAAGGATCTTGGCACTAAGCTTTTTAAATATATCCGCTATAGGGAACTCGGCTATTTCTTTCATTGCCATTTCGCCGAGGTCCATTTTTTCATTTAATCGTTCCGATCCGGCATCTGCTGTTTCGCCTTCTGACTGTATATCGTTTACCCGAATATTCTCCGGCTGAATCTCGTCCTTCTTTTTTTCCTGTATCTGTCCGGCATTTTCTTCATCCAGCTTCCGCTTTGCCGCCAGTATCAATGTCACGATATGCCTGCATATCCCAACCTGCGGACATGAACAGGTGCTTTCCGAAAGTGGCATTTTTATTTCGCACTGCACCCCTTCGAAGTCAAACGTGATCTTTTCCTCCGACATCACAGGTTCAGTACTCATTCCCTCAAGATCCTTATAAGCCCTTTTTACGGTTCCCTTGTTTGAAAGACCTATCAGGTAATCATCATCTATGTTTTTTATCGTTTCGTAAAGAACGCTCATCCTTCTTTCATTACCTCTCCGACCCACGCAGCCAGCTTTCCGGGAGTCATTGCCGCAACATTCGCCCCAAGACCTGCCATCTTTGCGGCGGCATTTTTGTTGTAGTTAGGATTGGCCGCATCATCCAGCGCAGTCAATACCATCAGTTTTACCCCGCTCTCCACTATAGCCGCCGTAGTACTGTATAAATATGATAATTCCCCGCCCTCATATAGATCGGTGACAAGTACCATTATTGTTTTTTCCGGCTCGGTAACCAGGCTTTCGCAGTAAGAAAGCGCCCTACCTATCTCGGTGCCTCCGCCAAGCTGAACGGACATCAGCGTTTCCACCGGATCCTCAACATAATCCGAAAGATCCACTACATTGGTATCAAAAATAACCAGTTTGGTATCAAGCATCGGAAGTTTTGCAAAAATCCCCGCCATTATGGCCGAATGTATTACGGAGTCCAGCATTGATCCGCTTTCATCCACACACACTATTATCTTCCACTGCTGGTATTTCTTAATTCTCGAATAAAAGAAAACCTTCTCAAGCACCAAACGGCGTTTTTCCCTGTCATAATGCTTAAGATTATTCATGATGGTTCTTTTAATATCAAGATTTCTTGAGCTTTTTACCGGAGAATCCTGCGTCTTGTCAATCTGTCCGGTAATACTCCTTTTGATCTCTGAATTGAGCTTTTCCATCAGCTCATCGACAACCTTTTTCACAATACGTTTTGCCGTGGCAAGAACCTCGGGCTTCATCAACCCTTTGAAATTAAGTATCATGCCCAAAAGCTCTTTATTGGGATTCAGCTTTTCCAGAACCCTTGAATCTGTCAGGAGCTCTGTCATCTTATAGCGCTCTAATGCCTGCTTTTCCATTATCTCGACGGTTTCCTTCGGGAAAAGCTCCCGGACCTTATTAACCCATGTGGTAACCGTGAGCACGGATTCGCCGAGACCGCCGGCCTGCTCCCTTACTCCTTCTTCTTCCCCGTATTCCCTGGAATATATGAAGTCGAGCACGTCGTCCATTTCGCGGATATCCCCTCCGGCACCCGGACCTGCTCCGATCCCATCCTTAGAAAACCCGACCTGTGAATCCGCGTATTTTCCAAGCATCAGACGCCATCTGTTAAGCTTTATCGAATCTTCAGATTTCCTGTTTTCCTTCAATTCCTGCATATCATATACCTATCATAAATCCAGCATGCCCTGTTTTTTCTATTTTCCCAAAAGCTTGAGGATCCTCTCATCCAGACTTCTTCCGTACTCGAAGCCCTCTGCCGAAACATTATTTCCTTCCAAAATGCTTCCAGCCTTCACTCCGAGTTTTCCGGCTACCTTTTCCGCAATACGGTCGATCTCCCTTGGCGTGAAGCTGCCAAAGGCTAAACGGAGCTGCGGAAGCAGCTTCAGGAAAGGCTCAACCTCCACCTCGCCCAAGAAAGCATCCAGCATTTCTATAAGCTCCATGGAAGAAAAGATAAGGTCCCTTGCGGTATAGAAAATTCCTCTTAAGTAAGCTGCAGTCTTAAGCCTCTTCTCGCTCGTACCGTTCATAAAGCCCTTTGCGGTAGTGCAGACCTCGTCTCCCGAAAGTTCTGCTGCCGAATACAGAATGCCCTGGACCGCACCCAAAAGTCCCGGATGTATTTTTTCATTGGATGCCAGAATCTTTAAAACTCCTAAGAATTCTTCCGTTCTTCCGGCTTCATAATACATTTCGCTTATGCTTGAAAGCGTACGCTCAAGGTCCTCATCCCTAAGCTCTGCCATTCCCGGTAATAAGCTAAGTATCTTTCTGAACAGAGTGTCCTTTATATTCGAAAATGACATCTCGTTCCTATAAAGCGAAGACAGTCTGTCCAGCATATTCACGGAAGAAAATGCCTTACTCAGTGAGAAAAAGTCGGAATCTGCTTGCATAATCTCCTGCAGTCTCTTTATCATTTCGCCCTGGATATCTATACCCATTTCAAAGCTCGAAAGGAGCAGTTCTGCGGCTTCAGCGGAGTTCAATGATTCTCCTGTCTTCTTTTTGACTATCGTCGTACAAGCTTCCTCAATGGTCCCGCCGTAAACCGAGTTATCTATCAATATACCGTTAAGAGCCGTATTCCATCTGTATTCCCATGTTTCCCTGATAAGGTTCCGGTCGATACCGGTGTGAAGATTCGGTCCCCTCTTTCTTGAAGCGAACCCGCTTCCCAAAAAGCACATGGAATGGAAAAACGCACTCTCATCCCTATGCTTCTCATTTGCAAATATCTGTAGGGTAACCTCCTTTTTTACCGTGGCATGAATGTCAAGCCTGTATTTTCTGCATTTCTCCTCAAAATCATGCACGAGTGGCGGGAGCTTTGCGTCTGCGGGAAGCCTTCCTATTTTCTTTCCCGTAAGGATTTTCCTAAGCTCCTTCATCGGCAGATTGCTGGCCGGACTCAATTCGCCCTTTACAAAAGAAGAAAGCACACTGTCACTTAGTTCAAAAGCACCCGGAACGTCTTTCCCCCTTAAGCTTGCCAGATTCGCCGCCATACTGAGTGCCGCTATCTCGTCCGCCGTCGAAGTCACTCCATCCTTTGCACGTACGTTTTTTCCGACTCTTACCAGCCCGGCAAGCACGACCGATGAATAAGCTTCCATACCTTCGCCCTTATTAATGCTTTCCCATACACTCTGGTAGAAAGCCGGGTACGGCATTCCGCTGGCATAGCCGTTTAATGCATCCGCCGCTTCCATTGAATATGACATTACATAAACGCCTTTATCCTCTTTCGAAAGAGCTGCGGATTTCTCTTTTTTACCGGTTTTACGATTATCTTTAGACCTGAACAGGTCATCCGAAAGCGCCAGTCCGGGCGTATGGAATCCTCCCGTAACCACGAGGATTCTTTTGTATTTTTTCGATGCTGTTTCAATATTTTCTCTCATATGTGCTTCCCTGGCAAGACAACCGTCTTCCTCAAGCTCCCGGGTCGGAGCTACCGCCCTGCACATACCGCAATACAAAAGCATCGTCTTTAAAAAGTCCTTTAACGTTCCTGAAAGGCATTCTATCTCAAAATATTTCTCCCAAAACTCATCAAAGCAGCGAAGCCCTGCCTTCTCGACAAGTCCCTTCATGAAGGTACTCTCGGAAATATAGCTGTCATCATTATAATTGACCTTTTCCTGATCCTTTTTAAGACCTCTTCCCTCTTGTGTCGCATTAATTATTTCCGCGTAACCGAGATCAAAGAATGAGGCCGGAATACCAAGCCTTTGCGCTTCTCTTAAAGCTACAAGCTCAGGCGAATAATCTAAGAAGGGATAATAACAGCGGTGAACCTCTTCCTTATCCTTAAAGGAATAGTAAATGGCAATCGGTGTTTCCAGGTTTTCACTTGCAAGCACGTCCTTCAGCTCATTTGCATCCTCAGGGCCTTCGATCAGGATACAGTCAGGTTTGTATTCTTCTATTGTTTTTTGCAGGAAATACGAACAGATAGGTGAATGATGCCTTACAGGGAAATAAAAAACCGGGCGTGAAAAATCCACCAGGCTGTACAGCCCGGCTTTTAGCGTTTCCTCGTCCGGAATTATATTTTTATCAATTATTCCACTTGACATTTTACACCCCATACCACAGGTATCTCATACCTTACCCCAGATATTTCCTTGCCTCGTAATATTCTGTCCAGATTCCCCCGTCGCGGCTGCTCTTGTCCTTTATAACCGACTGGAAATAGCTGCGCACCTTAGGCAGATCGTCGGAATTTTCCTTCACTACTGCGCCCAGGAAATTCGAAACAAGCGCATCCATTTTTATGCTGCCGTCCCCGTAATAATATGCGCTCATCATGGTCTGGTAATAAACGGAAACCGCTTCCGCAGTGCTCATTACCGCGTTGGGCTTATCTATACGATGTCCCATGGAAGAAATGCCTTCACGCAGTTCATGATAGGTTGAAGCAAGAACCTCGGCAGCCTTCTCATCCACTTCAAGCTCAATGCTGTTCTCCTTGGCCAGCTTTTCGACCTCTTGGATAATTATCTGCTTTTCAAGCGCGGCCTCGCGCACAGGAAGAACGGTTTCGAAATTAAAACGGCGCTTTAATGCCGAGCTCATTTCATTTACACCCTTATCCCTTGTGTTTGCTGTTCCGATAACATTGAAACCCTGAGCCGCAAAAAGCAGTCCGCCGTCACCTAGTTCGGGAACATTTAACACTTTATCGGAAAGCACTGAGATCAGTGAGTCCTGTATCTGAGCAGGTGTTCTCGTTATTTCCTCAAAACGGGTAATGATACCCTTTTCCATACCCACATAGAGCGGTGAAGGAACAAGCGCTTCCCTAACCGGACCGCGGTCTAGGAGCATGGCATAATTCCAGGAATATTTTATCATATCCTCGGTCGTGCCCGCAGTACCCTGTATTGTGTTGGTGCTCACTCCCGAAACGGCCGCGGAAAGCAGCTCGGACAGCATGGATTTTGCCGTTCCGGGCTCACCTACCAGCATAAGCCCGCGGTTACCCGCAAGAGTAACAATGCAGCGTTCAATAAGCGCATCGTTACCGAAATATTTCTTCTTTATCTCAACCTCTCCGCCCGAATACCTTATGGGAGCCTTGCTTCCGAGTATAAAGGTTCTTACTGCCTTTGGAGAAAGCTTCCAGCCTATCGGCTTTTTTCCTTCATCATTCTCGGCCAATGCCTTCAGTTCCTCTTCATACGCCAGTTCAACCGGCGGACGCATCATTTTTTTATTCTGCTCACTCAATTTCTTCACCTCAAAATATCTTCATCCGTAATATCCAACAAAGCAACCATCCTTATGTGAGTGCTCATTTCATTTTACCATATATGGATGGTTTCCACAATAAAATAATTGCTATGTTTGGAGCAAAAAAATAGCGTCCCGGAATGTAAGCATTCCGAAACGCATTTTTTGTTTTTAATCACTCACATAACTTCCTGCGATTTAATTCAGCTCCGCACCGGAAATAAAGTCGCGAGCATGATTTTTCAGAATGTCAACTATTGCAAGCGCCGTATACCGAACGGTACGTACGGTGCTGTGAGAGGACGGCGGCTAGTCACCGCCTCCTACTACTACAATAAGTTTATGGGGTATATATCTGGCAGCCAGTCAGGTTATTTTCCAACTTATTGCTTAACTGATAGAATGAAGGTGCAATCGGAATGACTACCTCCTACTTGGACTTCGCGTCCGTAATCGAGTCTGTTATCCGGCACCTCATTCGCAGTGTTCGTTTTATGCAGGTTGAACTGCCATCGGTACGTTCGTGTCACACCACAGTAGTTTGAATAGGCAATGAGTGAAACTGGAT
>JAILGF010000022.1 GCA_024696945.1 Lachnospiraceae bacterium | reverse complement strand
TCAATCTTAAGCTATGAAGAGGTATTGAAATACTTTAAGGGCGATGATATGAAATTCGTTAAGACACAAGTATATTGTCCTCGTCTTGTTTCAGCTCCTTCAGCTGCCATAGCAGCATCTGACGGTAATAAGAACGGACTTACTACTTTCGCTATCTCATTAGTTGGAAAAAAACAATATCAGGAACTCGGATACTCCGATGATATCATAAACAGCTATTACAGTGAATGGTGGCTTCGTACTTCGAACTATAAAGGTAACCGGTTGCTTTCCGTTTCATCACACGGAAATATATATGAATATGGGACACCTTACAAGGATGAATTTTATAAGGATAAGGGAATCCGTCCGGTTATCGAAGTATCAACAAGCGCCGTATCAGAAGCTAAGAACGTTAAAAAATAATTAAGGCAGGAATTGTTTCCTGTCTTGGAGGAAAATCATCATGAAAAAGAATGTTGCAAGCAGGATACTGATTGCTTTGATGATCGTTATCATGGTATTTCCCAACACCGATATTCCGGTCCTCGCCAGCGGGGGCCGGAGTTCTGGCGTTATGGGAATCTATGATGCCGGATCATCGGAACCCACGCTTGTCAGAGGTGTAACAGAGCCTTCATACATCGACAAGTACGGAAACATATATCTTTCAATAACAAATGAAGAGTTTTTTGATGCAGGTTATGAATACGGAGATATAGTAAAGGTCAAGATTCTCGGAAAAAAATTCAGTCTTCCGGTTGTAAGTTCATATTCGGATGTTGATTCGGGAAAGCTTGCTCTTATTGTGAGTGAAGACAAACAATATCTCCGGCTTGCCTTAAATATGGGCAGCTTTGCCTCGGAATACGGGTTGGCTGTGAAAACCACATATGAAGACGGGAAATTTGAATGGAGTTTTCCGGAAGGCGTATCAAGTCCCGTTAAGGTTTCTGTCTGGCTGAAAAAGAAGGGCGGTTACGCCGATGAATATTTAATAAGACAGATTAAATCATCCGACGTAAGGGACGAATATCCCGATCTGTTAGACGAGGAATTTGCCAATTTCCGACAGGTAAATACAACGGGTATGGGATTGGGTATACTTTACCGTACTTCATCGCCCATAGATCCGTCCATAAATCGTAATAAGTATGCCGACAATGCCATAAAAGAAGCGGGAGTTAACGTAATATTAAATCTTACCGATACGCAGGAGTCCTTAAAAGAATATGAAGGATATTCCGAGACATATTATTCTACAATTAAAACTTTTGCAATCCCGTTAAGCATGGATTATAAATCAGAAGAATTTGAAAATATGCTTGCCGAGGGACTTCGCTTCATGGCTGAAAATCCGGGTATCTACGCAATCCATTGTAAAGAAGGAAAGGATCGTGCCGGTTTTGTGTCAGCAATCCTTGAATGCCTGATGGGTGCGGAATATTTTGAAGTTGTAGATGATTATATGCTTTCATTTTACAATTATTACGGATTAAAGAAAGATGATCCGGCTTATGAAGCTATAATAAACGGGAATTTTGAAAAGACCTTGAAGAGTGCTTTTACATTTTCCAAGAAAGACAAGAAAAAAGACCTGAGCACACGCAATCTTGCTAAATGTGCTGCAAAATACCTGAAAAAGATCGGGCTTTCAAGTGCGGAGATAAAGAAATTAAAGAAAAATCTTTCCCAAAGTGTTGATTTTATTGACAAAAATGTAAATGTAAAAACGGGTGGGGAAAATGTGGACTCGCTTAAGCTTAGATTTTACAGTAATGAGCCCAATATACCTTATATAGGAATAAAAAGCTTCTATGAATTTTTAGGGTTTGATCATTCATATAGTACAGATGAGCTTGGAAGAACCGTAATTACAAATAAAAACGGGATAGAGGCTGTTTTTGATACCGCAGCCGGAACAATTTCTTCAGATAACTGGGAATTCTTTAATAGATATCCGTCTTCCGACGTATCTTATTGCCGGTTTGGCAGGGAAGTGGTTTCGGACTATAAAGAAACGGGAAAGACAGCTGTATTCGATCTTGGAAAATATGGGTTAAAATTGATCCCGGATGAAAATGATATTTATATATCTCTGTCTCTCGCTTCAAATTTAAGGAGCGAACCGACCGGAGGTACGTTGGGGTGGAACGGAAGATATGTTTTTTCGGATTTCATAGGTGAAATAAACCATTTAAGGGAGTTAAGCGATTCCCTTACCATAAAGAAAATGTTTGTAAGTAAAGAACGTCCAAAAGATATCGCAGATGAGACCTTTAAGGAGCTTTGCTTTATATTTGACAATTTATACGGTCATCCAAGTGTTGCATTATTAGCCGAAGATATAAAGGAAAAAGGTTTCTACACGGCTTTACTCGAGTATAGTGATGAAACAAGGGCCATACTTGCAGGATTGCAATCGACAGATACGGCAGAATACTATCAGGCATTGAATAAATTGTTTTTTGTATATCTGGATGATAACGGACATACTGTTCCGACTGACGTATCCGATTCGATATTCTATAAAATTATAGCGCTTGTTGATAATACCGATGCAGCCGAATTAAAGAAACTACTTATGAAAGCCGGTTTCAATAAAACCATATCAATGTATCGTATTCTTTTGTCTGAAGGTAGTTCGTTATGGGGGAAAAACTATTATCTTGAATATGATAATACAGCCTTCATAAGACTTGTAAGCTTTACATATGATGATGAAGAATGGAAAAGATACTTCCTCGAAGGAGGTGAGCTTCCGCAAGATCCTGTCGGTGTAACTGTAGCGGGTCTTAAGAAAGCGTCCGCAAATCCCAAAATAGAGAATATTGTTTTTGATCTTACGGCAAATTCCGGTGGGAATACGGATATTTTGGGATTTATCACAGGTATTACCACAGGTAATAATATAATAAACGGTTATAATGAGATCAATGATTGGACACCTCTGCGCATAGTTGAAGCAGACTTCAATCTTGACGGCGTATTTGATGATAAAGATAAAATATATGACCGTTTTAATTACGGAGTATTAACCACGAAAGCAGCTTTTTCATGTGGAAATGAGTTCCCGATGATGATGCAGGAGGCAGGTGCCGTATTGATAGGTGAGCCCAGCGGCGGCGGATCTTGTAACGTATTGGGCATGGTTCAGCCTGACGGAACTGTGTTTTCTATGAGCAGCTCATATTGCATTTCAGCTCATGAGGGTATTGAGGACGTTGAAAAAGGTTGTAATATAGATGTCCCGATCGAACCTAAGCTGGCTATTAAAGCTGACGGAAGTATAATTTATGATTACTCAGCATATTACGACCTCGAAAATCTTGACAGGATCATGGATGAATGGTTCAAATGATAAAAAAATTAAAAACAACTTGTAATTTTATTTAAGCAATGTTATAATAACAATTTAGTATCAGGTTTTAAGATGATATATGGTCTGATTATTGTTTTGAAAATTATGAGGATTTAAGATTAAGGAGGTTTGAAGATGGGAAAGATCACTATTAACGAATCGCTCTGTAAGGGCTGTGAGATGTGTGTTAATGCATGTCCCCTGCACCTGCTTGAGTTAGATAAGTCCAGACTTAATGTCAAGGGTTATCATCCCGCACATATGACAGATCCCGCAAAGTGTACAGGTTGTAAATCATGTGCGACCATGTGTCCGGATGTTTGCATAACCGTTGAGAGGGAATGACAATGTGATAATAGGATAATAGGATAATGGGATAATGGTGTGACAACCGTCCCCATTGTCACATCCGTCAGACTGACAGATGAGAGAATAAGGACTATTAAAAAATTAGTAAGATATGAATAAAAAAATCATAGGAGAAAAATCATGTCAGAGAAAGTTTTAATGAAAGGAAATGAGGCACTTGGCGAGGCTGCTATCCAGGCAGGCTGCCGTCATTTCTTCGGATATCCGATCACGCCTCAGACAGAGCTTTCCGCATACCTGTCAAAGAAG
>JAILGF010000187.1 GCA_024696945.1 Lachnospiraceae bacterium | reverse complement strand
GCCACTCCGACAGAAACTCCTGTCTTTATATCCTCAAAAGAGATTACGGACGAAGCATATCTAAACGATATATTACCGAAGTATCATTATGAGTACAAGTTCGGGCCAAATGGTGAGATTCTTGAAACACATATCATATATGCTGATGGATCAGAACATCAGATAGTGTACTACGGCGAAGACAACAGCCATTATGAATATATTTTTAATAAGGGTGGAGCCATTGTGCTGATACGGCAGACAGGAGAATATACCCAGAGTACTGAAACATTTTCATACAATAAGAACGGGAATATCATAATGCACAGGAAGTTTATAAACGGGTTGGTGATCACCGAGGAAAGAGTATATAATAAGAAAAACGAGCAGAAAAAACTTATAGTGACTGATTCGGATGGGTTCCGAAAAACCTATAAGTTCAAGAATAAGCGCAATACTTATAAGGAAGCTTATGTCTGCGGAACCAGACTCGGCACGCCTGAAGGAACAGCCTGTTTCTATGTCTGCGTGGCGACATACAAAAAGGGAAAGCTGAAGAGCAACTGCTTCTATGTCCACGGAAGGAAGGAATAACCCTTTATATGGATTTCGGGAAGTAATTTACAGTGGAGACCAGCGATAAAAGGAGAACGCTGATATGTTCTTTATTATAGTAATTATTTTAGGAGTGCTTTATTTCGCATCCTGTGCCAGTGGCTCAAGAAAGAAGGAAGGCATGAATTTCAGGTTGATGTTTGCAGCAGTGATATGCAGTTTCATGATATTCGTAACAGCAGGCAAGCGCGAAGAGATGACAGTTTTATTTGTCATCTCTTCGATAGGTCTCTGGTTTGCGTTTGCCTATGACATACACCTGAAAAAATTATTATCACAGAATGGACAAAGTATAGAAGATGCCTCGAAAGAATACATAGACACATCCTTTCATACTTATGGTATAGAGAAGGTATTCAGGGATTCCCAGGAGGTTTATGGTAAAACTGACAGTGTACAATGGCTTAAAAATGCGGATACTGAGTTGCGGGAAAATCAGTCTGACTCTGTGAATATTCAAATAGTTAAGAAGTATTATATAGTCGGGAAGAACATCTATATTCAAGACAGTGAGCAGATAGAGAGATTGGCGGATAGGAATGACTATGATATAAAGACCTAGTGAGATAAAATGTTTTTTAATATCATGTGAGTTTCTACGAGGAGGTTGGAATCATATGAAAAACAATGAGGATAAGGAAAACTCCTATTTACTCCATATAAAAACAACCAGAGCCTCATAAATAGGGGGCTCTGGTCATAACTGGACACTCGGCTTTTTTCTCGGAACTTCTCAGCGTCCATTGTAGCTGAGTGCCCAATCCTTAGTCAATCAAAGTCGTACGGGTTACTATAACAAAACCAGTCTAGAGGAGCGTAATCATCCAAATAAAAGTTACTTGATGGCTTTTTACACCTCTTTTTCTGATTTTGTTTAATGGCGCGGTACGCTTTGTTGTTCGGATTATGCTGATTAGCATAATCATCAAGTTGTTTTTGGGTATGTGTCTTAGATGACACACCTTTAGCATTAGCCATAAACCGATTCTCCTTTCTCCTTGATTCCATTCCATAATCACGCACTAGATAGCGGACCACTTTGGTCACCTTCTTAGCTGAATCCAGTGCAACAATATACTGGATTATCTCTGCATTTGATTATTTCTCAAGGTCGGAGATTGAATTTTACAAAAAGCAAAATTCATCAACAGATATTATAACACAACATTTCATTTTTTACCAGATTTTTAACAAGATGATTATCATTTTTATCCGTTTATCATAGAACAGCAGTTAAATATCAAATATATATAAGGCTAAAACTCTCTGTTTCTGTCTTTGCTCTGAAGTGGCGGCACCCTGTCAGCCTCATCAAGGAACTTTGTAATACTTTCTTCGATTGATTTTAACCGGTTATGTTCGGCAGCTTTTGCCTCGGAGGAAACTAAAAATGCCTTACGGTCGGCTTCAAGTTTTCTAAGATGTTCTTCGATATCCCTGATCTTAAGAGTGGCCGGATCGATGCCGGTATTCTTTAACCAGCTCTTTGCTCCCTCGAACAATCTGAGCTGGTAATCATGTTCACGTTCGTATCTTTCTTTATCCTTGGATTTCTGGTAATTATCCCCGTATTTTTTGTTCTCGGCATACCGCTTGGCGACTGAGAGAATCTGGCGGAATTCCCTGATCTTTTTGTCAAGATCCGCTGCATTTCTCTTGTCCTGGTGGGATCCGGTGTTCAGCTCTTTTATACGGAGACATAGTTCTTCTCTTGACTGAAGTCCCAGGGATCCCAGTTCTTCGTACATGGTGGCGATACGTCTGAGGTTTTCCCTGTCTTCATACTTAGCCAGACCTATGCTTTCAGCTTTCTTTTCATCCGGTATATCTATAAGTTTTGTTTGAATGGCACCTTCATCCCGAATGTTCTTCAGGATGGGAGAGTGGCAGCTTTCCTCTATCCGTTCTTTTATCCTTTCCTTGGTGTAATCTGGTCCCAGAGTGTTGGCTCTGCCCCTTACAAATCTGTCCTTACCGAAAGGTCGGAATGAGATATATTTGGCAGCTCCTTCACCAAAAGTCTCACCATGAATCTCATAACCTTTTTCTTTCATTAATCTTAAAAATTCTTCATAGGACAGTGCTGCTTTTATGCACTCGTTTATATCTTTCCTGACCTGGGCTTTCCAGGAGTCTCCCTTCTTTGCATGGTACCATTCATTATATGTTTTCCCGGTTTCCCTGAAGTCTTTTATGACTGATTTGTTGTGCTCGGCACATAGCTCGTCGCTTATATCCCGGATGCGGTAGTAGTTCTTAAAAGTTGACCGGAATTTATGGTGATCTATATTGTCTGCAGCTGCGAATATGATGTGGTTATGAATATGTTCCCGGTCGATATGGGTAGCGAATACATAGGAGTACCTACCCTGCAGGAAACGGTCGGCAAGCTCTTTACCAATCTGGTGTGCTTCCTCGCCGGATATCTCTCCCGGAGCAAAGGACTGGATGAGATGATAGGCTATGTTCTTGTCGGGAGAGCTGGTCTTTCCAAGGGCAAATCGGAAGTCATACTCAGCCGTTTCCCTGCCGCAGGCGAAGGTTGTCACCAGCACATTGTCGTCTGTTTTGTGGGGGTTGCATATGTAGTCTATTGCCCTTCCGATGGTAGCATTGATAGCATGGATTTTTGTAACTGCCATATCTTGTCTATCTCCTTCTTTAGTTCATCTATATCCGACTGATACACGCTCCGTGTCTCGTTGCAGCGGTGCGCTACCTGGTTCACATTGTTGGCGATGTTGCTGAGCAGAAAATTGTTCCGCTGGATCTCGGAGAAGTCTATGTCAAAGACAAATCCGTCTCTGATAAGCTGGCGGATAAGGGCTGACTTGCTTTTCTTACCGGACATCCTGAATTTCTGATCCAGAAGCCGGGCTTCGTCCTCGGTTAAGTATATTTGTATTGGAATAGTCCTTGTTCTTTTAAACATTGTGGTTTACCTCTTTCCTTCGGATTTTTGATAATGGCTGACTGATGTTTTTACGAATTTTGGCGGGTTTTATGGTTTGAAGACCAGGGGTTAGGGGAGGATCCCCTGCAAGCCCAAACGGGTGACTTTTTCGGGGATGAAAATTCCCGTTTGCCGACACTCTGTCATGAAGAGTGTCATGCTTGCTCCCCGAAGCAAAGCCCTTTTTGGGGCTTTGCATTATTGGGTACAGCGGGCCTTTACAAGACTGGTGAAAATAAAAAAACTGCTAAGGCTCTCCGGACGGAGAACCATAACAGTTTCTGTGTTTATTGTTTGTGGGTTTATTCAAATGTATTGTAGCAGAAGGGATGGAAAAGAGCAAGAAATTGTAAGCCGGCCAAATTGTTAAATATTTATAAAGGGCCTCCGGAACCGGTCCAGAGTCCGTACTATGGGACACCTCTTCATATATTATAGGAGTATAAAAGGAAACCATGACGATTGGAGGCGATAAAGTTGAAAGTTCAGAACAACAGAATGAAGGAAAAGACCGGCGAGGGAATGGAGGCTCTTGTTAAAGGAAAGGCATATGGATTTGCGTACAGTGAAGGTAAAGAAAATTCCACTTATCCCGCTGCAGAGACTACGACTCTGAAACAGGGGTTGTGGTATGCAGTGATATACAGCAGAAAGAGATAGCTTCAGGGTGCAGGTACAGGAAAATGGAGTTCTGATACTTAACTGAACCTAATACTTTTATAGCAGAGGTGATTGTCCCGACGGTAGGGGCAGTAGGGCCTCTGCTTTTTTATTTTTCAAATTATAAAAATTTTATTAAATCACAAAAAAAGTTTTGTTACTCGCGTTAGATTTTATTTTTTTCGGACAGCTGAATTAATGACAGGGTAATTGAGTCGGTGTTTGCCGGAAGGAGAATGCCGATGAAACCAAAAAGTGGGATCTATGGGGTCCAGAAACAGTTTGACTGTTATGTTAAAAGAACGCTGAGGTTCATAGTAAGAAACCTTCTCCGCGGAGTGGCGCGGAAGAGAAAGGCTGAGCCTGAGATATGTTACTTTAATGATCTTAGAGAAGAACCATCCTATTGCAATATTCCTTATAACAAGGAGAGACGCAATCTCAGGGTCGGTGAAAGAGAAGAATCTGACAGGAAAGACTCTCTTAAGACTGCCTTGGACGAGCTTACGGAAAAGGAAAGGCAGGTTATAGTGATGCTGTACTACAAGGGCATGACGCCTGACGAGATTGCCGAAGAGATGGGCATGACCAGGGATGCGGTTTATATGTGCAAGTTCAGGTCTGTCAACAAGATGAGAGAATACTTCAGGGGGATAGAGAATGAGGATGGTATGTGATTACAGTAATTATGATTATGTGAGCTGTGATGTTATCCGGAAGTTTCTGAAAGGTGAAAACAGGGCTTTCGAGATTGTAGTGAAGAGGTATAGCAATTATCTTCACAGATGTCTGGTCGGTATGGCACCTAAGTACGGGCTGAGTCCATGGAAGTTAAGTCTTGACGATCTCAAGCAGGTAGCCTGGGTGAAATTTTATAAAATCGTCAGGAAGAAGTTTAAGTTTGTGAGAAGAAGCAGGTAACTGAAGATGTCATTACAGAGCAATCACCGGTTCAAACTCTGTCATTTTTTGTAAGTCTCATAAAGCATATGAAAGGGCGTAACAGTGCCTTGTGTTTTGTGTGCTTTTCGGGCTGACAAGGTCCGGCAGGGTTTATTCAAATCGGCTCATTCTGGGCCATCGTACATTGACAACTGAATACCATGTCCTGCAGAACGAAGGGAGCAGTGAGTCGCGATACGGGTACGCCGGGATGACACTATTTATATAGGAAGAAAGACGGATTCCTCTTATGGTGCCGGAGCGATGGATATCCGTGCAAAATATGGCTGTGGAGCCTTATGACTTTGACGCTGTTCTATATAATGATACTTTCCCTCGGGAAGGGAGCCGTGGAGGCTGGTGGAATACCAATGTGGCACGAACCTGGTGCCGCTGCAGGGCATAGATTTTTTAAAGGCATTAAAGGTCTGCTGATCTGTTTCTACCTAATATATAATAGGCGGAAATTGATGGGCGGATGTTTATGTGCCCGGATTTTTTTGCGGCGGAAGGAGCGGAAAGAAATGGACAAAGTTAAGCGTGAAAAGGAATTTGTGGAGTGTCGTCAACCTAACGGAGTTATCTCTATGGTACCCAGTTATATATTTGACAGGGTTCTGTATGAGACCAGGCATGAAAAAGATCATCTGGTCATGTATGTAACCTATAAAGAGGGAGCTGAAATGTACCGGATGAGCGAGAAGTTTTTCCGTGAATGGGTGAATGAGATAGGTGCGGCAAAACATCTGACTCAGGGAAAGGTGATCGTTAGCATAAAGAAAATTGAGGAGTTTTTGAAATACTTATGATATGTTCGTTCGGAAGACATGGATTACGAAAATATGTACGATACCCCCAAAAAGTTCTTGACTTAATGAGTGGCAAGAATTATAATGGATATTGTTGAGGGAGGTGCATATATTGGCAAGAACAGGCAGGCCCAAGGGTGAGGACCCGAGGGAGTATAAATTATCTATCCGTTTTTCGGAAAAGGAACGTGCCGAACTTGAGAAATATGCGGCTGAAAACAACATCACTGTAACTGGGGCGATCAGGAAAGGCGTTTTAGAACTGCTTAATGCCAGGCATTGATTTTGTAATCTGACTCTTCCTAACCATATAAAGAAAGGGTAGTTATGAAAAAGGTTAGGAAAGACGGCAAAGGCATGTTGCTGCGCAAGGGAGAGACTTATCTCAGGAAAAGAAAGCTGTACTGCTTTTCTTATACAGATGCTATAGGCAAAAGAAGGTTCCTGTATGCAAACAGCCTGATCGAACTTCGGGAAAAGGAAGAGGAATTCCAAAGAAACAAACTTGATAAGCTTGACACCTATGTAATGACGAAAGCCGACATTAATTTTGTTTTTGACAGGTATATTGCAACCAGGACTGAGTTAAGAAGCAGTACGAAAACTCACTACTGCCTGTCATATAACAAGTATGTGAGGAACGGCTTTGGTAAGAAGAAGATAATCGATGTACGCTATTCGGATATTATATGCTTCTACCAGGCATTGATAGAGCGGGGATTGTCCATTAGCTCGGTAGCCAGTCTGCACAATGTCCTGCATGGCACTTTTAAGATGGCTCTGCGTGATAATGTAGTCAGGAGCAATCCTACAATAGGTGCGGTGGGAGAGGTAAGAAAAAAACTGAACCTGTCCGAAGGTGTAAGGCATTCGCTTTCGGTTGAGGAGCAGAGAGAGTTCCTGAGTTTTCTTGAAAGACCCGAATATAAGAGATGGAAGCCTCTTTTTGTGGTGCTGTTTGGAACGGGATGCCGTATAGGTGAAGTCATAGGCTTGAGATGGTGTGATGTCGATATGGAAAAAGGGATCATCAGTATCAATCACAGCATTAATTATGGTCCGAGAATAGACAATGGGTGTAAATCGGATTACGAAGTAACACTGCCTAAGACTGAGGCTGGGATAAGAACGATTCCTATGCTTGGCAAAGTTAAGGAAGCATTTCTTCTGGAGAAGCAGAATCAGAAGGAAGGCGGATATCGTCCGATAGTTGAGATCGGCGGGATGAGGGATTTTATATTCTGCAACCGTTTTGGCAATATCCATCATGCGCAGGCAATCAACCGTGAGATTCACCGTATTGTCGAAAACCATAATGCGTATGAAGAGTTAGCTGCAAAAAGGGAGGGCAGGGAACCGGTTTTTGTACCCGGGTTCAGCTGTCATGTTGCAAGACATACTTTCTGCTCAAGGCTCTGTGAAAACGAGACTAACGTCAAAGTCATCCAGACAGTTATGGGGCATAAGAACATCCAGACAACACTTGATATTTATGCCGAGGTCTGTGAGCAGAAGAAAAAGGAGATTTTTGAATCTCTGAATAATGATAATGTGATTTTTTAGGAAGAGTTCATTTAGGATTCTTCTTCAATAGATTTGTACTACAAATAAAACTCATATCATACGATTCTACTACGAAAAAGCAAATATTATATACCGTTATATACTTTGCTGTTCCAGTGGGATTTCCTAAAAAGGGTTTGATTTACCGTGGTGTAGCGTGATTTACGGGTTATGTTTTGTTAAACTAGGCATCATTAACCTTATAAATCAACAAGAAAACCGCTTAGCGGTTTTTTTGTTGCATAATTTGCCGGTATATGTTAAAATGATAAATTGGCAGAAAAGATAATGGGCAGTTGATAATATGAAGAGAAGAAAAAAAGTTAAACACAATTTATATACGGATGTGATAAAAAACATCATAGACACCGGGATGTCATTTATGGGGTTGATACTTTTGAGCCCCGTATTTATTATCATCTGCGTTGCAATAGTGCTGGATGATCCCGGTCCGGTTTTGTTTACTCAAAAAAGAGTAGGAAAAGGGAAAAAGTATTTCATGCTGCATAAATTCCGAAGCATGAAAATGTCCACTCCTCATGATGTACCGACACATCTGCTGGAGACCCCCGAAAAATATATTACAAGGGTCGGCAGATTCTTAAGAAAAAGCAGTCTTGACGAACTTCCCCAGATATGGGATATATTTCGCGGCCGGATGAGCATTATCGGTCCCCGCCCTGCTCTTTGGAATCAGAAAGACCTGCTGGCTGAGCGGGACAAATACGGAGCCAACGATATAAAGCCCGGACTTACCGGCTGGGCCCAGATCAACGGCAGAGATGAGCTTGAAATATCGGAAAAAGCCAGGTTGGACGGAGAATATGTGGAAAAACAAAGCTTTTGGTTTGATGTAAAGTGCTTTGTCGGAACCATAAAGAGTGTTATCAGGCATGAGGGTTTTGTTGAAGGCAAAACGGCGGAGATGGTAGAAACCGAAAAAAGAAAGAGGATATAAAGTGAAAAAAAACGATATATTAAAAATAGTCGCCCGGATAGCGGTTATATTGGTTATAATTATAGTGTTTGTTTTGATCAACGATCAGATACAGTATAATAGGCGCAGTTCCTTTATTCCCAAGAATGATAACAGTAATTTTGCCTATCAGATAGAAGACCTGTCCGTTGATGGGGATGAGATAGTAGTTACGGGCTGGTTTTTTGAACTTAAAAGCGTTGCGAATATTCCGAGAGAGGTTGATGATAATAATGTTCTCGGAATAGTATTGTATGATATTAATGCCGTTGAGGAAAAGAATATTGACGGAACGGACAAACCCAAAAAAGGCAGGCTGTTTACTGTAGAGAGAATGGCCCGCAGTGATGTATATCAGTACTTTAAATGCGATTATGATTATTCAAAATGCGGTTTTGTGGGAAGGCTGAAAAAGTCGGAAATAGACTTGGAAAACGGTGATTATCAGATCGTGTTTAAAACAGAAGTTGAGGGAGAATTGGGGTATAAGTCCGATATTTATATTTCAAAAGGGAAACTGATGTTTGTTAATCCCAGTGATGTAAGGGAATTGGACGTACAAGGAACCGATCTTGCCCCGATAGTCAATAATGGGTATTGCCTTGTAAGTTATCCGGAACATCACGTTTATGTGTACCAGTATGAAAAGAAGCTATACTGGATAGTTGATGGGGAGTATCCGTTTAACGAATCGGAAGGAACAGTCATACAGTGTCAATTGGATACCACTCAGTTTGAGAGACTCCCAAAAAACCTTACCGAAAACGGCCGCTATAGGGGCAGCATCGGTGGAAAGTTTGAAAACGGTGAACTGACAAATGAAATGAACTGTGGTCCGTACAGAGTTTTTGCCAGGGATATTCCGAAGGAATACTCGATAACCCGTATTGAAACGGGGTCTTATGAAGACGGAAAATGGATCTGGCAGAGGTATTTCAGACCCATGTTTTTGTATAAATGAAAATAATAGTAAGTTTACTTACTATGATCGGAGAAAAACAATGGAAAAGCGAATCATTAAGTTTAGCCCGCCCGACATTTCTGAAAAGGAGATTGAAGAAGTCTGCGAAACTCTAAGAAGCGGCTGGATAACTACGGGGCCGAGGACTAAGCTTTTAGAGCGCCGTTTGGCGGAATACATTAAAACCGGAAGAACAGACGTTGATTGTCCGGCTCCGGAGGGCGGAGCTAAAGCTAACTGGAAGGCAGTATGCCTAAACAGCGCGACTGCTGCAGAAGAGCTGAATTTTAAAATCCTTGGGATACAGCCTGGGGATGAAGTTGTTGTTCCCGCATATTCATATACTGCATCGGCATCGGCAGCCATTCATTGCGGGGCAGTGGTGAAGTTTGTGGATATCCAGAAAGATGGCGATGCTGCTTCTCATATGCCGGAAATGGATTATGAGGCACTCGAGAAAGCAATTACGGAAAAAACCAAGGCAATTGTTACAGTCGATATTGGCGGAATAGTCTGCGATTATGACAGGGTTTTTGAGATAGTCGATCATAAAAAGAGTATTTTTAAACCTGTAGAGAGCGATGGCTCTCCTCTTTTGGAACTGGCTTCCAAGATTCAGCAGGGACTCGGATGCATCGCAGTGGTGGCCGATTGCGCTCACAGCCTTGGTGCAAGCAGAAAGGTATCCCGGACCGGAAGCGGAAAATGTAATGAGGCTAAAAAATACTGTGGAAATATTGCCCATTTTTCAAGCTTCAGCTTCCATGCCGTAAAGAATTTTACCACAGCTGAAGGCGGAGCAAGTACCTGGTGTCTTCCGCAGTCTGTTTATGATAACGGGGTTACTGATGAGCAGATATACAAGATGTTCCAGCTCCTGAGCCTCCACGGACAGAATAAGGATGCACTTGCAAAATCAAAAACAGGTGCTTGGGAATATGATATTATCGGACCTTGGTACAAATGCAACATGACCGATATTATGGCTGCCATGGGTTTAAGACAGCTTGACAGGTATTTGGGACTTCTCGCCAGAAGGGAAGAGATCATCCGAAAATATGATGCAGTCTGTGACAGATTGAAGATCGGACATCTTGTACACCATACGGAAAAAATGGACAGTTCTAATCATCTTTATCTTATCAGGATCCCGGGAATTGACACTGCAGGAAGAAATAAGATCATGGAGATATTGGGAGAGCGGGGTATAGCAACAAATGTCCATTATAAACCGTTACCCATGATGACCGCTTACAAGAATCTGGGATGGGATATCAAGGATTTTCCGAATTCGTATGATTATTACCGGAACCTGATAACACTTCCGCTGCATACGCTTCTTTCTGATAGCGATGTGGACTATATATGTGAGAACCTTGCCATTGCAGTTAATGAGATAAGAGGATGTTAGGATGCTAAAAAAGTGGAATGAACTTCCTGAATTCATGAGGACGAAAGAGGTCCTTCCATACTATAGGGTACTGAACAGAAAAAGAGGCCAGTTGCTTGCCAAACGCATATTTGATATTGTGGTAGGACTGATATTGCTTATTATCCTGGCTATCCCGATGATAATAATTGCAATTTTGATCAAGCTGGATTCCAAAGGACCGGTTTTTTACCGTCAGGAACGTGTAACCACATATGGCAGGCACTTCAGGATCCATAAGTTCAGAACTATGGTAAACAATGCCGACAAGATAGGTACAGCGGTTACGGTCGGAAACGACAGCAGGATAACAAAAATAGGGTCGAAATTGCGCGGCCACAGGATTGATGAACTTCCTCAGCTGATAGATGTGATCAAAGGGGATATGAGTTTTGTCGGTACCAGACCTGAAGCTGTAAAATATGTAGATAAATACAGCCCGGTCTATAACGCTACATTACTGATGCCTGCCGGAATAACAAGCGAAGCCAGTATTAGGTATAAGGACGAGGACAGACTGCTTGATGCAGCTGACGATGTGGACAAGGTATATATTGAGAAAGTTCTCCCTGAGAAGATGAAGTGGAATCTTGACAGTATCAGAAGGTATAGCTTTATTAGGGATATTGTGACAATGCTGAGGACGGTATTGGCGGTTTTGGGCAAAGATTATAACTGATATTTAAAAGATTTTGGTAGGAGTGGTACAATATGGAAAAATATTCTGTCCTTATGACGGTTTATACTAAAGACAACCCGGATTATTTTGCTTTGGCTTTGGACAGTATGGTAAATCAGACTTATAAACCTGATGAGATTGTTATTGTCAAGGACGGTCCGATTACCGACGAACTGCAAAGGGTAATAGATGATTGCACGGAGAAATACGATCATATCGTTCAAGTCCAGCTCCGCAAGAATAAAGGACTTGGACTGGCACTTAATGCAGGATTGAAAGTTGTTAAGAACGATCTGATAGCCAGAATGGATTCGGACGATTATTCCATGCCCGACCGCTGCAGTCTGCAAGCAAAAGAGTTTGAAAAGCATCCGTCCCTGGATATTGTGGGATGTCCTGTACAGGAATTTGTCGGGACGATAGATAATATTGTGGGAGAAAGAAAGGTACCCCTGACCAATAAGGAAATATACAGGTTTGCGAGAAAGAGGGATCCCTTTAATCATCCTACGGTTATGTATAGGAAAAAGGCAGTGCTAAAAGCCGGCGGTTATTCGGATTACAGGAAAAATCAGGATACGGACCTTTGGATCAAGATGCTGCTAAACAAGGCAAAGTGTAAGAATCTGCCTGAACCTGTTTTTCGCTTCCGTTTCGATGAGAACACTTATAAAAAGAGAAAATCCTGGACAAATACCAAGATACTTATCGAAATAAGATATAAAGCATTTAAAGCGGGATTTAATTCATTCTGGGAATTTTTGATGATAGCGGCTGCACAGTTGGGAATGTTTATCCTGCCGACAGGTTTTCAGAAATTTGTATATAAAACAATATTAAGGAGATGATCATTAAGAAAATGAAGATTTCGGTGATTGTTCCGGTTTACAATTCAGCTGAATACCTGCACAGATGCGTTGAGAGCATTATCGGTCAGACATACAGAGATTGGGAACTGATCCTTGTCGATGACGGTTCTAAGGATAACAGCTGGGAGCTTATCTGCGGATATGCAGAAAAAGATAACCGTATCATTCCCGTTCACCAGGAAAACGGAGGACCCGGTTCTGCGAGGAACACCGGGATGGGCTATGCTACAGGAGAATATACCGTTTTTGTTGATTCTGATGATGTAATCGGGAAAAAGTATTTAGACAGGCTTTCAAAAGAAACTGCCGATGTGGTTTTTATAGATGTGGCGCTTGTGGATGATTCAAGAAAAATCTTACGCCGGGAATATATGTCCGGATACAGGGATTATTCAAAGAATGATTTTATCCGGATGCAGATGACGGGAAGCATTCCCTGGGGTGGCGTAAGGAAAGCCGCAAAAACAAAACTGCTTAAAGATAATGAAATCCGGTTTACGGAGCATAGGATCGGAGAGGAAGCGATATACAGCTTCCTTGTAATGTTTTATGCGAAATCATTTTCTTTTCTCAAAGGGGCATTATATCTGTATTTTGACCGTGAAGGAAGCCAGTCAAATACCAAGGACGAGGATCCTTGGGGCGGCGTGAGTCTTGCGTTAAAAAGACAGACTGTGCAAATGGGTATTTATAAGAAATACGCTGATACCATAAATGCTTTTTTGGTTACGGCGGCAATTGTTTCTCTGGACAGACTGGCAGGTTCCTGTTCGCTTTTCGAGTATCTGAAAAAGGGAAAAGAACGTGTCAGACGATATAGACGGGAAATTGACGGGTGTTATCCGGTCGATTTTAAGCATATGTCGAAAAAGGCCGGGATGATGTATCCGTTTCTGCGGTTTAATATTATATTACCGGTATTTGTTGCAAGCAGGATAAAAAAATTATTCAGAAAAGGTCGGGTATAAAATGAAAATTGCGTGCATTGCATATCTGCATGGTTTTGGAGGAGCGGAAAAACAGATAATAATGCTTGCGAATGAGCTGGCTGAAAGAGGACATGATGTTACTCTTATTTCTTTGTGCGGAGATGAGCAGTGTTATAAAATTTCGGATAAAGTAAGATATATTTTCCTGCCTGACAGAAAAAGCGGGATACTCAGCATTGCTTCAAGATACATTGACCTGATGAAGACCTTGAAAAAGATAAAGCCGGACGTTTCCGTAAACTTCTGGTTCCAACCGACATACCTGACCGTGCTTATGCCAAAAAGCATCACGGGGCAGGTTATTTATTCGGAGAGGGGCGACCCCGGGGATTCCGAATATTCGGGACTTCTAGGTCTGGTAAGAACACTTACACTGCCCTTTGTACAAGGATTTGTATTCCAGTCAAAGGGTGCCGCTGATTATTTTGGAAAAAGCGTAAAGAAGAGATCCGTCATAATTTCGAATCCGGTTAATATCGGTGACGGGTTTGAGACGCCTTCGGAAAGAGAGAAGTTCATTATAAGTGTCGGGAGGCTTGCTCCCCAGAAGAATCAAAAACTGCTGATAAAGGCTTTTTCTTTAGCAGCGGACAGGATACCGGAGTATAAGCTTGTATTTTATGGGGATGGGGAGCTTAAAGAGGAGCTTGAAAAGTATATCTCGGAACTTGGTCTTAATGACAGGATATTGATACATGATGCTATTCCGAATGTCCTAAATGAAGTTAATAAAGCAGCTCTTTTTGTACTCAGCTCCGATTATGAGGGAATGCCGAACGCACTTATGGAGGCGATGGCATTGGGAGTGCCGAGCATTAGTACCGACTGTAAGCCCGGTGGGGCTAAGGCTCTGATCCGTAACGGAGTAAATGGGATAATAGTACCGAGGAATAATCCTTCGAAACTGGCTGACAGAATAGTATTTATGCTAAAGAATCCCGGTAGGGCAAATGAGATGGGAATGAAGGCAAAGATTATTTCAAAAACACATTCCCATAAGGCCGTTTATGATAAATGGGAGAGCTTTTTAAAATCTATAAGGGAGAAATAAATGGATGACCTTTTATGCCTTCCCTTGTATAACCGTTATAAAGTTCCCGTGTTTCTGATGGGGATTTTATTGGCCTTCGGGGAAGAGATCAATAACTATATACCATATATGTCACAGGCATATGTTATTATCGGAGGCTGTTTAGTTATTGCGGTATTCATTTCGGAATTTGTCTTCAGGGCCCGAAATGTACTTAAATATTATTCCGGTATAAATGTTTCCTGGCTTTTGCTTATGGCATATCTCCTTCCTTTGATCGCTGCCAGATTTATGTTGGGAGAAAAGGCTGAGGAAGGACAGCGAACTCTTGATTTTTTCAGAATTATTATTTTTATGATGATAGGATATGCCCTTTTTGCAATTCTTAAAGAGGATGTCCGTCTGCAATCGGTGCTTGTTAAAGGCTTTGTCTTGGGCTTCTTTTTGGCAATACCCATCGGCTCTTTCAAAAATTATGACGGAGCAATGCGATTTTTGGGAACATATCAGAATCCCAACATATTTGCCATAGACTGCTGTGTTGTAATTTTCTGCTTGTTTTTCCTTATATCTTCAAAGAGGTTTACGAAGCTATACACAGTTCTGCTATTTGTCGCATGCTTTGTTCTGATACTTACAGGTACCAGAGGTGCTCTTTTGGGAGTATTGATACCGGTATTTTTATATTTTTGGAAAAACGTACGTGTGGAATATAAATTTTTGCTTCCGATCTTGGCTGTCTTGCTTGGAGCAATAGTCCTTATCTATGTTAAGGTTCAGGACAGTTCCCTCCTTGACAGATTTATATCGGGAGGACAGAAGGGAACCTCCGGTGCGGCGGATCTGAGACTGACTATCTGGGGGAAATACCTTTTAAATATTAAAAGATATTTTTGGTTTGGCATGCCTTCATCCGAATTTGATCTTGTTTATAAGAAGTCGCCGCATAACACATACCTGGGAATGTTTGTCAGGTATGGGATATTTGCCTTTATTCTTTACATGAGAATAGTTATCCCCATGCTGATCAGAGCGGTGAAATATATATTTGATGAGGATGAAACCGGTTATTCAAAGGCACTGGCATGTATGTTCTTAGCCGTCAATATTGCCGGGTTTTTCACAGAAAACGAATTATACAGAACAACCTATGCCATCTGGGCTCTGTTTTTGGCAAAGGATTATTATAATGATAAATTTGTGATCGGATTGGAAAAGGAGTGATCGGGTGAAGGTCATAGAATTCTTTGGAGTACCGGGGTCAGGTAAGACAACTTATTCACAGCGTCTTATAAGACAACTTAAGGAAAAAGGAAATAAAGTCCTTATTTATGGGGATTATAAGCAGTATAATTATAAGAAGCTGATTCTAAAGGCACTGACTCACAGAGCCGGGAGATCTTTTTGCCTTCATATGCTGCTTCTGGTGTTTAAAAATAGGCTTTTAACGAAAGCCGATGTTCTTAAACGGGGAATTTACTGTCTGTCCTTTATCGGTTTTTATCTGTCAAACAAAGGAAAAGGCTATATTGTGATGGATGAAGGTGTTGTTCAGGGAGCGGTTTCCGCACTGTATACATACAATAAAAGACCGGTAGATTTTAGAGGATTGGTCAAGGCTTTATCCAAGCTGAGCGGCAGATATGTATTTATTGATATAAGTCCACAAGAAGCGTCCTCGCGTATATCCCTCAGGAATACACCCGGACATGGACGCTTGGATGATATCGGTGATGTGGATGAAAGAATCGGTATCATCACACATCAATCTGAGAATTTCAGGGATTTTTACAATGCACTAACCCCGCAAAGTAAAGTAAAAAGGATACAACAGTAAAATGAAAATTATCCATAAACTCACGAATAATGCATATGTGTTCTCCGTGATAGCTAAAATTATATCGGTGGCTACGGGACTTCTTTATTCTGTTCTTTACAGCAGATATCTGCATGCGGAATTAAGAGGTTCGGCTTCCATTATAAACAATTATGCCGATATAATCATGCTTATACTATGTTTTGGTATATACCAGGGCTATCCGTATTTTAAAAAGAAAAACGGAGTCGATATTTATGAAGAGTTTATCAATCTGATATTTGCCCTGTTTTTTACATATGCCCTGGTCGGGACTCTGATCATAGTTCTTTTCCAGCCCGGTACATATGCTACGGTGGCAATAATACTTATCCCGTTTATGTTTGGAACCAAGCAGCTGAATTATGTTGTTCTTATGGAACGGCCCAAACTTAGAAATTCAGCGCAGATCTTCCTTGATATCTGGGATATCCTGTTTATCACGGTGCTTATGTTCGTGGTTGAGGCGGATCTTTTCATATGTATAATAATACTGATCTCCAAAGAAGTTGTTTACTTTACCATTGCCGTGATCAATCTGAAATTCAATATTTTTAAGATACGCCCTTCTTTCAAAAAACTTATGCCTTATGTAAAGTTTGGGTTCATTCCGATGATCACTGTCATTATGATGGAAATAAACTATAAGGCAGATGTCATAATGCTTGAAAAATTCGGGGTAACGGAAGCACAGATCGGAGTATACGGGCTTGGAGTAACCCTGGCACAGAAAGTATGGCTTATACCGGATGCTTTGAAGGATATCCTTCTTTCAAACCTTGCAAAGGGAAAGGATGAAAGCGAAGTAAGTAAGATAACCAGGCTCAGTCTGGCTATCATGGTGGGTTGTGTTCTGGTACTTCTGGTTGTTGCAAAGCCTTTTGTGGATATTCTGTATGGAGATGAGTACAGCGGAGCGTATGAGATAATCGTAATTCTGATAGTCGGTATTATCGGAATGGTATTCTACAAGATGATATATTCCTACAATGTTATAAACGGTCATAAAAATATAAATCTTCTGTTCCTTTCGATAGCGGCAGTAGTAAATATCGGAGTAAATGCCATAACGATCCCGTATTGGGGAATATACGGTGCCGGACTTGCATCTTCGGTATCATACCTGATATGCGGTATTGTATTTCTGATCTATTTCTGTAAAAAGACAGGAACGCCTTTTTCAGATATGTTGTTGATCAAGAAGAGCGATCTGGCATTAATGAAAGGGATTTTTAAATAGGAGAATGCATACATGGAACCTTTAAAAATATCTAAGGATCTTTTCGAAACGTTAAACAGATGCGAAATAAGATATTGTCATTGGAAAAGCAATGAGCATCTTCTGGAGGGATTGGCCGGAGGTACGGATCTTGATGTACTGTTCGACCGCAGACAGAGAAAAACAATAAGAAAAATATTAACGGACTGCGGCTATATCAGAGTTTCTTCACAGTTTGGTTCAAGGTACAGGTTTGTTGAGGATTGGATCGGCTTTGATGAAAAAGAAGCCAAGCTTGTTCATATCCATCTTCATTACAGGATGATCACCGGTCATCAGGGAATGAAGGAATATGATCTTCCGTGGACAAAACAGGCTTTGAATACAAGAAAATATGACGGGACTTACGGAGTATATATATGTGAACCTTCACTGGAACTTATACTTTTGCATTCAAGGATAGGCCTTAAAGCTACGGAGGAAAAACTGTCGGAGGCCCGTTCCGGAAAGTACTCGTTATCCGAATCGGATCTTTTGGAGATGAACTATCTTAAGGAACGTGCCGATATGAGCAGGGTTGAGAAGATAGCCAAGGATTCGTTCCCTGTGAGCTTTGACAGGTTCATGGAGATAATAAACGATGACAGTTATGATCCTTCTTGGTATCTGAAGCTTGCAGACTGTGTGAACAGTGATCTGGAATCATGCTCTCGGGAAAAGGGATTTACCAAATTCGTAAAGATGAAGTTTTACTACTATTTTCTTCGTGCAAGGAATCTGTTTAACAGGGTTTTTGGAGAAAGGTTCATTACGAAGAAATCCCTTGGCAAAAACAAGGGTGTTATCATAGCTTTCATCGGCCAGGACGGAGCCGGAAAGAGTACTGTTACAACCGAGGTTAAGAAATGGCTGGAATGGAAACTTGATGTCCGGAAATACTATCTTGGAAGCGGCGATGATTACAATTCGATCCCGAAGAAAATCTGTCATTTGCTGGGAGATAAGGGTGGTATCCTCGGACTTGTAAGGAAGGTAGCCGCAATTATAGATCTGGCGAAGCTCTCAGGATATGTTTTAAAATCAACAAAGAAAGCCGAGGCATATGCAAAAGCAGGGGGGATTGTAATATTTGACAGGTTCCCGCAGATACTGTATCCCGGAATAAATGACGGACCCAAGATCCGTTCGTCACTTGAGAATAAGAATTATCCCGGATTATTAAAAAAGATATTATATAAGTTTGCGGATGTGGAAGAACGGAATTATCGCAAGGCTATTGCATGCATCCCCCAACTGGTAATTAAACTGATCCTTCCTCCGGAGGTTTCCATAGAAAGAAAGCCCGAAGAGTCTTTGGAAGAGGTTAAGAAAAAGCATGAGATCATCAAGAGCCTTCCGTTTGAAAAATCCGAGGTTCTGACCATAAATGCGACGATGGATTTTGATGAGGAATTAAAACTGATCCACAGGGCAGTCTGGAAGTGTATTAAAGAAAGACAATAGTGAAAGACAGAGGGACTCTCAATATTAATAAGTTAAGAAATATCAAAAAGAAAGCTGCGTAAATGCGGCTTTCTTTTTATCTATGGATTATTTAATCCTTTTAAATGTTACCTTTTCACCGATCCCTGAAGCTTTTATCAATGCGACGATCTTTTTGTATGCTTTCTTACCGGCTTTGATCTTTATGGTTGCCTTTTTATGTATTCCGGAAAAAGCACCTTCTCCCACTTCCTTAAGCGAATCTGGATAAATGGTAATGCTCTTTAGCTTTTTCATGCCCTTAAAGGCATACGAGCCGATAGTGGTTATATTCTCACCGATAGTCAGGCTTTTAACCTTTTTATTGCTTTTTAAAGCTTTTTGAGCGATGCTGTCGACAGTATAAGTGATATTGTCATTTTCGACCATATCCGGTATGGTAACATCGGTAGTTGAGGTTTTTAGGCTTGTAAGTATGACATGCTTTGTACCGTCGGGGTCAGTGTTTTCTACAGCTGCTACAGTATATTTGGCAGTTATTTTCTTACTGTCTGAACCGGTGGTAGTTACCGTGAATTTATCCGTTTTCTGTTTAACGTCTTCGGGTTTTTCATTACCGGTATCGTTGTTAATGTCTTCTTTTGAGGTGTTGTTATCTGTATTATTATTATCCGAGTTGCTATTATCTGTGTTATTGTTGCCAGTATTATTATTTTCTGTGTTATTTTTAGTTCCGCTATCGGAACTGTTGCCGTTATTGTTTCCGTTATTTATAGGATCAGATTGGTTCTTGTTATCAGGGATTTTAACTCCGCCTTCGGTCAGGCTGAAATCCACATCATCTAAATCAAGATTAAAAACATCTCCCTTTTCATAGGTGAGCCATACCCTGTAATTCCCGGCAGGTGCAAGGTCACTGACTTTAAAAGTAAGCGAAGCAAGGACTCCGTTGCCTTTATTGTTTTCATTTGCCAGGGACTCATCCCACATTATATAGTAAGGATTTGCATTCGTATCCCCGCCGAAAAGACTCTCTTTAAACAATCCGGGATCAGTGACTTTTATCAGTGTTAACCATGGATCGTAATGGACAGCGAGCCGGAGTGTACAGATACCGGGGTTATTGTCTATCTTTACCGAGAGTGTTACCTCCTGCCCGGAGGCGGCTTCTACGTAATTAACAGAGATAGTCGGATTTTCTGCGGCACTGGCAGATCCGTTGTTACGGATGATCACTGACAGGAACAGAACTGTCAAAAAAATCAGAATATGTCTTTTTTTCATGGGCACCTCCTATAGTGTTCCGGATAGGTATATATTATACACATTATAAATAGGAAAAGTCAAGCAGACTCATTAAATAGCGGTTGACTTTGCATGTTCGGCGGGATTATAATACTCGTATACTTGCAAGAAAATCCAGTATGGAAGGAGTATACTATGAAGAATAGGCTAAAAATCGCTTGGGTGCTGTTGCTTGCAGCATCAATAGTGTTTTCAAATGTGTCGGTACCGATTAGTGCCATAGCTTCTGAAGTCGGTGAAGCTACAGAAGTCTATGCGGAAATAGATGCCGATGAATCGGAAGAGTATCCGTTTGAATATGATGAATATGACGGATATATCGAGATGCCCTGGGATGAAGAAGTGCCTGCGGCAGATTCCAAAATCTCATTCCGCGAGGCGAAAGACATTTTGGTGAAGGACAGTGAAGGGGCAGACAGAGGGATATGGGATGATGATTTTGACCTTCCGTCGGCATGGCCCTGCTCATATACCAGCACCGATGAGTTGAACAACTGGTTTGATACGAAGCTTGCGCCCTTAAGAAATCAGGGTTCCGAAGGAACCTGCTGGGCACAGTCTTCCATTTCGCTGTTGGAACACTATCTTATGTTTCATAACGGCTATGACCTGGAAGGGTACGTAAACAGAAATTCCGCAGGAAATAATCACGGAGTTAATTACAGCGAACTCCAGCTGGCATATTTCTATTACCATAATACCGAAAATCCTATAATCTCTGGACAGACCGACAGCATTTCCGTTCCCGGGACCAAGTCGTTTATGGCAATCGGCGGAAACCATAGATTGGCTGCACAGACACTTTCTAAGTGGCGGGGAGCGGTGGATGAAACGCTGGTTCCGTACAGCTTAACAACTACTTTCACTACGGGAGACGAGCTGAGAGCTTTATCGGGAATGCCGGAATATCTTGCATATAAGGATGATCTGGTACATCTGAAGAATGAGTATCAGATAAGCATAAAAAATAACACGGCGCAGGTTAAGCAGGCAATAAAAGAGAACGGTGCCGTAGGTGTAAGCTTCCATTCCGGCAAGGACTATTATAATAAGGAACATAACAGTTTTTATAATTATGTGGATACTAATACGACACATGCAGTCAATATAGTCGGTTGGGATGATGATTTCCCCGCGTGGTATTTTGGAGACGGAGACCATAGGCCTTCAGAAAACGGAGCATGGCTCATCAGAAACAGCTGGATGGATACACTCAAAAATCCTGAAAAGGAAAAGCTCTGTTATGAGGGATATTTCTGGATGTCTTATGAGGACACTTCCCTGAAAGATGCAGCATATGCATTTGAAGCCGGTCCAAGCGATGATTATGACAATAATTACTATTACACCAACCAGCTTTACAATATAGGCGCGATCGGAATGGATAACGCAGCGAACGTGTTTACCGTGAACGGAACCGCGGGTGCGGGAGAAGAAAAGGTAGAAGCGGTCATACTTCAGACTTCTAAATCAAACGTACCCTATTCCATATCGGTTTATTCGGTTGATGAAGACGGAAAGCCGTTAGCACCCATTACCGATGACTATCAGGTGACAGAGGGTACAATGGTATTCCCCGGTATTTATACCATACCTCTTAAACAGCCCGTTACTTTCAGCAGGGGTGAGAAATTTGCCATATACGTTAAAACTCCGGGCGTGTATGCATTGGGAGCTGAATGTGACCTGACTTCGACCCACTATTCGTCAGACGTAAATGCAAATCCCGGAGAAAGCTTCTATTATTGGAACGGTACATGGGAAGATATTTATGATCTTGAGATTTCAAAGGCCAGCTGGAGTACATACGGCAATGTTTGTATACAGGCACTTACTACCGATGTCGGAACTTCCGTTAAGCCCGTGGAGGGAGTTAAGATCCTGAATCGAGGCGCTGACTGTATAGCCCTTGCTTGGGACGGAATTTCGGGTTCGGTGACTTATAATGTTTACAGATCCATAGAATCCTATGATGAAGATTCGTTTGTGAAGGTCGGTTCGAACCTGTCGTTAACTGCATTTACGGATAGTGATATCCCTGCAAATTCCCGCTGTTACTACATGGTGGTTCCTGTGGTGAACGGTTCTGAAGTTAAGGCGCGCTCTTCCAGGACGATCGCAACGGCGGTCAAAGCTTCTAATGATCCGGAGCTTGAAACTACGGTGGAGACCCAATGGACAGGATTCGGAGGAAGGAAAGCGGTATACGGAAAAACAGTTGAGGGAGCTGAAGGATACCGCATTAAATATAAAAAGGTAGGAACCTCCGAATGGATAGAGCAGGATACGGAGTCTGTAAAATCAAGCGGAGTTTATTATTGGGTATTTTATACCGATAAGCTTCCCGCAGGAGTATACAGCTTTTCTGTACGTCCGTTTTTTCAGAATGAATTCGGGGAAAGAGGCTATGGTTATCCTACTGAGGAGAAAAATCTTATAGCGTTTTATCCGGCACCCGAGAAGCTTATCGCAAGCTACGATCAAGGACAGAATACCGTTACATTAAAATGGAAGCCGGTATCCGGAGCAAAGAAATATAAAATATATACCTTAAGGACTGAATCAGGAACAACATATCATACAAAGCTCGGATATGCTACGGACTGTACCTTCGTACATCAGGGAGTTAGTAAGGATACCACGTATCGCTATGCGGTATATGCATATGATGCGGATATTTCTGACGGAAGTTTTTCTGTTGAGGACAACTGGAAATATGCAAAAAGGGTTGAACTGGAGATTGTTACTGATGACGAGATGGCTCATTATCTTGCCGGAGACGTAAACGGTGACGGAGCGGTCAACCCGAAAGACATTACAGCTTTGAAGTGTTATCTGGTCGGAGATGCGATCAGCATCAGAAATAAGAATTCCGATGTTGACGGAGACGGTACGATCTCCTCAAAGGATGTGTCAATATTAAGGCGGTACCTGTCCGGAGGCTGGAATACCGAACTGGATTTTTGAGAGTTTTTTATTGACTAAGACACTAAAACGTGGTATAGTTTAGAGTAGGTTGTTGGACCCTGAAGCAAGGTTTGCCGAGGGGTCCGTTAAAGCTATTTTACATAAGAAAGGAAGAACTGGATATGAGGAAATCGAGATTAATCCCGCTAGTATTGGCAATTGCAATGATCATAACCTGCACCATCATGCCGGCCAATACCGCAAAGGCAGCCGGGACTCCGACAATAACCGTGGAGACGGTTGATGTCGAGACCGGAAGTTCAGACACTGTAGATGTTAACGTCAGTATCGCCAATAACCCGGGAATCTGTACTTTATGGCTCGCCATTAATTACGATTCAGCTTTGGAATTGGTAGATGTAGTTGATAAAGGAAGCCTTATCGGCAGTGATTTTGAGACAGGCGGAGATATTAAAGCCAATCCTTTTATCGTTTCATGGGATGATTCGGCTAATAAGAACGGAGACAGTTCCTTTAACGGAACCTTCATGACCTTAAAATTTAAGGTAAAGAGCGGCGCATCGTTAGGAAAGCATAAGGTATGGCTGACATTCCCGTATCCCGGAAACAGTGCATATAATACAGAAGATACAGTTTCGGATTCAAGCTTCTCCTTGAAGGAAGGCGGAATCGATCTCTATGTGCCCGTTATCACCGGCCAGCCCCAGAATACCACTGTAAATACAGGCGAAATTGCTTCGTTTAGCGTAAAGACAAGCGGAAGCGGCCTTACATATATGTGGCAGTATAAGGAAAAAGGCAAGGATACATGGGTAGACTGGACAAATAAGAAAACTGCCGACATCACCGTGGCATATGCAGATTACAGAAACGGTATGTCATTCCGTTGTGTTGTAACGGATTCCACGGGCAGAAAGCATATTTCCGATGCGGCAGTGCTTACATACACCAGTGCTCCTTCGATAAAGATAACACAGCAGCCTCAGGATGCAACAGTAGCACCTGATACACTGGCAAGCTTCAGCGTAAATGCAACAGGGAGCGGCCTGACATACTTATGGCAGTACAAGAACAAGGGTGAGAGCACCTGGACAGACTGGACCAGCAAGAAAACAGCCGATATCACAGTCGCGTACTCAGCAAGCCGGAACGGAATGTCGTTACGCTGCAAGATAACCGATAAGTCAGGCAATACCGTAACATCCTCTGCAGCAGTGCTTACGTACAGCAGCGCTTCTTCGATAACGATAACAGCGCAGCCCCAGAATGCAACAGTAGCACCCAATACACTGGCAAGCTTCAGTGTAAAGGCAACAGGAAGCGGCCTTACATACTTATGGCAGTACAAGAACAAGGGTGAGAGCAGCTGGACAGACTGGACCAGCAAGAAAACAGCCGAT
>JAILGF010000170.1 GCA_024696945.1 Lachnospiraceae bacterium | reverse complement strand
GCGAAAGCTGGCCATCTGCTATCTTCTTCTTGTTTCTCTTCCTCATCGTCTCAGCCGCCTCTTTGAGAGTGTTCATCTCATCAGCGGGAATTACTCCAAATCCGTCAAAGAACTCTGCAAGGAACGGATCTTTATCATCCGTAGCTTCGACATTCTCATCAGCAACAGGAGCTGTTTCAGGAATAACGGGTACCTCGTTCTCAGGCTCTCCGATGGGAGCTGTCTCGGTATCGTCATCCATAATGGTGCAGAATCCGTCAATGACGTTTTCTGCGGTGGCAGCAGGATCCTTGCCATAAACTTCGCTGTAAAGTCTTGTTTCTGACGGTCCGTAGATGGACTCGTCAATTCCGGTCTTTTCATTAAGTCCGGCAAAGATACTCGATGCCTTTTCAGCATCGTTTTCTTTCTGTGCGGCAGCGTCCATTAAGTTCTGCATAAGGATAAGTCTCGGATCTACGGACTGAGCCATAGCTGTAAGACCTTCCATTGAGAACTTGCCCTGTATAGAGCTGGTCGCTATCTGCTTTTCAGCCATAAGCCTTACGATCTTTGCCTGGTTGGTGTTACCATAGCAAAGGTAATAGGTACGGCACTCGGCAGTCTGGTTAAGACGGTAATGTCTTCTTGATGCCTGCCAGAGAGTGAAAAGAGATGTTCCGCACTCATAGAAGATAAGTGTCGGATAATTATATACAACCCCGTTATACTCAAAAATAAAGTCGAGACCTGTCTCGACGTTCTTGGGGTTTGTTATAACTACCTTAACTCCATCTGCTGCTTTCTTGTGGATCCACTCCTCACGCTTTGCAGCGGAAGGGGACTCACTTCTCAGTATCTCGACTTCCTCATCGAGAAGACCACAATATTCGCATATTGTTTTCTTTAAACGCTCTGCGAGTCCGGACTTGGTGAATTCGAGATATACGAATACACGTCTGCCCTCATCGAGTTCATCATTTATAATGTTAACCATCTTCTCTTCCTTGGGATAGAGACGGTCAGCATCGAACTTGGTAGTGGTACAAACCACTTCACCTGACTTAGGGTGGATAATCTCTTCCTTGTAGCCCATCGGAAGATCGGGATACAGTAAAGAGAAATTGAGCATTTCCGAAGATAACGGACTTATGAAAGGCCCGCCAGCCTCGTTTTTAAGCCTTGCAAGAGTTTCCCTGTATGCCATATCGACATCATCTTCCATGTCAACGTGTACAACCTGTTCCTTAAGGTCAGGCAGCTTGTTTGACATATCTGTGAGGTCGAGGAAAAGGCATATCGGCATCAGGATCTCGCCGAATATATCGGGAGAAATGCCGGGAACCGGTGTAGGCTCGCTCAACTTTTTGCCCTTTGACATCTTGTTGCTCCAACCGGACTCGGATATAGAATACTTTGTTTCGGTAGTTCCGTATTTTCCGGTGAATTTTTTCTCACCGCATTCGCCAGCAAAGGTATATCCGTTTTCTCTCATGATATGGGGAGCAAGCCTCCATAATGAGTAGAAGATATCCCTTGCGAAACCGCCTGCAATAGTACCGGTAAGACCGATGCTCTGTCTTGACGATTTAGCGATTGCGTGCATCGCGATACCCTGTGCGGTACCGCCGCCTTTGTACTGGTGAAGCTCGTCGAAGATTGAGAAATCGAAAAAGCCGTGAAGCTTTTCCTTTATAAATCTTGACGGAGCCCACTTCCTGGACTTCATAGGATTTGAGTCCTCTATCCCATCGGTAATTATACCGTTCTGGAGATATGTGTCAGCCTCATAACCCTTGAGAACCCAGCCGGTCTCACGATCCTTCTTCTTCATATTCTTGAAGAATGAGATCTTGTGCCATCTTTCCTTTTTCTCTTCGCCATTTAAGTTCCTAACAAGCGGTTTCCATAAGGAAGTACCGCAGCACGGACATTTCTCGTTGAATACCGTAGGATTCATAAAATCCCAGGGCATCATAGGCTCGTCCTTGCTGTTTCTCATCAGCTCCCCGCAAGCAGGGCACTGAAGACCTGTCTCCTTCTTAAACTCTGCGCCATATACACGGCGGAAGTCCAAAAGGGAACGGAACTTAAATTTCTTCTTATCTTCTTCGGGTGCATCCTTACGGCATTCACAGACATCACCGATGCGAGCCTGTGCGCTTTCAAGACTGTAACTCTTGCCACAGCACCTGCACTCATAACTCTGACTACGCCTTGTGATGAGCTTGTAAGGTGCGGGTTCAAGTGTACACCCTAATTTAGCAATGTCCTTACCGACAATGTAAAACTCCTTGCCGTTCCGGGCAATGCCCTTCTTGTAGATTTTCTCGCAATCTGCGAGGCTTTCAAGGATCCATACCTTAGAATAAGGAATGTTCTCCTCTATTTCCTTTTTCCACTTCTTAACGAGGTGGCCGGGGCACATAACTATGACACGGTAATTTACATTACCTTCCTTAGCGTGCGCCTCTTCGGGTGTCCCGCCGTGCTCTGCAAGGTATCTTAATGCAAATACCTGCTCCACGATTGATATAGCCTGGATAGACTTACCACTGCCCATCTGTTCGATGAGCCACAGTGACTTTTCTCTATCGTGGAAAAAATTGTCGGCAGCAGCATTAACTACTGCACCCTGCTGCTTGTAGAGCTTTTTCTTGCCCCACAGGAACGATTCTTCTACTCCACCTTTAAGCCCGTAATATGGTTTGATCAGCTCACGTACATTCTGTACGAACTGCTCGCCGTATTGGAGCCTGTATGAGTCAAGGTTTGTCAAAACCATTGGCATCATACATTTACCGGACGGAGTTAAACTAATCTCACGGTACCTGACACCTTTCTTCAGGATCTCTATCAGGTTGTCCTCTGTAAGCGAAGCATCTATTCTGATACCTCTTCGACCATCGAGCTTAAATTTGCGTCCGTTAAATGAACAAGTAGCATCAGGATTATTTGCCCTGATTTCTACGTCATCAAACGCAAAACGCTCACGGATGAGCTGGTTTTTAACGTATGTCATCCATTCCTTCTTTAGCGGGAGATTAAACTTTCTCATAAGATACTCATACAATCCCTCACTGTAATCTTCCTCGCTCTCACCGAATATAACGGACTTAAGAGCATTGGAATAAATGAATGACATATTGTCTCTTTCCAAACCATCTCTCAACTGGGAAAGTTTCATCTTCCAGCCTTCTTTGTTTATGGATTTATCCGTCTCGAAAGAGTAATAATTTCCATTGTCGTAAAACCCGTACAGATCATAAGGACGGGCATCAACGAGCTTCAAAGAAGCCAGACTTGTGTGATGCAGCTTTCCTCCCAGGAAGTAGTACCTTTTGTACCC
>JAILGF010000166.1 GCA_024696945.1 Lachnospiraceae bacterium | reverse complement strand
CGGATGCCATTGTCCTGCTGTGTGGCGGCCGTCCTTTAATTCAAGGAGGACGGAATTCCCATACTCCGGCATATCATTTACTTTTGCATCATGAAACGCATTGAAACATAACTTCAGAGTCTTATAATTGCATTTAAACATATCTTATTCATATCCTTCGTTAATTATTCAGTTACAATTCTCCATCCCTTATTATAAAGTCAACCTTGTGATTTAACAGGTACTTCTGTGCCTGTTCTTCGGTTCTTACATATACGCCCTTATATTTATCGGAAATGGTTTCTTTTATTTTCTTTAAGCTCTCCGTCGAATCACAAATTACAAGCATTACAGGCTTTTCTGCTTCTTCCGTCAAAACATTGACGTTTTCCTTGAAGCCGGCAGAATTTTCAGATTCTTCACTCTCCTTCATCAAGCAAGGGTTGAGATATTTTCTGAGCATTTCCTCAAGCTCCTGATATAAGATAGGCTTTGAAAGATAATCCGTGAAGCCTTCTTTGAGGTATGCCTCTCTTGCCTCCATAACCGCATCCGCCGTCAGAGCGATAATGGGTGTATTCTCTGCCAGCCTATTTTCTTTTATGATCTTCAGGGTTTCGATACCGGTTTTTCCCGGCATCATCTGATCCAGCAGTACTATATCAAAAGATTTGGACTTAATCAATTCCAGGCACTCATCCCCTGACTCTGCGGTAGTGACCTGTATTTTTGTTTTCTTAAGCAGCCCCTTTATTACCGCAAGGTTCATATCACTGTCATCTACAACAAGAACTTTTGCATCCGGAGCTATAAGAGTAGGCTTGTAAGTATCTCTTTCCTTCTGAAGTTTGGTAAGGTTCTCTGCGAAATTTCCTATAGGTTCGGGATTGATCACCTTCTGGACCATAGTAGCGGTAAATGTCGAACCCTTTTCGTATTCACTTGATACCTCAACATCTCCGCCCATCATAACAGCGAGCTGTTTAGCAATATTTAAACCTAAGCCTGTACCCTCAATATTCCTGTTTTTATTTTCATCCAGTCTCTGGAATGAATCAAAAAGCCTGTTCATATCCTCCGGACGGATTCCTATACCTGTGTCGGAAACTGATATTTTTAGTTTTTCGTTTTCCGTATCGAATGAAACATCTATCCTTACCGTTCCCTTGTGTGTATACTTAATTGCATTGTTAATTAGATTGAGAATTATCTGGCGTATTCTTATTTCATCGCCAAATAACACTGAAGGGATCGAGGGTGCTGCCTCTAATATGTATTCAAGTCCCTTGTCCTCAGCCTTTTTCATTGTCATATTGACAAGATCGTTTAGTACCGATGAAAATCCATACTCAACCGGATTTAATTCCATCTTGCCTGACTCTATCTTGCTCAGGTCAAGAATATTATTGATTATTGAAAGAAGCGTCCTTCCTGCGCTGTGAATGTCAAGTGCATATTTTTCTATTGCTTTATCCGAATTTTCACGCAGTATCATTTCGTTCATTCCGATAATCGCATTCATCGGAGTTCTTATCTCATGGGACATATTCGCAAGGAAAACACTCTTTGCACGATTGGCTTTTTCAGCGACTTTTGCCTCTTCCTTTATGCGTTCGGATTCAATCGCCTGTACCCAGTAGAAAACCTCCTTAACGTTCCTATGGGTAAGTCTGAGATAAAAAAGGAATCCTATCACGGCAAATGTTGCGGTATTCATGATATCCGTCCGAAAGGCAGAACTGCTTTTCGTGCTGTAGCTTATCAAAATATAAACCAGCGTTGAACAGAGCATCACAATACCCATCCTATACGGTTTGTCGGTAACTGTGAGCGGCATAAGCGCCAAAAATACCACAATACTGGTTGATGGGCTGTTGGAATTAGAAGGCTGGATGCTTAACACCATTCCATATGCTATGACCACCAGAATAAACGCATAGCAATATATCAGTGCCGGAATACCGGTCGGCTTTTTTATATGTCTCCCAATAATTGTCATTCCTATTCCGCCTATGATAAGTACCCAGTACGCAAGCAGATTGTTCGCTCCGAGCAGGAAATTAAGTGCAAGGAAAAAGACACCCAGTATTACCAGCCAGATAGATGTTTTTGATGCAAGGCTGACATTTCCTTCCATGATCAAGGTGTATATACTGTTAAACTCTTCTTTTTTCAATCCGCCGTAGAGGAACAGATTCTTATTAAAAAAGCCGATCTTCTTCATAAAAACTTTCTTAATTTTATATTCTTATATCTTTCCATGAGTTAAACGGTCCGGGAAGTGAAACCTTTTCCCTAGCTTCTCCCGTTATATCACAGTTCACATACTCCGGAGTGCTGACCTTACTGATAGCCTCCGGATCACAGACAAGATTTAAACTCCTAAACGGACCGGGTGCATGTATGGGTTCGTCGGAACGTGATCCAATATTTACTTTACCCTCGTCGATATCCGGCTCAAACATAAACCATGCACATTGGCCTTTCTTGTCAAAACCGTAGAATTCCTGCCAGGTCTTTAGATCAAGACATACCTCGGGTGCGGGATACATAATTCTTAAATATCCACCCCTCATGCACAGGTAAAGATTTCCTTCCGCCTCATTGTCCTCAGTCGGGAATACAATGGCAGCTTCTCCACAGTTATAGAAGATATTGTTGAAAATCTTCGCCTTTCTTGACGTTCCGCCGCGTTCCATGCCTCCCATCCTGAAACCTACGGGCTTTGCATAGTAACCACTGTGGCGACATTTTCCAATAAGGTTGTGTGCTATTATGAGCCTGTCGGTTCCCTCGCAGTAAATTCCGTATCCATTTACGGTATCATTTTCAACAAGCTTATACCAACCGCTCGAACCGGGCTCAACCGGTATTTTATTCTTATCAAACCTTCCTTCAACGTTCCATATGATATTGTTGTCGATAAGATTTATGCCTTCCTTGGTGCATTCTATAAATATTGCTTCCCTCTGCTCTATACCGTTTATAAAGAGGTTTGAGGTGATACGTGTATTAATGTTTCCGCAGTCGAGCCACAGGTGGTCGGCTCGGAAGGTGTTCTTAAATGTGTTTCTTCTGATGAGGCCGTTTACACTGTTGTGCAGCTTTATTGCTCCTGCTTCCCAGGAAAGCTCCATCTTCTGCCAGCCGGTACCCTCGATCAGGTTATCCTCTATAAGCATATGCTCTGCAAATAAACCTGCTATACCGCATACACCGGAATTCATTATCTTACATCTGCGGACAACCGAATGTCCAATGGTCTGTCCTTCGATGAAGTCATGATGCCAGCATTCGTTTCCGACATCAATGCCGACCGTATTTGCATAGTTTACGGTACAGTTCTCAATTATCCAGTGGTGTCCGCGGAAACAGGATATAGCACCTCTCTGTGGAACCGGTCCTCCGGTTGCCGCATGATCACAGATAAGCCCTTTTATTCTTATATATGAAAGGAACGGTTCTCTGGGTGCCACGCACTGCTCTCTTACTGATATTTCTATCAGGTGATCCTTGGGGTCCTCATCATCCTTCAGCCTGAAGTGGACTGTCTGACCGTTAGCCTCAACCCAGTATGTGTTGTCCTCGTTTCCCATCATAAGATATAAAGGAACCTGTTTTAACGGCTCGCCGTCACAGAATATGCAGCCCCTGCGGTTTAAATAGGTTGTCATGTCCGTTTTGTCATATTCGATGAACAGACGATCATGCAGTATATTTACCGCACAGAAAGGATTGTAGCCCTTGAACATTTCGGGATCAAGCTCATGCTTCCAGATTCTTCGCTCTCTTTTCTCTCCGGCCACCGGTTTATCTGTTGAAGGTAGCGGGAAACCAGCTACTCTCCAGCCGGTACTATTAGTAAATTCCGTAACCTGCTCTGAAGCTCTTATAATAACCTGCTCTTCCGGATAAGCTTCATAGCTTATCATATGTTCGGGGTCTGACCCCCAAAGCGCGGTGTAAGGCATTCCCTGTATATTCCGCCCCTAATTATTACCTTTGTGCCGGGCTTTGCTTCTTTTGCGGCACGGTTAATGGTCTTAAATGGTGCATCAATGCTTCCATCATTAGAATCCGAGGCCTTCGGATCTTCCCCTGCGACGTATAGCGTTCTCTCATATTTACATTCTTTCTCCCAAAAGTCAAATCCCATCCCGTCAGGCAGAACCGCCGACAGATCGTTTTGTTTGTTCATTTACCTTCCTCCGTTAAAATTCAGTTACGTAATTATTGTAATATTCTTTTACCTGCCGTCCACAATATGCACCCTTTAATCCCTTATTTATTTCCAGGGTATATGGAACAAGGTCTGGCAATCTGTTTCTTATCGTGTCGGGATCATAAGGCTTGCATGTGAAATCCCTTATATTGTAAGCTATGGTCTTTACCAGGTTTTCTTCTGTACTTTCGGCGGTGATTATAACAACGGGAATGTCATACAGTCCCTTTTCCTTCATGATCTCCAAAACATGGAATCCGTCCAATATCGGCATATGAAGATCAAGCAGGACTCCGTCAAGCTCCTTATGTTTTTCGAGCATTACCTCCAGTCCCTGAAATCCGTTTTCGGCCTGATATATCATGAAGTCTTTATCAAGTATGTTCTTTAATATCTGACGGTCTATCTCTGAATCGTCAACGATCAGTAATGTTTTATATCCCATGGCAAACCCCTTTTAATAGGTGAAATAATTTTCGTTTATCAGCACAAAAACAGATCACAGTCCGCTGAGTTTCTTAAATTGAGTCTTTGCCTCAGCAACAAGTGCAGTATAATCAACATCGCTCCTGCTGCGTAAAAGCTCGGTAATCTCAACCACAGGCTTTGTTATAGGGTCAAGCGACAGATTTGCGTACATGCCCTTTAATGCGTGAGCAGTTTCAAATGCTGCATCAAGATTCTTTTCGCTTATCTGCTGCTCTAAAAGATCAAGTTTATTGTCACCCAGTACCTTGTTTACAAGCATGATATAGAATTTCTCGTTATTCATGCAGCGGGTAAGACCCTCTTCTACATTTGCTCCGAAATTTTTTAAACTTTCAAGTGATATCATATGATTTTTATTAACCTCCATTTTATGCGTTTATAAATTTTTCAAATTCTTCGGGCGGTACGGGCTTTGAGAAGTAATAGCCCTGTATAACCTCACATCCCATATTCTTCAACAGTTCCATCTGTTCCTTTGTTTCGACACCCTCTGCGATTATCGGAACCTCAAGGAGGTCTGCTATCTTTATCATAATGCCAACCAGAGCACAGTCTTTTTCGTTTACGCAGATGTTCCTGATAAATTTCATATCGAGCTTCAATGCGTCGATTGGAAGTGAAGTAAGCATGTTCAGAGAGGAATAGCCGCTTCCGAAATCGTCCATTTCTATCTTAAAGCCCCTGTTGCGGAGAGCCTTTACCGTATCAACTATCTGATTTGAATCGTCGGTATAGGCCGATTCTGTTATCTCCAGCAGAAGATCCTTCGTATTTAGCTCGTTATTGGTTACGATCTCATTTATCATGTCTCCGAGCCGCGGATCGAATACGTCAACCCTTGATACGTTAACCGAAACCGGGATCGTTACACCGTACTTATCTCTCCAGTTTTTGATCTGAGCTGCCGCTTCATTCCATACGTATCTGTCCAGCTTATGTATAAGACCTTTGTCCTAAAACAGCGAGATGAACTCAACGGGGCTTATCATTCAGTATGTGGGATGGAACCAGCGTATAAGTGCTTCGGCACTGTAGAGATACGGCTTTTCTCCTTCTATGTTGTACTTTGGCTGGAAATATACCTTAAACTGTTTTTCAGCCAGTGCTTTATCCATATCGTTTATGAGCTGCTCGCTGTGGAGTTCCGCGTCATGCAGCTCGACACTGTAAAAACCGTAACAGGTTTCGTAATTCTTGCTTAAGCGTCCGCATGCAAGCCTTGCACAGTCAAAACGCTGCTCCATGTCCAATCCGCTTCCGTCATCGGAATATGCTCCGACCCTCAGATGTATCTTCGGCTCCTTAAAGAGCCGGTCAAGCCTTTCTATCTGCTCCGGAAGAACTTCTTTTAAATTATCCTGATGGGGAATATAAACATAAAAGCAGTTGCTGTCACTTCTGCAGGCAAGTCCGCCGTTTGAATTGACAAATTCGTGTATGCTCTTTCCGAGAGTCTTTAATACCAAATCCCCGAACTCCCTTCCGTACAACTCTTTTATCAGATGGAACCTGTTTACGTCAATGACAACTGCATCCATCAGCAGGTTTTCGTTCTGTTCGTCAAGAAGCTTACCGTATTCAAAGAAGAATTCCTTATGGAAAAGACCTGTAAGCTCGTCCCTTTCTGTTTCATGGATTATAATGCTGCTTTCCGCCAGCTCGATCGAGTGGCTTACCCTTGCCCTGATTACCTCGGGAACCTCGTATGGCTTTGTGATAAAGTCGGCTGCTCCGAGCTGAAGGCTCTTTACCTCTGCATCCTTTTCGGCAGTTAAAACTATTACGGGTATGCGCCTTGTCTCCGGATCTGAATGCATCATTTCAAGAACTGTATATCCGTCAAGCTCTGGCATATGGAGATCAAGTATTACAAGGGAGAGCTTGAATTTCTCCTTTTTTATCGTATCTAATGCCACCGCGCCGTTCTCTGCGTATTCAATCTCGTACATATCAGTTAGCATGTTTCCGAGCATTTCACGTTCTATGAATTCATCGTCTACGATAAGTACCTTTCAGTGAAGGCCTTTTTTTCTGTCAAGTAATTCCTGCATAATTATCTGTTATCTCCTCATCTCTTCTGTTCTGCTTCCCATATCAGCTCCTCTAAAGTCTGATACAGTCTTTCTGTCTCAACGGGTTTTGAGAGGTGTGCGTTCATCCCGACCTGAAGCGATCGCTGTACGTCTTCATCAAAAGCATTTGCAGTCATGGCTATTATCGGAACAATCTTAGAATCCGATCTGTCAAGAGCCCTGATTGCCGATGTGGCTTCAAGTCCGTCCATTTCAGGCATCCTGACGTCCATAAGGACCGCATCGTAATATCCTAAATCGCTCCTTGAGAACATGTCGAGACATATCTTTCCGTTTTCCGCATGATCAATCTCCGCTCCCTTTATCTCGAGTATCTTCTTCATGATCTCCGCATTTATAAACACGTCCTCAGCGAGAAGTATCTTCTTTCCCTTAAGGTCCGCCCTCTTGCGTTCCCTAAATAGAGCCATGTTGTTTTTCCTTGCGATACGTTCAAACTCGCCAATAACGTTCGATGCAAACAGAGGTTTCGCAAGGAAGCTGTCCACGCCGATATGAAGTGCTTCATCCATTATCTCGTCCCAGTTGAACGATGTAAGTATTATAATGGTTGTCTCGATGCTGTAGAGCTTTCTTATTTCCTTCGCGACCTCTATACCGTCCATGTCCGGCATCTTCCAATCCAGAAGCACGAGGTTGTACGGTTCCTGTTTCAGGTGCTGGACCTCAAGCATATGCAGCGCATCTTTACCTGTCAGGCATGTATCTGCTTTGATACCCGCCTCGTCCAGTACTATCCTTGCATGTTCTGCCGCGATCTCCTCGTCATCCACTACCAGCACCTTTATGTCCTTTGTATCGACAAATCCGACCTCAACGCATGTATGATCGCAGTTCTTAAGAGTAACGACAACCGTAAATTCAGTTCCTTTGCCTTTTTCGGAACTGACGGAGATGGAACCGTTCATTAAGTCAACTATGTTTTTTGTTATTGCTAGTCCCAGACCGGTGCTTCCGTATTTATTATTCCTGCTGCTGTCTTCCTGTGTAAACGTGTCGAAAACCTTAGGCAGGAAGGATTTTTCCATACCTATACCGGTATCCTTGATAATAAATTTAATGGTCGATTGGTCTTCAAAAACTGCGGTACGTTCAACCGCCAGCATGATCGAACCCGGTGGATCGGTAAACTTTATCGCATTGCTTAAGATATTTATCAGCACCTGCTTCAGCTTCATGTCATCTCCGATATAGAAATCGGAAACTCCGCCGATAGTACGGCATTCATATTTAAGGCCCTTGTCTGAGCACTGCGTCATGACCATCATGTTTATCTGTTCTAGCATGGAGCGGAAGGAGAACTCTTCTTTTCTTAGGATCACCCTTCCGGATTCTATACGGCTCATGTCAAGTATATCGTTTATTAGTCCCAATAAGTGTCTGGCACTGCTGCCGATCTTTTCAAGATATTCCCTTGTTTCCGGATCGAGCGATTCGTTCCTTAAGGCTAAGCTGTCCATTCCTATGATGGCATTCATTGGAGTACGTATCTCATGACTCATATTGGAAAGGAAGGCTGTCTTTGCTTTATTCGCCTGTTCCGCAGCTGCAAGCGCTTCGCTTAAGGCCTGTTCCTTTAACATGGACTGCCTTACTTCTTCGTCAATATTCGTAAACCCGAGACCTATCGCATGGACAATATGATCATCCCTGTCCGCAGCGTGACGTACACCTGCCATACGGATCATCTCGTAATATTCCCTTCCGTTACGGTTCACAAGATATCTGTATGCGATTATAACGTTCATGGAGAGTGCCTTTCTTATGTTATCGGGCTCTATAAAATCCAGGAAGCCTTCCCTGTAATTTTCGGCAACATATTTTTCGGCATAGCTTCTGAAATACTCGAGATAGTTGAAGTGCCGGCCCTGTTCGGGTTGCTCAAGGTCCGAACAGTCCCCGCGATAGCAAACGCCGTCATTGTTATCAAGATCGATATGATAAACACTTCTGTAATCGGAGGCAAGTGCGGTTATCATCTTGTCAAGACGTTTGTTTTCTTCCTCCGTTTTCTGTGCGCTCATAAGTGCCTGACGTTCCTTTTGTATCGCCTGTTCATGCTTTTCTGTAACGTCAGAAATGAAAACATAGTAGATGCCGCCGTAGCTCTCTGTATCAGTGTAATGGCCGTAGTCATCCACCCAGCGGACAATTCCGTCCTTGCGTATAATGCGGTATTCGACGTAATCAAGCTTTTCCTCGCTTTTTCTTATCTGTTCGCCCACGGACTCCGAAACCTTTTTGTAATCCTCCGGATGCAGCATCCCCTTAAACGTATATCCCGTCAGCTTCTTGAAATCTTCAAGGTCATCGCAGCCGAATATTTTTATCACTGCATGGTTTGCATATAAAAGTTCTTCGTTGCCCTCAGCTTTGTAGATAAAAAAACCGCCCGGCATATGCCTGCCCAGCTCTTCCACTATATACATGGTCTCTTCATTTAATTCAAAATTCTTCCCGAACATGTATCAACCCCCTTACCGGGGTCAGACCCCCTACGGGGAGTCTGACCCCTTATTGACCCCCTTCGGGGAGTCTGCCCCCTTATGACGCCCTTATGTACCACATTTATGGGGCTTACCCCTTGTAACCCTTTTTCTCCTTGTCAATGTCACCTCTAGCTCCTTGTGTATAAACACCCAAAATATATTCTATCATAAAAAGCAGCTGATTTCAATAAATAATCAGCTGCTTTAAGATATTTATGACTATTAATATAATAGCTTTCTGTCTACTTTTAAGTAGTTAGAGTTTAAAGCTATATTTTCGGCTATAATCGGGATATATACATACCTCGATCTTCTGTTCCCTGTTTTTATAAACCGCACTGTATTGGGTCATTGATGTTAACTCTCCTGTATAGTCCTGTGATACTGCTTCCAAAGCCTTCATAACATCGTCCGTATCCATAACTATTTTGCCGTTTATCTTCTTTTCACCGGTCAGTTTCATCAACGTCTTAAAACGCTCGTATCCATGACCATATCCGAATCTGTAACCTTTGGCGTCTTCCGGAGCCACATATTTCTCCTTAAGTTCGCCTTTCATATAACAATCCTCGGCATCATCGCTTGATACATAGAAGTTGGTGGCCAGATCGGTATAGGTTACCCTCATTACATCATATCGCCAATCAAGTACACATGATCTGCCGTCAGGATCGGATATAAATAAATGGAAATCGTACCCCAAGGTATTTACCAGATTAAACCCGTAAGCAAAACTCACTGCTTCTTCGATCGATGCACAGTTATCCAGTATCTTTCTTAAAAGCACAGAGATTATCACCTGTTCTTTCCCTTTTCTGTTCTGGTATACAGGATGCTCCCCTTCCTTGACATCAAGAGCAAGAACGGTAACAAAAAGTCCTTTTTCGTTTACACCGTCCATACAAATGTAAGGCAAAAGTGCAAGATATCTCTTATCTGTTTTGGGATTATCAAGACTCCCGCTGTAATATGGGACACCCAGTACAGAAACATCTGCCGCATCAGCTATTGCGATCGACTTATAGCCTTTCTTTGGGGAACATTTAATAACAACGTTCAATCCCGTCGGATTTTTTTTCTTATCAAAATGAGGCAGGTCAAAATTTCGTCCGGTAACTGGATTACCCTCATTATCCATAGCATAAATACAGGAACAGCCTGCATACCTTACCGGCTTTACAAATTTGACGGGAAGTTTTATCAACGCCGAATCATAATTCCCGTAATAGTCGATAAAATACAGTTTACCTTCTTTATCGATCCTTTCAGGCTTTGAGGTGTATTTCTCAAGATGCTTTCCGAGGCCCTTCCATGCAGCGGCTGCACTTATGCCCATCCCCAATAATGCAATAAACATTTTTCTAAAAATTCTGTTACCCATTTTTATCCTCTTGATCAAAATGACACACTTGTATCTTTTATACGATTATGATATACTAAAAAGGCAAAAATGTAAATAGCATCAACAAAAGATACACAAACTTGCAGAAATGTGTCACCCGGAGGTCCCATAAATGAATAAATCGGAAAATCCTTCAGCGATCAGATCAAAAAACGAAATAACACAGGCTCTTCTTGCACTTATGCAGGAACACCCATACAGTGAGATAACCGTCAAGCAGATAATCCTTGAAGCACAGCTTGCCAGGAAAACCTTCTACCGTAACTATGAGTCAAAAGATGACGTGCTTATCTCACTGATTAAGGAAACCCTGCATAGTTATTATAATATCGTAAACACCGGTCTTGGCGACGTGCTTTCAACCGTATTCTCCTTTACAGAAAAAAACAAGGAAATTCTTTTATTGCTCGATAAAAACAATATGCTGCATATGGTACTTCAGTGTATGAACGAATACGGACCGTTACTAAGGCGCGAGTTTGTTTCGGAAGCAAATCCATTCAACAAACTGTTCGAAGGTCTCGATTCCGATTATCTGATGGCCTTTAATATCGGAGCCTTTTGGAATGTGATATCCATGTGGATACATAATGGGATGAAAGAAAAACCGGAGGATATCATGTCAATGATAGATCAATATCTTAATAGGTCTTTACATCTTGGGGTCAGACCCCAGTGATAAGCTCATATTGCCTTGTACCAACACCGATTTTTTCCGCGTGTTCCAAAGTTTCAGCCCATGAAACATTAGGATTGCTGTTATGCCAAACATCACCATGGTCGTGGAAATGCTCACTTGCCATATTATCTCCTAGCTGGCTGTTTCTTATAGGCTCAGCCTTCTGGCAAAGGTCAACACATGCCTGATCGAGAGCCACAGGGTCAAAGGAAGCAAGCATTCCTATATCCGGAAGTATAGGTGCATCATTTTCACCATGGCAGTCACAGTTAGGTGAAACGTCAGTTATAAGACTTATATGGAAATTGGGTCTGCCGCTTACAACTGCAGCCGTATACTCCGCCATCTTCCTTCCAAGCTGCTGCGCTGCATCCCAATTATTGTTTGCTATCGCATCAAATGCACAAGCACCAATACAGCGTCCACAGCCCTTACATTTAGCAGGATCGATCCATGCCTTGTTTCCATTGTAGCTTATAGCATCCGAACCACATTCCTTTGCGCATCTGCGGCAGCCTCTGCACATAGCTTCATTCACATGCGGCTGACCGCTGTTATGCTGATGCATTTTACCTGCACGGCTTCCGCAGCCCATTCCTATGTTTTTGATTGCCCCGCCAAAGCCTGCCATCTCATGACCTTTAAAGTGATTCAGGGAAATGAATATATCTGCATCCATTACAGCACGTCCTATATATGCTTCCTTGCAGTATTCTCCGTTAGGCACGGGCACTACTATATCATCCGTTCCCCTTAATCCGTCAGCTATGATTATCTGGCAGCCTGTTGTAATGGTATTAAAGCCGTTAATATTAGCACAGTCAAGGTGCTCAAGCGCATGCTTGCGGCTCCCGGGATATAAAGTATTACAATCCGTAAGAAAAGGAAGCCCTCCGAATTCCTTTATAACATCGGCTACAGCCTTTGCATAATTGGGCCTTAAGTATGCCAGGTTACCCAACTCTCCGAAATGCATTTTTATAGCCACGAATTTCCCGTCCATGTCAATATTTCCGATGCCTGCCATTTTTATCAGCCTTTGCAGTTTAACTGTCAAGCTGACCCCCAATCCAGTCCTAAAATCAGTAAAATATACCTTCGACTTCTCCATATCCGCCTTTTCCTTTCAATAATACATATCAAACCCGTTTTCAAGCCTGTCGGAATATACCTTTCCGGCCTCATAGAGCGCAGGCAGTATATAATCCTTGTTGTATCTTACGACACCAATTCTGTCATATGTCCTCATGCCCATATGCGTAAGTCCTCTTTCAAGCTGCTGTAGACATTCTAGTGTTCGCTGCCGGTACCTCCGGCGCACGCTATGAGCACACATCTTTTTTCTCCAAGAAAATGATTATGGATTGCGTCGCATCTTCTGAGCCTGTCGAAAAATGCCTTAAAGCATTCGGTCATATCCGACCAATATACAGCGCTCACCCAGACTATGCCGTCCGCTTCCTTGATTTTCTTATATATATCCGCAAAATCATCCTTAATTAGTGTATGCTCATTAAGTCAGGTACAATAAATTCCTAACTTTTTGTATAACAAGGGCGTATTTTTTTACCCCCAAGTAGTAACGGTTTTATCATTTTCATAAAAAAGCGCAAAAGAATCCTAACCATAAGGTTTA
>JAILGF010000121.1 GCA_024696945.1 Lachnospiraceae bacterium | reverse complement strand
ATAGCCTTGTGAACGACCGGATCCTTCTTACCATAGTCTACCTCTATGACTCTGGTAACAACATCCGTAACTTCAATACTTAGTACTTTTGTTACAGCCATTACGCTCCTCCAAATCCCTTATAAGTACTGGGTTATTTTTTAACACTTTTAAGGCTATGGATAGTCCTATAGCCCCAATGGTGATATTTTATCGTTATAATTATACCACATTTATATCAAAATGTACATAGATTTTATTGATTTTTTCTTGTCAAATCGTGCTTTTATTCGAATTTTTATTTTAAAAAATTGTATAAAATTTTTATATATAACGATTTAATTTTCTCCACTGTGCACAACTGTAATTATTGTCAGAAAGTTTGCCTTATGTAGCATCCAATCTCCTATATGATATATATCGGATGTTCTTTTAAAACTCAGCACCCATTTAATTAAAAAATCCAGAATACCATGTAACAATATCTTTCCCAACCCATAAAGCAGTCACTATACCCGCTGAAAGATAGGGACCCATAGCAAGTTGCTTACCTTCTCCCGACACTTTCATACGGATAATATGAATCACACTACCGTACAGACACCCAGCTATAAGTGCCACAATTATTAATTTCCATCCCAGGAATAACCCAGCCACTGCCATAAGCTTTACATCGCCTCCACCTATAGCCTTTCCTTTGGAAGCATAATAGATTATGGCTAGCGGTACGCTTACCACGAAGAAACCTATAACAAGCTCCATCGCACGCCCCCTGGCATATATCAGTTCAAAAAATCCGGGATTCTTTCCAATAGAATCGCAATAAAACTTAAAATATCTACTATCCTGATATCCATACGAAACAAGGTTGATTATTCCGAGTACTAATATCACAATATTGGCACTCACAGGTATCTCAAATGTACGCCAGTCTATAACAGATATAACCATCAAAGTAGAGCATAATATACAACTAAGTATAATAAATTCTATGTCATATACCGATGCAAACCAGTCAGTAATAAGCATCGCATCTCCTGACTGATAACGGCCTACTTCAATCAGAATATCAAGATTGGCAAGATTTTCAGCCCTAAATCCGGCAAACAAGAAACACAAAACCGCCATAGCGCCGTTAACAAACTCTACTATTGGATATTGCTTACTGATTTTTGTTTTGCAATACCTGCACTTTCCTCTCAAAAACAGATAACTGAATAAAGGAAACAAATCATACCAAGCCAACTGATGTCCGCAGGACATGCAATGGGAACGTTTAGATACAATCGTTTCCTTTAGAGGTATACGTAAAATACAAACATTCAAAAAACTGCCAATAATTATCCCATAAAGAAATATAATAGAATATATTAAAATATTTACAACCATATTAATTCACCCCGAAAGCAATTGTACAATTCTCCCATTTTTCAATTAAGATACATGCAAATCAGAACTTACACACCCTTCAAGTGTGCTGAAAGTATGTCCGTCTTCGTACACATATACTGTTAACACTATCTCATCAGCTGAAACCGGAGTACTCTTAATCTCGATACTATCCTTAAAATCTTGAAGATCATCATAGCCACCTATCGCAAAAAACTGATCCCAGAATGCAGGGTCAGAAGTAGCACTAGCATTATCGCAACTTACATGTGTCCCTGTTAAATCCTTCGTAATAGTAATAGTATACCCGCCATCCTTAACATGTTCAAAAACATACTCATTTGTTAAAGCAAGTTGGCACATCTTTTCTATATCATTTCTGGTTTCAAGATCACTGGCTATACGGGAGTTTTCAACCCATCTAATAACCTGCGGAGCCAATGCTACAGCAATGATTGCTATTATAAGAACTACTACAATAAGTTCTACTAGAGAAAAACCTTTATTATTTTTTGTTATGCTTTTCATTAGTATTCTCCTTTCCCAGAATCTTTCCTCTATTGTAGTATATCATTTTTATACTATGTTTGCAAGATATATTTTACAATTTGTTCATAAAATGTTCATTTTTTAGAAGCGGTTTTAAATAAGTTTTAAATATATATAAAAATATAAACCTCTGCGGGTAAGCGGATATCACGCTTTGAGTGACGCAGAGGTTTTATTATTCGTTATGTTGATTTTTGTACTACGTAACTACAAAAATCTTTCTCCGGTAAGAATTTACCGTATATACACTCCGGCTCAGGTCTCCCCACCCGAGCCGGATATATATTTCTAAATAGCATTCATATAAATCTTATCAGATTATTATACTCAAATTACGAGAACACCTTCTTAGGCTTGTTGGTCTGTGTAACTGAGAGACCGCTGCCGTCAGATGACTTAGCAACAGTAATAACGAACTGATTTGATGCGTTCATGCAACCTGTACCTGACCAATCGCCCTGTACTTTCATTGCATCACTTGTACCTGCTGCGTTAAACGTAAGCTCAGGAAGAGTTCTAACAACTGCTGCCTGAAGATGAGACTCACTAACACCGCCAACTCCACTAGCTGTAAATGTTACTGTAACGCCAGCTGCAGGGAAGTTCTTAAGAACATCTTCATCAGTACCAGCTACCTGAAGAGCATTTACTAAACTGCCGTAAGCTTCGATATCATTTGACTTTCTTGAATTCTCAACCCATCTCATAACCTGAGGTGCAAGAGCTACAGCGATGATAGCCATGATAAGAACTACTACGATAAGTTCTACCAGTGAAAAACCTTTGTTGTTCATTTTCTTCATAACATTTTCTCCTTTTTTGTGTATAAATTATTATTTTTTGTATCTCAAACCCCTTCTTTTCCTTTACCACTCGCCTAAAGGATCCCCCGGGATTAGATTCAAATTTGTATTACATATTTTATTATTTTAAATGTTACCTATGTCACCATACATGTTAATCATAGGTGAATACATCGCAAGTACCATCCATCCTACTATACCGCCAAGTACTACTATGATAACAGGCTGCATAAGTTCTGACATTGACTGGGTTGCGAGTTCCGCTTCTTCCTCATAGTACTCAGCTACCTTATCAAGCATCTGCTCGATGTTACCGGTTTCCTCACCGATAGCTATCATGTTAGGTACCAGTGTAGGATATACTTTTGATCTTCTGATAGGTACTGATAAGTTAACACCCTGTTCTACTTCCTGCTTAGCTTTGATCAAAGCGTTTTTATACAGGATATTCTTCATAGCCTTCGCACATATCTCAAGGCTCTGGGATATACCCATACCTGACGAAACAAGAGTACTCATGGTTCTGGCAAATGATGCTGACTGAGTTTTAACATTTACAGGTCCAATGATGGGTACTTTAACTGCTATAGTGCCAAACACCGTCTTGCCCTTTTCAGTCTGTCCAAACATCTTAAGTCCGACAACCGTTGCGACTACTATAATGATGAGTAACCACCATTTGTTCATAAGGAAATCAGCCAATGCCATAACCGCTTTAGTGGCTCCGGGAAGTTCAGATCCCATATCTGCGAACATTTCAGCAAACTTTGGTACTACCGCCACCGCCATTACTATCAATACTACCAAAGCAACAGTGATAACCGCTATAGGATAAATCATTGCCTTCTTAATGATACCGGCCAACTTGGCGCTCTTCTCAAACTGAGTACCCATACGGGATACCGATTCTTCAAGTGAACCGGATACTTCGCCGGCTTCCACCATGTTTACAAACATCTCAGGGAATACCTTCGGATGCTTCGACATGGATACCGCCAATGTCTCGCCTTGTTGTACTGACTCCGATGTTTTTCTCAGTGCCTTGACCAGTGTCTTGTTCTGAGTCTGGTCTGCCAGCATGTTCAAAGCTTCTACTACCGTAACACCTGCATTAAGGATGGAAGTGAACTGTCTACAAAAAACTGACAAGTCACGCTTTGTTACTTTCTTATCTCCACCTATGTTAATGTCCTGTGAGAAGATGCTTTGCATCTTCACCGACACCGGTGTAAGTCCGTTTGCCTGAAGTGTAAACTTTGCTGCTTCGACATTCTTCGCTTCAATAACACCTTTGGTCTGGTCACCGTTTCTGGTGACTGCTACATAATTGTATTTTGCCACGGCTTATCTCCTTCAGTGATTATAATATATCACATGTTTTTTTGTTTGTCAACACTTTTTTTAAATTTTGTTCATAATTTGTTCATGAACTTTTTTGATGTACATATTCAAAATTTTTACATCTATAAGATCCTTCGCTGCGCTCAGGATGACAGCGATTTTTAGAATGCTAATCTCTGAGCTAACTGGCTCGCATCCTGTGCGAAGCTGAGAGCGGTCTCTCTGTCGATAAAGTGCTGGTTGTACAGGTCGTACAGGTCATCATCCAGAGTCTTCATACCCATCTTACGTGAGGTCTGCATCGTACCTGCTATTTGGAATGTCTTGTTCTCACGGATAAGGTTACGGATAGCCGGGGTAGCCAGCATGACTTCAAATGCTGCCTTACGCCCGTTACCTCCTATGATAGGACACAGTGCCTGGGAGATAACTCCCTCAAGTACCATAGCGAGCTGTGACCTGATCTGTGTCTGCTGGTAAGGAGGGAATACATCAATGATACGGTCGATGGTAGCTGCAGCACCGATGGTATGCAGTGTCGAGAATACCAAGTGGCCTGTCTCGGCTGCGGTGATGGCTGTAGCTATGGTATCAAGGTCACGCATCTCACCTACGAGGATAACATCAGGGTCTTCACGTAGGGCTGATGTTAAAGCCTGCGAGAAGCTCTTGGTATCAAGTCCGATCTCACGCTGGTTTACGATACACTTCTTATGAGGATGCAGGTACTCGATAGGATCCTCCAGCGTGATAACATGGTAAGGTGATCTGTCATTTATAACGTTGATGAGGGATGCCAGTGTGGTGGACTTACCGGATCCGGTAGGCCCTGTTACCAGTACCAATCCTCTCTTCTTAAAAGTAAGGTCTACTACAGCATTAGGTATACCGAGCTGTGAAGGTGAAGGTATATCCATACCGATGAGTCGCAGTACCGCTGCTACCGATCCTCTCTGATGGAATACGTTCGCTCTGTAACGTCCCTCGCCCATGATGGCGTATGAGAAGTCGAGCTCGCCCTGCTCTTCGAAACGCTGTACGAGCTGCGGCGGTATGATGGAGTAGCCGAGCTCTGCGGTGTCCGCAGGGGTAAGTATGGAGCATCCTTC
>JAILGF010000108.1 GCA_024696945.1 Lachnospiraceae bacterium | reverse complement strand
TGACTTTATTGCGGCCAAGCCCGAGCGTTTCGCATGCATCCTTGTACCTCATCAGTCTCATGTTTTTTGTATCTGCCATTGCTACTCCTTTCATAGTCTCAATTTCAATACCTCAGCCTTGCTTGACTAAAAAAATATTTTATACGCTTTTTCCCCGACACATATATACACCAATTTTATGGGCCAAAATCTTATCAATTTCTCGGTAGAATAAGCAGCATGTTTTTTGTGCATCATTATCATGGTGAGCCACCGATCACATTTTCATGCCTTTCTCCCTGAAGCTTCTTTTGCCCCGTCACATATATACATCAATTTGAAAGTCGAAAATCTTATCAAGTTTTTTAAAATTTTTTATATTTTCCCCAATACACATATATACACCACTTCAAAGATCCAAAATCTTATCAAAAAAACTCATAATTTTTTAATAACAGTTCATAGGTCAATTCATCTGAAAACGAAATCCATACAATTGCAAGCACTGCATCTGTATATACAGACGCAAAATAGCAAGCACTGCCTGTGGCAAGCCACAGACATAAAAACTCATCATTTTTTCAGCCTTCAAAAATGATGAGTTTTTGCTTCAGGGGAGCATCCCCTGACCCCTATCTTTTTAATAAAACTGATGCATTTTTATATCACTTCATAATCCATAAAAACACAAAAAATAGAGTGGTCCTTCGACCACTCCATTTTTAACGAATCATAGTTTTTTCACTCTATGTTTTCGTTTTTATTTCATGAATTTTGTTGTCTGGAATACTCCTTACAAAGTTCCTCCAATTTAATATAATTCAATGCTGATTTAACATATCCGGTTTCATCATTTGCTTTCTTCTGGCTATACATAATCTCAGCATAATTCTTTATCTTCTCTGAATTTTTACGGATAAAAATTGCCTCCGAAATAACCAATGCTTTATAATCCTTATCAGATTCATTTTCCAGATCATATAAGATAAGTTCAGATTCAGGAACCGGAATCATATGACTAATTCGAAGAGTACCTTTCAACTCCTTAACACCATTATTCTTTTCAGTCATCCTAATAATTGGAATAATGCTCTTTTTTATTACCTTTTCTTCCCCTGCGATCTGATAATCAGTCTCCTTAGGAGATGACATTGGAACAAAAAACTTTACTCCATTCATCTCAATCACAGTTCCAATATATTTTCTGGTATGAGATCTGTTTTCAGATTTATTGGAATAAACATTAGGTTCAAACTGTCGTAAATACTCAATATACTGATCAGACACACTGTATATTTTGAATTCTTCCATACGCCTCCTATAAAAACTAAAGAGGACTGACAAGCAGTCCTCTCTGAGTTTAAGCTTTCCCACTTATATGGCAGGGACTCTCCCGAGTTTAAACTTCTCCACTTATATGGCAGGAGCTCTCCCGAGTTGATAATATTTTAACATCTATATCCCTAAAGTCAACCATTTATCTCTCTTTCCCTTTTATCCATCAATTCCCAGCAGGATAACTGCGGAAGAGCATCCCTCATAGCCCATTTTGAGATAAACCTGGCGATTTCTCTTGGATCCTCTTTTCCGAGTTTTTCATACTCCTCATATGAATCCGGATCGCTTTCTTTCATCTTTGTGAGTATTTCTTCACCCGATCTGGCATTTGGTACGCCTTTAAGCTGCTCTTTGGTCAAAGGAGTGCGTTCATACTTAACAATTGCACCTTCAGGCATCTGTCCGTTATGTTCCGACATCTCAAGACCTACCCCGGAAATATCGACTTTAACTGCAGTTCCATCTCCCCAAGCACCGGAAAACATACTGCCGTGTTCGTCCTTTGAGCTGATAACATCCTTGAATCTGGCCTGTAAATTGTTCTGATATTCAACTGTTTTGTCCGTATTTACCGGATTAATATTCATAGGTTTCATCCTCCATGACTACCTAAACAGGATCACTTCAGTTCATCAATCGCAGTGCCCTTAATCTCTTCCTCGATAAGCCCCAGCTTATTAAGCATATTTTTGACCTGATTCTGAGCTTCTGTAACGGTCATGCCGGATCTTTTCTCGGATGTAGTAGACTCCAGGATTTCCTCGGTAAGTTCCTCGCGTTCTTCCTTCTTCTCCTTGGCCTTCTCGATCCTTTCCTCGAGTTCTTCCTTCTCCTCTTTGATTTTTTCTGCCTGTTCCTGCTTTTCTTCCAGATCTTCCTGAATATGATCCATGGCATCGGAGGTCATCTCTCCGAGAGCGGCATCTACAGCCGCATCCATGATCTTATCTGCCTGGTCAAAAGCATCACCGACCGGATCTGTCTTCAAACGTTCAATCTTGGAGCTTCGTAAGGACTGGTCTATGGCATGCATTTCAGCTTTAGCGGCATCAACCTGCTTCTGGTATTCCTTTATAGACTCATTATATGCATCACGCTCTTCTTGTGTCGCATCTTCCGGAAGAGAGTTTTCTTTCATGCTCTTTATCTGGCTGTTCAGTTCACTGACCTCATCGGAAAGCTCTTTGAAACGGTCCCGCTGATTATCCATCATCTTATCAGCTTCCTTTACACCGTTAAAAGCATCAGAGACAAGCTTCATTGCTTTCTTGCGAGCATCCCGTGTCTTTTCTTCAAGAGGGCTTAACGCTGATTTTCCGCCAAAGCTTATGAAGGCTTTTCTGTTTCCGAATTTGTTTACGTCAGTAGATCCCCCTGAAAGTGGACCTATGCTGTTTGTATTAGTCGTATTAACTATCTTCATATACCTGCATCTCCATGTGCACATAGATAGACTCCTATATATATATCGGATTAGTTTATTAATTTCTTTACCGATAAAAAAATGAATCAGCTTCTGCCGATTCATTTTTAAGAGCGTGCGCGAGAGAGGCGCTGGCAAACGCTTCGCTTATTGCTTACGTCCAGTGGACGGTAGCCCTGCGCCGACCGAAACGGAGTGTAGATCGAACTTGACCGTAATTAGGAACCCTGTAACCATGGGTATTTGGAAGGCGTCTTTTTTGTTTGGTCCATATTTGGTCCAAACATAATAAATAATAAATGTTATCTAAAATCATTGCAGGCACATACAGTGTCTGTTTTTTTTGCACTTTTTTCAGGAGAAACATGTCAATAATAAAAGATAAACCACAAAACAATTTCACAATGATCAGTAATAGAATCCTTAAGGATAAAGAACTGTCCATGAAGGACCGTGGAGTATT
>JAILGF010000087.1 GCA_024696945.1 Lachnospiraceae bacterium | reverse complement strand
AGAAGGTACCGGTCTTAAGTACTTATGGCAGTACAAGGAAAAAGGAAAAGATTTCTGGACTGACTGGACTTCCAAGACCACAGCCAGCATCAGCGTGGCATACTCGGCAAGCAGGAACGGTATGAGCGTAAGATGTATCGTGACCGACGCGAGCGGATCCGAACTTATCTCTGATGAGGCAGTGCTCACATATAAGAGTGCATTATCGATTACCAAGCAGCCCGCAAGCGCAACGGTTGATGCCGGTTCGTCAGCAAGCTTCAGCGTAACAGCAGCAGGAACAGGACTTAAGTACTTATGGCAGTACAAATATGCAGGAGATTCTGCATGGACAGACTGGACAAGCAAGAAAACTGCAAGCATAAGCGTAGCTTATGCGGCATACCGTGACGGAATGAGCTTAAGATGTGTTGTTACCGATGCAAGTGGAAAGAAGGTTACATCCAATACCGCAACCCTTAAATACAATAATCCTCTTACGATCACCAAACAGCCCGCAAGCGCAACGGTTGATACCGGTTCTGCTGCAAGCTTCAGCATAACCGCAACAGGCAAGGGGCTTAAATACTTATGGCAGTATAAATATGCAGGGGATTCTGCATGGACAGACTGGACAAGCAAGACTTCCGCAAGCATAAGTGTGGCATATGCAGCATACCGTGACGGAATGAGCTTAAGATGTGTTGTTACCGATGCAAGTGGAAAGAAGGCAACATCGAATACCGTAACCCTTAATTACAATAAGCCACTTACCATTACAAAACAGCCCGCAAACGCAACTGTTGATACCGGTTCTGCTGCAAGCTTCAGCGTAACCGCAACAGGCAAGGGACTCAAATACTTATGGCAGTACAAATATGCAGGTGATTCTGCATGGACCGACTGGACAAGCAAGACCACTGCAAACATCAGCGTGGCATATGCCGCTTATCGTGACGGAATGAGCTTAAGGTGTGTTGTGACCGATGCAAGTGGAAAGAAGGTTACATCGAATACAGCAACCCTTAAATACAATAAGCCTTTTGCTATTACCAAGCAGCCCGCAAGCACAACCGTTAATGACGGTTCTATTGCAAGCTTCAGCGTAACCGCAACAGGAAATGGTCTTAAGTATCAGTGGGAGTACAAGCTGGCAGGTGATACAAACTGGACTACATGGTCGGCAAAGACTAAGGCTGACATCACCGTAGCATACGCAGCATATCGTGATGGAATGAGCTTAAGATGTGTTGTTACCGATGCAACAGGTACAAAGCTTACTACAAACACTGTAACTTTAACTTATGCAAAATAGATAGATCGATCGGTTCGATCAGGCTGCCGGAGGAATCCGGCAGCTTTTTTTGGTAGGTGGATTGATATCGTTTTTGTTGACTTTCAAGCCTTTAGGGTGTAGAATAAAAATGGTTTTATATCGATTTTTGAAAGGATCTGAATAAGATGAATATGGAGAAAAAAGTTAAACAAACTATAATCAGTATAGTAGGCTGCTTTATCCTGGCTTTGGCACTAACCCCGTATATCGGCACAAGAGCTTCGGAAAGCCTTTGCGAATACGTAGGGGATGTGGATGGAGACGGATATATCACAACCAAGGATGCAGTACAATTGAACTACTATCTTTTAGGCGGCAGGAATATCGAGGTAGAACTTGTTGATTCCGATGTCGATCAGGATGGAGCTATCACACCCAAGGATGTGACCATGCTCAAGAGGTATCTGGCTGGTGGCTTTGGGGTTGAGCTTCCTAAAAAGGAAAAAGAAGAACCTATAGTTATTGAGGACGGAAAGCTGACTATGTTATTTACCTATGGTCAGAGCGATGCAAGAGCTATGCTCGATATGATCAATAATTATCGTAAAGAAAACGGAAAGTATGTTGATTCGCAGATTCCTTACGTATATGACTACGTTCTGGAAAAAGCCGCCATGCAGAGAGCTGCGGAAATAGCTGTAAAATTTGATACCGATAGGCATACCCGTCCCGACGGAGGAGATTACAAAACAACTCTCAGCGAGTATGGGTTTGATGTTTCACCGAGAAATATCCTCTATGGTGAAAACATTCTGTTCGGTACAGAAAACAGTATGAAGCTTGATCAAGCATTTGCGGAATTTGTTAATAAAGAAGGAACACGTAAACTGATCCTCGGTTATTACTACTATATCGGAATCGGTCATATCAGGATTGACAAGACAGATTTCTGGGTTATCCTTTTCAGTGATGAAGAATACAGGAATACTGCTTATACAGAACCTGTAGATTCTGAAATAGCTGTAACATTGCCGATCCCCGATGTGAATTCCCTGTACAATGGAGTGAAGGCAAAGTACGTATCCGGAGAATTGACGGTTCCTGTCGGCTCATCGGTTGCGCTTCCGGTATTTGACGGTTGTTTAAAGCTTTATGGGAGCGAGGTTGATGACATAAAGGTATGTAATCTTGTATTCCTGTCAGGAGACGAATATGTAAGCGTTTCAAACGGAATGATGACCGGACTTAAACCGGGTACGGGAACAATTTACGGAAAAGTCCTTGGAAAAGTCGTTGGTGTCAGCATAGAAGTAACCGAATAAAACATTATAGGGAGGAAAGATTAATGAAGAGAACAAAGAGATTTTTGGCACTGTTGTTATGTATGGTTATGGCCATCACACTTGTTCCGGTATTTGGAGGGACGAAGGTGAAGGCAGCAGAGAAGTTTGATTCTTCTGTAGTTGTAGGAGATGTAGTTTTTCCGATTAGTTTAGCATGGGAATCAAATGGTGACCCCAGTACCTTAGATGATGGGCTTTCAATGGTTAACTATAAGCTCGATAGTAAGAGTAGTGTTCTTTATGAAGTAGGTAAGTTTTCGAAATCAAAGTATCCCGGAGATGCACTTAAAGCACTCTATGATGAATTAATAGAGGGCTTTTCTGAATCACCCATTTTTTCGATTTCTGACTCAAAAATATATATTTCCGACGGTGTCAGGATAGCAAAGGCTTCAGGTATAATCGATAATAACAATTCAAAATCTGCTTTCGTGATCTATTTTAAAACTCTGGATGACAATGTGATCATTACTTATGCTTTAACAGTAGATGATACAGTATCTTCAGAACTCGATAATATAGCATGCCGTGCCTGTATCGAGGCATATGTAGGGCTTGCTATAACCCAGCAGCCGGTAAGTACTACGGTAAACGAAAAAGAACTTGCATATTTTGAAGTAAAGGCAGCAGGAAGCGGACTTAAATATCTCTGGCAGTACAAAGAAGCAGGAAAGAGCACCTGGACCGATTGGACTACAAAAACTACTGCAAAGATAAGTGTAGCATATTCATCATCAAGAAATGGTATGAGTTTCAGGTGTATAGTAACGGATTCTTCAGGAAAGAAGCTGACCTCAAATGCCGCAACACTTACTTATGCTAAACCGTTCTCTATAACCCAGCAGCCGGTAAGCACCACGGTAAATGAAAAAGAACTTGCATATTTTGAAGTAAAGGCAGCAGGAAGCGGACTTAAGTATCTTTGGCAGTATAAAGAAGCGGGAAAAAGTACCTGGACCGACTGGACAACAAAAACCACTGCAAAGATAAGCGTTGCATATGCAGCATTCCGTGACGGAATGAGCTTCAGATGCGTGGTAACGGATGCTTCCGGAAATAAATTGACCTCAAATGCCGCAACACTGACCTATAAAGTTAATTTTGCGATTACTCAGCAGCCGGTGAGCGTTACGGTAAATCATAAAGATCTTGCATACTTTGAAGTTAAGGCAAGCGGAAAAGGCCTTAAGTATTTATGGCAGTACAAAGAAGCAGGAAAGAGCACTTGGACTGACTGGACTTCAAAAACCACCGCAAAGATAAGCGTAGCATATGCAGCATACAGAAACGGAATGAGCTTCAGATGCATTGTAACCGATGCAAACGGAAACAAGCTTACAACACAGGAAATATCACTTAAATATAAGAAACCCTTAGCTATTACTTCTGATCCCACTGATTCTACTGTGTGGGATTGGGAATATGCGTACTTCGGTGTACAGGCTACCGGAGATAAACTTAAATATCTGTGGCAGTATAAATTAAATGGGTCTTCAGAGTGGGTTGACTGGACAACAAAAACCACTGACTTTATCGAAGTTAAGCCTGCTTCATACAGGGATGGAATGCAAGTCAGATGTATAGTTACGGATGCTTATGGCAAGACCGCAACATCAAACCCTGCTACACTTCAATATATGTATAATGTCATATTTTTAACTATTATTTCAAACCCTGTAGATACTACGGTAAGTTCGGGACAATCCGCGTCTTTCAGCGTAGAGGTTTACGGAGAAGACGTTAAATATCTGTGGCAGTATAAATTGAAGGGCTCTTCAGAGTGGGTTGACTGGAAAACAAAGACCACAGCAACTATAGATGTTATGTATGCAGAGTACAGGGACGGAATGCAGGTTCAATGCATAGTAACAGATAAGTTTGGCATGACTCTCACATCAACTCCCGCAACACTTTACTATGAATAGATCAATATCCTAAGTTACATGGAATAACCGCCTGCCGGAGACAACTCCGGCAGGCTTATTTTTTTAATCTTTCTTAAAATTTTATTAACATTAATAGTGTTTTTTATTTATTTTTGTAGTACAATACATTATGCGGGGGTATGGTTCCTTTAAGCCATATCGGATAAACAATAATTTACGGGAGGTATTGGAAATGAAGCGAAGCTTAAAGATCCTTTTTTGTCTGAGCCTTTTGCTTTTTGTGCTCGGAGTAGGGAACATCAGCGCATCGGCGGATGAAACGTATTATGTGTGGGTTGGAAAAACCCAGGCCGCATCATATAACAAAGATTATATTCCGGGTCGGTTCGGCGGTTATGCAGAATATGATCCGGATACCAAAACATTGACTTTCCATGATTTTGTGGATGTTGAATATGACGCAGATTATCTGGTATTTGCAAAAGATGATCTGACTATAAAGGGAAACGCTGTGTTTAAAGAGCGAGCTAACATGGCAGCGACGAATCTGTTCGAGTACGGTATTTATACAAGCGGAAAACTGACTGTTTCAGGAAATTTCAGCATTCAAACCCACAGTGTAGCATTATATGGTGAGAAAGGTGTTGTTATCACAGGAAAAGATACCATAGTCGACATCAAAGGCAACGTTGACCCTTGTATAGGTATAGAAAGTAAAGGCACTGTAGAAATAAATGACGGAATGGCTTTATGCATGTCAACTTGTTCCAACGGCTATGGCGTCTATGCTCCTAAGGTGCTCATCTCAGGAGGAGAGTTTGATGTTTTCATGGAAGGAAGCAATGCAGACGGAATTTACTGTGATAAAACAGGAACGATAAATATCACAGGCGGTACTATTTCTATATGGACCAACAACAGAGGAATGATCGCCGGCGATATCGATATCACAGGCGGAGATATTGTGACCGGTGGCCCTTATGTAGCAATCGGGGCATATAAGAGTCTTACAGTATCCGATAAGCTGGATATTACTGAGCCTGTTGGGGGACATGTAACTAAGTATAATAATGAATATTTTATCTCATTTGATGATGAGACACCGGCAACTCAAGTTGAAATATCAAAAAAATACCCTGTATGGATCGGAGAAACACAGGTTACAAGTGCAAACAAGAACAGGATATACGGAAAGAACGGTGGCTATGTAAGCTACGATCCCGATACAAAGACGCTGACCTTCTACGATTTTAAGGATATTGACGGCGAGTCCATGTGCCTGGTATCAGCAGATGAGGATCTGACCATTAAAGGAAAGGCTTCTTTCACTGAGCCGTACTTCATGTCAGGAATAACTACCGAAGGAGTTTTAACCGTTTCGGGTAATTTTGACATTTTAGCGGACGATCATGTACTGCACGGTACAAAGGGTGTAGTTATCACAGGAAAGGACACTGTTGTTAAGACGACCTGTGAAGATGAACACGGTGAATGTATCACCAGTTTTTCGGGAAAGGTGGAGATAAAAGACGGTAAGGTATCCTGCTATTCGATCATGGATGAAGCTACCGGTATCAGAGGAAAGGAGATAATCCTTTCGGGTGGAACGGTTGATGTTTCGGTTGAAAGATGGATAGGTATATATAGTATCGGAAAGATTTCAATCAAGGGCGGAAAACTCTACATCAAAGCAAATGAAGGAATAATAGCTGATGAGATCGAGTTTACCGGCGGTGAAACCGTTGTCGAAGGCGGTGTATCTGCTATCGAGGCAACATCTAAGTTTACTATCTCTTCAGATCTTGCAGTGTTTGATCCTTTAAACGGAAAGATAGCGAGGCTCTACGGTAAATACCAGATTTTAGATTCTGAAAATGATCAGGTAAATGATGTTAGGATTGCAAAGAATCCTATAACCATTACAATGAACCCTTCCGATACCGCGGTTGAGGAAGGCAAGCTTTCATATTTCGCAGTAAAGGCGACCGGTACCAATCTTAAATACTTATGGCAGTACAAAGAAACCGGAATGGCCTTCTGGGAGGATTGGGAATCTAAGACAACTGCCACTATCAGTGTGGCATATGCTAAGAAAAGGGATGGAATGAAATTGAGATGCGTCATCACAGATGCATCAGGAATATCAGTTACATCCGGTGAAGCAGAGCTTACTTATACAGCTGCAAGTTCTTCGTCATTCGCGATCACTGAACAGCCCAAGGATGCAACAGTAGCAGAAAATGAACTTGCATACTTTAGCATCAAGGCAAAGGGTGAGGGACTTAAGTACCTTTGGCAGTATAAGGAAAAAGGAAAGACCACCTGGACGGACTGGACTTCAAAAACCACAGCAGATATTAACGTAGCATATTTGTCAAGCAGGAACGGAATGAGCCTGAGATGTAAGGTTACCAACAAGGACGGAAAAGAGCTTATCTCAAATGTGGCAACACTTACATATACAAGCGCTTCCGTACCGACAATTACCGAGCAGCCCAAGAATGCATCTGTTAAGGTTGGAGAACTTGCTTATTTTGGCATCAAGGCAAAGGGTGACGGGCTTACATACCTGTGGCAGTACAAGGAAAAAGGCAAGAGCACCTGGACGGATTGGACCACAAAGAAAACTGCGGATATAAGCGTGGCATATTCATCAAGCAGGAACGGAATGAGCTTAAGGTGCGTAGTAACCGACAAGAACGGAAAGAAGGTTACTTCCAATGAAGCAGTCCTTACTTATACAAGTACATCTACATTTGCGATCACAGGACAGCCGAAGAATACAACCGTCAACAGCGGAGAACTTGCATATTTCAGTGTCAAAGCACAGGGCGAGGGTCTTAAGTACTTATGGCAGTATAAGGAGAAAGGTAAGAGTACCTGGACGGATTGGAACACAAAGACAACAGCAGATATTAGCGTAGCATATTCATCAAGTAGGAACGGAATGAGCTTAAGGTGCGTAGTAACCGACAAGAACGGAAATAAACTTACCTCGAACGAAGCAGTTCTTACATATACCACAGCCCTTAAGATAACCACACAGCCTGTAAGCAGTACGGTAAATAAGAATACTATCGCTTACTTCGGCGTAAAGGCTGAAGGTAAGGGACTTAAGTACCTGTGGCAGTACAAGCTGGCGGGTGACAGCTCTTGGACAGACTGGAATTCTAAGACCACAGCTGATATCAGTGTAGCATACGCAGCATACAGGAACAACATGCAGTTAA
>JAILGF010000086.1 GCA_024696945.1 Lachnospiraceae bacterium | reverse complement strand
AAAGGCTGAAGGTAAGGGACTTAAGTACCTGTGGCAGTACAAGCTGGCGGGTGACAGCTCTTGGACAGACTGGAATTCTAAGACCACAGCTGATATCAGTGTAGCATACGCAGCATACAGGAACAACATGCAGTTAAGGTGTGTTATCACCGACTCAAACGGAAACACCGTAACAAGCAATGTTGTAACCTTAAAATATAATCCATAATAAATAAAACGGGAGGTATTGGGAATGAAGCGAAGTTTAAAGATTCTTTTCTGTCTGAGCATTTTGGCTTTTGTGATCGGTATCGGAAATATCAGTGCCAAAGCAGAAGAAAAGTATAACGTATGGATCGGTTCGACACAGATCACATCGAGTAACAAAGACCATATTGACGGAAACGGCGGCGGTTACGCGACATACGATCCGGTGACCAAAACCTTGACATGTTACAATTTTTCGGAAGTATATGGATGCACTCCTTCAGATGCTCTGATCGAAGCAAGCGAAGAACTGACTATTCTCGGTAATCTCGATCTGGGTGAGGTGGGGCCTTCTTACGGAATATATACCGGAAAAACTCTGCAGATCGATGCAAATATCGATGTGGCCGGAAATACAGCTATTTATTCAGGATGGTCAACCTATATAAACGGCGGCACAGTTAACGCATCGGGAGTCGATCATGGTATAATGGCAGGTGACGGCAGTATTTTCTTTAAAGGGGGCTGGACAGTTGCTTCAGGTCATTACGATGCGGTAAGCTTTTACGGATATGGTACCGATGTTTACTTTGAAAACGGCATGAATGCATATTACGAAGAAGACAACGGTGACTATGAATTAACAGAAGTCAATAAAGGTGCTTCCGGCGGATTCCTGACTGCACAAGGCGCGGTAGCCCAGAGGGTTATAGTTGCCGGCGCGGTACCCGAAGAATATGACGTATGGATCGGCAGTACCAGGGTAAGAAGCGATAATAAGGACAGGATTGAAGGAAGAGACGGCGGTTATGCAAGTTATGATCCTGTTAGCAAGACTTTGAGATTCCATGATTTTAAGGAAGTTAAGGATACAGGAGAATATCTGGTATATTCGGAAGATGATTTAATTATAACCGGAACTGCTTATTTCGGAAGAGACGAAATTTCAGATTATGGAATTTATTGTAACGGTGAACTGCTTGTTTCGGGAAACTTAAGCATTAGAGCCGATCAGTGTGCACTATATGGTTATAACGGTATCCATATTTACGGGAAAGATACGAAGATATATGTTAACTGTACTCTTTACTCGGCTAAATGTATTTACAGTCCGGCAAATTATGTAAAGATATATGATGCAATGGTGTCATGCTTTACAATTATGGACAATTCCCACGGAATTGTTGCGGCGAAAGATATAGATATTTTAAGGGCAGATGTGACTGTTAATATCTTCCACGGAGGCCCCGGATGCGGAATGTCAGGTAAGGAATTTGATATTACTGACAGTAAAGTGTCTATTAACAGCACTGACGACGGAATAAGGACTACTTCTACGGTACATATAATTAACAGCGATGTAGCGATCGCGACTGATTACGGCAATGCAATTTCTGCAGAGAAGGGCTTGTACTTAGGTAATAATCTGACCATTGTAATACCTAAGAACGGAAAAATAGCAAAAATAGACGGTGTTTACACCGTTACAGCAGACGGATCAACCGGAGCCGATAAAGTTAATATCAATAAATCTTCAAACACCATTACAGAATATCCTGTGTTTGTCGGAGATATTCAGGTTACAAGTGATAATAAGAAACATATTCCCGGTATGCTCGGAGGATATGCAAGCTACGATCCCGATACCAAAACACTGACATGCCATGTTCTGATCGGAGTTCAAGGTTACGTTAGTACGGCCATAGCGGCGATAGATGATCTGAATATAGAAGGAAATGCTTCTTTGGACGGAAAATATAGTGCATGTAACATAGGGATATATTCATCGGGAAAACTTTCAATTTCCGGTAATATCAGTATTAAAGGAATGACCGCTATTTCTGCCAAGAATGGTGTAGTAATCTCCGGAAAAGATACTGTGGTCAATGCTATCTGTGACGGTGTTTGGTCCGGAGGTCATTGTATAAGCAGTGAAGGAACTGTTGAGGTTAAAAGCGGTAAATTGATCTGCTTCTCAGACATGGGTGAAGCTATCGGAATCAAGACAGCAGGCCTGACCGTTTCGGGCGGAACCGTTGAGATCTCTACAGAGGAGTATAAAGGAATTGTTTGCTCCGGAAAGATCGATATCAAAGGCGGAAAATTATCTGTTAACGCTTTTGAAGGAATTTATACCGATGAGATAAATATTACCGGCGGAGAAGTTATAGTTAAAGGCGGAGTTTCTGCGATTGAAGCAAAAAGCAAGTTTACAATGTCTTCCAACCTTGCAATTTTCGAGCCTATGGGAGGAAGGATAAGAGGAGTTTACGGCGTATACCAGATTGTGGATGACGAAGGAGATACTGCTTTCGACGTTCACATTGCAAAGAACCCCATTACCATTACAATGAACCCTTCTGATACGACAGTTGAGGAAGGACAGCTTGCATACTTTGAGGTAAAGGCAACCGGTACGAAACTTGAGTACCTGTGGCAGTACAAAGAAAAAGATATGACCTATTGGGAGGATTGGGAATCAAAGAAGACTGCAAAGATCAGCGTAGCCTATGCTAAGAGCAGGAACGGAATGAAAGTAAGGTGTGTCATTACAGACGCTTCAGGAGTAACGGTTACATCAGGCGAAGCAGTGCTTACCTATACCGCAGCAGGTACTTCTTCATTCTCGATCACAGATCAGCCTAAGGATGCATCTGTACCGGAAAACGAACTCGCTTATTTTGGCATAAAGGTAAAGGGCGAGGGACTTACATACCTATGGCAGTATAAGGAAAAAGGAAAGACAACCTGGACCGACTGGACTTCAAAGAAAACAGCAAACATCAGCGTAGCTTATGCTAAAAGCAGGAACGGAATGAGCCTTAGATGTAAGGTAACCGACAAGAACGGGAAAGAGCTTATCTCAAATGTAGCAACACTTACTTATACAAGTGCTTCCGGTCCTTCAATCACCGAACAGCCTAAGAATACGTCCGTAAAGGCAGGAGAACTTGCTTACTTCAGCATAACGGCAAAGGGTGACGGGCTTACATACCTGTGGCAGTACAAGGAGAAAGGTAAGAGCACCTGGACCGACTGGACTTCAAAGAAGACGGCAAGCATCAGTGTAGCATATCAGGCAAGCAGGAACGGAATGAGCTTAAGATGCGTGGTAACCGACAAGAACGGAAAGAAGGTTACTTCAAACGAAGCAGTTCTTACCTATACAAGCGCATCTACATTTGCAATTACCCAGCATCCTCAAAATGCTACCGCGGCAGAGAACGGACTTGCATACTTCAGTATCAAGGCAACGGGCGATGGGCTCAAGTACCTGTGGCAGTACAAGGAGAAAGGTAAGAGCACCTGGACGGACTGGACCACAAAGACCACACCGGAGATCAGCGTAGCCTATGCTAAGAGCAGGGACGGAATGAGCTTAAGGTGCGTAGTGACCGACAAGAACGGAAGCAAGCTTACCTCGAACGAAGCAGTGCTTACATATACAAAAGCTCTTAAGATAACCACACAGCCTGTAAGCAGTACGGTAAATAAGAATACTATCGCTTACTTCAGCGTAAAGGCTGAAGGTAAGGGACTTAAGTACCTGTGGCAGTACAAGCTGGCGGGTGACAGCTCTTGGACAGACTGGAATTCTAAGACCACAGCTGATATCAGTGTAGCATACGCAGCATACAGGAACAACATGCAGTTAA
>JAILGF010000074.1 GCA_024696945.1 Lachnospiraceae bacterium | reverse complement strand
CGGTACTAAAAAGCTTTCTGTTGAACCTATAGAGGTCCAGTTTGGGTATTTGGATACCGCTGATTTAAAGAATGCGTCATCCGAATCTGTGCTTGCATTATCCAGTAATGTATCTGACTCAAATTATAAGGTGATGTGTGCCCTTTATGCTGAGTCAGGGCAGGAGTATTCTCGTGCAAATAATAAAACTGTTCTTAGCGGTGAATATATATATTATGTTTATGAGCTGGATAATGACTATATTTTATATACTCCACTTGAAATTAATAAAGCTACACTAAATGTAAATCTTCCTGCTAAGAGCTCTTGGAACAAGATGAAATATGGCTTTGCAGGTAATTCTTTGATCCTTGATGTTGATGGGCATGAGGTGGATTTAGCTTCTTATGGTTCATTGATGCGTGATAAAGGTGAGTTTGATCTGCGTGGGTATTCAAATGATCCGGATGGTTACAACGGTGTTGTTGGTATCCGTCTGAGTGATTTTGGTAATGGGTCTAAGCAATGTACTATTACATTTAAGGATGGTTCTTCAACCTGGGAGATGTATGGTGCAACTTTCGATATTTCCGGAGACAATGATATCACTATTTCTTGGAAAGGGAATGATCATCCTGAAGAGAGTGAACTATACAAGATGAGCGAGCAGCCCGGTGAGATCAAGGGTAAGCTTTTATATGCATGCTCGCCTTATACTGGTGAGAATTATTTTAGCATAGTTACTGATTCCGGTATATATTATTTCTTATCTGACAGTTTCGATAACTATGATAAGCCTGTTGAGGTATCCCAGCCGGATGAAACGGTTGTGGATGATAATCCTGAAGATACAACAGAAGAGATAGACGAGATCCAGAAAGAAATAGTCGATGAATTAACCGAAGGCTTTGAAGAGATTGATGTTGAGGTTGATATTGATGAAGAGACCGGTAAGACTATTCTTGATGATAGTATCCTGTTTGGTTACAACAGTGCTAAGCTGACTAATGAGGGTAAGGAATACCTTGATAAGTTCCTAAAGGTTTATGCTGACCTGGTGACCGGTGAGAATTTTGAAGGAAAGATCAGTGCCATTAAGATTGAAGGCCATACGGATACTATCGGCACATATGAGTATAACCTTGACCTGTCTAAGAAGCGTGCGGAGAATGTTGCTAAATACTGTAAAGAAGTTTACCCGGAACTTGCTTCACTTATTGAAACCGAAGGTAAATCATACACGGAGCCTATTTACAATGAGGACGGTACCGTAAATAGTAAGGCTTCAAGGCGCGTGGAGTTTAAAGTAATTCTTAATAACTGAGCGAATGAACTGTTGATATTCATGACATAGAACCTTGTTTTATTGACAAGGTTTTATGTTTGACTTGAAAATACATATATAAGAAAATATACATAGAACAAGACCGTGTGGTTCGTAAAACAATGTAAAAAAATTGCATTGACACCCTATTGGATAGGATGTATAATATTAGAAGGGAGATAAGAAAAACCAGGATTTCCATAGGTAATAAGGAAAAAAGCGGAGGGGCAAACAATGAGTGAGAATCCTGCTTATGATAGTATTATAAAAGGATTAAAGGAAGTTCTTGATGATTCTACAAAAGAAAACTCTTCTTTAATAAAGCATGTTGTTACCATTGAAAAAGTAAAAATTTATTCTGCCAATGAGGTAAAGAAAATACGGTTGAGTACTGGGATGTCTCAGAGGGTATTTGCTGGTTATTTAGGAGTCTCAGGTAAAACGGTTGAAGCTTGGGAGGCTGGTACAAATCATCCTTCTGGAGCGGCAAGTAGAATATTAAATATGATGGAGATTGATAATAATCTTGTACAAAAATTCCCTTTTGTCTCAACTAATTATGTATAAAACTATTGCTGAGATTTACTAAGATAGGGGATTACATGGAGAAATAAATGCTTAAGGAATGTTATTATTTTGATCAAAGTCAATATGATAATGTTGACTATATTTATCTTCACAGATTCATAGATAGGATGATTCAATACCGTAATTCGACCAAAGGATCCTATGATGGGCAAAAAAGGATAGAGGAGATAAAACGGCTGGATCTGGAAAGAGTCTCTTATAATACGAAGCTTATCCTGCTGCATTGTATTTATAAACATAATGCAGTGGAACTGTTGGCCCTTCCAAGCCTAAAAGGGCTAGCAAATATAGATTATAAGGATATATCTTTCCTGGAGGAAAAGAAACAGTTTATGAAGCTTAAGGTTGAAGATTTTTATAACAATATAAAAAAATTAAATGAAGAGATAAAAAATCTTATATCACAAAAGAAATTGGATGCCGATTACATATTTGAGATAAAATGTATCGGCGGTTTTGCAATGTCCTATTGGAAATTGAGGGAGAGCGGCCTTACGGAAGATATGGATAGTTTGATAGAGATTAACAGTATTGTTAAGGAAGCCATACGAAACATTGCTAAATCTGAAGAACTGCCTTATGACTGGATCAATGATACTATGGTGAATTTTTATAGCAATCCGGACAAGTTCCATTGGATTGAGATACCTTGGTTTTTTGGTAAAGATTCAAAGATAAAGGTATATGTATGTTCAAAGGAAGATTTGTTAAAAAATAAGATACATTTTGCTGAAAAGTATCTTGAAGGCATAAATAATCAGGACAGAGATGCAGAGGTTGATTACAAGGATACCTTTAGCATATTAAACAGCTTTGGTATAAGTGTAGGTACGAATCCGGCCATGATCCGCATTAAGCTAGAAGAAATGGGTATTTACAAAAAAGATTATCCACAAATATTCGCCCGGTTGATTGAAGAGGGAGAGGACGAGGATGAAGATTATTATATCCTAAAAGGAATGAGAGATGTAGAAAAAGGAAAAAAAGACCTTGACTCCTTTGTGGATTTGATTTCGAACATTGGTTATTCTCTTGATGAAGTAATTAATACATACAGTATGTATTTAAGTGAATTTCCAATTTTTATGGAAAATGTTAACAAGAAAGGCGGGCTTTAATCAAAGCCCGCATATTCTTTTTGTTGGAAGACTCCGTAAAGAGCATATTTTGGATTAAGCGTTACATCATACAGGAGTGGTTTGTATTCCTTACGCCATGACATGCCTGATTATTAATATCGTTCGGTTGACTGCATATTCATAAAAACCAGTTGTCGAAGACTGGTTTTTTTGATATAATTTTCTATACTGAGTTTTTGACGTTGTGAAAATGAGACAGGAAATGGAGTGGCCGTATTTATAAAACCACATTTTATGAAAGAGGAAAGTAAAAGAATTCTTTATAAATGTATGTCCTTGATGATATCCATTGTTCTTTTTATGGGTGTCGCATTTGGAACTGTAGGATGTGAGGATTTAGAGAAAGCGTTAGAGAATCTAAACGATGAAATTATCAGCAGTGATTCCGGGACTGATGATTATTCCGAAATAATAAACAATTCTAAAGTGGAAGTCAAAACTCTGCAGGAGGAGCTTGCGGGTGACACATACGGCCTTCTGTATCCAAAACAACGCGAAGCTTTTGTAGGGAGGCAGTATTACAAAATCGCCAGCGAGGAGGATTTGATACGGGCGATAAGCGACGGCCTTGGTAAAGGGATTAGGGGAATCGTGCTTCAGTATGATACGCATGATTATACATATTGGGAGAATTTACTTGAGAAGAATAAGAATCGAAGTGAATTTGGAGGCTATCTAAATGCCGGGTTTGTAACTGATTATTCGGTAAAGGGAGAATTGGGAGTTTATCCTTCCTTCAATGAGGCGTGGCAGGCCATAAGTTATTATCGTTATAAGGAGCCTGAAATAAGCGAGAACACAATGAAGCTCCTGGAAGCCGCACACAAGCTTGCGGAAGATGCAATCAAGGTGTCTCCTGATGATGAAAAGGGGATGCTTAGCTATATTAATGAGCAAATCTGCAGGATGACTAAGTATTCAAATCCTATTCCTTCCGGTCTAAATGTGCCGCAAAGAGATGCGACAGGCGTTTTTTTCAATGGGGATGCGGTATGTGCCGGTTATGCGACAGCGTTTGCGCTTGTTCTGAATATTCTTGGAATAGAGAATTGTACCTTGAACAATGATGAAAAACCAGATGATGCAAATGCGCATATATGGAATTATGTTAAGGTAAATGGTAGTTGGTACCATATAGATGCAACATGGAATGATAACGACTACGATGACATAACAAATATGCATGAGTATTTTATGTTAACTGATGATGAACTGGCAAAGAAAGATACATCTACGGCGCATAAATGGTTTCAGCTAATTAATTGAATAAGTCAATGGGGGTCAGACCCCTTTGATGCACTGGAATTATTTTTTTGTAGAAAATAATTCCTTGACAAACCTCTGCATTCGATATATGATAATTTCATCAAAGGCAAAGAGTACAGATTTGAACTAACTTATTACACATTGATTCACGATTTTTACTTTTGAAACACTGACTTTAGAGATTTTACTTAGATTTACTTCTTATTTTCAAATTCACTCTTGCTTTTCCCATTAAATTTGCAGGAGTGAGCGGTATCTCCTGCGTGTTGTGTTTTATTTTCGTACACATAAAGGAGGTAGTATAGGTATTCATGGGTAAAATTGATGTTGTACAGATGGAGTTCTTAAGGAATCCGGGGCATTTTGCAGATATCTGGAACGGTCTGGTATTCAACGGAAAACAGGTTATCAAGCCTGATGAACTCGTAGAAATAAGTCCCGTTGGATTGGCGGATTCCGGTGAAAGGAGTGTCAAGAAAACTTCTGATATGGCTATGGGGAGGACCGTAGCCGGTGAAATCCTTGTGGTGAGAAAGGAGAAGAAAAGAGTATGTGCAAGGCTATTACGGAACTTATACAGGATGGAAAAGAGGAAGGAATAAAGCAAGAAAAGATGGATACTTTTGAGCGAGTAACAAGAAACTATATGAAGCAAGATCCATCACTGACCAGGGAAGAGGCCGAGAGGAAGGCTAAGGCTATTCTGAGTTGACTAGTATAAATTCCGCCTATTTTCGCGGATTTAAATAATTAAAAAGGAGAGAGCAGATGAAGAAAAAACTATCAATGTTGTTGGGGATGTTGTTAGTCTGCGTTATGGCCGTAGGATTGTTTAAGGGGATAACGGTGGATGCTGCATCATCCAAGGTAAAGCTTAGTGAAAGCAAGAAGACCTTGTATGTGGGCGAAGAACTTCAGCTTGAGCTTGTCGGGGCAAAGGGTGAAGTAGAATGGTCCACATCTTCTGCAAAAAAGGCAACGGTCAAGGACGGATTGGTTACTGCTGTAAAAAAGGGTAAAGCAACCATAAAGGCTAAAGACACCGCTACGGGTAAGACCTACAAGTGCAAGGTTACAGTAAAGAAAAATGCATTGTCAAGCAAAAAGGTTTCGCTTAAAGCAGGTGAAAAATATGAGCTTTCATTTAAGGGAAATGTAAATGCCACATGGAAGTCTTCTGATGAAGGCATTGTAACTGTTGAAAACGGCAAATTGACCGCTCTCAAAAAGGGAAGTGCTACTATAACCGCTAAAATAGGATCCGCAAAATTCACCTGCAAGGTGACAGTTAAGGGAGAGGCTGCGGTAGTTAATGATGAGCCGATCACATTGACTTTGTGGAACAGTTCACCTAAGGATACTGCGGCCTTTGATCTTTATTTAAGAGCCATTGGTGAGCTTGAAAAGGATTTCCCCAATGTAAAAGTAAATATGGAAGGATTCGCAAACGAAGCATATAAGGTAAAAATAAGGGCAGCTCTGGCATCAGGCGAGCTTCCTGATATCTATTACACTTGGGCCGGTTCATTCCTTAAGGATTTCGTAGATGTTGATGCAGCATACTGCATGGATGACGCACTTGAAAAATATGTAAAGAAGGGCGATCTGCCTAAGGTTATGCTAGAAAATGCCACATATGACGGAAAGAGTTATGGAGTACCGCTTACCATGAACATAGTCACGCTCTTTGCAAACAAGGAGCTTTTGGGAGAAGTAGGATATTCCGAGATGCCCAAGACATATAACGACCTTATCAAATGTTGTGACAAACTGGTTGCTAAAGGGATCATCCCCTTCGGATGTTCAATTAATGAAACATGGTGCGTAACCGAATATCTTGAATCGATCATCGAGAAGAACATAGGCGCAGACGCACTCAATGACATATTTGCCGGGAATGCATCTTTTGACAACCAGGGAATAGCTGATTCTGTTGTCATACTGCAGGATATGATCAGTAAGGGATACTTTGATACCAATGTGGCTTATTCATCCAATGATGACATAGCTTGCAATTTCATAGACGGAAAATATGCCTTCTACATTAACGGTTCATGGAATTGTGGCTGGTTTGCGGGTGAGCCCAGTTTGGAAGGTAAGGTCCTTATTTCAGAATTCCCCGTTATTGATTCGTCAAAATCGCAGCTTGGAGAGCTTATAGGTGGACCTGCTGACGCACTTGCAGTTAATGCAAAATCAAAGAATGCCGCAGTTGCAGCTGAATACACGGCAGCTCTTGGAAAACTGGTATGCAAGTACTTATATCTTGATGGCAATGGACTTCCCACATGGACTGTTGATTATGATGACAATGAAGTAAATGAACTCACAAAGGAAGTAGCCCAAATCTGCGCTAAAGCAAAGGCTTACGTCCTATTTGGTGACACCGCTATGAGCGGAAATGATGCATCAATATATTTGGAGTACGTATACGCATTGTTTACAGGAAATATCGATGCCGAAGGCTTTATCAAAGGTCTGGCAAAGGATATCCACTAGTAAATTAGATAACTAAAGCTTGAACTGCAGGAGGAACATCTCGTAGAAGAGAGTTCCTCCTGCTTTTATAATCCTATTACAAAACATCAAGATGGTTGACAAATACTATGATTTTGTTATAATTAAGTAAATCGGTTTACAAAGGGAGATAGTGTTTTAGTTGCGGATTACAAGATAGGAGGATGACCATGAAGAGGCTTACTGTATTTTTATTATTTATTATACTTATCGCATCTTTTCTCTCTGTGATTCTTTCTACCAATGTATCGACTAAAGGCGCTGATGAGCAGGAAAAGATTAAAGCTTTGGTAGCAGAGTATCCTGATAACTTTGTTGAAACCGAAATCCCATATAAGATAACCTATACAATTGCTTCTGCAAAGTCGGAAAAATATTCGGCCCAATTGTGTTTTATCGATAACAAAGGACAGATATTATACAGTAAGAACGGGAAAAAACTATATAAATCCGATACCGAGAAGAAACTGAGAAAAATAATGAATGTCAATAAAGATGACATATTAGACTTTTATGATATGACTCAGTTTGACGGCATTTTTTACATATGTTTTATGAAAATCGTTAAAATAAATGCACCTGAAGGCTCTGTTTCAAACGGCCCTTACATTTATTATATTGCTGAAACGTCTGACTTCAAAAATTATCAAGTACATGAAATGGAAACGGAAGATTCACGATATATTGAATCATCTGTTTATTTAAATAATGCATTCCCGCACCTCGATAAATCAAACGATATCTTTTATTACATATATAGGAACTGCTATGTTTCTGCAAGAACACCTGAAGATGAAGATTCTTTAGATCTTAACATACCCTTCGGGTATTATGGAAACTCTCTTGACTCCTTAAAAACCTTGAAATTTGAAGGTACCATTGATTATGATCACGAAATCTTTCCAAAAGGAATGGATATAAGGGTATGGCCGGTTATTGAAGGCTCAAAAATCCGTTTAGAGCTTTATGAGGATCATGATTTCCGTGACGATATTTATTATAATCCGTATGCGAACGATAATTTCCTTCTGGAATATGAAACTTCTATCGATCCCGTAGAAGCGAAGATAACGGATTGGAAGCTTATTTCAAAATATGGCTGCAAGGATTTCTTTATTGCCGGCTATGAGCATTTTTATACAATAGGTGTGAGTGATTCACAATCTATTGTCGGTACTTTCGGAGTTAGCGGCCAGGATGAAAGAACAGAATACAGTGTTTATTATGGTGATAAAAAACAGGATTACGGAAATGCCGTTAATGCGAAATATGATAAAAACGGTAAGATTGGGATTAAATATAACCTGTTTTATTCAACTACAGAAAATAAAGCATATCGCATAGATAATAAGGGAAGAAAAACTGAGATCGAATTTCCAACTTATGCAAAGCATTTCAGAGGCATTACCTGTTCAAATCTGAAAAAAGGCTGGAGCGTGATAGTGGATGACGAGTATATCTATGTATCCAAGGACGGATTTGCATCATGCAGAAGAATAAAAAGCCCTTGTGACAGGTTCTCGTTTATTGATATAGAAGCATACGGTAACTACCTATATGTATTTTCAAACGACACAATATACAAGCTGAAGATTTCCTCTGATCTGCTTGGCCTTAAGTCAATTGATGCCGATATACCCAAGGAATCTGATTATCAGACAGTGGAATTCGGTACTTGGAACGGCGAGCCACTGATTTGGAATGTTCTTGCTACTGAAGACGATAAAATGCTTTTGCTTTGCAACAAAAACATAGATATCAGAAAGTATTTTTCTGATGAATTGTTTGAGCCAAACTTTAAGGAGGTACCTGATCTTAACTGGAAAAAGAGTTCTATACGGGAATGGCTGAATGGTGAGTTTTTATCTTCTGCATTTACAAATAAAGAAAAACAGAAAATTATCAAAGTTAAACTTAAGACTGATGGTCTGACCACAAAGGATAAGGTTTTCATATTATCTGAAGAGGAATATGAAAAATACAAAGAGTTTATTCCGATGGCAGATGAAAGATGGATATTGAGAGATGTACAGGACGGGTATCGTGGGAAGTCTGTATCTGAAAATGGAATTGTAAGAGAAACGCTTTGGCTGTACAGTATTACGGAGGCATGGAGCGAAACAGGTAGGATTGCTCGTGGTTACAATTTCGAAGGAGCATTTGACTTTGCTGTTAGACCGGCCGTTTGGATTAAAACGTTAAAATGAGGTTATTGAATTAGAATATGAGCACGATTTTTGTTAATATTCCGAATGAGGAAAAGAAGAACGGAATAAGTCTGGTATGTCAGAGACTTGGAATAGAAATGAGAGTGATCGGAAATGAATATCTAAATGTCTGTTTAGGTGATATTATAATAGCTTTATCCGGCGAAAACCGGACAGGAAAGGCTATAAAAATCAATAATAATCCGATTGAGAGTACCGCAAAGGCACCTGCGTTATATAACATACCCGAGTTAATGATATTCCACGGTTTTGACAGCTCGGCACTGGATGGCTTTCTAAATATGTATAAAATGACAGGGCTTCCAAAGATTCCGCTTAAAGCGGTAGTTACACCATACAATATAAAATGGACTTTATATGAGCTTATAGAACACTTGAAAGAGGAAAGCGGTAGATGAGGTTATATTTTATTGACTTATCGTGCATTATGAGGTATTATAATAGAGGTTGTTAACGTTACATAAGATATGTAAAATCTTGGTTAGTATCGGTAAAATATGTAACAGACAAAATATATTAGGAGGTTGGTAACGTATGGGATTTAGTAAGGCTGGAGGAAGCGTTCTCGCTTCAACATTGGCTCTGACTATGGCTGTTGCACCGGTTATGCAATCAGAAACCATGGTAGAGGCTGCAACAAAGGTTAAACTGAACAAAACAGAGGTTGATCTGGTTGTCGGGAAATCAACAAAGATCAAGCTGAAGGGTGCAAAGGCTGTTAAGTTCGAATCTTCTGATAAGAAGATCGCAAAGGTAACCAAGAGCGGAAAGATCAAGGCTAAGAAGGCTGGATCTTGTACGATCAAGGTTTATGACAGCGAAGGCAATGTTTACAAGTGTAAGGTAACCGTTACAAAGAAGGGACAGAAAACAACTGATTACGGAGATATTGACCTTGGCGGAATGGAAATCATTATCCGTGACTGGTGGTCACCCGAAGACCCCGGTGATCCTACAAACGATTATGAAGAAGCTCTGAATGATTATCATGAGGAGATAATGAAGAAATATAACTTCAAGATCAAACAGGTTGCAATATCCGACTGGGGAAGCTGTATTCAAGATTTTATTGAATATACAGCGCTCGGCGGAGACGATCAGAATTTTGTCTTCACGCTTCGTGACGATCCGGCTTTAACTAATGCCATGTACAACGGTCTTATGTATGATCTGTCTACCCTTGACTGCCTCGATTTTTCTTCTGAGAAATTTACCAGAAATATGCTTCACGACAAATATAGCGTTGGTAACAGTGTATATGCTTGTTACGCGGGAATTTCCGAACCGAGGGAAGGTGTATTCTTTAACAAGAAGGTGCTTAAGGAGGCCGGCATCGATCCGGATGATATCTATGAGGCTCAGAAGAACGGAACCTGGACATGGGATATGTTTGAAGAGCTGATGGATAAGTGTCAGAGAGATACTGACGGTGACGGAGTAGATGATGTCTACGGATTGGCTGTTTCAGATTCATATATAGTAGCTCCGGCAGTATTTTCTAACGGCGGTTCATTTATTAAAAAGGATAAAAACGGCAAATTTGTTAATAATGTAAAAAGCGATGAAACAATGGAAGCTCTGAAGTGGAGCATTGACATTTTAGAAAAATACGCCGACCATAGACCGGAGGATGCATATTGGGATTATTATATTGAAGATTTTGGCAGCGGACAAAGTGCTTTCTGTATTGATCAGGAATACCAGGCTACCGGCAGCGGACGTTTATTCTATGACTATGATCTTGATTTAGGTTTTGTTATGTTCCCTAAGGGACCCAGTGCGAAGAATTGTGTTTCTCTTTGGACTAATAACCCAAGTGTTATTCCTGCATGCTATGATGCTGAAAGAGCATGGAAAATAGCTTTTGCTTGGAATCTCTGGACGGAACCGGTAAAGGGATATGAGGATTATAATGAATATGCTATACATGCTTTGCAAATGTCTCATCTTGATGAAAGAGCAATATCGGAAACCATCCCTATGATGTCGGATCCTAAATATGGTAAGGTTTATTATCATGATATGGTACCCGGAACACACCTTGGTGCAGATCTTTCATGGAATATAAAGCCTGGCACGGACTTGAAAGAATTGGTTAAGGAATGCAAAGCTACTTGGGATGCTTACATTGATGAAGTAAACAAACAGATTAAATAACTAAAGCTTGAACAGCAGGAGGAATATCTCATTGATGGGATATTCCTCTGTTTTTATTGACAAATATACCTCTTTTGATATAATTAAGTATAACGGTTTACATAGAAAGAGCATATTTTGGATAATGGATGAAAAAGAATTAATTAAAAAGAGATTTTTTGAACTGGCAGACCGGAGCTACTCCAAGGGGCAGTTTACTTTTACTCAGTTTCTTGGAATGGCCGATCTGTCATATTTTTATGAAGAAAAAAGAAAGCTTGATTTTGCCTTTACCACAGTATTTGGCGGGTATGAGGGTGCGGAGAGAGCAATGGTTCGCTTTGGAAATCCTGATACTTTTGGGTATGAGGAGGATTTCCCGATAGATATTCTTGCCATAGTTCCTCTTGCAGATAAATTTGCGGATGATCTTACACACAGGGATTTCCTTGGAGCACTTATGAGCCTGGGGATAGAAAGAAGTCTGCTCGGAGATATAATCGTAACGGGGAAGAAGGCTTATCTTTTCTGTATGAACAGAATATCTGATTATATCATCGAAAATCTGATAAGTGTGAAGCATACCACTGTAAGCGTGAGAAAGGCTGAAGCGGATGACATATGTGAAATACCAAAAGGCTTTGATAAAGAAAAGATAATTCAGGTGGCATCCGAACGGATAGACGCGGTGATAGCCAAGGTTTATAATTTGTCAAGAAGCATTGCCTCAGAGTATTTTGCAAAGGAAAAGGTTTTTGTAAACGGAAGGCTTACGGAAAATACATCTCTTAACTTGAAACAGGGAGATATAGTTACGGTACGGGGCTTCGGAAGGTTTAAGCTATCGGAAATCTTAGGAACAAGTAAAAAGGGAAAATTGTCGGTGCAGGTACGATATTGATAGATTAAAAAGCCTGCAGTAAGGTGGAAAAATGGATCCTTTAAATTACAGCAATTTCATAAAAGAGCAGAAATGTCCGAATTGTGGGGGTACTGTTCGTTTTGTGCCCGAAAAAGGGAAAATCGTATGTGAATTCTGTGACTCGGAATTCGACATACAGCCCTCACAAACACAGATACAGGGCTTTGATTTTAAAGCCTTTTATGAAGGTGTGCCTCAGGATAACAGCGGAATATTAAAGGTTTACTATTGCAAGTCCTGTGGGGCCGAAGTTCTTGCAGCCTCGGAGGAAGCTTCGCTTACATGTCCTTATTGTACAAACAAGATAGTTTTGTCCGATAAGGTGTCGGGTAATCTCAGACCAAACGGTATAATTCCTTTCAAGCTCCCGAAAAGTGAGCTTAAGAAGCATCTCGATGATTTTTATAAGGATAAAAAGCTTCTGCCCAAGGATTTTTTCTCCGAGGGTGTTATGGAAAAGGTTACGGGACTGTATGTTCCTTTCTGGCTTTTCAGCGGTTCTATAGGCGGAAGGTTTTATTTCAGTTGTACAAAGGTCAGCTCGCATGTGAGCGGTGATTACCGTATAACAGAAACAGATACTTACGATGTGGTTCGTGAGGGCGTGGTTTCGTTTTCGGATATCCCTCTGGATGCGAGTGAGAAGATAGATGATGCACTTATGGACTCGGTTCTTCCGTATGATTTTTCTGAAATAAAGGATTTTGATTACGGATATCTTGCGGGTTTTGCCGCCGATAGATTTGACGTTCCGGGAAAATCGCTTCAGCAAAGAGCAGAGAATCGCATGCAGAGCACCACACTTGGTAAAGTAAAGGCGGCTGTAGGCTCTCAATATACAAGTGCTAATTTAAAATCATATGAACTAAAAGCGACGGATATAAGTGTAAAATATATCGTTCTTCCTGTTTATACGTTCACCATTAATTATGGATCCTCAAAATTTAAATTTGCCGTAAACGGTCAGACCGGTAAGGTGGTCGGTGAGGTTCCGATTTCAAAGAAGGTATCTAGATTGTACTGGCTTAAAAAGGCAGCCATACCTGCAGCTGCTGTTGCGATATATTACATACTTTCCTATTTTATCGGGTGGCGTATCTGATATTGGCTTTTGTGCAAAGGAAGGACCTGATCATATGAAAAAATCTTTAAGCATTAATAAGATAAAAAATATTATTGGCTTTGCGTCGATACTTACGGCAGTTATCATTTTATCGGCTACGTTGTTTAACGTTCCCGCATCGGCAAAAAGTACCGGCGGTTATGACGAATTTGGCCTGAAAATTCGAAATAACAGTGAAAATCTGCCTTCATGGTATCCTAAATCCGAGGATGTATTTTTACCCTTCCATGATCCTGATGTTTCGAGAGTGGTTGATATGGCCGATATCTTTACAGATGAAGAAGAAGCCGAGATGAGAGAAAAGATTATTGACATTACGGCAAAGACTAATAAGGATATTGTTGTCGTTACGGCTGATTCGGATTATGGCCTTGGGCATGAGCTTTACTGTAATGATTTCTATGATTATAACGGTTACGGTAAGGGTGAGGAATATGAAGGAATCTGTCTTTTTATCTGTATGGACCCGGAAAACAGAGGCGGCTGGGCAAGCACCTTCGGACCTGAATCAAGAGGCTTATATACCGAAGTAAATGCCAACCTGCTTGATGATGATCTGTATAGTTATCTGGGCAGAGGCGATTACGGAGAGGGTGTTCTTGACTGGATAGATAATATAGGTAATCTGTTTACAAAGGGCGTTGTTTTTTCTCCCGATTGGTATCCCTCTGCCGAAGAAAAGGACGCATATGTCAGAACTCATAATCCCGAAGCCTTGAGAGTTGTTGATAACGGTAAAAAGGACGGTAGTTATTTTTCAAAGGAAGAAATAGAAAACCTGACACAGAAGGCTAAACAGATATCCGATGATTACGGAATAGACGTTGTAATACATACTACTCCGAATGCCTTTCGCATGTCGAATGAACAATACACCGGTGATTTCTATTATTATAATGGTTACGGTCTGGGCCCGGATTTTAACGGAGTTATTCTGTGCATTTTTTGCGATTATGGTTCTTTTTACATATATCCATTCGGGAAAGTGGCAGAAACTCTACAGGATACAAATCTTAAACGGTTAAAAGGACACTTAGAGGATAAACTTTATTATTATGATATGGCCGAGACCTTTTTAGATGAATTAGAGCATATGGAAAAAACGGGAAGGATTCCGAGAGATGCCGGACAATGGCTGTTTTGCGCGATAGTTTCCGTTCTGGTCGGCGCATTTGTCGGTAAAAAGTTCCTAAATAAAGCTCGAAAGAATATGGTTACAGTTCGAAGCGTTTACGGCGCGGATAATTATGTAACATCTTCATCTGATTTTAGGACCGGAAATGATACGTTTATAAATCGAAATGTACAGAAAACAAAGATTCCCAGAACCACCTATTCCTCAGGATCTTCTTCGCCGAGGTCTTCATCATCCGGCAGATCAACGTACCATTCGTCATCACGAGGCACCTCGGGCAGGACTCATACAGGCTCCGGAAGAAGATTTTAAATTGACAAAAAAACGTTTTTTTAGTAAAATAAATAAGTTAACGAGGACTACCATAAGGATTATCATAAAATGAAAAATTCAGTTAAAATCGCGATAGGGGTAGTATTGGTCGCATTGGCCGTTGCTATCTTTATCCTTTCGTCAGACAGCTATAACTATAAAGGTGTCGCCCGTTCACAGCAGGAGATTTACGATCTTATCAATACCGCCGTTAAGAGCGGCAAGGGTGAGATATACTTTGAAACAGCCATAAATCCAAATTTTCTGGATCTGTTCACGATCATGGAGAATGCTACTGCGAACGGTGATTATGCGGGGTGTGAGATCTATGCCATGAGGTATGAGTATAATTACAGCCCTAACGGCTATACGGTCCACCTGCATTTAAGCGATCCTTCAAGGATTGAGAGCTTTCTTACAGAGATCCGTGTAAAGCGTATTGCTTCAAAATTTGAGGATCTGAGCGATTATGAAAAGATAAAGGGTGTTCATGACTACCTTGTTCTGCTTAACCGCTATGTTGCTTTTGAAGGCGGTGCTTACAGTGCTCTTTTTAAGGGCAGATCCTCATGTACCGGTTATGCGTTTGCATTCTATGCAATTATGAGGGAACTTGGTATCGATGTAACGCTGGAAATAGGAAGTGCCCACGCATGGAATCGTGTCAAGCTGGACGGTAAATGGTACAATATGGACGTTACCTGGGATGACAATGGGGTGGATGAAGTATCCTACAATTATTTCCTTAAGTGTGATGCGGACTGGCACGGACATCATCATGGCGGATCGGATGCGGAAACCTCTGTATATCCCACGGGACTTTCCGCAAGAGAATATTACGGCATGGTTCCCAACTACATCCTTATCACCGAGATCATAATAATACTTATCTTTGTAATACCCGTAGCTGTTCTGGGAATAATACTTTACAAGAAAAAGAAGAAGCATGCACCGATCGAAGCCGGTAAAGTAATGGTAGCAGGAAGCTGGAACTTCCTTATGCCTCTTGAAGAAAACGGCAGGTTTGAGGTTATAAGAAAAATGAGCGCCGAGCCTGAGAAAAGAGATATCTGGGGTTTTAAGGACGAAGGCTTCTTCCACGAAACGGTGGTACCGGGTGAAAATATTAATAATGACATTCAGATAACTCTGCAGCAGCTTATTGAAGAGATTGATTTTATCATATCTGTTGCACGCACCAGCAATGCAAGAAAACTCTGTGATGCACTGATGCTCGCTAAAAATGTCCTTATGAGCGGTTATACATATGGGAAATACAGTGAAGCTTCCTCACAGTTTTTGTTCATAGGGAAAGGTTGAACGGGTTTTTATGGGGTTGTTCAGGTTTGTTATAGTACTTGTTTTGATTTCCTGCGTTTATGCGGTTATCAGGTATCTTAAGCTCTGGAAATGTACCGGGCTTTCACCGGTTATATATTTCCTGACAGAGGCTGTGCTTATCGGGATTATGGTATTTTCTGCATTTAATCTCGGAAAGCTTAATGATAATTTCCTTGTGCCTGTATTCCAGTTCATAAGCGCATATCAATTTGTCGTGATCCTTTATTCTGCCATATTCTTTATAATAAGGGATATAATAGCGATCATCTCTTTTGTCTTCAAAAACAGTAAGCCCTTTAGGACGGCACTGTACTCACCGAAGTTTGCAGGTGTTTTGCTTATACTGCTTTCAGTGCTTGCGATAACCGGGTTTATAAATATGAGCATTATCCGGCAAAAGGAATGTGTTATAGAGGTTGCAAAGTCTGCAGATGTTGATTCGATGACATTTGCGGTTGTTTCCGATCTGCATGTCGGTACCGGAGTCAAGGTCTCCGAATTGCCGGATATGGTTGAGAAGATAAATGAGCTCGGCTGTGACGTTATCCTCATAGTCGGGGACGTTATAGACAACAATACGCCTGAGTGTGCTTATGATGCACTGGCAAAGGAATTAAAGAATCTGCATGCTGACAAGGGTGTTTATTTTTCCTACGGTAACCACGATAACTGGGGCGGGAAGCTTGACAAGGCTCTGCGCGATGCCGGGATTACCATTCTTATGGACAGGGAAGTGGAAATAGACGGGGTTTATCTGGTCGGCAGAAGGGATGAAAGGGTCGGTAGGGTCAGAGACCTGAATAATTATAAGCTTGATATGAACAGACCCATTATAGTAATGAACCACCAGCCGAGGGATCTCAACTCTATAGCCGAAGCAGGTGCGGACATTACCTTTAGCGGTCATACACACGGGCAACAGTTCCCTTTCAGTTATTTCTTAAATGTACCGAACAATGATAATAATTACTGGACCAAAAAGTTCGGGAACATGACATCCTTTGTTACCTGCGGTGTAGGCGGCTGGGGGTTCAGGTTTAAGTTTCCTTCACCCTGTGAGGTGGTAAAGGTTACGGTGAATTTTACTAACTGATCATGAAAGGCATTCTGAATCATGAATGAAATAATGCTTGAAGTTTCTGCTTTTTGCATAGCTTTATTCTGTCTGGTCGACTCTTTGAAGAGAAGGAGCCGGCTTTATCTGCCTATACCCAAAACCTGGAACAATAAGATGACGGATCAGCATTTTACATATCTGATACTGATCTGCACTCTTATGATCTCTGCACTTTCCTCATTTCTTGAGGTTGCTTTAGAGGAATATGTTTCCGAAAAAAGTGCATTTATACTTAACCTTTTAAATGAGCTTTATTTCATTTTCCATACAGGTCTTTCGCTTTTCTTCCCGCTTTATATATTAAATATGACCGGTGCGGGAAAGGAGAAGAGCAAAAGCTTCTTCCTGCTTTTCATGATACCTTGTATTTTGGGGGAATTATTGATACTGGTAAACCCCATAACAAAGCTTTTATTCTATGTTAATGATTTCTTTGAGTACGAAAGAGGTCCATATCTCTGGGTTCTTTATGCTATAGGTGCGTTATATATCCTGTTCGGAGTTGTGATATTTGTCCAATATAAGAGACGACTTTCAAAGATGGACAGGATCGCAACACTTATCCTTATTTCAATTGCCATTCTCGGTCTTATTATCCAGGCATTGTGGTCAATCCCTGTAGAACTGTTCTTTGAATCCATTGCTTTCTTAGGCTTCATGCTTCTGCTTGAGGATAGGAACGATACCAATGAAATAAAGAAGGACAGTAGAATAAAGGGAAACTTTCTTCTGATCATTTCTCTGATCTTTATCACTGTTATTACCATAAATATTAACCTTATTTATCATGCAGGAACCGATCAGACCGGAAAGATCGGCTCAATCCAGCTCGACAATATAAAGGGTAACCTTCAGGAGACAATTTCCGATGCGGAAAGTAATCTCTTAAGGTTCTCCATGGGTATGGAACAGCTGTTGATAGAAGCTGACATGGAAGAAATAGAAAGCTATATCCGTCAGCAGAAGACCTATAACAGGGACCTTACCGGCGGAAACTGCTTCAACGTATATGCTGCTTGCAACGAATGGACATATATACCGGATTTTGATATGCCCGAGCATTATCATGCTATAGAGCGTGTCTGGTATATCGGTGCAAAACAGAATGCCGGGGAAATCTATATTTCGGAGCCCTATATAGATGCAGCAACAAATGAACTCTGTTTTACTCTTTCAAGTATGCTCTCGGACGATAATACAGTAGTAGCTATGGACTATACCTTGGCAAAGGTACAGGATACCGTAGCACTTATGAGCGAATACGAGGATCAGACCGCCCTTATTGTTACAAGGGACGGTGTTATCGTCGGCTGCACGGATACGGGACTTCAGGGAGAAAAGTTGAGCGATGTACTCCCCGAATACAGCGGAGTTTTTGAAAGAGTTAAAGCTTCTAAGGAACACGGAAGCTTCACTACCTCTTTAGGTGGCAAAAACCGGATTATCTTCAGCAACGAAACAAGCAATGGCTGGCATCTTATTCTTGCAGTTGATTACAGTACTTTCTATGCTGATATCTATAAGCAGATGATCATGCTCGGCGCGGTTGATATTCTTATGGTTGCGGTTATCATCGTATTCTACATGGTGAGCCTTAATAACCAGGAGAAGGCCGAAAACACGCTGGCTGCAACAGAGAACTTTATTTCAGGTCTTTCTGAGGATTTCATGAGTCCTGTAAACGATATTATAAAGACCAGTGAAATTTTGCTTAGGGATGAGGAACAGGATCCTTCGGATTCACTGAGGGATATAAGGGAATCAGGTATACATCTTAAAGAGATGATGGATGATCTGTTCTCATATTCGAATATCCTAAAGGATGAAGCAAAGGATTCCAATGAAAAGAAAAAGAAGGAAGGCAGAAAAACTACTTTTTCAAGCAAGTATATCAGAAACAGTATTATCGGTATAATGGTTGCCGCACTTCTTGCAGGACTTATACTCTGCATAGGTACCACAACAAAATGGGGTAATGCCAGGATAAGCAGGGAAGCTGACAAATACAACGGAGAGGTCACCCAGTGGATGCTGCAGCATCAGAGCATACTGAGGATGTTCACCGATGTTATTGCAGCAAATCCAACCGTACTTGATGATTATGACTCGGCTGTCAAGTGGCTGAACGATATTGGGCAGAATTACTCCGAAATGACTGTTTGCTATATGGCCAATCCTTATAAGGAACACCAGATCATTATGAATAACGGCTGGGTTCCCGAACCGAATTATCGCGTAGAGCAGAGACAGTGGTATATTGATACGGAGCGATCGGGCAACGGCTACAGCATTTCCGCTCCTTATTATGATGCCCAGACCGGCCTGTACTGTATTACCTTTTCTCGTATAGTATACTCCAAGGAAGGTGAATTTCTTGGAATATTCGCCATAGACTGCTATGTTGACAAGCTCGTAGACGTTCTTGACGATAGTTACAGCTCCGAAGGGTATGCATTCCTTGTAGATTCCGAAGGTAATATTCTGAACCATCCGAACAAGAATTTCGAGATGAGCGAGGAGAACTGTGTAAATATTGAGGATACGATCTACGCCTCAGCATATCATGACGGTGATGTTTTCGCCATGAAGGATTATGACGGAAGGTATGTTTCCTGTTATTCCGAAAAGAGTGAGCTTTCGGGATTTACCGTTATGGTAGTTCAGAACTGGTTCAGTATTTACGGAACTGTGCTTCTGATCGCTATAGTTTTCATTATCATGCTTATAATAAGCATTGTCGCTATAGCTGTAATGATAAGCAGGTTCATAAGGTGGCAGGATGAGGCAAACGAGAAGCTGGTTGATGCTGCCGAGGCCGCTGTTTCGGCAGGCAGGGCAAAGTCAAGATTCCTTGCTCAGATGTCACACGAGATAAGAACGCCTATAAACGCAGTGCTCGGTATGAACGAAATGATCTTAAGAGAATCGAACGATGATTCCATAAAGGATTATGCTGTAAATATCCAGTCTGCGGGACGTAACCTGCTGAGCCTTATAAACTCCATCCTTGATTTCTCAAAGATCGAGGAAGGTAAGATGGAGATCATTCCTGTGAAGTATGATTCCTCGACCATGATTGAGAACATCATCAATTCCGTTTCGCAGAGAGCAGAGGATAAGGGGCTTATATTCGAAACCCATATAGACGAAAACATCCCTTCAGGAATGTACGGTGATGATATGCGTGTGGCACAGGTAGCGGTCAACCTTCTTACAAATGCGGTTAAATATACCAACAAAGGCAGGGTCGATCTGTACATCACAGGTACCAGGAAGGATGCAAAGACTGTAAGCATCGGAGTAAGGGTAAAGGATACCGGTATCGGAATAAAGCAGGAGGATTTGGGCAAGATGTTCGAATCCTTCACAAGACTAGAAGAAACCAGAAACAGAGCTATAGAGGGTACCGGACTTGGAATGTCCATCGTTATCAGACTGCTTGACATGATGGGCTCAAAGCTTGAGGTCGAAAGTGAATACGGTAAGGGTTCCGAATTCTCCTTTGCTGTTGACCAGATGATTATTGACGACAAGCCCATAGGTGATTTCAAACAGAAGGCTAAGGAGTTTGCAGAGCATAAGGAGAATGAGACTTACCTGTTTGCACCTCAGGCACGTATCCTTGTTGTAGATGATAACGAAATGAACCTTAAGGTAATAAAGAACCTTCTTAAGCTGAACGGAATAGTTCCGGACCTTGTTGAATCTGGTGAGGCAGCTCTCGAAAAAATGGAGGAGAAGACTTACGATATTGTGCTTCTCGACCATATGATGCCTAAAATGGACGGTATTGAAACACTTGAGAAGGCTAGGGAAAAGGTTCTTATCAGCAGTACTACAACCGTTATAGCGCTTACCGCAAATGCGGTAGTTGGTGCTAAGGAGTCGTACCTAAAGGCCGGTTTCGACGATTATCTTTCCAAACCTGTTGAGGTAAAGGCTCTGGAAGCCGTACTTGCTAAATATCTGCCGGAAGCAATTGTTGAATACAGAAAGAAGCATAATTCTTCCAAGACGGATGAGAAGAAGGAAAGAAAGGTCATCGAGGGTAAGCCTGAAGAGAGACGTCAGGAAGAACGACGTCAAGAGGAAAGAAGACACGGTGACAGAAGACATAAAGATGATAAGGCACCCGACGAAAACACTCCGGCTTACGAGATATTTGAGTTTATGCCCGGTGAAGAAGATGATTATGACGAAGAAACTGAGACGGATGGAGCAGAAGACATGGATACCTATTTGAATGATAACGGAATTAATACCTCAGAGGGACTGAATTATTGCGGGAACGATCCCGATTTCTATAAGGAAATTTTAGGAGACTACGTTTCTTCTTTCGAGGACAGGAAAAATGAGCTCGATTCGGCACTCAGATCCAACGATATGAGCATGTATGCGATTAAGGTGCATGCTTTAAAGAGTGTTGCCAAAACTGTCGGTGACCGCAAGGTATTTGAGATGGCTCTTGATCTTGAGATGGACTCTAAAGCCGGTAATTCGGAAAAGGTTACCGGAAAGCATAACGGTCTCATAGAGGAATACGAAAAGAAAACAGAGATCGTTAAAAAGGCACTTTCATTATGATATTTCAGGAATTGAAATATATATAAATTAAAAGAGTTTAAGGAGGGTATAGCAATGGCTATGATGCAAAGACCCGAAGTCAGCACCTTTGCCGACGGAGGAAAGTATTGGGAGTACAAGTTTGAGAAGTTTTCGCTTAAGACCTATATTCCGGCTACGGATATAGACGGTGAAGTGAACAATTACACGTTCAGGGCACCGCTGCTTCTTGTTTTCGAGGAGAAGGAACAGGATAAGGATGCAGCCATAAGCTTCGCGAAGGAAAGCGGTCTTGCGGATATCGCATCGGCAGTTGATTCAAGTGTTTTGTTTGTTTATCCCGAGGGCGGATGGAAGAATGCCGATGAGTCGCTTTATCAGGCAATAATCGCAGAAATAAAGATGAATCCTTTCTATAAGGACGGCATAATTGAGATAACAGATTTCTTCACCAGAGAATTTAAGGGATATTTCGTTAGAGGTGCAATATTCAGGGCTGATATTTACAGCTTTGGCGAGTCAGCGGATTATGTTGCTAAGAATCTTCTTAAGAAAATCGACGGCGAATATCTCTGGGGTCCAGGCGAGATTACACCTGCCATGTGCTCGATGCAGAATTTAAGCGTTGTTCCTAACGTAGAGCGCAAGGATATCGGAATCTTAAGCGTTGGCAACAGTGCCGAGATCAATGCGGCATTTGATGGATGCAAGAACCTGCTGGTTAAGGAAAGTGCGGATTATAAGGCTGACTTTAAGGCATTTGTAAGGAAGTTTAAGATGTGGTGCGGAAATATGGAAATTGAACCCGATTTTCCCTCACTTGATATGACTGAAGAAGCCGGATATACTCTTGTCAAGACTTCCGGCGATAACAGGGGTCGCTATAAAGATACTGAAGAGCATAAGGTAGGTTACTTTGCATATTATAACAATGATGCGTTTAAAAACGGTCCTGCTCCGCTGCTTGTCGGATTCCATGGCGGTGGAGATTCCTCAATGTTCCTGACATTCGTTTCGGGATGGTGGGAGGTCTGCCATAAGTATGGATTCCTCTATGTGGCATTGGAGAACCATCAGGACGTTACAGCTACCGAAGTTGTTCAGGTTATTGAAGACCTTAAGAAAAAGTACAGTATCGATGCTTCGAGGATATATTGTTCAGGTTTCTCTATGGGCAGCGGCAAGACATGGGATATGTATCAGGAATATCCTGAGATCTTTGCAGCTATGGCTCCCGGATGTGCGCTGTTCCCCGTAAGGAACAATCCCTTTGGAAAGCCTCTTGGAGACAAGCTTAATACTACAGTTCCGGTTCCCGTATTTTATTCGGGCGGAGAGCAGTCCCATCTTCCCGAGCTTCCTTTCCAGGCTGAGTCAGGCATTGAGAGGATAGAGTATGTTGCCGAGGTTAATAAGCTTCAGAAGAAGTTTAAGCTTGATTTTGCCAAGAAGGATGAGTGGGAGAATCCGATCTACGGCGTTAACGGTGATGTAATAGTAAGGATACCTGATGATTCCCGCGGTTCGATCCTTACCATAAATTATTATAAGTCGGAAGACGGTGTATTCCGTACTGCTTTTGCAAGTATCGATAACCAGCAGCATGAATTCAGGCATCATACCTGCGAAGAGGCATGGAAGTTTATGTCTCAGTTTACAAGATAAAGTTTTAGGAGCTTATTTGAAATGAAAAAATCACTGTTAATTATTTTGATCGGACTGTTTGTTCTTCTTATGTCAGCTTGTTCGTCTGGGGAGACGGCAAAAGAGGGAGACACTACAGAGCCTGTTGTGCAGCCTGAAAATACGGCGACACCGGAACCTACCGCAACTCCGGAACCTACTGCCACACCTTCTCCGACTGTTTCGCCTACTCCTACACCGGTTGTGGCTTCGGTAAGTCTATCAATACCCACGAAGTATACTATGCCGGCGGTAAAAGGTGGAAAGATAGAGAAGATAAGCTATATGGCTCATGATTATCTTGGGGACGGTCCGGAGGTTGAAAAGTTCGCATATGTTTATCTTCCACCTGATTACGATGAGAGCAAGCAGTACAACGTGCTTTATCTCTGTCACGGTATCGGCGGAACAGAAAACGAATGGGGACTTAACAGTGATAAGGGCTCCAAGGTAAAGCGTATTATGGATAACCTTATTGAAAACGGTGATATCGAGCCGTTTATAGTGGTTACACCTAACGGAAAGGCATTTGCCTTATCAAATACTACAGGAAACGATCTATTCTATAAGTTCGGATATGAGCTTAGGAATGACCTTATACCTTATATTGAAAGTCATTATTCAACGTATGCGGAATATGATGAGAACGGATATGACCTGACCGCTACAAGAACACACAGAGCGATGGCCGGTCTGTCGATGGGCGGAATGCAGACAATAAACATAGGTATGTGCGAATGCCTTGACATTTTCAGCTGGTTCGGAGCCTTCAGTGCCGCACCTACCTCATATAATTCGAGCAAGGTCAAGGGCATTGTTGAGAAATCCGAATATACCGTGGATTTCTTCTACAATATCTGCGGCAAGGATGATTCGATCGCTTATGCTTCTGCTTCGGCGGCAGCTAAAAATCTGCCTACAATAAGCGACATATTTGTTGAAAATGAGAACTTTATGTGGCAGGAAAAAGGCGGTGGTCACGATTTTAACATCTGGTATCTGGGCTTCTATAATTTTGCACAGATAGCGTTTAGAGGGTATACGAAATATAAATAGTTTTATGTTTAAGGAACATCGGATCATACCGGTGTTCCTTTTTTAAATTTAGTAACATTAATAGATTTGAGGCAAACCCATTTACTTTGGAATACTTAAATGTTATAATTCCATTAATCAAAAATCAAAGGGATATAGTATGCCGTATATAAGCAAAAAATCAAGAAGATTCATATTATCATTTCTTGGAGCTTTGGTATTGACAGAGTTAGTTCAGGTTTTCTGTAGTTTCGGATTTCCTTTATTCGATCTGGTTACCATAGCTTATCTTGCTATAGCCGTTGCATGGGTAATAACAGTTAAAAGGCGTGTCACTTTTAGTTTTATAAAAGGCTATCTGGTCATGGGCGGTGTAGTGATCATAATGCTGTTTATACTCAGACTTATGAGATGGGATTTCTTTGAAAAGGTTTTTGTTGTCGGGAGATATGTCTGGTATTCATATTATATTCCAATCACGGCACTTTCACTGTTCTCGTTTCTCCTTGCACTACGAGTCGGCAGGGAAGCAGAGAAGAGAAATAAAGCCTTTGACTTTATTTCAATTATCAGCTGGCTTGTTATTGTAATATTTGTAATGACAAATGATTTCCATAAGCTGGTATTTAAAATAGAATCCTATAATAACGTAATAATTTCTTATTCATACAATATCGGATATTATGTGGTCCTTTTATGGTGCATGGTGTTTACTGCAAGCTCCGTTATTATCATGGTATTCAGGTGCAGGAACAGCTACGCAAAAAAGCTTGTATGGATCCCGGTAGGAATATGTTTGTTAAGCAGTGCTTTGCTTTTCATGTATGCAATAAACGGAGGCAATTCACCGGAAATAAACGGTACTAAACTTTATAACGTTCAGGAAGTTTACGCTATAATGTATATCGGTATGTGGGAAGCTATGCTGCGCATCGGACTTATACCGTCAAACAGCGATTATGATGATATATTTAAGCTTGCGAATGTAAAAGCTGCCATAGTTGATGATAACAACAATTTAAAATATATGTCAAACGAGGCGATAGAGCTTGATCCGGTTGAAATAGTAAGGGCTAAAAGGGAGAACGGACTTAAGCTGGACGAGAACAGGCGTGTAAAGTCTAAAAATCTTGAAACGGGAAGCGTTCTATGGATCGAAGATCTGACCGGAGTAAACGAACTTAATGCAAACTTAAAAGAGGCTATAGAGAGAGCGCAGGAAGAGAATAGCCTATTAGAGATAGAGAATGACCTAAAGGCAGAAAAACAGGCAGTCGACGTAAGAAACAGGCTTTATGACAGTATTTCACAAAGAACACGGAGCCAGCTTGAAAAAATAGAAAGAATCATTGAAAAAGCCGAGGTTTTGAATGAGGACCGTGTTACAGCAATAAAGAGATGTGCGGTTCTCGGTGCATTTATCAAAAGACAGGCAAATCTTTCCATCCTTGCCGAGCAGTATAAGATGCTGAAGCTTGAGGAACTGAGATTTGCAATAAGGGAATCACTGGAAAACGTTAAGCTTCTTGGAGTTGACGCAAATGTAAGCGGAATTAAAGCTGATACCGAATTTGACGGAGGCTTGCTGATTTTTGTCTATGAGATATTTGAGGCGGTATTGGAGGAAGCATTTCCGGGAGTTGAAACAATTTCCTGCATACTTTTGGGAAATGAAGGTATAAAGCTTGAAATGCTTATGGATACTCCTGCCGGACTTCCCGATTTTTCAAAATTCGACCTTGAGAGGTACGGAGCAGCCATAGAGGTTCTGCACGAAGAAGAGGGAGTTTACGTTAGACTTAGATCACACGGTGACAGCCGGTTTATTCGTCAGGCTTCCCGCTTTAATGAAGAAAGCGGGGTGAGCACATGAATGATAAGATATATCTGCTTATTCTCGGATGTGTAGCTCTTGAAACACTTATCATGTTGATAATAACTATTTATAACCTGATAAGGATACTGTTCCAAAAGAGTAAAAGAGTTTATGGTATTTTGGTAGGCGTGCTGTTCCTTATAGAATACTTTATTATACAGGCCTTTCTCTTAATGTCAAAAGAAGGCAATCTGACAGATGCAATAGGCTTTAATAACAAAACTGTGGAACTGATCTTGTTACAGGCTGCTATGACTGTCGTTGTTCTCGCACTTACTCAGAATGTAAGGCGGTGGGAGAAAAAGACACTTGCAAAGGCTTCTTTGAAGGAAGGCCTTGATTCTCTTCCGGTAGGACTTCTTTTTTACTGGGAATGTGGCATGGTCAAGCTTGTAAATACCAAAATGGACAGTATTTCAAGACTGCTTATCGGTGAAGGCATATACAGCGGAGATGAATTCTGGCATATGCTCTTATCAAGGGATATGGGTATTCTTCCGTCCGAAAAAGGAAAAGCAAAGGATTCCGGTAACAGAAATGAATGCATTGTACGTCTCGATGACGGATCGGTATATAGCTTTAAGAGAAGTATATGCGTTTTTGAAGGTCATAACTTGATCGAGATTATGGCAACGGATGTTTCGGAGGAACAGCTCCTAAATGAAAAACTAAAGGTAAAGCGTGTAAAGGTTGATGAGATTAAGAAACGTCTTCAGAACCTAAATTCCGAGATTGAGAGCATAACGGTTCAGAAGGAAATCCTTGCGACCAAAAGCAAGGTACATGACGATCTTGGAAAAACTCTGATAATGTCACGTAAGTTTATTGAAACAAATGATGAAGGCTTAGGCCAGGAGGTTATTAAGCAGTGGAAGCTGAATACTCTGCTCCTTAGGGGAGAGGAAAATGACAGCAATATTTTTGAATATTCCACGCTGATAAATGATTTCAGTAAGGTCGGACTAAAAATTGACGTTCAGGGTATACTTCCAAAAAGAAAAGAGCATAAGGATATAGTTATTACGGGCTTACGTACCTGTGCAACCAATGCGTTAAAACATGGAAATGCAAAAACACTGTTTGTTAAAATAACCAATACCACTGGCAGAACGTTGAGTTCCTTCAATGAAAAAAAATATCTTCAGGTTGAGATACGCAATGACGGAGAAGTACCCGATCCCGAAAGCTTTTCAGAAGGCGGCGGCTTGGGAAATTTAAGAAAATCAGTGGAACGAATAGGCGGAAATATGAATGTGGAATGTAAGGAAGCCTTCAAGGTAATTTTCAGGCTTCCGGCAGAAGGAGGTAAAGGAAACATATGACAAGAGTAGCGATTGTAGACGATCAGAATATTACAAGACAGTTCTTCTCATATTTTATTAAGGATTCAAAGGAATTTGAACTGGTTGCAACATTAAAGGACGGTGAAGAGGCGATTTCATTCTGTAAGACCGGCGATGTGGATCTTATCCTGATGGATATTGTTATGGTAGGCGGAATGAACGGATTGGATGCTTCAAAGGAGATTAAGAAGATACGTCCTTCGATTAAAATCATAATAATTACCTCCATGCCTGAGGTTTCCTATATTGAAAAGGCACGAGAAATAGGAGTTGACAGCTTCTGGTACAAAGAGCTGGAGGAAGTTCCCATACTTCAGGTTATGGAGAGGACAATGAAGGGTGAGCATATCTATCCCGATACAACACCGGAGCTTATGATCGGTAATGCAAAAAGCACTGAGTTTTCAGAACTGGAGCTGGATGTTTTAAGGGAGGTTACCACAGGCGCAACCAATAAAGAGATATCCGAAAAACTATACATAAGCCCTGCAACGGTTAATTACTATATCAACAACCTTCTTGTTAAAACCGGTTACAAGAATCGTGTTCAGCTTGCAGTAAAGGCAAGGCTTGAAGGACTTGTTATCAGTGACGATAAGAAGGAAGATTAATAATTATACTAATTTCATATGAATATCATATAAAGTTTAGTAGAATTATTAGTTACAAAACGAAAAATCCGTGATATGATTAAACCGTCAAGGGAAAAGGCGGTGATATTTACGGATGAAAGAATGAAGAAGGTAGTACTTATCGAGAGTTGGTCCGTAATGCTGAAATTCATGGAAGATGTTTTGAAAAAGGTCGTGGGATACGAGCTTTACATTGTACTTCGTGACACAAAGAGCCTGGAAAAATATATAAAAGGCAACGATATAGCATTATTGATAATGGATATTACAACTTCTGATGAGAATGAAGTATTTGAAATGATAAAAAGAATAAGAAATATTTCTCCTGATGTCAGGATTATCCTGACTACTATGACAGCGTCTGCTATACTGGAGGATAAAGCTAAAGCAGCCGGAGCAAACGGAATATGGCAGAAAGAGATTTCTGAAACTTCATTTATCAAAGCTTGTGCCTTGCTATAAAATTGCAGGGCTAGTGATAATGCTTGTTATACAATATCCGTAGATATTGTTAACATAGATAAAGTCACATAATCGATGTGGCTAAAAAAGGGAGGATTTTCAAAATGAAAAAATTTGTAGCTTTATTGTTATGTCTTACCTGTGTATTTGCACTCGCAGCCTGCACCTCAGGCAATGATAAGACGGATGCGACCGATAAGGAGCTTGAGGATGCACTTGATACCCTTAAGGATTTTATCAATAATGCAACCGACAATTCATCGGACGGTTCATCAGACAGCTTGGGCAGTATCTGGGACACAGCCACACCTGAGGTTGAAGAGCCAGTTGATCCCAAGACAGTTGATTACAGCAAGATAGATCTTGAAATGCCCGATGACGGTTCTATGATGAAGGAAGTAATGAATGATATCCAGGCCGGTAAGTATGACAACAAGGTTATTAAGGTAAAGGGCCTCATGAGTACAAGCACGATGGATCCCACCACCAATTCCGTAATGCAGAATATCGGAGAGGGAACAAAGCTTGGTTTCTCTTGGAGAATTGTTGATGCCGATACCTACACCAAGTATCCTGCAGACGATTCTCAGATAGAACTTGTTGGTGTCATCATTTCAGAATATAATGAGACATGGGGATACTACGGACGTTATCTGTACGTTCTTCTCGAGAACGTTAAGGATTTAGGATATCCGGAGTATTAATAATATCTGCAGTCAAGGAAAATGAAAGTATAGAGAGACAGAGGTTCGATCGCCGGGGCTTATAAAGGTTCCGGTGATCGAACTTTCGTTTTCCGACGAAAAAAATTTTGGGAACCAAAGATTTTTTCATTCGTCTAATGTTTGAAAAGGGATGAACAAGCAGCTTGACAGTATACTTGTTTAGGACTAAAATATCAATATTAAAGCTTTTAGGAGGCATTTATGAAAAAGAAACTCAGTATCATTATGACATGTATCCTGACGTTGGCAATCTGTGTATGTATGTTTGGTGAATCCTCAGTTTTGGCAAAAGGTAAAAATGATGCATCAACAGTTACAGGAAAGGCTATGAAGATTACCAAGAAGACTAAAGCCACAACGGAAGAAATGATCGAAGGCTATAACAATTTCTCTATTCGTACTTTGAGAGAGGCAATTGCAGGTGAGGAAGAAGGCAAAAATGTAATGATTTCCCCAGCGTCTCTTATGTTTGCACTGGATATGGCAGCGATGGGAGCAAAAGGAAAAACATACAGCCAGATGGCAGCTCTTATAAAGAAGGGTGCTACCAAGCGTGATCTACTCAATTTCGCAAAGGATTACAGAAAAGCGCTTGAAAACGGCGGATCAATAGATATTGCAAATTCTATCTGGATCAACGAGAATAATCTCAGACAGAATAACGTTCAGATCAACGAAAAGTATCTGAACCTCTTAAGAAAGCATTTCAAGGCTGCTGCTGCTTCAAGAGAATTCAGTGAGACCGTTAAGGATGAGATAAATGCATGGATCTCAGATAAAACAAAGGGCATGATCCCCAAGACTCTTGATAAGCTTGACAATAAGACCATCATGCTTATAATCAATGCAATGGCATTTGAAGGCAAGTGGAAGGAAGAGTATAAGGATTATCAGGTAAATGAAAACGGAAAATTCACCAATTATGCAGGTGAGGTTGAAACCGCAAAGATGATGTCTTCAGAAGAAAACATTTACTTTGAGACTGAAAACGAAAAAGGCTTCTTAAAGTATTACGAAGGCGATAAATATGCATTTATGGCAATACTTCCTTTAGATGAGAAGATTTCCGTAAATGATTATATTAAGAATCTTTCGGATGACGCATTTACAGAGTTTTATAAGAATGCGTATTATACCGATGTTGATACTGTAACTCCTGCATTTACATTTGATTACAGTATAAATATGAATGACATGCTTCAGAAGCTTGGTATGAAAAAAGCATTTAACTTGAATGCAGAGTTCTTTTCGATGCTTGATCCAGAATATGATACTACCGATCTTGCGCTTTATATCGGAAGCGTTATCCAGAAGACACATATTGAACTGGATGAAAAAGGAACAAAGGCTGCAGCTGTTACGGTTATAGATATGAAATGCGAAGCTACAGCTGTCGCTCCCGACAGATTTAAGAAGGAAGTAATCCTTAACAGACCTTTTGCTTTTGCAATACTTGATCTCGAGACAGGTACTCCCGTATTTGAAGGTATTGTTAATACAGTAAAATAATTATATTACTTTTCTTATTAACCAATGTCTCATACAAGCATTGGGTATAATAAAATAAAAAACAGACATAGGAAACTAGCAAAAAAAGAGATGGAGCGAGACTGACGCTTCATCTCTTTTCCGTGTTTAATTAGTGACTGCTTTTTAAGGAGAAAAGTAGTCTAAAACCATTGAAATTACTGGCTTTTCAATCATAAATATGGTAAAATAAATGCAAAGGAAAACACTGTTTTTATAAAAAAACCTTGCACTTAGGAGAAGCCA
>JAILGF010000049.1 GCA_024696945.1 Lachnospiraceae bacterium | reverse complement strand
GTATGATCCGAACAGAGCCTTCCCCAGAGACTCAAAGGTGATGGTCTGGTTTGGATGGGAACAGAAATACATAAGGATGTCGTAGTCGCGGTTTGTAAGTTCTAAGTCTTTATCCATATAAAAAGCTTTGTGAAGAGCCATATCAATCTTGAGGTCACCAAATGCAATGGTGTTTTGGTTTGTTTTAGCTGTAGTGAGCATACCGGCACGTCTCAATTGTGCATCAATACGGGCTTTAAGCTCTTTTAGGCTAAAGGGTTTTATTATATAATCATCTGCACCGGTAACCAAGCCCTTTATCTTGTCATCTTCGGATACTTTTCCAGTGAGGAATATGATGGGCACAGCGGAAAATTGCCTGATCCTGTCACATAATTCGTATCCGTCCATACCAGGCATCATAACATCAAGGACAATAAGGTCCGGATGTTTGGTCTTTGCAATATTAAGACCCAGTAGGGGATTTGAAGCGGTATAAACTTTAAAATCCTGCGAAACAAGGTATTTTTTGTTCATCTCCAAAACTGCAGCATCATCATCGATCAGTAAAAGTGTGGCAGCCATATGGTCCCCCTTTTGTATAGACTATAGAAAAAGTAACTTAAGTATTTCTAATTATAACATACAAGGTATTCAATCGCAAATGCTAATTTCGTTGTGAATTGGCAAAAACTGTGCAGATTTGCTTATAATTAAATTATTTGGAAATAAAAGACAAAAAAAGGTGATCCGTGCTTTGTGACACGTATCACCAGTCTATGATCGAAAAAATTTTTAGGAACAACTAATATTATTTTTGTCCCCAACCACCTGACCAATATGGATTATTCCGATGAGCTTCCTCTTGTGACAAACCATTTCCATGCCAATAAGGGTTATGGCAAGTTCCAAGGTCTTCATCATATTCCACATAACTTTCTTCATTGGTATCAACCCAGAAGCAAGCTGTATCTTTAACATTGATCTCATCTAAAACAGGTTTCTTCCACTCTTTCATTTAGATACACTCCAATCTTTATCATATTATTAAAAACTATTTAAATCTTATCACAAGCATGTAAAAAAGAAAAGAAATATAACAAAAATGTTATCTTTTGAGGTTCTGATATAAGATGCAATTATATATCGCAATCGCGTATTTTAAGAGATTTCGTTGCCTGTTGTCATAAAAATCCATGTTTTTCAGGTAATCAGGAATCAATTTAAGGTTAATTGATCTTTCTAAGTTTTTTGGAACATCTTTAAAGGTCTGCGATAATAACGGACAAAGCGTTCCCCAGTCTCTTTGTATGCGGTTGACATAGTCGGTATTTAAGTAAGCATGCTGCTGCCGGTTTTCCAGTATTGAAGGAGGCAATAAATTGTGAAAACCATGGCGGGTGAGCCATCTTGTTTCTCCGTTAAAAGCAAAATAGGAATAAGGTAACCTACTGCAAAATTCGATGATCCTGATATCTTTTGTCGGATCGCGCAATATCATATTGTGAGCAAGCCCCATTTTTGTCTCGAATGCACCCAGGTACATAAGTAGAGCTTTACTTTGCAGATATTCCGGATAAAATACATGATCTATAAACTGCCTGCTCAACGTTCGTTTATCAACAGTAAACCGCTTTTCTAACTGATAGTTTTCAAGGATATAAGGTAATAAAAACGGATTCTGAGGTACAAACGAGGATGGATCAAAGCTTGCCGGAGCATAGTTCGAAAACATGGAAAGACATTTCCTGAGAGCCTTTTTGGGTTCTATATTCTGATGTTGGCAATATTTTTCCAGATAGGATACGAAGTGTTCCAGGTCTTTAGCCATATATAAGTCATATAATATATGATGTAATTCTCCAAAGGAGACGGTGGAATTACCAAAGATTCCGTTAAGCAGGATGCGACAGTTTTTCTTTTCGGCTTCTTTACAGATTTCAAGGTGATTGGGAATAGCACCGCTTTTATATGGCATTTCGAGAATAGTCAGGCAGTCTGATACGTCTTCAAAGCAGTTTTTTCCTTTGTTCGATAAAAAATCAGGCTTGATATTCGGGTACATGTTACACAAGTCCAGGACGGGTTTTGACTCATCGAAAAGGACATTTGTATCATGCACCGTAGTTGTTTTTAATGCAGGATGAGGTGTGAAAGTAAAGGAATACAGATTCTTTCCGCATCCAGCAAGGTTTTGACTTGCAAGTACAGCGATACCGGAGGAATCCAGACCGCTGCTTAATGCAATCCCGACTTCTCCGGAGGTATTAACAGCATCATTTATACAAGTACGATAGAGCTCCATAAACATGTCAGAACAAAGTTCGGGATCTTCCGGCATTTTGAAATTGACATCTATATGTCTGTATTCTTTTGTACAAGTTGTATCACCGGAAAAATATTTTATTGTTCCTGGAGGCATCATATATATGTTCTTATAGGGCGTCTCTTGCGGAACAATATAGATCAGGGCCGGATCTGACAAAAGAAAGTCTTTGAAATAATCCTTGTTGTATTCTGTTTTGTAATCGGTTTCCGATTCCAGGAAAAGCCTGATCGGGTTTAAAAGGGTTGAAAATACTATTACATCAGGAGTCTGGGTATAATACAGACAACGGGCACTTACAGGGTCACTGATCAGAGACAATTTGCTTGTAGTTTCATCAAAGATGGCTATGCTATAGAGTCCTGTGAAATGGGAGAAAGCTTCTTCGCCCAAAGTCAGATATGCTCTGTACATCAGTTCATCATCAGAGATCTTTTTTAGATCGTTAACGGAATCTGAAGTGTTCAGAAGACTGTATATTTCGTCACGGTTATCCAGCAGGCAGTCGGCAGCGAAGATAAGATGCTTATCTGTATCCCGGATGGGAGAGAGGGGAGAAGGGGATTCTGTAATATGTTGAATGCCACAGCCCACATAGATGTCTTTTGAGAGAAAATGAGCGTAACTGTCTACCTTACAGCTATTACTGTAAGCATTAAAAAAGATTTCATGTGTGCGGTCTGTAAGATTGATCTTGTTATTCTTGGGTATAACGCCCCAAATAGCTGACATTGAATGACTCCTTAACTTTCATTGACGATTTTTTCAATCAGTTCCGCTATCCCTTCAGTGGAATCTGAGTTGTTTCTTCTTACAATCTGGTACATAGGACAAAGAGAAGAAAAACGAAGCGTGGGTTCAGCCAGTTCTTTTTCATGCAGATTTCCTACCAGGCAGGCATGCAGAAAAAGAGCTTGTTTACATGCTTCCCATGTGGTGATACCCTGCAGTTTACACCATGCAAATGCCGGAGGTTTTGAAAGAAGCGGCATGTCACCATCTATGGGAAGAGTATCGGATACTGCGAGATGGATCATGGCATGGACCGGTGCCTCTTTTTCGTAAAAAGAAGGAGCCGGGACAAGATATTTATCTTTCTTTTTGTTAATATATTCTAAAGCGTTCTTGTTAAGTTTTTGATATTCTATTACATTTCGGCAGAGCTTTTGGTAAGGAAATGCCGGATAGGCCATAGGGCAATCGGGGTGAAAAGGATCGACTACGGTCATATCGTCGGACATAAGCCTAAATCCCTTTTTTAACAATGCATTTGTGATAGTGGATTTACCGCTCCCGCTGGGACCGCCGATCAAAACGGCACGGCCGCACTTTATGACACAGGAACAGTGAAAAGCCAGCTGTTTACGCTGCAGGAACAACATGGCCATTCCGAATCCCAGGATATAGGAAACAAGAGATTTGGAATATGGATGCGGTTTGGGCTGATATATTATTTTCTTACCGTTTAAGATCAATAAATTGCAACCGTCGTTTGAAAGGAAACCAATTTCGGAAGAATAATGATAGGATTTACCGGGCATTTGATCATAGGGTGCAGGCATGTTGCCCAGCATAACATATATGGCTTGATCTTCAGCACAATCCGTGGGTTCTGTTTTTTGTAATATCGACATTTCGAGGTCTGATATAACAGACTGCCCGTATATCTTATAATAATACATCGGTTTTCCTCATCTTTCTGAAACGTTACGGAATCATTATACCATATATTTCCGCATATAGAAAGGAAAAAGATGCTTATATTTTGCGTTGCGAATTGGCAAGGATAGTGGTATAGTAATATGGTATCGTACTAAAGTAAGGAACCAGGGGACTATTATGAAAATAGAACGTACCAAAAACGCTACACGAAATATAATGTTCAACGGAATGTCGCAGATGATGAATATGTTAGTTCCGTTTATTATGCGTTCTATAATACTGAATTTCCTGGGCATGGAATATTTGGGACTGGGAGGTTTGTTTAGATCAATACTTTCTATCCTAAACCTTGCCGAGCTCGGTGTAGGCAGTACCATGGTGTTCAGTATGTATAAGCCTATAGCTGAGGATGATAAGGATACTATCTGTGCATTAATGAAACTGTATAGAAAGTTTTATCGGATAATCGGTTTGGTTATCTTGACTATAGGTTTGATCCTGACACCGTTTTTACCAAATCTGATTAGCGGGGAAGTTACAGCGGATGTAAATTTATAT